>URGP01000005.1 GCA_900547395.1 uncultured Opitutales bacterium | reverse complement strand
TGTTTCTTTCAAAAAAAACTGACAAAATACTATTTGTACTTTGTCAGCAGTCTGACCTTTATCTTTCGATAAAGGTTTTTTTGTGCGCCAATCGGATTTCCTATATTTCACGCATTGTCTGGTCGTAGAAATAAAGAATGTCTTTTTTGTTTTCGCTGTCTTGATGCGCCATTGCCGAGCGCGGGTGGCGGTTCAAAAGCCCTGTGAGCATGTAAGGGTAGTCGAAGCCCCAGCCGAGCTTTTCACGCAGAGGTTCGATGTCGTTTTGTATGCATTCGAGAACGGGGCGGAGCATATACTTTGGGTTATGCAAAAATCCGACTAAAAGTTCCAGAGGGCAGTTGCCTGCGCCGCGTCCCAATCCCGCCATTGTGGCGTCAAGCATGTTTATGCCCTTTGTTATGGCTTCGATGGTGTTTGCGAAAGCAAGCTGCATGTTGTTGTGGGCGTGAATGCCGACTTCCTTGCCCGCGGCTCTTGCGTACTTTAAATACTTGCGCGCCATATAGCCGATTTGCTCGGTGTAAAGCGAGCCGAAGCTGTCCACTAAGTAAATTGTGCCGACGGGAGACTGGGAGAGCATTTCCAAGGCTTCGTCCAATTCCTGTTCGCGTACGGTTGAAACCGCCATGATGTTTACGGTTGTTTCATAGCCCTTGTCTGTCGCGTCCTTAATCATGTCGATTGCAAGGGGGAGCTGGTGGATATATGTCGCCACCCTTATCATGTCGAGGGGGCTTTTTTCCTTGAGGAGAATGTCGGTTTTGTAGTCGCTTTTTTCGGCGTCCGCCATTGCGCAGAGCTTCAAGTCCGACTTGTTGTCTCCTACAATTCTGCGCACATCGTCTTCGTCGCAGGAACGCCATGCGCCGTATTTGTTGGGGGCGAAAATCTTTTTGCTGTTTTTGTAGCCGATTTCCATATAGTCTATGCCCGCCGCCGTGCATGCGTCATAGACTGCCCTTACGGTTTTGTCTTCAAAATTGCTGTCGTTCATCAGACCGCCGTCGCGTATGGTGCAGTCGAGAACTTTTATCTCTTTGCGGTAGCCTATCCATCTTCCCGCAGAGTTTTGAGGTTTTTCTTTTGTTTTTGCGCTCATAATAAAAGATTGTAAGGTTATAATGAAAATTTATTCCGCCTTCTTTTTCAACAAAAAAAATAAATGCTCCCATGCCTTAAAATCCCTTGCGTTTTTTTGCTCAAAAGTTTTTATGGGAAAAATGCATGTCAATTTGCTTCCAATACATATTTTTATAAGCATCACGTTTTTTACCGCGGGGGCGTTTATGTATTTTTTGCCGCGAAATCCGATTTTCGGAATGAGGTCGAAATACACCGTTGCGAGCAACGCCCTTTGGTCGAAATACAATAAAATAAGCGGGGCGGCTATATCCGGATTGGGTGCGCTGATGTTTGCGTGTGCGGCAAACGGGCGGCCGCTTGATTCGGAATGGGTTGTTTTTTCTTTGGCGGCGGGGATTGCCGCGCTGTTTTTTTTCAGCAAGAGGGATTATGAAAAGGCAAAGTCGAAAGGCTTGACGGATTTTGACTCTGATGTTCCCCAAAGCGGACAGCCCAAAACTAAACTTTCTCAAAAGGTCGGCGGCTTTACATTCTCAAAAGAAAATGGCGCGAACGTGTTTTACTGCCTTTTTTGCGCATTTTTGATTTTTGTGTTTTACGCATGGTTTAGGCATGTTTCGGGCTTTATGCCGCAAAAGGTTGTAAGCCATGTAAATTCTTCAGGAGTTGCGGACGGGGTGGTTTCAAGCGGCGACTTGTTTTTTGCGCTAAACACTTTGTTTGGTGTGGTCTTGGTTTTTGCGGTTCTTGCGGGAACGGTTTTTGCAAAATTTTTTAAGGGGAGGGCAACTGCGCCGTTTTCGCTTAAAACCGCTCCGATTTGCGCGGCGGTTGCGGTTGCGACTCTTTGTTGCGGTTTGATAGCCCAGATAAACTATTTGATTTGCGCCGTAAGTTTGCCTTCGTTCGATTTGAAAGATTTTTCGCTTTGCATATTTTTGGCGTACTGCGCAAGCTTCGGGGCAATCGCGATTTTGATTGCGGCAAGCGAACGAGGCAAAAAAATCGGCTCAATCCCAAAAAACGAAAAGAGCAGGAAAAAGAGGAGGCGTTAGCTTAAAACAATTCCGCCTGTTTTGGCTTTGGCGTTTCGTCTCTTAGCTTTTTTAAAAAGCTTGGGCGGTGCGCGGGGCTTGCGCCATAAATCAAAATGTTTTGCAAGTGGAGTGGCGTTCCGTATCCCTTGTGGATTTCAAACCCGTAGCGCGGATATTTAAGCGCGAGTTTTTCCATCATTTCGTCTCTTGTTACTTTCGCGACAATGGATGCAGCGGCTATTGCAAGGCTTGAAGCGTCTCCCTTTACGATTGCAAAGTGTCTGTACGGAAAATTTTTAAGCTTTATACCGTCTATTAAAACTTCCGCCCTGCTCAAATCCGAGCCTCCCTCTCCGAAGAGTGTTGCGGGCATCGAGGAGTTTGCAAGCGAAAGATTGCCGCGCACGTTCACTGCGTCGAGCGCGCGGCGCATTGCGATTTTGGTTGCGCCCAAAATATTGAATTTTTCGATTTCCTCAACCGTTGCAATTCCCGCTTCGAAGTCCAATACGCCGTTTTGCTTTAAATGCGAAAGCTTTTTAAAAAGCTCTTTTCGGGTTTCTTCCGAAAGCTTTTTTGAATCGTTTAGCTTTTCGAGCGATTTAAGAAGGGAATTGTCTTCGTAAAACTTGTCGCTTATTGAGACTGCCGCCGCAACGACATCTCCGGCAAGCGCGCCTCTTCCCGCCTCGTCAACGCCCACTATGAAGCGTTTTGAGCGCATGTACGGCTTGTCGAATTCGGCGAGAACTCCAATCATTTTTCCGCCTCTTTCAGGGCTTCCTGCGCGGTTTTAAAGTGCATTTTCGCAAATTTTGGCAGGGCTTCTTTGCCGAACTTTTTTACGATTGCGACAGCCTGCTCCTTTGTTTTTGAGCTTGCGCCCTTCATCAAATCTTCTCCAAATTCCGCTGAAAGCTTGCGCATTGCAAATATGTAGGTTGCCCTCGCGATTATTGAGGCGGCGGCGACAACGGGGTCTTCTTCCGCCTTTGTCTGCATTTTAAGCTCAAAATTTTTTACGGAATCCGCTTTTAGCTGTTTTTGCACTAAGGGCTGTTTTGTGAACTGGTCGAGCATTCCCCATGGCACTTGGCGTTCTAAAAGCGCATTTTCGATTGCCTTTGCGTGCATCCAGGCGAGCATTTTGTTGAGATTTCCAAATCTTCTGTAAAGCTCGTTATATTTTTCCATGTTCGCGTAGCTCACCTTGACGGCGACGCCTTTTGTGTCGCGAATTTTTTTTGCCATTGCAAGGGCTGCCTTGTCGCTTGAAACTTTTTTCGATTCTTTCAGCCCGTCTTCCTGCCATTTTCTGACGGCTTCCGCATCGGCGATGACGCATGCCGAAACCAAAGGCCCGAAGAGGTCGCCCTTGCCGCTTTCGTCAATGCCTGCATGGGCTTCGTACCATTCGGGGTGGCGTTCTTCTTCGTATCCGAATTCCGCCGCTTGGAAAATTTCGGGTTCAAGGACGAACATTACAAAGTCTTCGGTTCCTTTTCCTTGCACGACAAGTTTTCCCGAATTGTACGCCACCACATTTGTGTCGCGGTTTTTGTAGGCGAATTTTGCGTAGTTTACCTTGTACGGAGCCCATAGGTGCGAGTTGAGCCACTCTTCGAGTTTTTTCATTTGCGAAGGGTCGATAGGGTGGGTGTAGAGCGTCTTTTTTTTAGGCTCCAGCTCGGCGGCGAGGTCGGCGTAAGTTTTGGGTCTTTTCATAATAAAAAATTGTGCTTAAAATAAAAAAAGCGCACGTTGCCATTATTGGATAAACGCGCGCTTCTTCAACAAAAATCTTTTAAATTTCTACCATGACGCCTCAATCAGCATTACGTCCTGCTTTTTCATTTCTTGCGCGGTAATCCAGATTATGCTTGCGTCGTTGTTTGCGGGGGAAATTGCAATTTCTCCCGTTTGGGCGTTGTATCCCAAAACCAAAAAAGAGGAGTTTCTTCTTATTTTCAGCTGTGAAAAATTCGGCTTGTAAAGTTTTTGGGCGACGAGTTTTTTCCATTCTTCGGGCTTTGCCGATTTCCTTTCGAGAGTTCTTGCGCCCATGTATCCCCAGATGTTGTCGTCTTCCCAACAGAACCAGTATAGGGGAATGCCCGCCTGTATGCGCTGTTTTATTACAACTTCGGTCGTAGGGATTTTTTTCAGGCGGCAGGCGTATTTTGCCATTGCCCCGTTTACCGCCTTCAAAAAGTTTTGCGGATTGTTTGCGGGGTTGGAATCCCCTGTTTTTTCCGCAATAATGCCGTCAATTTCCTTTAAATCGATCCAAGGCATAAGGTATGCGGTGTAGGAGTCGAGCGCGCGCGGAAAATTTACGCAGAAAGCTTTTGACATCGGAATGAATCCCACAAATGTGTCTCCGTTCGGCATTGTGCGGACCTTCTTTTTCAGGGCTTCCTTGTCGATTTTAAGTTCGCTTTTTCCTTTTTTTGCGGTTTCTTTTTCGTCTTTTGTCTTGTCAGCCGCAAAAGATTGAATTCCCGAGAGGGCGATTGATAAAATCAAAACGGCGCCGATTATTTTTTTCATGGCAATTTTCCTCCTTTTTTACTTTTATGCAAAATTTTTATGCAATTCGATTTTATCTATGAAAATATGGATGATTGTCGAGAACTTTTTTCTTTAAAAACTTGCCAAATGTCGCGCTTGGCTTAAAGTTGAATTGTAAAAAAATAAAGGGGAGCCTTTGAATTACGAAATTTTCGATACGAATGCAATTTTGCTCGGACTGCTTTCGGCGATGCTTGCCGCCGAATGCATGATATTGCTTGTAAAGGCTCAGTCGATGCGCCACAAGATGAATTCGGTAATCGACAGCGTGTCGGCAGAGCAAAAGCACAGGCTTGAAGAGCGCAAAAAAGAGCTTGAAGAGGAATTGAAAGACCGCGCGAGAACCCTTGAAAGCGAATACCGCGCGCTTATCGAAGAGACGCGGCAAAACAGCAGGGAGCTTGAAACCAAAATACGCGACGCCTCTTACAGCATCGAAAAATCCCGCCTTGCCGAGCGTAGGGCGGCTGATGAAACCGCGCTTTTGACCCGCAGGATGGAAAATTTCAAAAAGCTTGAGCATGAGTATGCGGGCAAGCTTGCTTCTCTTTCCGATTTGGACATCGAAAGTCTTTATGCGGAGGCGAAGCGTGAAATTTCGAGAAAGTGCGAGGAAGATTTGGCTTTATACAAGCTTGAGCTTTTCAAGAAATCGGGCAAGGAGCTTGAAAGCGAAGCCAAACGAATATTGCTTGACACTATTTTGCGAAGCGCGCTTTCCGTAAATTCGGAAGTGAACGCCTGCCTTGTAAAACTGCCAAACGAAGCCATGAAAGGAAGGCTGATTGGCAAGGAAGGGCGCAACATACGCTCTTTTGAAGCGACTTCGGGCACGACTTTGGTGATAGACGAAACTCCGGATTCCGTCATGGTTTCCTCTTTTGATCCCGCAAGGAGAGAGATTGCAAAGACTGCTTTGGAATCTTTGGTTGCCGACGGCAGAATAAACCCCGCAACGATAGAATCCGCATTGGCGTCGGCAAAAATAAAAATTGAAAAATCCTGCATGGATTACGGCGCGGACGCCGCCAAGCAGCTCAACATAAGCGGTCTTCATCCTGAAATTTTGGAGCGTCTGGGCGCGCTGCGCTTCCATTTGTCGCTAAATCAAAACACGCTTGAACACAGCATTGAATCGGCTTTGATTGCGGGAATTCTCGCTTCCGAAGTGGATTGCGATCCGATAATAGCAAAGAGGGCGGCTCTTCTTCACGACATTGGAAAGGCTGCCGACGGGGAGCTTTCGCACGCTCTTGAAGGCGCGTCTTTCTTGCGCAGGCTGGGCGAGGACGAAATTATCGCAAGCGCGGTTGAAGCGCACCACGGAGAAATTCCCGACGGCGGAATATACGGGGCGATTGTAAAAATTGCCGACACGATTTCATCGACCCGCATAGGGGCGAGGATGACTCCCGTTGACAGCTATTTTTCCAGAATGAAGAGCCTTGAAGAAACCGCCATGGAATTTGACGGGGTATTGAGCGCGTACGCCTTGCAGGCGGGCAGGGAGCTTAGAGTGATAGTTGAGCCCGACAAGGTTGACGACATAGAGGCGGCGAAAATGATTTCGCTTTTAAGCGAAAAAATTTCCAAGAAAATCGACCATACCGTTCCTGTGAAAATAATGCTTATTCGCGAAAAGCGTTTTGTCGAAACTCTTTAATCTTTTTTGGGGACGGAAACTTAATCTGCTTTTTGCCGCTTGGCTTGTCTCTTTGTTTCGGGGAATGGCAAAAGCTTTTTCGTATTTGAAACCCGTTTATTTGAAATAAAACGGCGTTTTGGCTTCAAGGTTTCCTTATGTTTTCAACCCATCCGTAGTGGTAAGTTTTAGCATTCTCTCCCGATTCTCCGCCGACTGTTGCATTCGGAATTTCCCGCGTTTAAGGCATACTTTGAAATCTATGTTTTCAAGCAGAGGTTCGCGTATTATTTCCGTCTTTTGGCAAAATCAGAATTATGAAATCGGTTTGCGATTTTTGCAGGTTGAAATTATGCAGGCGTTTTTACAACTTTCGCTTGTATTCTTTTACCCGTGCTACAAATTCCATAAAACATCGCCTGTTTCATGTACATAAAAAAACCTCCGAAAATTCGGAGGTTTTTTGAATTTATGAGATTAAATTACTTTGTGTAAAAATCTTTAATCGAGCCAATCATTGCGGAGTGTTCTTTTTCGCAAATCTTGCCTTCCTTCTTGAGGGTATCGGCTTTCAAGACAGCGTCCAAATATGCGTCGGCACGATTGTTGCCCGCTGTTTCGGGAAGAAATGCGGGATAGAGCTTTGCGTTGATTTCATCAGGAGTGAGGCTCATATAAACGCCCATATCAACAAGCGGTCCAAACTTGATTTCGGGAAGGTCTTCCGATGTTGCGAGAGTGTAGGAAACTTCCTTATAACCCGCTTTTTGAATGACAATTTTATGAGTTGAGTCTTTTTTCAGGCTGACTTCGCAAGGAGTCTGACCTACCATTTCGCCGCCGATTAAAACATCCGCGCCGGCAGGGCAGGAGTTTATCGCTACTTTTTCAGTCGAGCAGCCGAAGAGTGCAGCGGCCGCCAAGGATAATGCCAAGAACTTTTTCATAATATTTGATTTTTTTTTGTTTAAAAAATTGATTCTCTTGAATTGATTGATGTCTTTTCTGTCAATTTATATTCGAAACGTCAAGTTTTTAGTTGTATTTTTTTTACTTTTTTAAAAAAACGCCCGTTTTTACAGCTTGGAAAGCTCTTTTGAGCGTTTTTCCGCGGCGAAGAGGGCGTCTTTTACGGTTTTTCTGAAATCGCTTGCCTTGAAAACTTCGAGGGCGGCGAGGGTTGTGCCCCCGGGGGAGCATACCGCATCTCGCAATTCTTCGGGCGAGCGTTCGTCTTTTTCAAGAAGCATTGCGCTTCCCAAAATCGTTTGGATTGACAGCTCCTTTGCGGTTTCGTTGTCAAATCCCAGTTCTTTGCCCGCCTCGATTAGCGCGGCGGCAAATTCAAACACATATCCCGGGCCGCTTCCCGAGAGGGCTGTCACTGCGTCGAGCTGCGCTTCGGGGCATTTTATGACTTTCCCGATTGCCTTCAAGACTGTTTCGACCGTCTTTTCCTGGTCGGGTTCAAGCTCTGTTTCGGGCGCGAAGCAGGAAATTCCTTTTGAAATGAGAGCCGCCATGTTGGGCATTACGCGCACGATTTTACCCGCGTTTGGGAAGCGTTCGCGCAGTTTTGAAATTGTGGTTCCCGCCAAAATCGAAATTACCAAATCCATGCGCTTTTGCCCGATGCTTTGGGCTACTTCCGCAAGCTGTTGCGGCTTGCAGGCAAGCACCACTGTTTCCGCGTTTATGTTTTCGATTTTCGCGGTGTGGCTGATGCCCGTGTTTCTTGCGAGATCCGCGCCCGTTGAGTCTGCGCCGCTTACGCATTCAACATCCCAGGGGCGGACCGCGCCGCTTTTTATCATTCCCGAAACTATTGCCGACGCCATTTTGCCCGCGCCGACAAATGCAAATTTTTTCATCTTATAAAATCCTTTCAATGCCGAAAAATAAAAGTTCGGTTTTGCCTCTTTTTCAAGCTTAAATTCCGCTTTGCAAAAAAACATCGGCAAATGGCGTTTTAATTGAATAACAAAATGCTTGAAAGGTGCGCTTTTTTGTCTAAATTTAGATTTTAAACATCCGCTAAACTCTAAAAAGGCGAATTTAAAAATCATGGCAAAAAAATCCTCATCCGAATCGAAAGCGCGCAAAGAATGCAAATTTTATGTGAACGCTTCCGTAAAAGACTTCAAAAATTCAATTCTTTGGCACATGGAACGCTCATTGGCGCGCGCGACGGTCAGAGCAACGCCGCGCGATTGGTGGCTTGCGACGGCAATGGCGGTTCGCGACGAAATAATGGGCAGGTTTATTTCCACAATGTCGCGCCAATACAAGGCAAATTCAAAGCGCGTTTATTATCTGTCTCTCGAATATTTGATGGGCAGGCTTACTGAAGATACTTTGACAAATTCGGGACTCATGGATGTTGCAAGAGAGGCGTTGAAAGAGCTTGGGCTTGATTTCGATTCCATCATGGCAAGCGAAGTTGACATGGGGCTTGGCAACGGTGGCTTGGGGCGTCTTGCGGCTTGCTTCCAAGATTCTCTTGCCACTCTCGATTATCCCGCGGTCGGATACGGCATACTTTACGAATTCGGGCTTTTCACGCAGAGTTTTGAGGGCGGCAGGCAGATAGAGTCTCCCGACAACTGGCTTAAATTCGGTTCCCCGTGGGATATTGTCCGCCCCGAATACACAGTGAAAGTCGGAATCGGCGGAAGGGTCGAGGGGGTTATGTCTTCTACGGGAGACTGGTCTGTAAGGTGGATTCCCGAAGGTGAACTCCTCGGCGTCCCGTGGGATGTTCCCGTCGTCGGCTACGGCGCGGGCACAGTAAACTTCCTGCGTCTGTGGGAATCCCGCGCGACAAACGAGCTTGATTTGAACGCCTTTAATAACGGCGGCTATACCCAGGCTGTCCATCAAAAGGCGATGTCCGAAACCATATCGAAGGTTTTGTATCCGAACGACAAGACTGAAAACGGCAAAATTCTGCGCCTTATGCAGCAGTATTTCTTTGTAACTTGCTCGTTGCAGGACATCATTCGCCGCTTCAAGTCTTTGAACGGGGAAAATTGGGATATTTTTGCGGACAAGGTTGCAATCCAGCTAAACGACACTCACCCTGCGATAGCGGTTCCCGAACTCATGCGCCTTTTGGTTGACGTTGAAGGATTGGGTTGGGACAAGTCTTGGGAAATATGTACGCATGTTTTTGCGTACACGAACCACACCCTGCTCCCCGAAGCCTTGGAAAAATGGTCCGTGCCTTTCTTTGAAAAGCTCTTGCCGCGCCATTTGCAGATTATTTACGAAATCAACGCCCGCTGGCTTTCTTATGTAGAAAGCATTTACGGCAGGGATTCCGATAAGATCGCCCGCCTTTCGATAATCGAGGAGGGGTCTCCAAAAATGGTGAGAATGGCGTATCTTTCGGTTGTCGGCTCTCACAGCGTAAACGGCGTTGCCGAACTCCACTCTCAGCTTTTAAAAGAGAGCGTTTTGCGCGACTTCTACCAAATTTCGCCCGAAAAATTCAACAACAAGACAAACGGCATAACTCCGCGCCGTTGGCTGAAAACCGCAAACGAGGGGCTTTCCGACTTGATTACGAAAACCTTGAAAAGCGACTCTTGGCCGAAAAATCTCGACGAGCTTAAAGGTCTCGAAAAGTTTGCGGAAGATTCCGACTTCCAAAAGAAGTACATGGAAATCAAGCGTGAAAACAAGGCGCATCTTGCAAAAATCGTAAAAGACTTGTGCGGGGTAGATTTAAATCCCGACGCTATTTTCGACGTCCAAATCAAGAGGCTTCACGAATACAAACGCCAGCATCTCAATCTGCTTTACATTCTTACGCTCTACCGCCGCCTGCTTCACAATCCTGATGCCGACATTTCTCCGCGTGCGTTTATTTTCGGCGCGAAAGCGGCTCCCGGCTACGACTTGGCAAAGAACATCATCTGGGCAATCAATACCGTTGGAAATGTCATAAATAACGATGCGAGAATAAAGGGAAAGCTGAAAGTCGCATTCATTCCCAACTACAATGTGTCTCTTGCCATGGATATTATTCCAGCCGCCGATGTTTCCGAGCAGATTTCAACCGCAGGCAAGGAAGCTTCGGGTACAGGCAATATGAAACTCGCTTTAAACGGCGCAATCACAATGGGAACTCTCGATGGAGCGAATGTCGAAATTCTGGAGGAAGTCGGCAAGGACAATATTTTCATCTTCGGAATGAATGTCGATGAAGTGCAGAAGCTGAAAGCCGAAGGCTACAACCCGTGGAACGTTTACAATTCAAACGAAAACTTAAAGTCCGTTTTGGACTGGCTTGTTTCCGATTACTTCATGCCCGGCAACCCGACTGCGTTTGAGCCTCTCAGAAAGTCTGTTTTGGACTGGGGCGACCAGTTTATGGTCTGCGCCGACTACCAGTCGTATTGCGACGCGCAGGACAGGCTTGGCGAAGTCTATAAAGACAAGGCGCGCTGGGCTAAAATGGCGATTTTGAACACTGCCCGCATGAGCAAGTTTTCAAGCGACCGCACCATTTCCGAGTACGCCGACGATATTTGGAATCTTGAAAAACTGCCTCCGCGCGAATAACAGCAACGTTGAATTTCCCCAAAAAAGATGTCCGAAGATTCTTTTGGAGAGAAAATCAGGCTTGCCTTGCAAAATCTTGAGCGCACGACGGTCGATGTGATTTACGACCGCCGCAAAGATTTGCCTGCGCGCATTTACGGATGCTTTCTAAAAGGTCTTTCGTGGATATTTTGCGGGATTGTGAAGTTTCGCTATTTTCTCTACAAAAACAGGATTTTCAGGGACAGCCCGCTGGGGTGCCTTGTAATAGTTGTAGGCAATCTCACGGTTGGCGGGACCGGCAAAACTCCCGTTGTGGAAAAGTTTGCCCGCGAGCTTACCGCAAAGGGGCGCAAGGTCGCGATTTTGAGCAGGGGCTACAAGAGCAAGTCGGACGGTTTGTTCAAGAAGCTTTGGAGGTGGATAACTAACGGAGAGCTTCCCAAGCCGAAAGTCGTAAGCGACGGCAAGAACATTCTCTTAAATTCCGAATTCGCGGGCGACGAGCCTTTTATGCTTGCCCGCAATCTTCCAGGGGTTGTCGTCGTAGTTGACAAAAACAGGGTGAGGGCGGGCAACTTCGCGATAAAGGAGTTTGGCGTCGATACGCTCATCTTGGACGACGGTTTCCAGTATTTGCCGCTACGCGGGCATATGCAGCTTTTGCTTGTCGATAAAACCAATCCTTTCGGCAACAAATCGCTTCTTCCGCGCGGGATTTTGCGCGAGCCGGTCTCCCACTTGAAGCGCGCCTCCTACATCTTTTTGACAAAGAGCGACGGCAGGCGCGACGAAGAGCTTGAAAATTTCATTAGGCAATACAATACGGGCGCGGAATTTATCGAATGCGCCCACAAGTCGAAGCATCTCGTGGAGTTCCATTCGATGAAGCAGGAGCCTATCGAGTTTTTGAAAGGGAAAAAAATCGCTTATTTTTGCGCCATTGCATCTCCTTCGAGCTTTGAGAAATTTCTGGTCGATGCAGGGGCTGAAATCGTGTATTTCGAGCATTTTCTGGACCACCACCGCTTTTTGAAATCGGAGCTTGACGACTTTTTTAAGGACGCCGTGCGCGCGGGTGCCGAATATGTGCTTACGACGGAAAAGGACGCCGTGAGAATAGACTTGGATTATGGCAATGCGCTGCCTTTCTATTACACAAGGCTTGAAATTGAAATACTTCCGGGCACGGGGGGCTTTGACTCCGCGGTCGAGAGAATATGTTTTAAGCGCAATGTAGAGTAGGCGTATTTCAGATAAATTAAAAAAAATAAAAAAAGTCTTTACATCTTCTTAAAAAATGTTAATCCTGTTGTCATTATGAATATGAAGAAAACATTTTTAGTATCAGTATCTGCATTCTTAATGGCAGTCTCCGCATTTGCGTACAGCAAAAAAGCCGAAGGCGAAGCAAATCTCGGCCGCATGTATGTTGAATTTGGCGGCGGCGCATCATTTACCGACTTGGAAGAAGGCGTAAATGATTCCAACCAAGTTGGCGCGGTTGCAAATGTGGAATTTAATGTTCCGGTATTCAAGCCCGGCGTAAACACAATGCAGGATATTGACTGGTTCGGCATGGACTTGTTCGTAAATTTGGGCTATGGCTATACGGATTTGGACGGTTTTAATGACGATGCAAATAGCATTGAAAACGCAAATCTCTCCGGAAACTCTTTCAATGTGGCAGTTGGCTTGAAGCCGTATTTGTCAGTTAAGACAGGTTGGGACTTTATTCAGGCAATCAAGCCTTTCGCATACGGTTCTGCAGGTTATGGCTGGAATTCTCTTGACGCAACTGTCGATGGCGAAAAAACTTCTTTTTCCGAAAATAATTTCATTTATAACTACGGCGGCGGCGTTGAACTCGTTTTGACGGAATCTTTCTCTCTTTCCGGCAAATTCTTGTGGCACTCCGGTTCCGATGATTTTAAAACATTCCGCACCATTGACGCGGAACTTACATATTGGGCAAACTCAATCGTTGCGTTCTCCGTATTCGGCGAATGGAACTTCGGCAACGACGTAATCAAGCACTCCAAGACTTTCGGCTTGAAGGTTCGCTTCGGTTTCGGTCGCTAATTTGAAATTTTAAATTGAAAAACGCCAAGTTTATTGCTTGGCGTTTTTTTTGCGCTTTTTCATTGGGTTTTTCACAAAAAAAGGCGGAAGCAAAATTTTGCTCCCGCCAAAGGCGCGCATGTGGATTATTTCATCGCATACAAGGTCAAATCGTAATCGCAGAAATTCGGCGCATAAGAATTGAATTCTTTTTCGTATTCGCTTAGAGACGCCACTGCGTTTTCGATTTCTTGAAATTCGCTTGCAATCTGCGAAGTTTTGTCGGTTCTCACCATGAAAAACGCGAATGCAACGCAAGCCGCCGCCGCGAAAGAAGAGGCGTAGCGCAGAACTTTCCGCATTTTTAAAAATGCAATCTCGCGCATTATTTTTTGCGTAAAATCGGGGCTTGCAGCAATCTTTTCCTTTTGCAGAAATTCGTCGATTATCATGTCAGCTTCTTTGTCTTTTTCGATTTTCAGAAAAAGGTTGTCCGTGAAATCCTCATTTGCAGAGATTTTCTTTTTTGAAAGAAATTCGTCTATTGTTTTGTCAATTTCCATTTTAAGCTTTCCTTTCCCTAAGTGCGTTGCGCAAAGTTGCTCTCGCGCGGAAAATCCAAGTTTTTACAGCGCCGACCGACGCGTCCATCGTCTTTGCAATTTCATCGTAAGTAAAGCCCTGCTGCTTCAAAAGCAAAATTGCAGTTCGCTGGTTTTCGGGCATTTCGGCTATCGCAAGCTCGAAAATTTCTTCAAGTTCCGCAGTTTCCATGTCCGAATTTTTGTCGTCGGTAAAATCCGTTTCCAATTCCACGCTTTGAGGTCTGCGGGCGGATTGCCTGTATTCATTGATTAGAATGTTGCGGGCAATTTGAAAAAGATATGTGGAAAATTTCGCCCTCGCACGGTAATTTTCGCGGGCGCGGTAAATATTTATGAAAGTGAGTTGCGCCAAGTCTTCGGATGTCGCGGCGTTTGAGGTTGAACGGTAAAAGAAGTTTATAAGCGCGTTTTTCCATTTTTCAACGAGCATACGAAATGCGTGGTCGTTGCCGTTTGCGACGTCCTGCATCAACATGGCGTCTTCGTCGCAAATGCTTTTTTGCTCGGAAAGCTCCAAGTTTTTATCTGAAAAACATTCCATTTGCATATTATAACGCATTTTTTTATAAAAAGTTGCAAATTTTTGAAAAAAAAACTGGATTAGTTTGAAAAAGATGCTAAATTCAACCGCTTAAATTTCAATTAAAAACCTAAAAGGAAACAAAAAAATGAGCGGATTAGTAGCATGGTCTTCAAGAGCAAAGCGTAAGCCTGTAAAAAAAGCGGCAGGCGCAAAGCCGAATGCGCACAAACAGCGCGCACTCGCGGCAAAAAGACGCAAGGAAAACGAACGTCAAGCCAAGATTGCTGAAAAGGCTCGCAAGGCTGAAATCGCAAAAGTTGTTGCGGAACAGAACGCATAGTTCTGTTTTAGAATAAAAAAAACTTGCAAAGCTTGGATAGAGGTGTACTTTATTCGACTTTGAATTTATAAAAAATACAGGAAAGTTGATTTTATCATGTCAAGAATATGTTCAGTTACAGGCAAGCGTCCGGTGAAGGGTCGCGTTATTATCCACAAAGGTCAAAGCAAGAAAAGCGGCGGTATCGGTTTGCAGCTCGTAAAGCAGAATAATCGCGTATTTAAACCGAATGTACAGCGCATTCGCGTTCGTCTTGCAAACGGACAGGTAAAGCGCATGTGGGTATGCGCTAAGGCTATTAAGGCCGGTCTTGTTGAAAAAGCTTAATTTTGCGTGAAATTGCGGTTTATACTCCGCTTCACAAAAAAGCTACAGTAGTCACGTATTTGTTTATACGCTCCTACCGTAGCTTTTTTTGCATCTCGTCTAACCCGCAATTTGATGTAAAATTATTAGTTATAATTGCGTAAAATTGAGGTTTCTACGATTCACAAAAAGAAAATGCTTGCTATATTTTTTTTCGGGCTTTCAACTGAGCGTTTCTTGAATTTTATTTAACTAATCCTTTTGATATATAGAAAAGTCTGTTAAAAAAAAGTAGTTTTATACCGCCAAAAAAGCTCCCGAAGATTTCTCCGAGAGCTTTTGTTTTTTATTTTAGTTTTTTATGAAAGGCTTGCGATAATTTCTTTTGCGAGATTTTCAAAGACCGCTTCTGCCTGCGCGCTCGGCGCGTCTGTTTGCAGGCTTGTATCGATTGGTATTTCGGCGATAACTTTTGTCGAAAGTTCCTTTGCGCAGTCTTGTGCGTCTCCCTTGCCGAATATTTTCATTTTGGTGCCGTCGGGCATTTGCATGAACGCCATGTTTTCGACTATGCCCAAGATTTTGACATTCGTCTTTTCAAAGATTTTGGCTCCGCGCGTCGCGGTTTTTTCGGCGAGCTTGTTGGCGGTTGTAACGATGATTGCGCCGTCCAAGGGGATTATTTGAGTCGCGCTTATGACTGCGTCTCCCGTTCCCGGCGGGAGGTCCAAAATCATAAATTCAAGCTTTCCCCATTCGACGTCGTTTGTAAACTGCTTGATTGCGCTTGTAATCATTGGACCTCTCCAAATGAGCGGCTGGGAGTCATCGACAAGCATTCCCATTGAAATTGTTTTTATTCCGTTTGCGGCTGGCGGGAAAATTTTTTCGCCATCGGTGGTGGGGGAGGGAATGTCTCCGAATAAAATCGTCGCACTCGGACCATGTATGTCGCAATCCATAAGCCCGATTTGCGCTTCGCCGTCTTTTGGCGGATATATTTTTGCGAGAGCTCTTGCCAAGTTTGCCGCGACGGTGCTTTTTCCCACGCCGCCCTTGCCTGATGCCACCGCGATTTTAAATTTTGCGTTTTTCAATGTTTCGGAATTTGGCATAACCGCGGCTTGGCGCGATGGATCGCTTTCCAAAAACACGATTTGCGGATGCAGTTCGGGAAACGCCTTTTTAAGCTCTTCGAGCGCGGATTTTTCGATAATTTCGTTCTTCTGCTTGTCTGCGCCCGTGAAGATGCCTATTGCCGCGGTTGCGCCGTCAATCCGCACTTCTTTTACCATTTTGAATGTTACTATATCCTTTTCGTATGGCGGATATTTAACTTTTGCCAAAATTTTCAATATGCTTTCTTTATCCATAATAATAAACTAAATTTTTCACAAATTCTCGGATTTTCCAAATAAAAAATCATTTTAATTTTTTTTTACAAAAAAGGATTTTTACAAATCTATTCTGCTTGACCTGAATGAAAAAAGGCGCATTTTTTATTTATGTTCTTTTAAATTGCGGCGGGTTTTGCCCGCTGTGTTAAAAAAACGTTTTTCAATTCCGAACGGGGTTGAAAAAAAGTTCGCATGCAAACGGAAGCTCGTGGAAATCGAGCGCGGTCGCGCCGCTGTAAATTTTGTTTGAAACTCGGTCGCTACACCACTGTAAAAATTTTTTATGGGAAGGGGCGTCGAGGGAGGTTTTGGTAAAACTGAAAATCTCCGCAAAAAAGCCAGAAGACGTGCATGCGGAACAATCCGCAGATTTCTCGCAAGAAGAAGCTGTGGAACGGATTGCTTGTAGGAGCAGAATTGCGCGCCGTTTCTTGTTTCGCGGCTCGCGTTTTGATGGCGTTTGTTTCATTGCTTTGCATTGCGGGAGGTCTTTTATTTCACAAAAACCGCCTCGCAGTTAGGCGTCAAAAGGAGCAATAAACAAATGAAAAACAAAATAATGGCGTTGGGGCTTGCGTTTTCAGCCCTGTGTTCGCTTAATGCCGCAGTCGTAACATTCGAAGATGTTGACTTGGGCTCTAACAAATATATGGAACCTGCCGTTCAGGACCAAACTGCAACATATGATTGGTCTTCCGGCAATGTTGCATATTTTTCCTACGACTATACTTGGTGGGGGTCTTACTCTTCATGGCAGGGGTTCAAGGTTTCAAAAGACACCGATACTTCCACAAAAGACTACACAAACCAGTATAGCTCAATAACGGGTTCGGGTGCGGGCGGAAGCTCTCAATACGGCATATTCTATGCTGTTTCATCCAATATGACGCTCGACTCTTCGACAGGCGTGGCAACTACCGATATGTCTATTATGTCGTTTGAAGAAGAAGTGCAAATATCTTCGATAGACCTTGTAAACACAACATATTCCTACTACTCCATGTTGGAAGGGGACGGATATGCCGCTTCGCCAATTACAGGGTCTGATTATTATATGAACCTCATAATTTACGGCATAGATGCCAATGGCGATGTAAGCGACATGATTACTTGGTCTATGGGCAGCGGGGAAAAAATTTCAGACTCTTGGGAGACTGTCGATTTGTCCTCGTTAGGCGGAGTGATTGCTCTTGGTTTCGCAATCGAAACAAACTACACTTCCGACTACACGCAATACGGATCGGGCATTTGCGCGAACTATCCCGTTTATGTCGCGTTTGACAACATTGCGTACAATGTTCCGGAACCCTCAACTTACGCTTTGATTTTTGGCGCGTTGGCTATTGCGATTGCCGTATTCCGCCGCCGAAAGTCCGCATAATAAGTGTTTCGTTTTTTTGCACATCCATACTCATACACGCTTGCGCTGCTTTTGTTTTGGGCGGCGCAAGCTCTTTGCGAAGACGCGCCTGTTTTGGACGAACTGGAAGTTGAGGCGTACGATTTTGGTTTTGACGCTTTGGGCGTTCCTTCAAACAACACATACATTTCCCGCGACGAAATTTTGAATGCGTCTGCCGTGAGCGTTGCGGAAATTTTGCAAAACAAGGCGAATATCGTTTTCCGTTCAACGAGCGGCTCTTCGATAAACGGAGACATCGCAATGCGCGGCTACGGGGAAAATTCGATGTCGCGAATTTTGGTTTTGGTGGATTCTCGCAAGCTTAATCCTGCGGATTTAGGCTCAATAAACTGGCTTCAAATCCCTCTTGACAACATTGAAAGCGTTGAAGTTTTGCGCGGCTCGCACTCCGCGGTTTACGGCAACGGGGCGGTCGCGGGCGTCATAAAAATAAAGACGCTGAAAGGCGGCGATGAAAACCGTTTCGGGGCGCGTTTTGTCGCGGGCTCTTACGGGCTTTATTCTCTCAACCTGAATTATCGGGGCGGGTATGGCGATTTTTACGCGTCTTTGGAAGGCTCTCTCTTGCGGGACGACGGCTATCGCGATAATTCGTCCCAGAAAAACAATTCGATAAACGCAAGTTTGGGATATGATTTTAGCGATAAACAAAGTCTTGAGTTTTCGATAAACTATTCCGACAACTACATTGAATTCCCCGGCGCGCTAACTTGGGAGGACGCTTTCGAAAACCCGAGAAAATCCAGCCTTGTCTTCCCCCAGAACGGCAATCAGGATTTGGGGCTTATTACTGCGTCTTTTAAAAACAAAAGTTCGATTGGCGACGGCGAGGCGTTCTTTGGCGCGAATTTGCGCGACATGCACTGGTCGATGTCTGGAACTTGGTACGACAACCGCCAGTACGGCTATTCTTTAACCGCGAAGCAGGATTTTGAAATCCGCGAAAATTTAAAGCTGTTCGCGGGCTTGGATTTCAATTTCGACAACATCAACTACGACGCTTTTTTGGAAGCCGAACGCCTGAATAAGACCGAGGTCTCCGACATAAATCGCGCCACCATCGGGGCTTATGCGGGGGGAGAGTTAGAGGCTTGGGAAAATTTTTCGATAACTTCCGCGTTTCGCTATGAGGCGGCGTACACTTCGGGGGAGGATACGCGTTTCGATAAAGACACCATTCCCGAATACATTTTGCGCAAGGGGCAGTGGGTAAAAAATCCGTACTATCAAAATCCGCCCGCGGTGCTTTCGCATTTTGACGAGAGCATGTGGCAGAGCGGCTTGGCGGCAAACATCGGCTTGAACTACCGAATATCGGACGAGGCATCTGTATTTTTCCGCTTCGACCAGATTTACCGCTATCCGTCAACTGATGAAATTGCCGACTATCAGGGCTATGGCGGTTTTGCGCGTCCGTTTAATTCCGACTTGGATCCCGAGCACGGGCAGAATTACGAAATCGGGGCGAAGTATTTTTGCGGCGGAGTTTCCTGCGTCTTGAATTTCTTTTACCAGCGTCTTAACAATGAAATAACTTTCGATGGCGCGCACAGCGAAAACATAAATCTTCCGCCCACTGAACGCTACGGGATTGATTTTTCCATCTCTTACGACTCGGATTTTTGGGGCGCAAGCTCAATGGTCTCGGTATTGGACGCGCGTTTTTGTTCGGGAGAGTACAAAAACAAAAAAATTCCTCTTGTTCCGTCTTACACCATAACGAATTTAATTTATGTAAAGCCGCTTGAAAACCTTACCATTTCCGCAAGAATGCGCTATTTGGGAGACGAAGTGCAGGGTTTGGACTTCAAAAACGAATACAGAAAAATTCCCGACTACTGCGTGTTTGATTTTCAGGCAAATTATAAGCCTTGCAAGTATGCGGAAGTTTTTGTAGCTGTTGAGAACGCGTTTGACAAACGCTACATTTCAGCCGCGTGGCTTGGCGGATTTTATCCTGCCTGCGGGCGCGTTTTCAAAGTCGGCGTAAATTTGAGATATTGATGTTTATGAAGAAGGCATTTTTTTTAATAGGGCTTTTTTGGGCGGGATTTTTGAACGCCTATTACATGCCGTTTGCGGAAAGCTATGTCGCTGACGAAGAGACGGGGCTTCTCCTTTACACATGCGGAAGCGCGACGGGAGGGGACAGCACGGCAATCCACAAAGACGACGCGCGCTTTGCGGACTGGGCGAGCGGCTGGAAAAATTTGGTTTACGGCGCGAATTGCGAAGAGGAATGGCGCAACCCGCAAAACGCCATGGGCAAGGCAAGCGACAGCGTTTACGACATCGTATGCCTTGGCGACGGCGGTTCTATCACCCTGACTTTCGATTATCCGATTTTCGACGGCGACGGCTTTGATTTTGCGGTGTTTGAAAATTCCTTTGACGATTATTGTTTGGAGCTTGCCTTTGTTGAGGTTTCATCCGATGGCGCGCATTTTGTCCGCTTCCCGAATTTGTATCTTGAAAGCAAGCCGATTGGCGCGTTTGCAAAGAACAATCCGCGCTACATCTACAATCTCGCCTCGAAATATTCCTGCGGATACGGGCATCCTTTCGATCTTTCAGAGCTTAAATCCGCCTATGAATTTGCTCTTTCAAGCGGTTGCACATTTTCCGAAGAATACAAAAATTCTCTTCTTGAAAACTATCCTTATTTGGATTTTTCAAACGTGCGCTATGTCCGCATTATAGACATAATAGGGGACGGGAAAACTTTGGACAGCGAAGGGCAGGGGATATATGACCCTGTCGGCTGCGTCGCTTCGGCGGGCTTTGACTTGAATGCGGTGGGCGTGATAAATTCCAAAAAAAATTCCGCATTGAAAACTCAGACAATTCTTTTTACTCCAATTTCCGACCGGCGGCTTACGGGGATTTCTCCGATTTTGCTGGAAGCTTCGGCTTCCTCGAATTTGCCAGTGTCGTTTGAACTCGCGCAGGGGTCGGGAAAGATTGAAAACGGATATTACGTTCCCGCAGAAGGAGTTTCGGAGCGCGTCATAATAAAAGCCGTCCAGAGCGGAAACACTGTTTATGCGTTTGCGTCGGCCTACGTTTCGTTTCTCATTTCGGACAAAAGTTTTCAGGAGATTGTTTTTCCGAAAATTGCGGACTTGCCAGCTCCCGTAGCGTCTCCCAAGCTCATAACCTTGAAGGCGTCGGCTTCTTCGGGATTAAAAGTTTCCTACGATTTGAGCAAGGGGCAGGGGAGCGTGATGAGCTCGAACATTTTAAGGCTTACGGATACGTCCGCTCCGCAGATAATCGAAGTTAAAGCCTCTCAGGGAGGGGACGCAAATTATATGGAAGCCAAGACTATTCTGCGCACGTTCGCGATATATAATCCCGTCGCTTTCAATTCTTCAAATCCGCTTTCAGACGCGAATTCAAACGGATATTGCGACATATTTGAGTACGCGTTCAGCCAGCCGTATTCGGGGCAAAACGACGCCGGGTTTTATCCGCAAATAGAGGCTTTGGGCACTCGCGCGCGCGTGTCTTGGCGAATTTGCGTAGATTCCGACGAGGTGGAAATCACTCCCAAATACAAGCTTAACGATGGCGGTGAAACAGTGCCCGAATATTCTCTCGACTACGAGTATATAGAGGATGGAAAAATTTACAGGGCATACCACTATGACGTTGATGCCGCCTATGGAGATGAAGTCGGCGCGTATTTTACGGGCGTTTTGAAAAGCGGGGAAACTGCCGATTCTCCCGTGATGTCGCTTCGCTTGGAGTATTCTTTTGAAGATTGGGCGGCGGCAAATTCCCTCAAAGATGCGGACGCGTCGGAGACTGCGGCTCCGTTTGGCGATTCCATTTCAAATTTGCAAAAGTATGCCTTCGGTTTGAACGGTTCGGGGAGCGCGAGTTTTTCTGAAAACAAGCATTTCAACGTGAAAATCGAAAACGGATGCCCGTCTTTTTCGTTTTCGGTGGCAAAGTATGCCTTGGATTATCTTGATGCAACTCCACTTTGGTCTTCCGACATGGTAAATTGGCAGAGCGGAGATTTGCTTTTGGAAACTTCCGATGACGGTAATTTCAAGGTTTACAAAGTCCGCCATTTAAACTCTCAAATAAATCCGATTTTCTTCAAGGCGGTTCTCCGCAAGAAATGAGTTTATATTTTAAAACGAAGTTGCGAATTAAAAAGCTTGCATTGGTTTTTCCCTCGATTATGATGGATAAATAAAATAAATTTATTTGGGGAGAGTAAAAATGGAGATGGCAAAAAAAATAAGGCTTGCGGAAAATGTTTGGGAACTGCATTCGGCGCTGGTGTTTTCGTCATTGCAAGACGCACGCGAAAAATTCGCCCGTCTTGCCGGTTTCTTGAAGTCGGAAGGGGCGGAACTTTTGGCGATAGAGCTTTTTGCGCCCGAAAAGTACGCGCAGGCGGCGGAAGATTTAAAAAAATCTTTAGGCGTTAAAATTTTGCCGCAGGGTCATGTTTTGCCGCTTGACGAAGTTTCGCTTCCGGAGCTTGCGGGGGCGCACATAACGTCTTTAAAGGGGGCAAAGCCCGAATTTAAAATTACGGAAAAAAATTCCGTCGCGGCTTTCTTTAAATGCGGGGGCGAGGAGTATTGCAGGTCTTTCGGCGTATGCCTGCCGCAGGGAGCCGATTGCGGCGCATCTTACACAAAGGAAGTTTTTAAGGAGCTTAAAGAAGTTTTGGCATTGGGCGGGTTTAAATTTTCGGACCTTGCGCGCACTTGGTTTTACAATGATGAAATTTTGGCGTGGTACGACGATTTCAACAAGGGCAGAACCGAGTTTTTCAATGAAAACGGCGTATTTAAGGGGCTTCTTCCCGCGAGCACGGGCATAGGCTCTCCAAACCCGAAAAAATCGAAAATCCAGGCGGGGCTGATTGGCGTAAAAGACGCGCCAAGGCTTGGTAAAATTTACGAAATAGAAAGTCCCTTGCAGTGCGGGGCGACAAAATACGGAAGCTCTTTTGCGCGCGCCGTCGAAATGAAGTTTGGCACATATTCGCGCATAATGGTCTCGGGAACTGCGTCGATTGCTCCGACGGGGGAAACCCTTTACTTCGGCGACATAAAAAAGCAGGTGGAGCTTACCATGCAAGTTATAGGCGGAATTTTAAAAAGCAGGGGAATGGATTTTTCCGACACAGTGCGCTCCGTTATCTATTGCATGAAGCCCGAATACTATGCCGAGTTCTTGAATTGGCAGAAAAGCAATGTCGAAATTCCGCACACGCCGTCTTACAGCACGGTTTGCCGCGGAGATTTAATGTTTGAAGTTGAGCTTGACGCCGCGAAAAGCTTATAAAAAAGGCAAGGTTTTCAGCCTTGCCCGGTAAATTTACGCTCCGAATGAATACACCGTCGCGCTCGTGTAAGTGTCTTCGGGATATAGTTCTATGCCTGCGAAGTGGGGGTTGTGTACCGCGTCGGGGCAGTGTTGCGTTTCAAGGCAAAGCCCCGCGTATTTGTTGTATGTCGCTCCGTTTTTTCCCTTTACGTTGTTTACGAAGTTTGCGGAGTAAAACTGCATTGCGGGCTCTGTCGTATATACCGACATTGTTCTGCCCGTTTTGGGGTCGAAAACATTTGCGGCGTTTACGAGGTCGCAAGAGGAATTTCTCAAAACAAAGTTATGGTCATAGCCTCCGTTTGCCTCTGTTATGAGCCTGCCTCCCATCTCGATTCCTTTTCCTATTGCAGTGGGTTTTCGCAAATCAAGCGGCGTTTTTGAGACATTTAGAATTTCGCCCGTAGGAATGTATTTTGCGTTGTTGTTTGTGTAGAAATCGGCATTTATTTGAATTTCGTGCGAAAGTATATCTTTCGATTTCCCTCCAGAGAGATTGAAGTAGGAGTGGTTTGTGAGGTTGCAGAGTGTGGGCTTGTCGGTAAATGCGGAGTATTCTATAGCAAGGGAATTGTCTTCGGTAAGCCTGTAAAACACGGTTATGTCGAGGTTGCCGGGGTAGCCCTCTTCGCCGTCTTTTGAAATTCTGTGGAGCACTACGCCCTTCCAGCCGTCTCCCGAGCATGTATCGATGTCCCAGATTACTTTGTCAAAGCCTTTTACGCCTCCGTGAAGGTGGTTGTTGTTTGCTTTTTCGTTTACGGCGACTTTATATTTTTTGTTGCCGATGGAAAATTTGCCGCCCGAAATCCTGTTGCCTACCCTGCCTATGAGCGCGCCGAAAAAGCAGTTGCTTTTCAGGTACTCCGACGGGGTATCATGCCCCAACACCACGTCCGTGCTTCTGCCCGACGCATCGGGTGCGTGAAGGCTCATTATTATGCCGCCCAAGTTTGCGACGCGCATTTTCATTTCGGCGCATTTTACTTCAATTATTTTGTATTCGCTCATGTTTTTGTATTTTTAAGAAAAGGGTTTTATGGATTTAAGTATTGGACTGCGCGCGGCGGGCGTCAATATTTTCTTGCCTTTGGCGGGGTTAAAAATAGTTTACGGGTTTTATTCATTTTTTTATATGCCGATATTCGAATACAAGTGCAAAAAGTGCGGGAAGGTTTTTGAAGTCGTTTTGACGAGTTCAAAGCGCAAGCCGAAATGTCCCGCGTGCAATTCGTCCGCTCTTGAAAAGCTTATTTCCGTTTTTTCTCCCGTGCATTCGCAAAAATCGAAAACCCCGAAGTGCGAATGTTCGGAAAGCCGAGGGGAATGTTGCGGAAACTGCATGTGCCGTAGTTAGAATATGCGAACTCTTTTGGGAAGATTTTTTGTTTTGTTTTTGTGCGTCCAGTCTGTGTTTTTGGGCGGTTGCAATTCGCGCGAAAAGCCGACTGCGGAGACTGCGAAAATAAATCTTCCACGCAGAACTTCGCGCACTCTTTTTGAAGAGCGGCTTCTTGGCTTGGTGCGCGAAAGCGAACTCTTGGCGCGCGACGTTTCTTCAAAGAAGGCCGCTCCGCTCGAAGCCAGAATGCGCTTAAACGAACTTGAAAAAGCATGGACTGAGTTTGCGGCGGAGCACCCCGACAACATCGAAGCGCAAATTTTGTACGGAAAGTTTTTGCGCAGTGCGCGCTTTGACGAAGCCGCCTACAAGGTCTTTTTGAAAGTCGATAAAAAAAATCCGAATTTTGCGGTGGTAAAACAGCAGCTTTCGACTTACGAGGCGGAGCAAAAAGACTTTAAAAGCTCTTATTTGCATATAAAAGAGGCAGTTTCTTTGGAGCCAGGATCGGCGGTTTATCTGGCCCAGCTTGGCGAGCTTTTGTTTAAGGCGGGCGCATATCTTGTAAAAAGCGGGGAAATCTCAAAAGAAAGTCGGGATGTTGAAATGCAGGACGCTTTCAAGCGGGCGAGCGAATTGGAAAGCGAAAGTTTCGATTTTCTGGCAAGGTACGCCCAGTCTTTTTACGATGTATCTTCCCCCGACTGGGAAGCGGCGCTTTCTGTTTGGAAGAGGGCTGAAACTCTTGCGCCGTTCGGTTTTGAAAAAGACGAGGCGCGGATGCATGTGGCAAAAATTTCAATCGCGCTTGGCGATTTGGATGGGGCAAAATCCGTCTTGCGGGAAATAAAGGCAGAAAACTATTTGAAGGAGCGGGCTTCGTTGGAAGCTTTGCTTGAAAAGAAAAAATCCGAAATTTTAAATTCGCAAAATTTAAGCGAATGATTTTTGATGCTTTAAATTATGGGAAATATTGAAGAGAAGATTATTTTTTACATAATACTTTTGATAAGCATAGCGATGCATGAGTTCGGGCATGCCTTTGCTGCGGACAAGCTTGGCGACCCTCTGCCGCGCTCGATGGGGCGCGTCACGCTGAACCCTCTCGCCCATGCCGACAAGGTTGGAACTTTCATATTGCCGCTTGTTATGATTTTTACGGGCGCGCCGTTTTTATTCGGCTGGGGCAAGCCCGTTTACGTCTCTTTGCCTAATCCCAAAACCAGAATGCGCGACGATCTCCTATCTACTGCTTGCGGGCCTTTGGCAAATTTGGTTTTGGCGTTGATTTCTTCCATTCTTTTTGCGCTGGGCTATTTTTATAAAATAGACGCCTTGAAAGACATTGCGCTTCTTGCCCTGCAGGTAAACTGCGTGCTGTTTGTCTTTAACATGCTGCCCGTTCCGCCGCTTGACGGTTCGCATTTTTTGCGCTATGCGCTGAACGTATCAAACGAGACATATGCAAAAATCGAGCGCAACGGCTTTTGGATTTTGCTTCTTTTGATTTTCCTGCCGCAGACGAGCGGAATCTTGAATTATTTGATAAATATCGTAATTCAAGGCTTTGCTTTCATCGCGGGGCTGGTTGTTGAACTTCTTGCCAAAATTTCCTGATATGCCAATTTATAGATACATAACGATAGAAGACGGTAAAGACGGGGAGATTTTTGAAGTCGAGCAGTCCGCATCTGCGCCCACATTGAAATTTCATCCCGAAAACGGCAAGCCCGTCCGCAGGATTTACGACGCCCCGAACATTCAGACCCAATACACAAAAGGCAGGGAAAATAAGCTTTCGGACGTAAATTACGTAAAGAGCAAGGGCTTCCAAATACTTGAAAAAGACAAAATATCGGGCAAGTATTTTAAAAAGTAAATTTTCGCGGAAAAATTTTTTTCGAGACTGCGGCTTTTTTGCTCTTACAGCTTGCCTATGAAAACTTTTTATGCTTTCATAACGCAAAATGGACGACTTGTTTGACGGTGTAAAATCCAATCAATCGGAAACGGAAAGCATACCGCTTACCGCTCCGCTTGCCGTGCGGATGCGCCCCCGCAATTTGTCGGAAGTCGTGGGGCATAGGCATATATTGGCAAAGGGGTGCCTTTTGCCGCGTTTGGTTTCGGCAAACAATTTCGGCTCTCTCATGTTTTACGGGCCTCCCGGATGCGGCAAGACGACATTGGCGGAAGTCATTGCAAGGGAGACAAAAAGCCGCTTTGTCAAGATAAACGCTGTGCTTTCAAATGTCGCGGAAATCAGAGACGAGCTTAAAATGGCGCGGTATTTGAAGGGCGAGCGCACGATTTTGTTTATCGACGAAATCCACCGCTTCAACAAGGCGCAGCAAGACCTTCTTCTTCCCGATGTCGAAGACGGCAATATCCGCTTAATCGGGGCGACAACCCATAATCCGGGCTTTTACATAAATGCGCCGCTTCTTTCCAGAAGCCATCTTTTCAAGCTGGAGCCTCTTGGTGCGGAAGATGTCGCGTTTGTCTTGCGCAGGGCGTTGTCGGACGTTGAAAGGGGGCTTGGCGCGTTCAAGATAAAGGCGTCTGACGAAATTTTAAAAAGCCTTGCGGGCATTTGCGACGGCGATATGCGCAGAGCCTTGAACGCCCTTGAAACAATCGTTTTGGGAATGGGCGGAGGCAAGGAAATGACGCCAGCCGACATCGAAATTTTCGCGCGCGAGCGAAGAATAAGATACGATGCCGACGAAGACGAGCATTACGACACGATTTCAGCTTTCATAAAATCAATCCGCGGTTGCGATCCCGATGCCGCAATGTATTGGCTTGCAAAAATGCTTGAAGGCGGCGAAGACCCGCGCTTCATTGCGCGAAGGCTTGTCATACTTGCAAGCGAAGACGTCGGGCTTGCCGATTCAAGAGGGCTTTTGATTGCAAACGCGGCGTTCGACGCCTGCGAAAGAATTGGTCTTCCCGAATGCGAGTTAAATCTTGCCCATGCCGTGATATTTTTGGCGTGCGCCCCAAAGAGCAATTCTGCCACTCTCGCCCTCGCGGCGGCGCATTCCGCGGTTAGAGAAAATCTGCAAAGCGTGCCCCTTCACCTGCGGGATTCGCACACGAAGTTGAACAGGGCGATGGGGCATGGCGCGGAATACATATACTCCCACGAATGCCCCGAAAACATAAGCGGGCAGGACTATATGGAAAAACCTGTCCAACTTTATAAGCCCAAGCTTTCGGGTTCTGAAAAACAGATTGCGGAAAGGCTTGCAAATTACAAAGAATTGAAAAAACTCATAAGGCAAAAGAAGGCAAAAAGATGAAAGAGGAAATTTATAAGGTAAAAATTACCAACAGGGTAAACTTCGGTTTTTGGAAAGGGTGCGGGATAATTGCCATTGCGCTTTTGATGGCGGAGTTTACGATGGGCAATTCCATTGGCTTTGACAATCCTTTTGCGTTTTTCGGACTTGTTTTGGTGATATGGTTTTTAAACCTTCTTTTAAAGCCGCTTTTAATCGTGTTTACCCTGCCGTTTGTTTTGTTTACGCTTGGCGCGGGCATAATATTATTAAATGCAATCATTATTTGGCTTGCCGAAAAATGCGTCCCGGGGATATGCATAAATTCGTTCTGGACTGCCCTTTGGGCGGGGTTTTTAATCGAGGCAATTTCGTGGATTTTCGCGATAGTTGAAGCGGACAAGGTATTCAAGCGAAAAAAAACGGAATAAAACGGAATGGGCAAAAACAAAAAATCTAAAAGATAAAGAGCTGACGCTTCCGTAGTAGATAGATTTTTTGCCCATTCCTTGCCCTCCATCTTGGTTTTATTTCGGACTCACGACCGAAAGGTCGCTACGCCTCATAAAACACAAGAGCATCGGGCATTTATTCCGTTTTTTTACGTACCCAAGCCCACACCTATCAAACAGCTTAATACAATCCCGTACCCATTCCAATTTCGCGTATCAAATAGCTGAATTTTAGTTAGGTTTTGTTTTACACACTCGCAACTTATCAAGCAACTTAATGAAAATCCGTCTCCATTCCAAAACGGCGTATCAAATATATTTTTTTAATAAGGGGGTTATTTTTTTGTTTTACGACCCAAAGTCCACACCTATAAAACATCACATATTTTACAGTTAACGTCTCCGTAATAGATAGATTTTTTGCACATTTGCACTCGCTACGCTCGACTCTTTGCCTTTCATATAGTACAAACTGCTTGCAGTTTGCCCGAAGAGCGAGAACAGCAAAGAGAACTAGTTCAAGAAAAATCCAATATGTAGTGAAATAGCTAAACCCTAATAAAAAAAAGATACCTGATACGCCGTCTTGAAATAGAGACAGAATTTCGCCAAACTGTTTGAAACAGGCAGAAATCTAAACCAAATTAAGAAAAAAGTTTTTGATAGGATGTTTTGGAATGGAGACGGAATTTCGTTAAGTTGCTTGATAGGTGTGGGCTTTGAGACGTAAAAAACGGAATAAATGCGCGATGCTGTTGTGTTTTGCGAACGGGGAGCTGTACTTTGTACTGCCCCCTGAGCAAAACCAACATGGAGCGCGAGGGCGGAAAAAATCCTTTTAAGGAAGCGTAGCTGTAGAATTCCAAAAAGATTTTATCTTTTTTCCGCCCGTTTTATTCCGTTTTTTTCGCGGGAGAATGCCCACGCTATTCTGCCCTTCGGCTTGATTTTTTTCGTGGAATGCGGAAGTTGAGGCTTGCCCGTAAAATGCTTTTTTTGCGCGACAGTTTTATTTTTCGCCTTTTGCGGATGCTCCCTTGAAAATCTTTCAATGGCGGATTTGTTGAAATTATCTGCGTCTTTTTCGGAAACGCCGTAGCCGTCGGAGTCAAATCCCTTTGAGTTTCGTTGCGGGGAAGACTTGGGGCTTTTGGGCTGTCTTTTGTAAACGAGTTTTTTGTTTGAGTGCATAAGCTCCATTGCCTCTTGGCTGTGGAACGGATTGTCGGAGGCTTCGGGAATTGATTTTCTTATGCAGCGTTCTATCGCGCGAAGAAGCGGAACTTCGTTTGAAGAGCATAGCGAAAAAGCCTGCCCTTCGGCTTCAGCCCTTGCTGTTCTTCCAATCCTATGGACATAGGTTTCGGCTTCTTCGGGAAGGTCGTAATTTATCACAAGCGACATAGCCTTTACATCGATTCCGCGCGCGGCGATGTCGGTTGCAACCAGTACTCTGCTTTCGCGGTTCTTAAATCTTTCAAGCGCGTTTTTGCGCGATGACTGCGACTTGTTGCCGTGTATCACCGACGCGTTGAATGCCTTGCCCGCAAGCCTGTTTGCAACTTTGTTTGCCCCGTGCTTTGTTCGGCAGAACACGAGGGCGATGGAGTCCGGCTCTCTTTTGAATTTTTGCTCTATGAGATATTTCAAAAGCGCGATTTTGTTATCTGGCTCCACAAAGCATACCTGCTGATCGATTTTTTCCACTGTCGGGCTTTCGGGAGAGATTGAAATGCGCTTGGGATTTTTCACGATTGAAGAGGCGAGCGATTCGACTTCGCGTGAAAGCGTTGCTGAAAACAGCATCGAAAGCCTGTCTCCGGGCAGTTTTGCGCAAATTGTGCGGATGTCGTTTATAAAGCCCATGTCGAGCATTCTGTCGGCTTCGTCCAAAACTAAAAATTCGACGCTTGCAAAGCTTAGTTTCTTTTGCCGAAAGAGGTCGATGAGCCTTCCCGGTGTCGCAATCAAAATGTCAACCCCCTTTTCGAGGGCGAGTATTTGCTGGTTTTGCGATACTCCTCCGTATATTTTGCATATTTTTATGTCTGTAAATTTGGCGTATTTTACGGCATTTTCCGCAACTTGTTCGGCAAGCTCCCTCGTCGGGACTAGCACGAGCGCGCGGAAGTGCCCGCTTTCCACGAAGCCGAAAGAATCGGAGATTTTTTGCAGTATCGGCAGCATGAACGCGGCGGTTTTGCCCGTGCCTGTTTGCGCGCATCCGAATATGTCGGAACCTGAAAGAATTTCGGGAATTGCCTTGCGTTGAATGGGAGACGGCTTTTCGTAGCCCGAAAGTTCGACCGCTTTTAAAATTTGTTCGGAAAGACCCAAGTCTTTAAATGTTTCGTTTGCCATAAAATTTAAAAGAGACAAGGTTTTGTCAAAAAGGGATTATTGCAAGATAAAATTTCCCATGTCTTTGATTTTTGGTGATGTTTTTGGCGTTTTTATAAAGAAACTCGCATTTTACTGTCAAAAAAAACGAGAAACAGGAAAAATTTTTTCTCAAAAGGGCAAAAAAAGCTTGAAGTCCGTCCGCTATCTTGAATAAAGTAAAAACTTATGAACTTTAAGCAATTTTTATTTTTGGCTGCACTTTGCCTGCCTTTTTCTCTTTTGGCGCAAGCGTCAAAGGTTCAGAAAGAGTCCGTTGAAGTGAGCGACATTAAATTCTCAACCATAAAGAAGAACGATGTTGCGGGAGCGGGCGGCAATATGGTCCGTTGCGAAGTCGTGCTTTTTTCAAAGACGGGCGACCCCGAAAACCCGAAATCAAAATGGGTTAGAAATGTCGAAGTCGAAATTATGGTCGCGTATGAGGACATGAAGTCGGGCGGCGGCAAAAAGGGCAAATACCAGTTTATGCGCTCAAAGGCAAAGGTTTTTGCCATCGAAAAGATGAAGAAAACTTCCGTTGTTTTTTATATTCCGTGGGAAAGCTATTCGGTTTACGGCATAACGGGCGATCCTTACATGTACAAGGTTTCATTGTCTGCGGGCGGAAATGACATTCCCCTCACGGCGGAAAATTTGAAAAACAGAATTTCAAAAAACGTAAAGAGCATGAAGGACCTCGAAGCTCTTGAAGAAAAAATAGGAAGCTCGTCCTCCACAAACGACGGCGTGTTCAAGCCTTTGAACGAATGCGCCTACAATATTCAAAGCTACGAATACAATTCTTCAAAGCAGTCTGTTCCGACATATATGCAGACGCGTTAACTCTTTAATTTAAGGCATTTGCCTTTGCGCTCCGCAAGGGCTGATGCCGTATTTACAATATCCCTCTTCCAAAAAAAATGAGTCAGAAAAGCAAACTTATAATAAACTGTGGAACAACGCAGGTAAGCGCGGGTCTTTTCAGTGTGTCGGGTGGTCGCCTGGTTCTTGAAAGTTTCGACGTGCGCGATTTGGAATATGACTTCGGAATGCCGGAAGCATGGCTTTCGGCGTTGAATGCCGCCTTGAAGAGCATGAGGCTTTCGGGCAAGGCGAATGTCATTGTTCCCACTGCAAATATTCTTACGAAAACAATAACTGTGCCGCACGTTGACGATGTGGCAAAGCGCGACGAAGTCGTCGAGTTTGAGGCGCGCAAAAACATCCCCTATGATTTGAGCGAAGTCACATGGGGCTATCAAGTCATAGCCGATGACGGAATCGAAGCCGAAGTTTTGTTGGTTTCGATGAAAACGGGCGTCGCGGACGACATTTGCCTTTCGGTTTCCATGGGCGGGCTTTCAACGGCAAACCTCGAGCCGTCTTCAATTCTCGACTACAATGCCTGGAAATATTGCGGTCTTGAAGACAATGTAATGATTTTGAACATCGGCGCAAAGGCTTCCAACTTAATCATAGTAAGGGGCGATTCCGATTTCTTTGTGCGCAGCGTTCCCATTGGCGGCAATGCAATCACCCAGTCGATAAGCGACAATTTGGGCAAGAGTTTCATGCAGGCGGAGTCAATCAAGCGCAAGGTTTTGGCGGACGCCGCCGAAATGGCTTCAAACGACGCCGTGGCGGAAATCATCAAAAACGGCGTGATAACCGTCTCAAAAAGAATTTCAACCGAACTAAAACGCTCCATATTGAGCTACAAACGCAAGGGCGCGGCAACTCCGCAAAAGCTCTATCTCACAGGCAGGGGCGCGCTCACTACGGGCTTGGCGGAATATCTTTGCGAAGAGTTGAAGGCGGATGTCCAGTTCTTGGACGTTTTGTCAAATCTGACAGTTTCTCCTTCGGTAAACGGGGAAAAATTAAAGGATGCCTCGGTGCATCTTAGCGAGCTTGTCGGCGAAGCGGCAAGAATGGTTTTGCCGTCATCGGTCGGCATAAATTTGCTTCCGCGGCACATTGTTGAAGAAAGTGCGTTCAAGCGTAAAATGCCCCTTCTTTTCCTCGGCGCGGCGTTGCTTGCCGCGGCGGTTGTTCCGCCTTTTATTGCGTTGCAGGAAAGCATCAAGTTTAACGATGCCAAATTCAGGGAATTTAATTCGAGGATACCCGCTCTCGAGCAAGACGCCGTTGCTTTGGCTGAAAAGCGCGACGCCGCGAATGTTTTGGTCGATAAAATCGCCGACTTGGACATCTTGGCAAAATCGAAATCGAACTGGATAAACTTGTTCGCCGAATTTGAAAAGAGCCTTTTCGAGGAAAAGGACGTTTGGCTTGACGATTTGAAGGTAATCCGCACTAAAACAAAGGACGGCAAGCCCGACTATCGTTTGCAGTTCTCGGGCAGGCTTCTCTTAAAGGATGTAGGCGACGACAACACTTACGATGCGAAAGCGGCTCTTGAAAAAATAAAGGCTCTCCTTAGCAAATTTGAAAAGAGCTCCTTTATCGAAAAGATAGACGACATCAGTACTGACAACACAAATCCGAGAATTTTGAAGTTCAACTTCACATCCGTGGTAAAATCCGACAAACCCATATAATATGAAACACTTTAAACAACATCCGATATTTGCCGCCGTTTTTGCGCTTCTGTTGGCGGCGTTTGTTGGCGGGGCAGTTTATGATTTTGTCCTTTTCAACAAAAACACTGCGGCTGCAAGGAAGGCGCAGCAGGCGGTAAACAAGTACGAAAACGCAATCCAAAAAGCTCCCGTCAAGGAAAGCTTGGCGCAGGCGGACGCAAACTTGAAAGGTTTGCAGGGAAAGCTTGAAAGCCTTGACAAGGAGTTGAGCCGCGATTCCACAAAAGTTCTTGCGGCGTCTCCCGTGACGCAGGGGTTTGAGCTTGTCGAACACTTGCGTTCCATGACAGACAAATGGACGAATGCGGCGACCGAAAAGGGCATTTCCGTTCCCGAAAACTTTAAGTTTTCGTTTGAAAACTATGTTTCGGGCAAGTCTAAGCCCGAAGACGAAGCGGTGCTCGCTTTGTGGAAGCAGGCAAGCATTTTGGACAATATTTTGCAAAAGCTGTTCAATTCAAAGCCCGACAATGCTCCCATGGGCATAGTTGCTGTTCAGCGCGAAATTCTGCCAATCGAAGCAGAAGCTCAGGCAAAGACGCAGAAGAGTTCTTTGCGCAGGACGCGTGCCGCAAGAGGGTCGCGCGACAACATGACGGGCGATACTTTCACTGTCGATCCTTACATTACCGCGCGCAAAAAGGGCAGTGTAAGCGCGCTCGGATACCGCATTGTCTTTACGGGGTACACCGAAAACATGCGCAGATTTTTAAACGAGCTTAACAATTTTGACCTCATGCTTGTGGTGCGCTCGGTTGAAGTAAAGCCGTCGCTTGGTTCTGCAAAGCGCGTTGTGCGCACTGCCGAAGAAGATGCACTCTTGTCGGCGTTCGGCGAAGCGGGCACAAAGGAAGAATCGGTGGAAGTCTCTAAGGACCCCGTCGTTTCAGAGAACGTTTCGGAATTTACATTCGTAATCGAGTACGTTGAAGTCGATAAAAACGCGGTTTCCGAAAACAAGAAATCCGACGAAGCGGAAGAAAACACGCAGGAGTAGTTTATTATGGAAAAGCATTACGAAAAAATATTGTTTCTCGTGGCGGTTTTAGTCGCGGGGGCATCGGCGTATTTTTATCTCGGAAGCGAAGGCAAACTTGCCAAGGCAAAGTCTCAGATGCAGGCTTCGTTGCAGGGAAAACCGAGCGGAGAGCCGTGGCAGAATATTCCCGTTCCCGAAGTCAATGCCGAAGTCACTTCAACTTGGGAGGCTGTAAAGCCTCAGGACGAAGACGGTCTTTGGCTTTACCAGCTCTTCACTTCGCCCAAAATCTGGGTTGACTCCGACGGCAAATTTATTGTCGAGCCGCCTTTCCAAAAGGAAGTCATCAAAAAACTTTTCGGTTTCAAGTATGGCGAGCTTAAAAACGACGCTTATCCAATCAAGTGGAAGGGCTATTTTGTTTCCGGCGACGGCTCCAAGATTGTGCAGCTTTTCGACGAAGCTCAAAACCAGCCAATGCTTGGCAAGCTGAACGAAGAAATCAAAGTTCGCAAGGCGGGTTCGGTAACCGGCGAAACGGTCGGCTCGGGCATAACAGTCAAGAACTTTGAAGAAGTCCGCCAAAAGGAAGATTCCGGTTTGATTCGCAAGGTGACGAAAGTTGTTTTGTTTGATAAAAATATCGGCAAGGAAATTGTGATATTCTCAAACAAGCCGACATTCCTCGAAGAAAGCCGCACGATTTCTCTTCTTCCCGACAACGGATCGGACTCTGTTTGGCTCGTGAGAAAGGTTGGCGATAAGTTTGAGGCTAACGGCGCGGTTTACACTGTCAAGGAGCTTGACTTTGAAAACGAAGTTGTCGTCGTTGAGAAAGTTCCCAATGAAAAGGGCGCGCCTGTGCAGCTCATGAAAATGTCTAAAAACGGAGGCAACGAGCTTTTGAAGTAGCAGAGTAAAATTTTTGAAAAAAAAGCTTTAATTTTTTTTTAATATCGTCTATAAATAAATTTAACATTTCAAATTAACGTATATATGAAAAACAAAATATCCCATAAAAAAGTTGCATTTGCGACGGCACTAGTGGCGTCCATGGCTTATGCTTGCTCCGCATTCGCTCAGGGGGCGGGTGACAACCAAGAACAAAAACTCCAACTCATGATTGCGGCAGTTGACGCTCGTGATAAGGGTGATTTGGAAATATCAAAACAGAACCTCGAAGGTTTGTTGAAGATATCTCCTGACGACAAGAGAGTTCAGAAGTTGTTGTCGGAAGTAAACGCCGAAATTGAAGCCGCGGCAAAGGCAAAGGCGGAAGCCGAAGCAAAAGCCAAGGCGGAAGCTGAAGCAAAAGCCAAGGCGGAAGCCGAAGCAAAAGCAGCCGCTGAAAAGGCGATAGCAGATGAAAAAGCTGCGGCAGAAGCCAAAGCCGCCGAAGAAGCAAAGGTGGCGGAAGCCAAGTCTGCGGAAGAAAAAGAAGCGGCTGAAAAGGCTGCGGCAGAGCAGGCAAAATTGGACGAAGTTCAAACTGCAATGGAAGCCGAACAGCGCAAGCAGGCTCTCACAATCGGCAGCGTATTTGAAATGATTGAAGAAGCGTACGATCAGGCGGACAACGGCCGTTTTGACGACGCATTGGTAATTTTGGCTGAAGGCGAAGCCAAGCTTCCCGAAGTAGCAAACGCAAACGGCGCGCGTCAGCAAATCAAAGAAGCTCGTGCCGACATCGCAAAATCTCGCGCAAAGCTTGCCTTGAAGAATCGCAAGGTAAACGAAGCAAAGAAGTTCGCGCAGGAATATGCAAAATATACGGACAGTGTTAAGGACGGCGAAGATTTCATCGCTGAAGTTGAAGAAATTTCGCAAAATCCCTATGCCCGCTCTTTGGACGAAATCAGCCCCGACTACAATGCGCGCCAAAAGCGTGTCTCCCTTCTCTTGGCTGACGCCCGCGCGCAGTATCTCTTTGGCGACTTTCAGGGCGCGGCTTCCACATACCGCACTGTAGTTGCGATTGACGCGGATAATATGGAAGCAAAAGCATATCTTACTTTGATTGCAAAAAAGCTTTATAACAGCGTTGGCAAGCTCACATACCAGCAATCGCGTGCGGAACTCTTAGACGAAGTTGCAAAGGCATGGCAGCGTCCCGCGATGTTCACGGTTACGAGCAACAATTCAGATCAGGGCGAACAGGTTGTTCCACTCAAGGCGAAACTTTCTCAGATTATCATTCCTGAAGTAAGCTTCCCCGAACCGGGCGTTTCCTTGACTGACGCATTGAACACTCTCTCCGAACTTTCTATCATCAACGACAAGGATGTAAAGGGTGCGAAGGGCGTAAACATTGTTGCACGCGACGTTTCCGACACAAAGAACGTAAGCTTGACTGTCAGAAACCTCACTCTCGAACAAATCTTGTCTTTCGTTACAAAACAGGTTAACTGCCAGTACGATATTGAAGACGGCGCTGTTGTTGTCCGCAAGGCTGCAAATGCCGAAGCGTACGAAACATTTGACTTCCCGATTCCCGCAGCTGCCGTTACACGCATGGTCGGCTTGCAAGGCTCTTCGGCCGGCGGCGATTCTTCCGATCCGTTTGCATCGGGCGATGACTCGGGCGAAGGCGGCGACGACACTGAAAAAACAGGTCAGAAGATTAGAATCTTCCTCGAAAAAGCAGGCGTTGAATTTGGTCCGGGCGCAAGCTTGGCATATGACGGTACAAAATTGTGGGTGACAAACTCGACAAGAAATGTTGAAAAAGTACGCCGCATTCTCGCGCGCTACAATGAAACATTGCAGGTCGAAATTGAAGCCCGCTTCATGGAAGTAAACCAGGGCGCGTTGAAAGAAATCGGCTTTAACTGGAATGTTTACAACCAGGATGGCAATAAGCTCTTCGGCACGGCGAATACGTCTATTACCGACATGAATACGACTGCGATGAACAATCGTACGTTGGCAACGGCGTTCTCTCCTGCTCAGGAAACTCAGAATATCAACATCTCTTACAGAGACGGCTCTTCTCAGCCTCCGATTTCCCAAATTCCTCCGTCTTTGCCGTCCACAATCAATTTGGCGACAGACGCATCAAATACCGTAAGCACGGTTTTGGGCATCATTAACGGCTATAACATTGACTTGGTTGTAAACGCAATCGAACAAAATACGGGCAGCGACTTGCTTTGCTCTCCGAAGGTTACGGTTCGTTCAGGCGACAAGGCGACAATCACTGTTGCGCAGGAAATGCTCTATCCTACAATGTGGGGCGACACTCAGGCGCAGGTTTCCGAATCCAGCGGCTCGATTTCCACTAATTTGCCGGGATATTCTTCGGGCGGCGGTGCATCAGTTGCAATCACTCCAGGTACTCCTCAGGAATTCACAAAGCGCGACGTTGGTGTTGTAATGGAAGTTACCCCGACGGTCGAAGAAGACGGCGCAATTTCCTTGGATATGCCCTCAATCAAGGTTACCGAATTTGAAGGCTTCATGCAGTACGGCGGCGTTGCGGTTGCTCTTGCGGGCGACACAACTGTTACAGTTCCGTCGGGCTTCGTAATGCCGGTATTCTCGGTTCGTGAAGTTCAGACACGCGTAACGGTATTCGACGGCGCAACCGTTGTATTGGGCGGTTTGACACGCGAAGACGTAAGAACAATCGAAGACAGTGTTCCGATTTTGGGCGACATTCCTTTGGTTGGCAGACTCTTCCAGTCTAAGGGCAAGACAAGCGAAAAAAAGAACCTCATAATCTTTGTTACAGCAAACAAGATTTCCCCGGGAGGAAGCTTGGTTCGCGAACAAATCGGCAATATTCCTGCGGGTTCAATCTTCTCAAATCCGAACATCATCGCTCCGAGCGGCTCTGTTAACAGAACGCTTGTGACGGAATCGGCAGCGGAAGAAAAGTAATTCTTGCATAGAAAATTTAAGGCGGAAAAGAAAAACTTTTCCGCCTTTTTTTGCCAATTTAAAATTGGAAAGATAAAAATTATTAAGGTTAGTTGCTTAGATTTAGACAGAGTTGGCGCAAATCAAAAATTATGATGCTTGCAATTTCTTTCTTTTCCAATGCGTCTGAAAAATTTTCGATTTTTGCGAGCACTGAATTTAACGCCATAAGGGCGGACTTGTAATAAGAGCGCGCGAGCAAGTCTTCGCCCAAATCGGTGGAATTTACCGCAACGCAAATCAATTCGGAGGCTTCATGTATTGTGTTTGAAAGCTGCAAGACAAACAAAGGTTCGCAGTTTGACGATTTTACGAGCTCTTCAACCACAGATTGCAGGCATTTTATGAGCGCGCGCGAGGCAATATAAACAGGGTGGTTTATAAGGGTCATCGGCTCTGAGTTTTGAGAATCGTCGGAGTCGTCGCCGTTTGCAATGCTCCATCCCGAAGCCGTCATGATGTCTTCAAAAGACATATTGCGCCTGTGCTCGAAATACAGTTTTGATATTTTTTGAATTTCCGCCTGCGAACGCTTTATGTAGGCGAGCCAATCGCGTTCGGACCATTTGTTTTCGCCAAAGTCCGCAGAGCCGCCAAAGGAATAATCTGAAAAGAAAAAGTCGTCCATTTTTTCGTAGAAATAATTTCCAAAAATATTGTTTCTGCAAGTAAAATTTTAATAAAAGAGATAAATGCGCAAAGCTTGCAGAACCTTGAAAGGCAAAAAAAACTTTAAGGCTTTGACGTTTGGGTTTGTATGATGTTTTGGTAAATTTTTTTGCGGAATTTTTAGGCGTTGTTTGCATTTAAATGCTTATAGTTCCGCTTTTATATGGCGGTGCATTGTAAAATTTCTTTGCCTCTGTGCTTGAATGAAATAATCTATAAAAATGTTCAGTTTTGAATTTTTAAGCTTAATAATTTTTTTTTGATGCTTGACAAATTTCCGAGAAGATGAGATGCTGATTTTTTTAATAAACGGGGACGTAGCTCAGTTGGAAGAGCGCCACAATGGCATTGTGGAGGTCGTGAGTTCGAGACTCATCGTCTCCAATTTTTACTGTTTTATTTATTTTATTCTCAATTCCCAGGGGATAATCTTATATTGGGTTTAAACGGATATGGAAATCGGTTTGACTTCCATGCTCTCCATGGATGGCAATATAAATTTAATCTGATACTGTTTAAATCGATGTTAGTTTTAAGATAATCTAATGGTTTTCTGTGTAATCCCAAGTAGGAAATATAGAGGGGGGAGTTCCGAAGTGAGTGGGTTTTAGTTATATATGCAATACTGAATTTAGAGTAATGTACTAACTATCACTTTCTTCAATCTTAAATCTTCCTTTTCCAAAGTTTCATTTTTTATGGAGCACTTCGCTTTTTTATTCCTTCTCCAAGCTTTGATGAAAAACGCAGATATTTGGGTTGACACGAGAATAGAGATATCTATTTTTTCCGTCATTAAATTATAATATTTTATTTTTTTTAATTTAAGCAGGCATAAAAGACATGAAAAAAACAATCATAGCAACATCCATATTTGCATTGTTTGCAAGTGCAACTTGGGCAGAAGGAGACGTTTCGTACTCTCCCACAACCTCTTGGGCTTCCTCTTCAACTGACATTGAAGGCAGTTATACAATAGATGCAACCAACGCAAATTATGGACAAGACACATTGCTTAGTATTCTTGCAACGGGGAAATCCGTAGGTTCAAGTAATTTTGATGGTGCGAACTTGGTAAATGGTAATTTTAACGCCATAACAGTTTCTACGGGCGCGAATACTGACATAGGTTCTTTGGTATTATCATCAGCTTCTCCCGCCATTGTTTATGGCAATATTATCTACAAATTTGACGGCGGCAAGATAAGAATGGGTGTTCGCTCAGATGCGATAAACGAAGTTGTTGCAGGAACATATGGCATAGGCAATACCGTTGTTTGGGGAAATACTCAAATAGACATGACCGCCGGCGAAGTAGGGGCGTCTATTCTTGGTGCAGGAAGCGGCACAACAAAGGGTGATGCAACCATAAATATTTCCGGCGGAACTGTTTATGGAAGGGGCGCAAACGTTTTGTATAGTGCGGAAACCAATTATGACAGAGGAGCACGCGGAATTTATGGCGGAGGTTCGTGGAATTCTGTCGTAGAGGGCAATACTTATGTAAACATTAGCGGTGGAAGCGTTCAGACAAACGTTTTTGGCGGAGCTTATTCAAACAACACAATAAATGGCAGCACAAACGTTGTAATAAGTGGTGATGCTGAAATTCTTGGTGATGTTTCAGGCGGTTCTTTTGACTACAAAGTGAGAGCAAATCCGAATATTCCGATTGTAAAAGGCGATGCTAATGTTACTATTTTAGGCGGTACAATCAGAAAAATTACAGAAGCAGACGGCTACAACTTGAATTACATTCCCGCAAGTTCCGCCAGTGTATATGGAGCAACGGGCACGGTTGAAGGAAATGTAAATGTCGTAATTAGTGGTGGAAGCATTGAAGGCAATGTTTACGGCGCGGGCAATGCCACCATAAAGACAAATGTTGTCGGCAATGTAAAAGTCGCATTATCGGGCAATGCGGTAGTGGGAGGTTTTGTTTATGGAACAGATGGCGAAGCTGTCGTAAACGGAGAAAAGGCACTTCTCTTGCAAGCATATACCGGTTCAATAAGTGTTGCTAATTTTGATAAAATCGAAATTTTGGCGAACAGCGATGTTGTATTCTTAAATGCATTTGACGTTGATACGCTCATTGTTGAAAACTTTTCATCAATGGTTTCATTGTCCGACGGCACGAGTTTTGATGCGTTGACGATTTCCGGTTTTGATGAAGCCTCTAATTCGGTAAATCTTGGTACGATTTTTGGAGATTCCGCAGGGGTAGTTCTTTCGGCCCTTGAAAATAACAATGTTCTGCTTAAAGTAATCGATTCAAAGGGCAACGAATGGACTGCTGAAAATCTTTCATTTGAAGGAAATAAGGTTTCGTTCGACATCAATGCGGCAATTCCCGAACCCGGCACATATGCTGCAATACTTGGCGCATTGGCACTTGCTTTTGCGGCATATCGCAGAAGAAAGTAAATTTTCGCATTGCGAAGAACAAAACAGCCGTCCGAGAATTTTCGGGCGGCTGTTTTATTTGAAATCTTCGGCGAGGTTTGCAGTGCGCGGCTTTATTTATGAAATCTTTGCATGCGCGGATGCTTGTCTGATTGTTCGCAGGTTTTTACGGGGCAAAACGCCAAAAAAAGTGTCAGAATTATGCCGAGTGCGATTATAAAAATGGCAAGGCGTTTTTTTCCGAAAGCCCCGACTTTGCAAATCCATTGGGAATTTAGCGCAAGGTGCAAGATTGCGGCGCAGAGCATTACCGCGCCTGCAAGCAAATGCAAATCGCACCATTCGGGCTTTGAAAGCCCCAGGGCGGTTTGCGGTCCAAGCCCTCTCACAAACGAGAATTTCATCAAAAGACCGCTCCCGAGCAAAAAGCAAAAACTGAAATATAGCGTGAAATCCGCAATTCTGCGCAATGATGTTTTCATACTATGTTAAACGGCAAGATTGCGCGTTTGTTTCAAAATTTATTTTTCCGACAATTTTTCGATTATGGCTTTCATGTCGAAATTCGGAATTTCAAGCAGTTTGTCTTTTGACGTTTCTCCCGAAACAAAAGTAATTGACGATTTCGAGACTCCGAGCGATTTTGAAAGGTATTTGATTAACTCCGCATTCGCCTTGCCTTCTATCGGCGGCGCGGAAAGCTTGATTTTTACGGCGTTTGCGTATTCTCCCGCAAGTTCTGTCTTGCGCGCGTTCGGGATAATTCTGAATTTTATGCGCCCCATCTATATTTCAACCGACAGTCCGTCGTATGCAATTTGTGTGTTTTCGGGGATTTTTTTCGACCACGTTTCGTAGTCAATTTGCCACGTGGTGTGTGTGAAAAATGTGCGTTTTGCGTTCAGTATTTTTGCGTATTCGATTGCTTCAAATATCGAAAGGTGGGTGGGGTGGGGGATTGGTCTTAGACCGTCCAAAACAACGATGTCGGCATTTTGGGCAAGTTCGATTGCCCTCGGAGTAAGCAGTTTGCAGTCGTTATAGTAGGCGAGTTTTTTGCCTTCAAACTCAAATACAAAACCGAGTGTTTTTGTTGTTCCGTGAGGAAGTTCCTCAGCGTAAATTTTCAGTCCGTTCTCAAATTCCAGAAGATTGGGCATTTTTTTTACGCCAAAGCAGGGATAGCCGCGCTGCGCAGGTTTGTCCAAAACGGCGTAAGGAAATATGAAATTGATGCGCTCGATGCCGTAGTCGTTCGCGTAAACGGGGATTTTGTTATTCGGCATTCTGTCGCAAAACCTGCGCAGGTCGTCCATTCCCAAAATATGGTCGGCATGCCCGTGCGTGAGCAGAAATACGTCAATCCAGTTCACTTTGTTTTGCAGGCATTGCAGGCGGAATTCGGGGCCCGCGTCAATTTGAATGTGCATTCCGCCTGCTTCAATATGCGCGGCTGAGCGCGTGCGCCAGTTTTTAGGGTTCGACAAATCTAATCCCGGATTGTCAAATCCAATCATCGGCACGCCCTGCGATGTCCCCGTTCCTAAAAAAGTGAGTTTCATTCTTTTTTTAACGAAAAAGCGGAATCATTTGATGCCGCTTGAATTTTTAAATGAAATGTTGAAAGTTCCCGTTATTGCTTCGGCATTGCAATTTTATATTTCGGGGCGGGACGCGGAATCAGTCTTGCATAGTCGAGATGCTGTCCGTTCCTTTCAATGTGAAGGTCTCCGATTTTCCCGGGAAGCGGCTGGATAATCAACGCTTCTTTCACCTTGAACGTTTTAACGTCTCCCGCGCGGACTTCGCCCTTGTGGTATGTGTAGTTCGGGTTTGATTCGGGAGTCAGTTTGTACGAAGTGTCGGTAAGCGCCTTGATGGTGATTACGCATTCGGGTATTTCCAGCCCCTGCGCTATTGTCGGAGTTTCGGGGTTTGATGTGAGCTTGGAAACGGCAGCCACAATCAAAATTATCGCGGCTATGACGCAGGCGACGATTGCGCCGATTTTGAGGTATTTTGACTTGTCGTCTGCTGAAATTCCGTCGGGAGGCAAATCGGAGTTCGGCTCTTCGTCGTATCTGTTTTCGGGGGAGCTTGATGTACTTTCTTCGTCAAGCTCGCCTAAAAATTGTTTTTTCGCGTTTTGGGCGCGCTGCGATTCCTTGTCGGAATGCCTGCCGCCCGTAGAGGCGTAGTAGTCCGCCATGATGGCTTTTGTGTCGAGCCCCAAATATGCCGCGTACAGCCTCAAAAATCCTCTTTTGTAAATTTCCGGCAAATCAAAATTGAAGTCTCCTTCTTCCATTTTTGCAAGGAAATCAATTCTGATTTTAGTGGCGTCTGAAACGTCGCGCAATTCCACGCCCTTGTTTGCGCGCGCCTGTTTTAAAGTTTCACCCAAGTTCTTCATTGTGGCTTTAATTTAAAATCAACCCATTTGCATTTGCAACTACTTTCTAAAAAATTTGGCGATTTTTTGAGAATAAAATTTACACGCGGTTTAATTTAGTTAATATCGGTTCTCGTTTTATTTTTAAGGAAATTTGCCCTTGCGCGGGGTTCGCGATTATGAGGATTGTCGACAGGTATGTATTTGTGGAATGGTTGAAGGTTTTTGCCGCAACGGTTGGCGTGACTTTGGGCATTTTGATTTTAAACGACATGTATAACGAGCTTGACGACCTTTTGGGGTTTAAGGCTTCGGCGGGCAGAATTTGCTATTATTATTGGCAGCTGATTCCGTCTTTTATTCCCGTTGTGCTTCCGATAAGCTTGCTGATATCGGTGGTGTTCATTTTGGGGAACTTCCACAAAAACAATGAAATCGTGGCGATGAGGGCGGCGGGCATGAATGTTTGGCAAATTACCCGTTCGCTGTGGGTTGCCGGGGCGCTTCTTGCGGGATTTTTGTTCTGGATAAACGCTTCCGTTGTTCCGACTTCAAAGGAAAATGCCGCCACTCTCTACAACAATCTCAAATTTGAAAGCGAGCGCAAAAATCTAAAAGAAGACAAACTCGTCGGCAAAATCTCACTTCTTTGCTTTAAAAACAGGGCTGACGGCAGGCTTTGGTTCATCAACAAATTTTCGCAGGCGTCCAAAAAAGCTTACGGTGTGGAAATCCATCTTGCCGATGAAAAAGGCAGGGAAACTTCCAAAATTCTCGCCAAGGAAGGCGTTTTTGACGACCTTGACATGTGCTGGTTTTTCACGAACGGCCAGCAGATTTTCTTCGACCCCGAAACGTCAAGCCCGATAAGGGCGGACGTCTTTGACAAGAAGTACTACCGCGATTTCAAGGAAGACCCTCAAATAATGAAGCTCAGCATGAGCCGCCCCAAAGACTTGTCGCTTTTCGAGTTGCAAAAGCTTATAGCGGCGTCGGGCGATGAAAAAAGCGAGCATATGCGCCCTTATGCCGAACAGCTTATGAGCCTGTGGGTAAGCCCGCTTGCCTGCATAATCGTGATTGCAATCGCAATCCCGTTTTCGATTTCGGGAGTTCGCACAAATCCCATGGTCGGGGTGTCTAAGACTGCGGGGCTGTTTTTCTCATATTATATTTTGGACAGCCTCTTTACCGCAATGGGTTCGAGCGGTTTAATCCCGATTTTGCTTGCGGCGGTTGTCCCCAACCTGCTTATGCTGGTTTTTGCTTTAACTTTGTACAGAAAGGCATTGTAGAATTTATGAAAAAACTTGACGTTTTGGTTATCGGAAGCGGCGGCAGAGAGCACGCCATTGTAAAAGCGGTGAAAAAATCTCCCCTGTGCGGCAGATTGGTTTGCACGCCCGCAAACGGCGGCATTGAATTGGACTGCGAAACTGCCGCAATAAAGGTTGACGACATTTCAGGCATAGTCGAATTTGCCCGTGGCGGCAAATTCGACCTTGTTGTGTGCGGACCTGAAATCCCCCTTTCAATGGGGCTTGCAGACGCTCTGCGGGCGGAGGGCATATCGGTTTACGGGCCGAACAAAGACGGCGCAACGTTGGAAGCGAGCAAGGCTTTTTCAAAAAACTTTCTTAAAAAATATTCAATCCCGACTGCCGCAGGCGAAAATTTTACGGATTTCAAATCGGCAAAAAAATTCATTGAGGAAGCTCCGTTTGACGTTGTCATAAAGGCGAGCGGCTTGGCGGCGGGCAAGGGCGTCGTTATTCCATCGACAAAGGAAGAAGCCGTGGAAGCGGCTCGCGAAATGCTTGAAGGCGGAGTCTTCGGCGAAAGCGGCAGGGAAATTGTCGTTGAAGAAAAAATGGAGGGCGAAGAGGCGAGCATCATGTTAATGGTTTGCGGCACGAATTACATCATGCTTCCGCCGAGCCAGGATCACAAGCGCGTTGGCGAAGGCGACACAGGCTTGAATACGGGCGGAATGGGCGCGTATGCTCCCGCGGCCGTCGCAACCGAGGAAGTTTTGGAAAAAGTCAGAAAAGACATTGTTTCGCCCACCTTGGAGGGCTTGAAAAAAGAGGGCATAGACTATCGCGGAACTTTGTATGTAGGCATCATGATTACCGCGCAAGGACCGAAAGTCGTTGAATTTAACGTGCGTTTCGGCGACCCCGAATGCCAGGTGCTTTTGCCGCTTTTAAAAACCGACGCCTTAGAGCTTATGAATAGCATTGCAAACGGCTCTTTGGATTCTTCAAAGGTGGAAATCAAGGACGAATTTGCGGTGGTCGTGGTGGTTTGCGCGAAAGGCTATCCCGATTCATACAAGAAAGGCGATGTAATTTCACTTCCCAAGACGGAAACAGACGGCGCGTATGTAATCCATAGCGGAACAAAGCGCGGGTCGGACGGCGAAATTTTGACAAACGGAGGCAGGGTTTTGGGTATGACTGCGACAGGCAAAACTTTGCGCGAGGCGCTGGATAAAGCTTATAAACTCTGCGGTGAAACTTCGTTTGACGGCGCATTCTACCGCCGCGACATTGCCCATCGCCAGTTAAAGCGTGACTTGCAATAAAATGAAAAGAGACAGCGTAATATTTCTATGCACGGGCAACATCTGCCGCTCCCCCATGGGAGAGGGGCTTTTGAAGCACGCGATTGCGGCATTGCCCGATTCAAGCCCTCTTAAAACTTTGCGCGTGCTTTCCGCGGGAACTTTTGGTGAGGACGGAATGAGGGCAAGCTCAAATTCGATAATCGCTCTCGACAAGGTCGGGGTTGACATTTCAAGGCATGTTGCCCAATCGATAACGCAGGAAATGCTTGACGGATGCTTTGCTCTCGTTGCGATGACGCAGGCGCATCTCGACACCGTAAGGCGTTATTTTAAAACCATGCCGCCGCATTTTTTCACTTTGCTTTCGCTGGTCCCGAATGCCGCGCATACGGATATTTTAGACCCCTACGGATACGGCATGAACACTTACATCGAAGTGCGCGACGAAATTATCTCGGCAATGCCGCATCTTGTCAAATTTTTGGAAAAGGAATACAAATGAAAATTGCGTTGGCCGCCGACCATGGCGGATTTCAGTTAAAAAATTCAATGTTGAAATTCCTGCAAGACGCGGGTTTTGAAACTGTCGATTTCGGCACGAACACCTGCGATTCCGTGGATTATCCTGACTACGCAAAATTGGTCGGAAACGCCGTGGCAAACGGCGGGTGCGACTTCGGAGTTTTGGTGTGCACTACCGGCATTGGCATTTCAATATCCGCAAACAAAATCAAGGGAATTCGTGCGGCACTCTGCCATAATTGCGACGGCGCCAAATTTTCAAGGCTTCACAACAACGCAAACGTGATTTGCATGGGCGCGAAATACGTCGGCAAAAAACTTGCAAATGAAATGCTAAAAACTTTTCTTGAAACCGAATTTGAGGGCGGAAGGCACGCGCGCAGAGTCGGCAAAATGGAAGCTTAGCTGAAAAACGCGGAAATTTCGGCCGCAGTTATTTCCTTGCACGTGCGCTTGCCGTCGGGCGAAAACATCGGGCTTTTTGACGAGAATAGGTCGTCCAAAACGGCGTTTGCGGCGTACTCGCTTTCGGCGATTTTTATTCCGCGGGACATCTTCACCGCAAGGCTTGCAAAAGTTTGCTCCGACAAGTTTTTTCTGCCGATTTCAAAGCCCTCTTCGCGCGCAAGCTCGACAAAATCCTTGATGAAGTTTTCAACGTCCCCGAATTCGAGCCAAAGCGGAATTGCGCTTATCCTGTAAAATCTTTCGCCAAATTCTTCTATTTCAAATCCGCATACTTCAAATCCGCGCTTATTGCGCTTGAACACTTCGTCGTCTGCCCTGTCAAATTCAATGTTTACGGGGATTAGAAGCGTTTGGGCTTTCGGCTTTTCGCCCGCGAAGTTGCGCACGATTTTTTCGTAATTTATGCGCTTTAAGGCGGATTGGATTGATAAAATTATGAGCGAGTTTGACTGCGTTTCAAAGAGGGCGTATTTTCTTGAAAGGTGTTTTAAATATTTCCAGCCGAGCGTAGAGCTTGGGCGCAAATCTTCAGCCTTTGCGCTTTTTGCCGTAGTTGGCTTTGGAGGGACTGGCTCAAAAATTTTGGATGGAGGATTTTTTGCCTTATGCAAATCCTCCGCCGCTTTTTCAGCCGCGATTTTTATTGGGTCAAACTTAGGCTTTACGTCGGATTTTGGTGCGGAAAACGGCGCAGTGAAAGAATTGTTATTTTGTGAAAAATCAATTATTTTGCGCAGCTTTTCAGATTCTTCGACGTGGGCTTGGGGCGAGGATTTAAAGAATTTCGATTCAGGTTTTTGAAATTCCCGAATTGGCGTTATCGAATAGTTTTCGAGAGTTTCAACCAAGGCGGCGAGGATTGCCGAGCGCATTGCAAATTCGTTTTTGAGGCGCACTTCGCGCTTTGCGGGGTGGACGTTTACATCAACAAAACGCGGGTCGATTTCAATAAAAAGAAACGCCGCAGGATATTTGCCTTGCGGCATCGCGCTTTTGTAGGCGTCTTTCAGCGCGGAGAAAACGGCGCGGCATTCGACGGGTCTGCCGTTTATGAATGCGTAGATGTTTTTTGAAGTAGTCCAGCTTTCGGCGGGCTTTGAAACCGCACCCGACACCGATATTCCGAAACCCGAGTAGGGGGCAAGCGGGATAAGTTTTTCAGAAATTTCTTCGCCGAAAATATTTTTTACCCGCTCCGCAAGGTCTGCGGTTTTTTTTGACGAGAAAATCAGCTTCGAGTTTTCGCGCAGGCTGAAAGAAATATCGTTTTTTGCGAGCGCGTAGAGCTTGCACATCTTTATGATATGCCCAGCTTCAGTGTTGTCGGTCTTTAAAAATTTGCGCCTCGCAGGGACGGAGCAAAAGAGGTCTTCGACAACTATTTCCGTCCCGCGGCCCATTGCTACTTCCTTTATTTCAGTAATTTTGCCTGCGCGGACGCTTACTGATGTCCCGACTTTCGCGCCTTCGGGTTTTGTAAGAAGCGTGAATTTCGACACGCTTGCAATGCTCGGCAACGCTTCTCCCCTGAAGCCGAAACTTAAAATGCTTTCGAGGTCGTCGGCGGAGCGAATTTTGCTTGTCGCGTGGGGTTCAAGGCAGGTTAGCGCCTGGTCTTTTCTCATTCCGTGCCCGTTGTCGGAGACTTTTATGTAAGTTTTTCCGCCGTTTTTAAATTCGATGTCAATGCTTGTTGCCTTTGCATCGATGGAGTTTTCAACAAGCTCTTTTACTGCCGCGGCGGGTCGTTCTATGACTTCTCCTGCCGCGATTTTGTTTGCGACATCATCTGTTAAAATTTTGATTTCCGGCAAAGAGTTGTCCATAAAAATAAAAAGCTAAAAAAGAATAAGGCAAAAATCAAAAATGCGCAATTTTATTTTTCCCGCCGAAAATTTTGATAGTTGCGCTAAAATGCGCCGCCGCTTGCCGAAGTTTAAAATGGCGGCGGAAGCGCAAATGTTTTCTGCAAAAAAGCGGTTACTTTTCCTGATGTACGAAAATCGGGGTTAATTTTGCGGGCTTTTTTGTTTGCGAAAGCTCGCCGAAATCCCCTGTGATTGTTATGCCGTAAAGCTTTTTGCCCGACAGGTTTTCGCTTGATGCAATCTTGCCTTCAAAATCGCCAAAGCCCACGATTTTCATCGGGTTTTCCAAAGATTTTTGCGCTTCTTCTTTTGTAGAATACGCTTCGGGCATCGGATCTTTCAATTCTTCCCCGTAAAGTTCGGATTTCACAAAATTTGCCCTCGAATCTGTTTCAAAAATCCATGAGTACGGAGTTAAGTCAGCCGCGATGGCATCGATTTTCTTTGCCCTGTTTTGCAGGGTTTTGGAGAATGCAAAACCGCTTTTTATCGGGGATTGACGGAAAGCGTCCAGAATTCTTTTTTCAAGCCATGCCTTGAATATCGGATTTGCATCGGAGTTTGCTGCGAAAACCAGAGCTTGCGAAAGCGATTTTTTATCGGAAATTTCCGCAGTTTTTTCCGCGATTTCGGCTTCTTTTGCGAGTTTTATTCCCTCCAAAATGTAGCCGTTCGGGCGGCGGTTTTTGAATGTTATCCTGTTAAAAGAAGTTTCTTTTGCCTTGCCTGAGGAGTCGGACACAATATTTGCTTTTTGTATTACTTCTCCGCCGCCGTTCCACACGCGGTTTCTTTCTTCGGGCTTATCAATCATATAGTACGTTTTGCCGTTTGAAGTGGCTTTGTGGATTTTTGCGATTTCCGGAAAATCGTAGAAGTTTATGCTTGGCGCGGAAAATTTTTCGGGAGCCTCTTCCGCCGTGTTTTTATCGATTATGCCGCCGTAAACTTCAAACAAAACCGCGTCTTTCGCCGCCAAGATTTTTTCGATGTTTCCAGCGTCTTTTGGCGAAATCGCGGGGCTTTGCGAAAGCTCTTTCAACGCCTCGAAATATTCTTCCGCGCTCGACGCGCTCTTTATGAGGGCGAGCGATTTGCCAAAGCTTTCGGCAAGATTTGCCTTGTCTTCCAATTCTTGCGCAACTTCCTGTAATTTTTCTGCCCTTTCAGGCGAAATCGCAAAAATAATACTTGGGTTTTCGGCGAGGGCGCGGGCTTTTTGAAGGGCGTCTTTCGCGTTTTTTATGTGTTGGATATTTTCGCTGTCATGCACGTCTGCAAGCGCGGTTTCCCTTTGAATTAAATCAATAAGGGCGTTCAATTTTGCGGCGTTTGCAGCGCGTTTTGCGGAAATCGCGTTTGAAAAAGCGTTTGCAAAGCTTGAAATTTCCATCTTCACCGCGGAGTATTCCGCTCCGTCCAAGGTGTTTGCCTGAGAATTCGCCGCGTTTAGTTCGTTTTGCATTTCAAGCCAGTAGGCAGGGTCGTCAGATTTTTTGTCGAATTTCTCCGCCGCATTCTTGAAGTTTTCAAATTTTTTAAGATAGGCGGTTTTTAATGCCAGAGTATTTTCGATTGTTTCTATCTTGTCGGAAAATTCGGCAAGAGCGCACGTTTGGGGGAAGGTTTTTTTTAGGCTTTCAAGCGACTGCACAGCCCCCTTTGTGTTTTGCATGTTTTGGATTGCCGAAATCGCGTTTGCAACGCTTCTATATTGCGTATTCAGCTTTTCGCGCTTTTGTACTTCAAAAAACGCCGCTACTGCAAGGCATATCACGGCGGCGGCAAGCCCCGCTTTTTTGAGGCGCGAAATTGTTATTTTGAAACGCAGGGCGGAAATCGTTTTTGAAAGCCTTTTTGCCATTTCGGGCTCTATTGAATTTCCCGCCGCTTTTTTCAACTTCAAGATTTTTTCAAGCGACTGCTTCGGCGGCATGTCGCTCGGATGCTCTATTTCAGAAGCGATGTCAAGCAGAGCCTGGGCTTTCGCTTCCGCCGCGTTCGCTTCGTCCTGCATAAAGAGGGCGCGTTTTGTCTGGGCGCGCAGGTAGTCTTGGTCGGCGGCGTTAAGCTCAATCTCGAACTTGCTTGTGAGCACGTCTGTTTCCGCCGCAAATTCGAGGATTTTCCGATAGTCGTCGGCGATTTCGGAACTGCGGAGAACTTCAAATATTTCAGATATGCGCTTTACTGCGTTTTGCTTTTCGTAGTCGTCGATTTTTGAGGAAAGATTTTTCCAGTCTTCGTCGTTTGAAAATATGTCGTCGGCGTATTCCCGAATGTCAGACGCAGTTTTTATAGCCGACTGCAAGTCTCCCCTTGCAAGGGCGGCTTTTGAGGCTTCAAATTTTTGCGTTGCAATTCGGCGGGAAAGCTTTTCAAGCTCGTTTTTTGCTTCGGAGTTTGAGCCGTTTACTTTTACGATTGTGGATATTATGGAAAGGGCTTCCTCGTAATTATGCATTCGCATTGCGCGGCGGTAGTCGCGGTAAAGTGGATGGTTTTGGGAAATCTCCCGCGTATAGAGCGATTTTACAAGCGAAATCTGGTTTTCGTCAAACGGCGAAGGGCATGGCAGAGAGTGGATTGAGCAGAAGTTGCGCCAGTCTTCGAGCCTTGAAAAAATCAACTCGTTTAAGGTTTCGAGCAGCATCGGCTGGGTTTCCGCGACTTGGAAAGCGGCGTAATCCCTGCCCGCGCGGATTAGGGAGGCGCAGTGCAGAAGTTTGCGCTCAGCGTTTTGGCAAATGCGCATATATTCCGAGGCGATTGCCCTAAGCTGTGCGTCGCTTGCGTTCGCCTTTCCGTCGAGAATGCTCTGTATTCTCAAAATTAAAAATTGTATTGTCATAATTTTTGCACTTTCAGTTTAAGCCCCTCCATCATTCGGGCGCGTTTTGTTTTATTTGGAAAATCTTTTATTTCAAGAGCGGGAAGAGCCTTTTTTAAAAGGGCGAGGGCCTTTGCCTTGTCTTGATTTGCGGCGGACTCTTCGGCTTTGCTTAAAATTTCGTCGAATTTTTTGCCCATGTCGCTCAGAATTTCCGGGCGCGCCTTGGGGTTGAAGTCTTCAAGGTTTGCGTTGTCCCAAAGGCTTAAAGCCTCTTGCCACTTTGCCTCGTTTGTCAAATCTTTCACTTCCGCCCTGATTTTTGAGTATGTTGCCCGAACTTCGACAGGCTCGGAGAGCGGAATGTTCGACATGTATGAATTTTTTTGAATTTGCATTCTTGTGTCGAACTCGTCTTCGTCGGATTTTGCGAACAAAAACACCGCCATTACCGCGATTGCCACCGCGAGAAGAGCGCACGCGGCAAACAGGGAATTGCGTTTGAATTCGGGAGAAATTTTACTTTCGCTTTCTTGGATGTTTCGGGCAATTTTTATTTTTGGCTTGAATTCGGAAGGCTTTTGAACTTTCAAATTCAGCCTGTCTTTGTTTGAAATTTTCGCGGTTCTTGCAAAAACAGCCGCAGGCGTGTTCGGGGCAGGAGGGGCTTTTTTTGACGTTAAGTTTATCGCGGAAGAATTTGCGCTTGCGATTTCAGGCGGGGTGTTTGTGTAAACTTTCCATGAAAAATCCTGCGGATTTTCTCCGCGGCATATTGATGTAGTGAAAGTGTAGTCCCACGACTTTGCTTCGGGCGTGCATAGCGCGGAGGCTTGCGCAAACAGCTTTAAAAGCGTCTTTCCGTCTTCGGGTTTTGCGTAGATGTCCATCGATTCCGAAAGCATAAGCGCGGCTTTTCCCGCGTCTGAAAAATAGTCCTGCCACATTGAGGCCGGCGGGGCGAATTTTTGCGCCGATTTTTTTATCGGGACGCTTTCAAGAAATTTTGGCGCGCCTTCGTATGAGTCCAACCAGCCGTCAAACTCCAAAATCGCCTGAGCGGGAGATGGAACAAGCTGTGTTTCTTCTTCCGTTAAAACCAAGTGGTCGGCGATGTAATTTGAGCGGTTGGTGTAGTCGGCTCCCGAGTCGGTTATGCGCGAAAGGATATGGTAATTCTTGTCTCCAAGCCAAATTTTTCGATGCGAAAAAACAGGGTTTGCGCGCATGACATCGTGGTCGTAAGTCCCGCATTTTTCGACGCAGAGCGCGAGCTTTTCCGACATTTCCGCGCTTCTTGCGACCGTGCAAAATCCGGTGCGCGAACCTGTCAGCGAACTTGGAGAGCTTGTGAATATGAGTCTGAATGCCATGTTTTAGGCGCGTTTTTGCATGATTGAAGGCTCTAATTGCCTCAAAACCCAAAGCATCGGGATGTCAACGTTTATGGGATTTAGCAATGAGGGCACGGGCGCGATTTTCCCCGCGGAATTTCCTTCTGAAATTTTTATCGGGGAGTGTCCGAGGGGGCTTATTGCAAAGTATTTTACGTTTGACGAAACCGCTTCCGCCCCCGCCACGATGGAAGGTTCTGTTTTCAGCATGAAATTGCGCAAAATCTCCGAATTGCGTTCTACTGCTTCTTCGGAAAGTTCTCCGTTTTCAAAATAATCCGCGAGCTTTTCTCCGAGCAGGTCTTTCCAAATGTCGAATTTGCCAAGCATTACGGCAAGCGGCGTTTGGATTTTTTCGCTCGTTGAAAGCGCGAGAATTCTTTTAATTCGCACTTCCATTTCCGCCAAAATCGTATCTTGCTGGTCGAGCCTTCCCGCAATTTTAAGCTGGGGGTCGGGGTTGTCGTGCAGGAGATTTTTGAAGTTGCGGTTTGCCGCGGGGTCGAAGAGGAAGAATATTGCGTCGGAGCAGGCGACGTGCATTGCGCCCGGAGAATCTTCCAAGTCTATGCCCGGTTCGAAATGTTCGCCCGCATTGTCGTAAAAAATCAACGCCGCGCTTTCTGTCTTTGCGCCCAAATCTTTTGAGAGTATGTACGACATCGGCTTTGGCAGGGAAACCATTTTCCCGAAACGCGGATATTTTTCGTACATCGCGCCTTCCAATGCCGTTTTTGCCAAAATCGCGCTTTCAGAAGTGTCTGCCGAAAACAGGCGGTTTTTCATCTGCGTCAAAAGCATGTTTCCCGAAGGGTCCAAGTCTTTTAAGGAAGCCCCGTAATGGCGGAAGACCGAATTTTGCAGCTCTTTTATGAGCACGCTCAAGTAGTACGACTTGCCCGCGCTAGGCGCGCCGACAATGGAAAATATGTGGCGCTTCAAATCGACATAGCCCGTCGGAAGCTTCTTTCGGCAGTGGGGGCATGCAATGTCGTGCGACGGCATTCCCGCAGGGTCGATTGCGTTGCCTTCTCCGTCAAAGGCGGTTGGCAGAAAGCGCAACATTTCTTCGCTTCCAAGTATCGGGTCGCCGCGCAGGGATTCGTGGGAGGCAATGCTTAGGGCGTCTCCCAAATCGAATTTAAGCCAACAAAGCGGGCATCTGATTTCGCCCGAAGTTGTGTCGAGAGGCGACATCGCCTGCGGCTGGGCGGAGCCGAACACGCTTTTATAGAAAAAGCCGCAAGTCGCTCCCTTGGGGCATACCGCGAGCCCGCTTCCGGTGAGCGCGCGCTTTTCGACCGCCTGCCTTATCTTGCCAAATTCCGCGACGTCTTCTATTGTTCCCGATTCCGTGTTAAAAATAATCCATTTTGAAAAATCTATTTTTTTCGCGCTTTCCAAGGCATGTTCGCCAGCGAACAAAAGAAGCAGCGTGTCTCCGATTTTCAGCGTGTTTTGCTCTTGCAGAGGCTCTTTTTCGCCAAGCGGGGCTGAGTTTAATTCAATTTTTTGCGCAAAATCTTCGTCCGGATAAATAAGATAGTCGCCTTTCTTGGTTTTTTCTATTATTGCCGCATCGGGCGAATTTGAATCAATTTCTCCGTTTTGACTGATTGCGGCGGGAAAGTTTGAAATTTCAAAAAAAACCCCCCTTGTGCAATCCGCCAAAATAAGTTTGTTTTTCTTATTTTTTTTGTTGCCAAACATAAACATAGCGAATACCTTTTCTTTTGAAATTCAGCATAGAATTTTATTCGATTGTTTCAAGCTAAAATAAAAAATAAATTTTTTTTGGAACTTTTATTTAAAATTCGTGTCAAAGATTTTCATATAGGTGGAATTATGGAAAATGCAGTTGATACAGGAAATTTGGCAACCCGTTTGAAAAATGGCGAGGAGGCTGCATTTGGCGATTTTGTCCGCACGCATTGGGACAAAGCCTTTTCCCGTGCTTACGGTCTCTTGAAAAACAGGGAAGACGCGGAAGAAGTTGCGCAGGACGCATTCATAAGGGCTCGCAACGGAATGGAAAATTTCAGGGGTGAATGCTCGCCTTCTACATGGCTTCACCGCATCGTCACCAACTTGGCGAGAAACAAATACTGGTACTGGTTCAGGCGTCGTCGCGGCGAATCTTTTTCGATAGATTCGCAAATATCCGAAGATTCCGAAACCACGTTTGCCGAAACTCTGGCTTGCGAAACGCTGAATCCGTCCGAAATGGCGCTTGCAAATGAATTTGAAGAAATCTTGCCGCGTGCGATGGCAAGTCTTGACGAAAAATACGCGGTTGTTCTGCGCATGCGTTCTGAAATGGACATGTCTTACGAAGAAATAGCCGCGAAATTGAATCTTACTGTCGGAACGGTAAAAAGCAGGCTGTCGCGCGCCCGCGAGCAGTTGCGTGATATTTTAAGCGACAACATTTAAGGAGCGGAAATGGAAAAAGGAAACAAACAGGCTTTCAAAATTGGCGGCAAAGTGGTTTCTAAAAACCGTTTTGACGAACTCGTAAGCTCGTATCTTGACATGACAATCACAAGGGAAGAGCTGGATTTGCTTGCGAAACTTGTAAGCTCAAACGAGAGGGCAAAAAACGATTTTTCCAAGGCGCGCCGCATTCATCTTGCAACATGTAAAATGTTTGGAAAGCAAACCGTAAAACTTCCGCGCCTGCCTGTTTACACGATAAAAAAGAGAACACGCAAGCGCGCGGCGGCAGAATGGTCTGTGGTTGCCCTTTTGATGTTCACAACCGTCGTGACTTTTCGTTTTGCGCAGAGGGCCATGGACATGGACGACGAGCCGGTAAACTCCATTGAAATTGCGTCCGTTCCCGATATAAGTTCTTTCTACGATTTTACTCTTGAAAATAATTTTGTGGCGCAAGGCGAAACTTGTTCGCTTTTCAGGGTAATCCCGAGAAAAAGAAAAGGCGAGTGAGCCTGAAAATCAAAACATAAATATTTTATGACCCCAAAATTTGTTTTACATGTTTTGGGTTTTTTTGTATGTAATATTAAATATATTATAAAAATGAAGTATATGATGAAGAAAATTTTATTGTCGTTAGTGTTAATGTGTGCGTCTTTGGCTTTAAACGCCAAAACCGTCAAGGCGGACATTGTTGTTTATGGAGGCACGTCTGCGGGAGTTGCCGCGGCGGTGCAGGCGGCAAGGGAAGGCAAGAGCGTCGTGCTTGTCGCTCCCGAAAACCATCTTGGGGCTATGTCGAGCGCGGGGCTGGGATTTACCGATTCTGGTAAAACCGCGACAATCGGGGGCGTCAGCAAGGAATTTTACCATAGAATTTGGCTTGAATACAAAAAGCCCGAAAGCTGGAAGTTCGGCAAAAAGCGCGAAAATTTCAAGGCGTCGGGGCAGGGAACCAAAGCAATGGACGACGAGCGCGAGCTTGCTTGGATTTTCGAACCGTCCGTCGCCGAGCGAGTTTATGACAACTGGCTTCAAGAGCTGAAAATCCCTGTATATAAAAACACTTACCTCGACCGCTCAAAAAAAGGCGTTCGCAAAAGCAAGGACGGCAAAATCGTTTCGTTTAAATCCTTGAAAGGCGATGTGTTTGCCGGCAAAGTCTTTATAGACGCCACATTTGAAGGCGACTTGATGGCGGCGGCGGGTTGTTCCTACACTGTCGGAAGAGAATCCAATTCAGTTTATAAAGAAAACTACAACGGCTCTCGGCTTGGCAAGTTCTCAGGGCATCGCCACCATTTCCAAAAGCAGGTTGATCCGTATGTCGAAAAGGGAAATCCGAAAAGCGGGCTTTTGAAGCACGTTTCGAGCGAACCCATTGCCCCGCTTGGAGAGGGCGACAACCGATTACAGGCGTATTGCTTCAGAATGTGCCTTACCGATTTGCCCGAAAACCGCGTTCCGTTCCCCAAGCCCGAAAACTACAATGCCGACGATTACATATTGGCTCTGCGCTATTACGAAGCCGAAGGCAGGCGCGATTTTCTTAAAAACGACCGCATCATGAACGGAAAGACAGACACCAACAACCAGGGCGCATTTTCCACCGACTTTTTGGGCGGGAATTACGATTATCCCGAAGCCGACTACAAGACGCGCGAAAAGATAGTTAAATCCCACAAGGATTACCAGCTTGGTCTTTTGTACTTCCTTTCAAACGACGAGCGCGTGCCTGAAAAACTGCGCAAGGATATTTCAAGATGGGGCTTGGCAAAAGACGAATTTACCGACACGGGCAACTGGCCGTTTTATCTTTACATACGCGAAGCCCGCCGACTGATTGGCGAGTACGTCATGACAGAACACGACTGCACCGGCAGGGCGTCAACGCCAAAATCAATCGGCATGGGCTCATACACTCTCGACAGCCATAATACCGTTAGGTATGTCACTCCCGAAGGCTTTGTGCAAAACGAGGGCGATGTGGGAGCGGGCTGCAAGCCCTATAAAATCTCTTACGGCTCAATCGTTCCAAAAAAATCCGAATGCACCAATTTGATGGTGACAAACGCCTGCTCCGCTTCGCATATCGCATACGGCTCGATTAGAATGGAGCCCGTGTTTATGATATTGGGGCATTCTGCGGCGACTGCGGCATCGATGGCGATAGATAAAAATATGCCTGTGCAGGATGTCGATTACGAAAAGCTTTCCGAAAAACTAAAAGCCGACGGTCAAATTTTATCGCTTTAAAGCGAATTTCAAACGCTTTATTTGTTGCAGCTTTGAACGTTTTTTTATAAAAAGGACAAGGAATTTTTCATTAAATGAAGCATTTGAGTTCAGAAGACATAATAGATTTGGAAATTTTCATAAGCCGCGATGAAAATTTGTCGGACGAGTTTAAAAGCGCGCGGGATTTCAAAATCTACTCCACTGCGTCGGATTTGGAAAAAAAAGACGAGATGTCGCTTTTAAGGCATTGGCTTTCCGCAATGCGCGAGGCTTCTTCGCATCGAAGCGCGGGAGCCAACGCGGTGTGGCTTTTCAGGATAGTTTCGGCAATTTTATTTTTTGCGGGACTGTTTGCCGTGGGAATGCCTCTTGCGGGCGCATTCTTTAACGGGGCTGATTTCGGCGGGGTGATAAACGTAAGCTTCTTTTTCATAACTTGCGTGCTTGTTCCGCTTCTTTTGCTGTTTAGCGCATTTTTCTTTGCCCCGACATTCGGCAGGGTTGTGGACTTTTCGGTTTCATTTATCCTTTCAAGGTTTTTCAAAGACAAAGGGGGCTTGGGCGCGCTTTATGGAGCTAATAAAAAGTGGATTTTCTTGAAGGGGGCTATTGCCGCCCAGTTTTTGGGCTTGGGCGTTGCCTGCGGCATCTTTTTGGTTCAGCTCTTCAAGCCGATGTTTAACGAATACGAATACGGCTGGCGCACGACAATGCCGCGCATTGTAACTTCCGAAAGAATGGGGAACTTTGTAGGGGTTGTATCTTTGCCGTGGTCTGTTTTTGTGGGAGAGGGCACAGGCTATCCTTCTTTGGAGCAGATTGAAAAGTCCAAATTTTTGGCGGGAGAAGGCGCAAAACTGACATCGGAAAGCTGCGAGGCGTGGGCGATATTCTTCGTAATGGCAAGCTTCTTTTACGGCGTGTTTTTGCGCGGCGCAATTTTGGCGTTCTTCTATTTCAAAATATCCCGCACTTTCGGCGTAAACCGAATAAGAAACGACCGCAAGATAAGCGACATCATACGGCGCATGGAATTTGCCTCTTGCGACAATTCTTTGAAGTTGTCGGGCTTGCCATCCGAAGGCGAACCTTCCGTTTTGGTCTTGCTGCGTTCCGACTTGTCGGCTTTTTCGGACGTTATTTTAAATTCTGTAAAGGCTTCTTTAAACGAGCAGGGTGCGGAAATTGCGAGCTATTCTTTCGGCAGGGAAATTTTTTCGGAAGATTTTGAAAAGGCGATTGCGCCGAAGAAAAACATTGCATTGGTGCTTCTTTCCGACGATTACAACGAGGAGGTTTTTGAAAATATTGAAAATCTCGTAAACAAGTTTCCGGATAAATTCGTGAGCGTGCATCTCTTGGGCAGGCTTTCGAAATTGCAGAGAGTTTTCAGGGCGCCGGGGGCAGTTGAAAAATCCTGGTGGTCTCGAAAAATAAATTCCATTTCAAGCCGCAACATAAAACTTTTTTAGAGATGAAAAGCCTTTACAAAATCGTCATAGTCGGGCGTCCGAACGACGGCAAGAGCAGTATTTTTGCGAATTTTTTGGGAGACGACGAGGTTGCGGTTTCGCCGATTCCGGGCGAGACAAAGCATATGCAGCCTCGCGAAATCAATTTGGGCAAGTGCAACGTCGAGGTTATAGACACTCCCGGGCTTCAGCATCCCGAAACGGTGTTTTTCAGCTTTAAAGACTATGTGGCGGCGGGGCGCAACCCCGCGAACGCCTTTGTCGAGGAGTTTAAGGATCCGCGCTATGCTCATGATGTCGAGATAATGAAGGCGCTTTCCGATGCCGACATTTGCATGCTTGTGGTCAATGCGGATAATTTTGTAGGTCATACGCAAAAATGCCTGCTTGACACTTTTTCCATGCTGGGTTCGGGTGTTGCCGTTTTGGGGCTTGTAAACAGAAAGGACGACGATTTTATCGGAGAATGGCGCGATAATTTTGCAATCCGCGCGATGGAGTGTTTTGAATTTGACGCCTTCAAGACAAAGTTTTCGGATTGCGCGAGGTTGTTTGACGAAATTTGCTCCGCTTCGTCATTGCGCGTCCGCTCTGACTTGAGCGAAGTTTTGCGCGCCTTGAAAGCCAACAGGACTTCTCTTTGGCGCAGCAACATAGACGCGGCGGCGGGGGAAATTTTGAACTCTTTGAAAGACTTGATGAATTTGCGCTCCTCCTTGAAAATGTCGAATTTTTCGATTTCAAAAGATGAGTCTTTGCGTTTGCATGGCGATTTTTCTTCGATGGTTTCCGCGTTTGTGTCGGGGTTTAGGCGCGAAGTTTTGCGCAGGTTCAGATATTCGGGCATAAGGGTAAATGCGCCCGATTTCAAACTGTCGGATTTGCAAATGCGCATAATTTTGCCGAATGTAATCCGCAGGCTTTGGGGCAAGCTGCCTTTTGCGAAGAAGCCCGACGCCCTTTGCGCGGCAAATCCGAATTCCGATCTTCCCGAAATTTTTGCAAGGGACGCCGTGTTTTTTGTTTCTTCAATCGCGTCGTTTTCCTACGCGAAATCGGCGACAAAAGAATTTGAAATCGACTTGTCAAAACGCGGCTTTGCGCCTGTTTTCATAAATTCCGAAAAGCTTGCGCGTTTTTCAATACGCGCCGCGAATGGAGACGAGAGCGATTCATTTTTTGCCATGCAGAACGCGCTTAGGGAAGAATTGGCGGACGCCATTATGCAGTCTGCCAAGTAGGGCTATCTGCTTTCTATGAAAATTTCTGCTTCGCGCAGATCTTTAAATATGTTTGCTCCGGGGCATAAGCTTTCGAGGCTTTCAAAAGAATTTCCTCCCGTCGCGACAAGTATAGGCGTTAACCCGCAGGCTTTTGCCGCTTTGTAGTCGTATGGGGAATCGCCGACGACTGCGCTTGTTTCAAAGTATGCGTTCATTTTTTCAAGCGCAAGCAAAGTAAATTCTTTTTCCGGCTTTCGCGCTCCGTGCAAATCGGTTCCTATTATCTTTTCAAAAAAGCAACTCAAATTCAGAAACTCGATTATGTTTTCCGCGGATTTTTGGGATTTATTCGTAAAAAGCGCGGATTTTATTCCGCGGGATTTCAAGCCTTGCAAGATTTCCCGCGCATGGGGCATTTCTTTCAAGCCGAGTAGTTCGTAGTCTTTGATATGCTCCATATAAGTTTTTGCGGCTTGTGGAGCGAGATTTTTTCCAATCAGCTTTTCAAAAGTGATTAGGATGGAGCCTCCGACAGTGCGCTTTACTTTTTCAAGCGTTGGCGGAGTTATGCCCATTGGTTCAAGGGAGACGGAGATGCACTTTGCAATCGCTTCGTAGTTATCGACAAGCGTTCCGTCAAGGTCAAAGAAAACGGTTTCGATTTTTCGCATGGATTATTTTTGTTCTTTTTCGGAAACTTCGACCTTGATTTTATACCTGCTTTGCTTTTGCGAGCCGTCTTTGGGCGCAAACATGCCTTGTGAGTTTAGTATGACTTCCTTTTCCGCGATTTTTATTTTGCGTTCGGGGGCGGTCTGCGCGGGGCGGGCGTTTTGTTTTTCGCCTATTACTTGTGCGGGGAGCATTTTTGCATTCGGCGGAGGGGCTGATGTTTTTTTTGCTTCCGCCAAATCCATTGCCTTGCTGCTTTTTATTGCGCCGACATTTATATCCTTTGTGAACGCAACAGTAGGACGCTCTATTTTTTTTGTTCCGAAAAGAAAGTCTTTTATCGAGTTTGTTTTTACGTCGGAAAGCCCGAGCTGGTCGCCCGCTTGCGAAGTTGGCATTCCCGGGTCTGACGAGCGCGAGGAACGGAACATGTATTTATTTATGTCCTGCATTGATTTCTCGCTTACTTTTTCCAAAAATTCCTGCATTTCCCCGTCTCGATAGTGGCGTTTTGAAAAGTCTATGCTGCCTTCGTATATTCGGGACAAATTTTTGTCGGAATTTTTTATTACATTGAGTTCGGGTATGTCAAAATTGCCCTCAAAACGGTTTAGTTCGGGCGCAGAAAAGCCCTTTTGATAGCGGTCGTTTTTTTTGCCCGACATCGTTTCCGCGAGCGCGCCGCTTTTTAAGTTGGAATTTTTCTCCTGCAAGGCTTTTGCGCCTGCTCCGTCGTCTTTGGGTTGGAATGTTTTTGGCGAAAATTGCTTTTCCCTCAGCCTGCTTTTTTCATCTTGAAAGCGGCTTTCCTTTTTTTCCATTTCGGAACGTTCGAGAGTTATGTTGCCCTCGGTGAAATCATTGTGCTGTTGCGCAAAAGACTTCGACGATGCCGTTATGACGGCAAGCGCGGCGATAAAAACGACTTTTGCGCAGAATTTCATTATATGTCAACTCCCAGAATTTCCAAAATCCTTTGCAGGTCTTCGTTGCCGAAGTATTCAATGATTATCTTGCCCTTTTTGGGAGTATGTTTCAATTCGACTGCGGCGTTCAAACGCTCTGAAATCTTTTTCTGGACATCGCGCACCACCGCGCTTTGAGCGGCTTGGGAGCGGGCAGTGCCGTTTGTGTTGCGGTCGCGCTCGTTTTTTATGCGGTTTACCGCTTCTTCCGCCATTCTGACGTTTAACTGACCTTCGACGATTTTGCGGGCAAGGAGTATCTGCTGGGTTTTATCATTTAAAGAAAGCAAAACTTTTGCGTGCCCGTGCGAGAGGTTGCCTGTTGCGATAAGCCCCTGGACTTCTTTTGGCAAAGTCAAAAGGCGCAGGGAATTTGCGATAGTGGAGCGCGGTCTGCCGAGCCTGTTTGCCGCCGCTTCCTGCGTAATGTTGAAGTTTGCGATTAAAGCCGCTATGCCTTGCGCTTCTTCCATTGGGTTTAGGTTGGAACGCTGCAAATTTTCTATCAAACCTTTTACTGCGGCAGAAGCGTTGCTTGCGGTTTGCACGCAGGAGGCGATGCGCTTTAAGCCAAGCTTTTGGCATGCCCTCAAACGCCTTTCGCCCGCAATCAGCTCAAAGGTTCCGTTTTGAAGCTTGCGCACTATAATCGGCTGCAACAAGCCTTCCGAGGCTATTGAATCCGCAAGCTGCGCGATTTCATCTTCCGAAAATTCCTTTCGCGCTTGGTAGGGGCTTACGGAAATTTTTTCGATTAAGATTTCGCTGAAAAGCCCCATTGGGGTTTGAGCCGATTTTTCCGCCGAAGATGTTTCGCTTTTTGTGTCGGCTTTTACGGCAGGTTTTAAGGGGGCATTTTTTTGGGTTGGAACGGATTTTTTAATGCCTCCGCTTATGATTGAGCCAAGCCCCCTGCCGAGTGATTTGTGTTCTTTTGCCATATTATTCCTTTGTGGGAACGAAAATAGTTTGACCTACGACCAATCCGCGGTTTGCGTCTGCAATGCGGTTTGCGTCCTGAATCCATTTTACGGTTGAGCCGTATTTGCGGGCTATTTTGCTTAGCGTATCGCCGCGCACAACCGTGTGGGTGACTCCCATTTTCGGATAGTTTGTAGAAAAGTCTGTTTGAACCTGCCCTTGCGGTTTTGCGCCGATTGCCTTTGCGAGTTTTTCCAGGTTCGCGTTGGTTTGGCTTGCGAGCGAATCAAGCTCCTTGCGCACAATCGCGAGCGTTTCGCTTTGGCTTTTGGCTACGGATGAGTTTATTTCTGCCCTCAAAGATGCCGTTGCCGCATTCATTCCCTCGTTTGAAGTCGCGGCGTTTTGCGCGTCTTTCAAGGCTTTTTTTAGCGATTCGTTTTCGGCGGAAAGGCGTTCTATTTCAAGGCTCAGCTTGCCGACTTCGCGCTTGATTAGCTCCAGGTCCTGCAAGATGTCGGCAAGCACGGAGCTTTGGGCTGAGGCGCAGGCGGAAACTGTTGCGACTATAAATATTGTAAAAAATTTTTTCATTGCTCTGCTATTTCTGAAAGTTCCTTTAAGTTTAGTTTGCCCGACGGCAGAAGCGGTATGCGGTCGGTTTTTACTATGTGTTTTGGCGTCCAAAGGTTTGAAATTCCTTCCGCTTTAAGGGCTTCTTTTACTTGGCGGTGGTCTATGTCAACGGTCGTGACTAGCACCAGTGCTTCTCCTTTGCCTTCGTCTAATTTAGATGATATTGCAATCAGCGGAATGTCGCTTTTATCGAAGCCAAGCGCGTTTGAGAGCGCGCTTTCAACAGTTGCGTGAGGCACCATTTCCCCGCCTATCTTTGAAAATCTCGAAAGCCTGCCGTCGATGAACAAAAATCCGTCTTTGTCAATCCGCGCCAAGTCTCCCGTCACAATCCAGCCGTCATTCAGGGTGTTTTTTGTGGCTTCGGGGTTGTTGAGGTAGCCCGCAAAGACGTTTGCGCCCTGCAATGCCAATAGACCGCGTTCTCCGAACGGTAGGGGTTTTAGGGTTGATGCGTCTAAAATTTTCGCCCTCATACCGGGGAAAAGCTTGCCTATCGATCCTTTGCGTGTGCCTGTCGAATACCAGCCGTAATCAACATCGGGCATATTTACGCCGACTACGGGAGATGTTTCGGTAAGACCGTAGCCTTCTTTGTAGGAATTGGGCGAAAAGCGTGAATTCCAAAGTTCCTCAAAGCCGTCGGGAGTTTTTTCTGCCCCGGCTATTGCCATGCGCAGACTTTGCATGTCTTCTTTTCCCGCATGGCGTATGTAGGCGCGGTAAAAGGTCGGGCTTCCAAGCATTACGTTCGGGCGGTATTGGCGGATTGCCCGCAAATTCGCCTTTATGTCTATCGGGCTTGCCAAAAGAAGGGATTTCACCCCGTTTATCGCGAGAGCCCAAATTTCAAATAGAAGCCCGAAGGAGTGGAAAACAGGCAGGTTCGCAAGCAGAATGTCGTCTTCTGAAAATACGTTTGAAAGCCTTGTTTGGAGGCAGTTTGCGATTATGTTGCGCTCGGTTAATATTGCGGCTTTCGGTGCGCCTTCGCTCCCGCTTGTAAAGACGAGAGTTGCCTCTTTTTCGTTTTTGGAAAATTTTTCAATGCCGAAATGCTCCAATATTTTTTCAAGACCGACTGAAATGTCGAAGGGCTTTGTTTCCGACACCGTTTTTGCGATGTCGATAAAATTTTCCGCCCACGGGAAGTTTTGGTTTGCGTCCGAAATTTTTTTGCGCATTGCCTCTGACGACACAACATCTTTAATATCTGCCGTTTTCAGGCAGCTTTCCGCCGCGGCTCTTCCCATGGTGAAATTCAAATTTACGGGCGTTTTTCCCGCAAATATGCATGCGTAGTTTGCTATTGCCGCGTATGCGCACGGGGGCATCGCAATGCCTATCCGCTTGTTTTTCGTTTTTTCTTTCAAAACTTTTGAAACGGCGAGCGAATATGCAAGCAATGTGGCGGCGCTGTAAGTTTTGTCTCCGCCTGTAAAATCGATTAAAATATCTTTTTCCCTGTTTATGAAAAGCCCCTTTGAGATGGCGTAGGCAAGAGTTTGCCTTAGCTCTTCCAAGCCCTCGAATTTGGCGTATCCCATATCGTAAACATAATCTTGCATCTTGCTTTTCAGTTTTAGGATTTTTTATGCAAAGTCAACATCTCTGTAAAAATAAAAGGCGCGCTAATGCGGCAAAAAAAACGCGGCAGTTGCAAGCCGCGCTTTTCAAATTCAAGGCAAAAAATTCTCCTATTTTTGCATTCGCGGGAACAAAATTTCCTGCGGCGACAATTTTGAGCCCTGCAAGGAATTTCCCCACTCCAGCTCTCCATCGAATTTTTCCACGGCGTTTTTGCCGAGCAGGTTTAAGATTTTTTCGCTTACCTGCGGCATTACGGGCGCGAGAATTACGGCAGAGAGACGCAAGCCTTCCGCCATGTACGCCAAAGAGGTTTGAAGGCGGAGCTTGTCCTGCGCGTCTTCGCTCTTTGCGAGCTTCCAAGGCGCGCGCTGTTCCGCATAGCGGTTGATTGAGCGTATGAAAGCGAACGTTTTGTCAAGCGATGTGTGAAACTGCATTCCCTCATACATTTCCATTGCGGATTTTGAAGTTTCCGCCCAGGCGTCGCGCAATGTTTTTTCAGGCTCTTCGTCTATTTGCATTTCCTGCACAATGCCATCGCAGTAGCGGTGCGACATATTGAGGGTGCGGCTTACGAGGTTGCCCAAGTCGTTGCCCAAATCGCTTGTGTATCTTGTTAGGAACTGGTCTGCCGAAAAGTCGCTGTCTTGACCTACATTCATTTCCCTCATCAAGAAGTAGCGGAAAGGATCGGTGCCGAATTGCGCGACCAAATCGAGGGGGTTTACAATGTTGCCGAGGCTCTTTGACATTTTTTCGCCGGATGAAAGCCACCAGCCGTGAACCAAAAGCGACTGCGGGATTTCTATATCGAGGGCTTTCAGCATTATGGGCCAGTAAACCGCGTGCGGAGGCACAAGTATGTCTTTGCCGATTACATGGAAGTTTGCGGGCCAGTTTTTTGCGAAATCGTCTGTTCCGTAGCCGACTGCCGAAATATAGTTTACGAGGGCGTCGAACCAGACATATGTGACGTAATCTTCGTCAAAGGGCAGGGGAATGCCCCATTCCAAGCGTTCTTTGGGGCGCGATATGCAAAGGTCGTTGAGCGGCTCTTTCAAAAATTCCAAGACCTGCTTTGCGCGGAAGCGCGGGAATATGAAATCTTCATGCCCTTTTATGTATTCAACGAGCCAATCCTGGTATTTGCCGATTTTAAAAAAGTAGTTCGATTCCGTGATTTCAACAACGTCCCCGAAAATTTCGGGCCATGTGCCGTCTTCGTTTTTGTCCTTTTCAAGCAAGAACTGCTCCTGCCTTGCGGAGTAGAAGCCCTTGTATTCCGCCTTGTATATTTCGCCCTTGTCGAACAATTTTTGAAGCAGGGCCCTTACGACTTTTTTGTGGCGTTCTTCTGTTGTGCGTATGTAGTCGTCGTTTGAAATGTTCAGGATTTTGCACAAATCGTGGAATTTTTCGGCTTGTTGGTTGCAAAACTCTATTGGTTCGATTCCTGCTTTGCGCGCGCTTTGCTGAACCTTTTGCCCATGCTCGTCAAGCCCTGTCAAAAAGTGGACGCTTTCGCCGCGCAGTCTTTTGTAGCGCGCAATTACGTCGGTTAGCACCTTTTCATATGCGTGCCCGAGGTGGGGGGAGCCGTTCGCATAATCTATTGCCGTTGTGATGTAAAAGTTTTTCATCTTGTGTGATATTTTTACAAATAGCTTAAAATGTCAATTTGCTTTAAAAAATTTTTAATTTTGCAAAACAGGCTGTCCCTTTGCGATTTTTGGACCCGCAAAGAGCATTGACGGATTTTGCAGGGCTTCGAGAATGTTCATTGAGTGCGCCCCGATTTTTTCGCATTGTCCGAGAATTTCTATAAACAGAATGCCGCCCCTTGCGCTCGCTGCCCCAAGCTCGATTTCGGCAATGACTTCCTTGCGGATTGACTTTCGGATTTTGTCGAGCATCGTGCGGGTTTTTATCGCGTTTTCCAAATCTTCGGAAGTTATGTTTTGCTGCAAGAGCATTCGGTGGGCGAAGAGCAGGAACTTGTCGATTTCCTCGCAAAACTGCACGAATGCGGGCGATTGAAGCATATGGTCTTTGAACTGCTTGCGGTAGCGTTTTCTCGCAAGCGTGATCAGGCGGTAGCAGCAGTCGCTCATGTCTTCAAGCTCCGCAATGATTACCATATTTTTTACGACTGTGTTTGTGCTTTGCTCGCTTAGTTCGTGCGACGTGCATTGTATGAAGAAATTTGTGAGAGCGTAGGCGAGCTTGTCGCAGTCTTCCTCGATTTTGCGCAGTTCGTTTATCTGGTCGCTCAAATCCTCATCGGGCTTTTGGAATATGTCGGTAAAGCCGTTAAACATTTTTGTGGACATTTCGGCGAGCTTTACGACTTCCTTTTGACCTTCAAAGAGGCAGAGTTCCCCCATTTCGTTGAAATGGTTTGAAAGATATTCGAGGTGTTCGTACGGAGTTGAGCTTTTTTCGTTCGGCTTGCTTTTTATTATGTAGCACACAAGCCTTTCAAGCTGGGGAACAAACCCCACCAAAACCAGTATGTTTATTGCGTTAAACATCGTGTGGAATAGGGCAAGCTTTTCAGTAAGCCCCGTAATCCTCAAAACTTCGACATTCCCCGCGGCTTCCGCCGCCGCGCGGGAGGAGGAAAACCATCCGTTTACGATGTCGTTTACCATTCCCGTGAAGGGAGTAAATACAAAGAGCATCCAAATAACGCCGATTATATTGAAGCACATGTGCGCGAATGCCGCGCGTTTGGCGTTTGTGTTTCCGCCCATCGAAGCCAAAATCGCGGTTGTTGTCGTCCCGATGTTTTCCCCGAGGACGATTGCGGCGGCGAGGTCGAAGTCAATCCAACCTTTCATTACCATTGTCATTGTGATTGCCATTGCAACTGCGGAAGCCTGCACAACAAGGGTTAGAATAACTCCGAAAAGCAGGAATATCAAAATTGAAAGAAAGCCGAGGTGGGAGTAGGATTTTATGAACTCCAGCATTTCGGGGTGAGCGTTTATATCGGGAACAGAGTCCTTCAAATACGACATCGCCATGAAAAGAAGCCCAAATCCGACCAAAAACTCGCCGAAAGTTTTAATATTCTGCTTTTTTGCGGCGAAAACAACTATCATTCCAATGCCCACGATTGGCAGGGCTATCGAACTCAGGGAAAATGTAAACGCGAAATACGCGATAATCCACGCGGTGACTGTTGTGCCGAGGTTCGCGCCCATTATGACGCCGATTGCCTCGCGCAGCTTCAAAAGCCCCGCGTTGACAAAACTCACCACCATCACTGTCGTGGCTGACGAAGATTGAACCGCGGTTGTTACAAGAAGTCCCGAAAAAATGCCCTTGAAGCGGTTGCCGGTCATTGTGCGCATTATTGAGCGCAATCTTTCGCCGGCAATTTTTTGGAGGCTGTCGCTCATGAGCCTCATCCCGAAAAGAAACAGGCCAAGGCTGCCTATTATTTGAAATACTGTCTCCATCTTTATTGTGTTGTTAAAAAAAATATTTGAGGCATCTTAAAGAATTGCCGACGTTTGTAAATTTAAAAAGACCGTCGATTTTACAAAATCGCGCAATTTGTTATTTTTCGTAAATCGTGGGGTCTTTTACTCCTGCGTCTAAAAACGCCTGCCTGCGTTCAAGGCACGTCGAACATTTGCCGCAGTGCAAGCTTCCTCCCTTGTAGCACGACCATGTGTCGGAAAAATCGACCCCCAGCTCCATTCCCAGCTTTACGATTTGGGACTTGTCGATATTTATGAACGGGCGCAAAAGCTCGATTTTGCGAGTGTCGGCTCTTCGTATGGCTTCCGCCATCGCGTCTGCAAATTCCGTGGTGCAGTCGGGGTAGAGGGCATGGTCGCCGCTGTGGGCGGCATAGGCTATGCTGTCGCAACCGAGAGCCATAGCCCTTGCGGCGGCAATCGAAAGCATAATCATGTTTCTGTTTGGAACGACCGTCAGGGCAATGTTGCCGTTTGCATATTCTCCATTTGGGACGTCCACTGATTTGTTTGTGAGTGCGCTGTCTCCGAAAATTGGATTTAAATTCGACAAATCCGCAAGGTTGAATTTTACCCCGAGTTTTTTGCAGTTCTTCTTTGCAAATTCAAGCTCCTTTGAATGCCTTTGCCCATAGTTTATTGAAATGGCTTCAACGAGGGAATTTTCCCTCGCAAGCTTATAGAGGAGAACAGTGGAATCCAGACCGCCCGAATAAATTATGACACTTTTCATAAATAATACAAAAGATTGCAGATTTTATTCGGAGCTTCAACAATTTTTACAATCAAATTTATGGGAAGCTTGGTTCGCTTTAACTCTAAAAATAAACACACAATCAAAACGACAAATGCCATTTCCCTTCAAAAGGAAATGGACTTGGAGTAAACCCAAATTAGCACTGCGCTTTCGCTCAAAAGGGAATGCCACAAGAGTAATCCCAAAATTAGTGTTCCTCAAAAGGGAATGCCACAAGAGTAAGCCCAAAATTAGTGTTCCGCTTCTCTATTCAAAAGGGAACGCCCCAGAGTAAACTCAATGGGGCGTTCTTTTATATATGATGGGGGGAGGAAATTTTTTATTATGTTTATGATAATCGCCTGATTTTTTAAAAAATCAAGAATAAAATTAAAAAAATTTCATTTTTATTCAGACAAAGACGAAATTTGCGGTTTTTCGGGGGGCGAAATGTGATTTTTTTCTCCGAACAAAGGCTGTATGTACTTTTCGGAAGCCAAGTCCCAAAAAACTTTCACAAACGCGGTAAGCGGAATTGCAAGGAGCATTCCCATAATGCCGCCGAGCGCGGTTCCCCAAAAGAATACCGAAAATATAATCAACATCGGGCTTAATTTCGTGCGTTCGCCCATAATCCAAGGGGTCAGAATGTAGGCGTTTATAAGCTCTGTTATTACGAAAACCATAATCGTCGCGCAAAACAAAACGAAGCCTCCGCCGTCTTGGAAATACGATACAGGAAGCATCGCGCTCAATCCTATTATCGAGCCGAGATATGGTATGATGTTTATGCAACCTGTGGTGAATCCTATAATAAACCCGAATTTTACGCCCGCAAGCATAAGCCCGAATCCCAGCAAAAGCCCCGTCAAGATTGCGATTAGTATTTGCCCGCGGAAGAATGTTATTATGATTTCCCCGAATTTGCTTACAAGAAAAATCAAGTCTTCCCTGACTTCGGGCTTCAAAAACGAAAGCTTTTTTTCGAGGTTTAAAGACGACATTTTGCTCTGCTCTGATATGAGCATGAAAAACAGGTAAATCGGAATGACCGCAAAAGCCGCAATCGCGCTTGAAACTGATATTATTACAGAACAGGCGGCTTGCACGCTTTTTAGCGATTTTGAAAGAATTGACGATAAGTTTTCTGTCAAGTCCGCCGAAGATCCCGCAGTTTTGAAAGACTCTGAAATTGCATTTATCTTTTCGGACAGCATTGGGTAGTCCTGCCTTATGTGCTCCATCAGGGTTTGAAGCCCCGAAGGAAGCGTCTGGACGAGAGCGATTATCTGCGAAATCGCCTTCGGCAGGACAATTATTCCGATTATCGTTATAACCAAAATCAAAATCGCAAACGTGGCGATGCACGCATACGTTCTGGACATCCTAAGCCTGTTTGACAAAAGGTCTATAATAGGCTTTATTATGACCGACAAAATGGCGGAAATTGCAAGAGGCGCAAAAACAAGGATGTATTTGTTTAAAAAGCTTCCGAAAATTTTTATTGAAAAGACTATGAATGCAAGCACTATGCAAACTGACATGCAAGTAATCGCATAGGTTGCCCATTTCTTTTGAGCGGGTGATAATTCCAAATCCAACATATTTATATATTTTCTATGAGTGATGTTATTCAAATACACGGGGCGCGTCAACACAATCTTAAAAATATAAACGTGGAAATTCCGCGCGGAAAGATTGTCACCATAACGGGCGTGAGCGGCTCTGGAAAATCGTCGCTTGCGTTTGACACTGTTTATGCCGAGGGCTATCGCAAATATTTGGAAAGCCTTTCCGCCGACGTGCGCAGGGTTTTGGGCGCGATAGCAAAGCCCGACGTCGATTACATAAGGGGATTGCCGCCCGTGATTGCGGTTGAGCAAAACGTAAGCGCGGCGACAAATCCGCGCAGCACTCTCGCAACCGCGACCGAAATTGCCGACTACGCCCGCCTTGTCTGGTGCGTTGCGGGCGTCCAGAAATGCCCGTTCGACGGGGGAGAAATCAAGCGCAGAAGCCTCGACGAGTGCGTTGAGGAAATTTTGGCTTTCCCCGAAGGCGGAAAGCTTTATCTCATTGCTCCGTTTTTGGAGGGCAAGAAAACCGCCGCGGCGGCGGGAATTGAGGACCTTAAAAAGCGAGGCTGGCAGAGGGCGAGAATTAACGGGGAAATAGCGGAGCTTGACGGCGGGGAAGCATTGAAGCTTCTGAAATCCGACAATAAAATAGACATTGTAATCGACCGCATAAAAGTTTCCGAAAACGCGAGAAGCCGAATATCCGACTCTTTGGAGCTGGCTCTGAAAGAGGGGGCGGGCAAGGCTTTTGCGCACTGCGAATTTGGCGGCGAGGCATTTGAGAAAACGTTGAGCACCGCGCTTTCCTGTTCGGTTTGCGGCAGGGTTTTCGACGACATTTCTCCGCGCAGTTTTTCCCACAATCATCCCGACGGGGCATGTCCGTCTTGCGGCGGCATCGGCAGGGTCATGAGTTTTGACGAGCGTCTTGTTGTTCCCGACGATACAAAGAGCGTTTACGGTGGCGCTTTGAAGCCGTATCGAATGGGGTCGAGGTATTTGATTTTGCACAGATGCTCTCTTTTAAAGAAGCTTTCATTGCAATACCCGTTTGACCGAAAAGCTCCGTGGAAAGATCTGCCTCAGGACGTCCGCGATTTCATTCTCTACGGGGACAAGAACCGTCCGTTTGAAATCAGGCGCGGGCGTTCCAAGAAAAAGGCGCAGGCTCCGTATTATTTCCCTGGAGTGCTTGCGGAGCTTGACCATTACTATTCGCACGGGGCGAGCGACGCCATGACAGTGAAGCTCGGCGCATTTATGGTTTCGAGCGTGTGCAAGGATTGCAAGGGGACGCGGTTGAACGCCCGAAGCCGAAATGTTTTCGTAAACGGCAAGTCGTATCCCGAATTTATGTCGATGTCGGTCGATGCCGCGCTTGAATTTGCAAAAAGCTTGAAAGGCGGCAGGTTTGACGCCATAAGCGAGGCTGTGAACGGGCTTAAAGAAAGGCTTGATTTCCTAAACAGGGTCGGGCTTTCGTATCTGCATTTGGACCGCGAATATTCAACCCTTTCAAATGGCGAAGCGAGAAGGGCGCGCCTTGCCGCCCAGCTTGGAATGGAGCTTGTGGGAGCTGCGTACGTTTTGGACGAGCCGACGATAGGGCTTCATCCTTCCGACAACGACAGGCTTATCGGCGCGATAAAAAATCTGCGCGACGGTGGCAATTCCGTAATTCTGGTCGAGCACGACGCCGATGCAATCAAGGCGAGCGACTACATCATAGAGCTTGGCCCGAAAGCGGGGTTTAGCGGCGGCGAGGTTGTCTTCAAAGGCTCTCTTTCAGAGTGCAGAAAATCAAAGTATTCGAGAACAGGGGCGTATCTTTCGGGCAGGGCGCGAATTGAAAAATATTCGCCATCTCCAAAGCCCGACGGCAGAATTTTGCGGGTTAAAAATGCGAGGGAGCACAACTTGAAAAACATTACGGTGGATTTCCCCGTAGGGCTTTTGACGGTTGTTTGCGGCGTAAGCGGCTCGGGCAAGAGCACGCTCGTAAATGAAATTCTGGCAAACGAGGCGGCGCGGAAGCTAAACGGCGCAAAGCAGCTTTGCGGGGCTCACGGAGGAATCGAGGGCTTGGAATATTTCGACAAGTGCGTGAGGGTTGACCAGTCTCCGATTGGGCGCACTCCGCGCTCAAATCCTGCGACATACACAAAGCTGTTTGACAAGCTCCGCGAGTTGTTTGCGAAAACCCCCGCCGCGATTGCGCGCGGCTACAAGGCGTCTCGTTTCAGCTTTAACGTAAAAGGAGGGCGTTGCGAGCATTGCGGCGGCGACGGGGCGGTTGCTCTTGATATGCAGTTTTTGGGCGATATTTACGTAGAATGTCCCGCATGCAAAGGCAGGAGGTACAACCGCGAAACGCTTGAAGTTAAGTACAAGGGCTTGGATATTTCGCAAGTTTTGGAGCTTACTGTTGACGAGGCGGCGGAGCTTTTCCGCTCTCATTCGGACATCGTTTCAAAACTTAAAACTTTGCAGGATGTCGGTCTTGGATATGTGCGACTGGGACAGTCCGCAAACACTCTTTCAGGCGGGGAAGCCCAGCGCATAAAGCTTTCTCTTGAACTTTCCAAGAGGCAAAACGGCAAAAATTTGTACATTTTGGACGAGCCTTCAACAGGACTTCATTGGGACGACATTGAAAAGCTTATGACTTTGCTCTTCAAACTGCGCGATGCGGGAAATACCGTAATCGTCATCGAGCACCACCCCGATTTCATACGCCTTGCCGACCATCTAGTTGAGCTTGGACCAACCGGAGGAGAGCATGGCGGAAATCTCATATATTCGGGAAGTGTTGAAGGGCTTGCAAAACTCGACACCCCGACTTCAAAATATTTGGACGCCGATTAGTCTGTTTTTGATTTATGATTTTTCGGGCGGCAATGCGCCGCCTTTTTTATGGACGGCGGATTTTTCTAAATTGCAGACTGCGCGGCAATTTGTTTGATAAAAGTAGAACAATTTGAAAATCGGAAATAGATTCGCCGCATTGTTCAAAACTATTTTTCCGTGTATTGTTTCTTGTCTTTAAAAGCATTCGCAAAAAAAACATTCAATTCCGTAAAACGCTTAAATTTTTCCGAAAGGCGTTTTCTCTGTATTTAAAAAAACAAAAAAAGCGTTTCCCGAAGAAAACGCTTTCTGAAATAATTTTGCAAGATTAACGCTTTGAGAACTGGAAGCGTTTGCGTGCGCCGGGCTGACCTGACTTTTTACGTTCCTTTGCGCGTCCGTCGCGAGTGATGAGACCCGCTTTCTTGAGAACAGCTCTCAAGTTTGCGTCCATCTTTTCCAATGCGCGCGCCAAACCGTGGCTGATTGCGCCCGCCTGTCCGTTTGCGCCGCCGCCGTTTACCTTGATTTTAGCGTCAACCGATGTAGCCAAACCCGTCACGACCAAAGGACGTGTTGCTTCCAATGCAAGTGCGTCTGTGAAGCAATATTCCGTCAAGGGTTTTCCGTTTACGGTCAAATTGCCCGAACCGTTTGTGAGGTTTACGCGGGCAACTGCCGTCTTGCGGCGGCCTACTGATACAAATACTTGTTTTTCGCTCATTGTATGTTCCTAAATTAGAAGTTGAATGGCTTGGGTTGCTGGGCCGCGTGCGGGTGTTCCGCGCCTGCGTAAACATGGAGCTTTTTGAGCATCGCGCTTGCAAGCTTGTTCTTCGGCATCATGCCGCGAACCGCATTTTCGATGATGAATTCAGGCTTGCGCTTGCGGAATTCGCTGAGGCTTACATATTTTTCGCCGCCGACATATCCTGTGTAGAACATATATTCTTTGTCGGTTTCCTTTTTGCCCGTAACGCGGATTTTTTCCGCATTGATTACGATAACATGATCTCCGCAGTCAACGTTTGGAGTATATGTTGGCTTATAGCGACCGCGCAGCACGTTCGCAATTTTTACGGCAAGACGACCAAGCACGAGGTCTTTTGCATCGACTACGTACCACTGCTTTTGTTCTTCTTTCTTGGCTACTGTTGTTTTCATTGTTAAAAGAAAAGTAGAGGAAATTACCTCTTTTTATCCTTTCGTCAAATACTTTTTTTGGTTTTTGTGCGTTTTATCGAAATTTCCGCTTAAAAAGCTCTTTTTTTTTATCGAAAACTTCGATTTTTTTAATTTTCAAAATTTGCCGAAATTTGGCGAGTTTTGAAAATTTCCTACTTCCGAAGTTGTTTTGCGCGGCAATAAGACCGAGCTTCGCAAGTTCGGCAGCTTTCGTCCTTTCGGGATTTTTGCTGCGGCAAAGGCGAATTGCAATGCACTGCGAAAGATTGCCGATGCCCGCATTTCGCGCGTCCCGCAAATCGGAGTGGTGCCGTTTTCGGGATTTTAAGCAGATTTTTCTGCCGCCATAAGAGTTTGAGAAGGCTCTTTCAGGCGATGCGAAAAGCGCGAGGCCATTGCGCTTTTTGCACCAATACTTGCGTATTTGTTGCGCTTTTTTGCGGTATTGGCCGCCTTTCTTTTGCAAAACGGCTAAGACCTGTTTTTGGGAAAGATTTTCGGCGTTTCCAAGCCGATTTCCATTCGAAAGCTTCGCATCAAGCCCCTTGTGGAAATTAGTTTGTGCGCGGGTTTGCGCGCATGTCAAAATCGATTTTTTCTGGGATTTTTGCCGCGTCTTTCGTCGAATAGGGCGCGAAGGACTTTACTTGTATGTATTGCCCTTCGGCGTCGTTCGAAGGACGCGCAATAATCTCAAATCTGTTTATGAAATGCCCCGACTTTGTCGCTTCAACTTCGATTGCAAGCGGAGTTTTTGCGACAGGCATTCCGTTAACGACGATTTCCGCTCCCGACGGAGTGCTGGAAACCGCTATCGTGCGCGTGTATTTTTGACCGTCGGCGGCGCATCCTGCGAGGACAAACACCGCCAAAATCGGCAGAAACATTATGCGCAAAATTTTAATCGTCATCTTCTTCTCCGTCTTCGGGAAGAGTATCAAGATAATCTTCCTTTTTGATGAGTTCGTTGAGTTCGTTTTTGTCTGAAAGTTCGATTTTCACAATCCAGCCAAGCCCTTCGGGGTCGCTGTTCAAGAGTTCCGGAAAAGCTTCGAGTTGTTCGTTTACGGCAATTACCCTGCCGCTTACGGGCATATAGACTTCGCATGAAGCGTTTTCGGATTCAATGTGCGCGAAAGCTTCGCCTTTTTTGAAAAAAGCATTGTCTTCGGGCGTGGTTATATTTGAAATATCGCCCAAAGTTTCCTGCGCATAATCGCTGATTCCGACAGTTCCTATACCGTCTTCGTCAATTTCGAGCCACTCGTGGTCCTGTGTAAATCTTTTCATATTTTTGCGATTGCCTTGCGGAAATCCGCGGGGAATTCAAAAAAGCGAATGCTTTTTTCGTTATGCGCGCGACAATCTTTTTTTGCAATTTTTTTACTATCGCAAATTGCTCTTTTTCTTTCAACTATTTTTTTATAAATTTTTTATCTAATATCCCCAGGAGCCTTTTACAAAAATTATGCGCATGTCCAAATTCGGAATGGGGAATGTCGTTATGGACGTCACTCGGCATATTCTTTCGGGGGACAGGCAGTTATAGCACTTGTCGGCTTTTATCGCGCACGGAGTCTTGCGGTTTAGGCGTTTTGCGTTTAGGGGAGCTGCTATGTTTTTAGCCCTGAAGAGCGCGGAGGGTATGTCATGTTCGATTTTGTTTTCTCCACAGACAATGAAAACCTTTTTTGCGCCGAAAGCGGTAGCGGCAATTCGGTTGCCGTTTGCGTCGATGTTTATGATTGCCCCGTCGGAGGAAATTGCGTTTGCGCTCGTGATGTAGCAGGGCGCGGCGTTTTCATCGTTTAAAATGCCGTCGTATTTTCCCTGCCAGTGCCAGATTGTTTTGCCGCGGTTTTGCAATGCGTTAAACCAGCCGAGCTCTTGGATTGTCATAGAGCCGCCGATTCCCACGCAGTCTTTGCCGATTTCATTTAAAACGTATTTAAGGGCTTCTTCGCCGCTTTCAAAAAATTCCGCCGAAAAGCCTTTTTTTCTGAAATTTTCAAGTGCTGTTTTTGTCAATTCCTGCATATTGCCAAGATTGGGTTTTGCGTTTGTTTTTTCAATTTAAATTTTCAGAAAATTTTTGATTATTTGCGTTCCGCAGTCGCACATTATGCTTTCGGGATGAAACTGCAAACCTCGCGTTTTTGAATTTTTTACGCGCACGGCGGCGATTTGCCCGAATGAGTCGAGCGCGGTGATTTCCAGCTCCTTTGGGAAATCTTTTTGCGAAACCGTCCATGAGTGGTAATGCCCGATTTTGGCAGTTTCCGAAACGCCTTCAAAAATTTCGTCTTTGGGGGAAGCAAACGATATTCCGCTTTGAACCCCGTGGAGTGGCGCAATGTTTTCAAGTTTTGCCCCGAAGCATCTGCATATTGCCTGATGCCCGAGGCAGACGCCCAAAATCGGGATTTTGCCGTTAAATTTAAATATGAAATCCATAAGATCCCCCGCCTCTTCGGGAAGCCCCGGCCCCGGAGATATTATCGCCCTTGAAAATCCGCCGATTTCTTCGCCGAGAAGTTCGTCGTTTTTTACGATTTTAAATTGCGCGTTTTGCTCTTCAAGAATTTGAGCCAAATTTTGCGTGAAAGAATCGTAATTGTCTATAATAAGCGTGCTTTCCATCAGTCAAAGATTATGTTTTCGACGTTAGTTCCCACATCGTCATGCGGGTCGAGCATTGAGTTTATGAAGACGGCTCTTTCGTAGTTTTTTATGTCGGGTATTGAAATATCCCGCACTTCAAGAAAGCCGTCTTTTATGAGCTTTTGGCGTTTTGTGCCGTTTAAAAGAAAGGTTTTTGGCGTGTAAAGCTTTCCGTTTTTTTTGAACGCGATGTTTGCGTATGAGGAGTCGCAGACTTTCCCGTTTTGGCAGATTATGACATCTGAGGCTGCGCCTTTTTGCGAGAGCGCGAAATCCAAAGGCGCGCGGTTTGCGCTTTTGTGGGAATACTTAGCACCCTTTAAATTTACGATTTTTAACGAGGATATTTTTTGGGGAGAGTAGGGCAAGACCTCGATTTTTTCGATTTTGTCGGAATAAAGCACCCTTATTTTAAAGAGCCCGCAAGGATTTTCATCTGATAATTTCTGCAAATTCGGAAACTCCAAGCCCGATTCGGGATAAAACTTTGCGAGGGTTTTTTGAAACCTTTTGCGGTGGGCTTCCAAGTTGAAAATTTCTCCGTCTTTTAGCTTTATTGTTTCCAAAAAAACATTCTTTTCGCAGGGTATGTAGATTTTTTCAATCGCCTCTTCGTATTCGGATTTTGCCGAGCTTTGGCTTGTTATGCCGCCGCCGCTTCTGAAAAACAGCTTTCCTTTTTCTTGTTCGATAAACCTTATCGCAACCGCGCTGTCCAAATTTTCGCCGTCGAACATCCCGAAAATTCCCGTGTAAAAGTTGCGGTTTTCTCCTTCCGCTTTTTTGAGGATTTCAACCGTCTTTGTTTTGGGCGCTCCGCTTATCGAGCCTGCGGGCAGCATAGGTTTTATGATTTCGCTGAATTTCTTTTTGCAGATATTGCCGCAAATTTCCGAGCTTGTTTGCAGAAGGTTAGGCGCGCCGAGCCGCTTTATTTCTTCCGCATATCTGAATTTGTTCAGGCGGACGCCGGTTGCCGCAAAATTTAAGTCGTTTCGAATTAAATCAACTATCGTGTTGTGTTCTCGGATTTCCTTTTCGCTGTTTTCAAGGTTTTTTGCGGAATTTTTTTCGGAGAGGCTCGCCGTGCCTTTCATCGGATTTGAAAAAATTTTCCCATCATTTGTTTTTACGAAAGTTTCAGGCGAAAACGACAGGAATTTGCCCGAAACAAACAAGATGTATTTCGCCTGCGCGCTCTCAAAAATTTCGCGAAGGGACGCTTCCGAAAAAATCGGAGTTTTTATGGTAAGATTCGCAAGAAACGAATCTCCGCGCATGATAGATTTTTTTACCGCATCGAACTTTTTTTGATAGCTTTTAAAGCTTGTGGGTATTGGGCGTATTTGGGGAAATTTTAAATGGCAGGCGCGCGGGGCATAGTTTGAAAACTTGCCGACTTTGAATTTTACGCGCGGATTTTCAAAGTCTTTTTCCTCCAAAAATATTGCATTTTTAAGCTCGTAGTCGAACGCGAAGAAGAACGGGCGTTTTTTCTCAAAGCATTTGTCGGCTTTTTCAAAGGCGCATTGTGCGGATACAAACATGTCTTCCGATTACTTGAAATAAATGTCGGGGCGGCGGTCGGAGAGTACGGGTATTTTTTCCCGCGCGATTTTGGGTTTTTCAAAATCGATGTCGGCAATTTGCAAATCTTCGGCGTCTTTTTTGCATTCGCAAAGAGCGTCGCCAAAAGGGTCTATTATTGCGGAAGAGCCGCAGTACTTTATTTTGTTAGAGCCGAAATTTTCAACTCCGACCTGGTTTACGCACGCCAAAAAGCATTGGCATTCTATTGCCCTTGCGCGCATAAGTGTGCGGAGTTGCCCCATGCGCGGGTGCGGCCATGCGGTGGAAACGACTATCAAATCCGCTTTTTTTTGCGCGATGTTTACGAACATTTCGGGGAAGCGCAAGTCGTAGCAGACGGCAAAGCCAATGTTTGCAAACGGCATCTTTTTTACGACAATGGAATTTCCGCATGAGATATGCCTGTCTTCATGAAATACCCCGAAGAGGTGTATTTTGTCGTAGCTTGCGAGAATTTCGCCGTCGGGAGAGGCAAAAATCATTCTGTTTGACGGTTTTGGCGAATTTTCTTCAAGATGCGGCACTGTCCCCGCAAGGAAAATTTTGTTTTCTTTTGCGATTTCCAAAAAATCGCGCACAAAGTTTCTGCCGCCTGCGATTGCTTTTTTATTTTCGCCGTAGTTGAAGCCGCTTGCGAACATTTCAGGCAGAATTGCAAATTCCGCGCCACGGGATTTCGCTTTTTTTACGGCTTCGCAAGCCCTCTTCAAATTTTCGTCGAAGCGCGATTGTTCGACATGCATTTGCACCTGTGCAATCTTCATAAAAATTTTATTTTTTTGATGTTTGCGCATCCGCCGAGTTCGCGGATTTTTTTCAAAATTATTCTCTCTTGGAACATAAGCTCCTGCTTTGCGGTCGAATTGAAAGTCCTTACATACAAAATATTTGCGCCGAGGTCGGAAGGCTCGCTCATTCCCAGGAAACGCTGCGGGACAATGTTTGCCCAGTTTTCAATTACGGATTTTATGGGGCTTGAGGAGGAGAGCTTCAAGTCAAGCAGAATTTTATCAATCGACTCACGGGGGGATTGCGGAGCTTTGCCGAGATTGCGCCCGCTTGCAAGACCCCTGAACGCGCTTAAAATTCCGTCGCTGTCTTCTTCAAATAGGGGCATTTCTTTTAAGGTGTTTTTGCAGGAAATAGATGCCGTTTATGGCGATTGAGTGGTATATTTCCCCGCTTTCAATCATCGCGTCAAGTTTTGACGGATCAACTTCCATGACCTCGATTTCTTCATTCGCGTCCCAGTTTACGGGATGCAGCTTTCGGCATCCTTCGGCGATGACTACATGGGCTTTGTTGTTTTGGATTGCGGGGTTGGGGGAAAACGACGCCGCAAGCTTCGCGCTTTTTGCTACGTATCCCGTTTCCTCTTCAAGCTCCCTGAGCGCGGCTTTTACGGGATCTTCGCCTTTTTCGATTACTCCGCCTGAAAGCTCCCACGAATTGCGCTTTACACCGAATCTGAACTGGTTTACCAGCACGATTTTGCCTTCTTCGGTTATTGCGGCAACCTGCACCCAGTCGTTTGTTTTGCACACATAGAAATTGCCCTCGCGTCCGTCGGGATGGGCGAAATGTTCGTCCCAAACCTTAAAGACCTTGCAGTCGGCTATTTCTCTTTCGCCTAAAAGCTTCCATTCTTTTGGTTTAGGCATTTTTAAGGAATGATTATTTCTTGCCCGATTTTAAGTCTGCGCGAATCCTTGTCGGGATTGGCTTTTTCTATGTCCGATACGCTAACGCCGTATTTCTTTGCGATGATTGAAAAATTTTCGCCCGCTTTTACCTTGTGGATTTTGCCGCTTTGAGACGAAGTTGCGGCGGCGGATGTTTCTTCCTTGCCTGACGGTTTCGCGGCGGCAGTTTTTGGCGTGCGCACGCCTCTTGACGCGAGTTCGCCTATCGCTTCCTGATTTTTTGCGATTAGATTGCGGTTGTTGGTTATTTCAACGCTCAGCGCGTTTATTGCGTTTTGAACTTGCTTTGAAACTGCGTTGGCGTTTATCGCGCCCGCCGCTTTCGTGGCTTCAATCTGCTCAAACGCGCTTGTTATTTTGTCGTTTAAAGCTTTTAATTCCTTTTGCGAATTTGAGCTTTCTTCAAGCGACTTGGAGAGTGCTGCGAGGTTTTCCTTAATCTCTCCCGCCTTGTTTGCCGACGCGACTGCAAATCCGAGCGCGACAAGCCCCATGACAATTCCCAAAAGTCCCGCCGCCAGCGGCAAATATGTTTTCAATGTGGAATTTTCCTGAAAATCCTCTTCCATAAATACTCTGCTTTTTTGAATTTTTATAATATTATGGGCTTGTTTTGCGCAAGTTCAATATTATTCTTCGTCCGATTTCGGGGAAGCTTTCGCCGCCTTTTTTTCGGAAGTCTTTTTTGCTTTCGGCGCGCGCTTTTCAAATTCAAACCCGATGTCTCCCCCTTCTTTCAGAATAAGGTAAGCGGAGAATTTTTTGCCGGTTCTCTTGGATACGAAGTCCTCTATAAGCGGAGTTTTTCCCGTTTCGGCGAGGGCTTGCACTTCTTCGCGCTTGATTGAGTGCGAAAGCATGTTGCGCCAAATCTTGAAAGAGCATCCCTTTTCTTTGTCGAGCGAATTGGAGCATACATATTGCGAAGTCGTTTCAAGCATCATGCCGTCTTGGCATTGACAGTAGCCGAGAGCCGCTTTCGGGCATCTTGAAACAGCTTCAGCCTTTGACAAATCTTCGTTTTTTGAGCCTGAGCCGCTTTCTGAATTGTCGGAATTTGCCGCTCCGAACTGGAATTTTACCTTGAAGTCGTCGTCGAGCCTCAGAAATGCGGAATAGGGTTTGCCCTGCTTGCTTTTAAAGCCGTCGAGAGGTCCTATGATTTTCTTTGCCAAAAGCTCTTCAACTTCCTCTTTCGACATCTTGCGGTTGCCCATTGTCTTGTATATGATGAGCTTGTCGTCCTGCGAGCGGTACGCGCGGAAAGTTTCCATCATGTTTTTGCCGTCGGAAGGGGAGACTATGTTTGTTTCTTTCTTTTCGGAATCTTCTTCCGAGAAAGCTTTTGTGCGTTCTACGATATTCGTTGCCATTTCGGATATGCCCGTCATGAAATCTTTTCTGGAAAGTTCGTTTTTTTCTATGAGGCGCAATTTGTATTCCCATTCGCCTGTCATCGCGGGGCTTGTGAGGTCTTCGACCCCGACCGCCTTCAAGAATGAGATTAAGCTTTCAGCTTTGTTTGTCGGCACAAGCTCGCGTTTTTGGCGTTCGATGAACTGGTGCATGACGAGGGTGTCTATTATTTGCGCGCGGGTTGCGGGAGTTCCCAGCCCCTTTTCTTTCATTGCTTCCGCAAGCTCGTCGTCTTCAAGAAGCTTGCCCGCGCCTTCCATTGCGGAAAGCAGGGTGGCTTCGGTGTAGCGGGCGGGAGGTTTTGTAGCCTCTTCTTTTGTTTGCGCATCTAAAATTTTTGCGTTTTCGCCGTCTTTTAATTCGGGCAGAGTCGCGCTTTCCTCATCGTCCTGCTTTTCGGGATTTGCCGCGCCTTTTTCGTAAACTTCAAGCCAGCCCTGAAATTTCAAAATCTTGCCTTCGGTCTTGAAAGAATGCCCCGCGGCGACTGACGTCCTTTGTGTGACGTCGAAAATTGCGTCGGGGTAGAATGCGGCGATGAACCTGCGCGCAATCATGTCGTAAATCTTCAATTCGTCGGCGTTTAACTTTGAAGAGTTAACGCCTGTCGGAATGATTGCAAAGTGGTCGCTGACCTGGGCGTTGTTAAAAATTCTTTTTGTGGCTTTTTGCACATAGCCTTCTTCCGCCGCTTTTTTGCCGAAAACGCCGTATTTGCCGTCAAGGCGGTTCAGAGTGTCGATGCAGACTCCGCGATAGTCTTCGGGAAGTGCGCGGGAGTCCGTGCGCGGATAAGTCACCATTTTATGCTTTTCATAGAGCGACTGGGTTATGGAAAGCGTGCGCGCGGCGGAGAATGAAAAGCGGTTGTTTGCCTCGCGCTGCAAGGTTGTGAGGTCGTAAAGTTTTGGCGCAATTTGTTTTGATTGGGTCTTCTTTTCCGAAACTTCGGCAAACGGGGCGTTTTTTACCTCTTCAAGAATTTTTTTCGCCGCCTCTTCGTCCCAAATCCTGTCTGCCGCGTCGCCCGAAGCCTTGTCTTTCGCCTTAAAGTCGGGCTTTTGATAAGATCCCGAATACTCGCCGTTTTCAATGCCGAATTTTGCCGTTATTTTCCAATACGGCTTGGGCTTGAAGTTCGCGATTTCGCGCTCTCTTTCGACAATCATGGCAAGCGTGGGCGTCTGAACCCTTCCGACGCTTGCGACCGCCTTTTGGCGCGCCCCGAACATTCGGGAAGTGATTGCGCGCGTGCCATTTATTCCGACAATCCAGTCGGATTCGCTGCGGCACCGCGCGGCGTCTTGAAGCGACACCATTTCTTCCTGACTGCGAAGAGAGGCGAACGCCTGCCTTATCGATTCGGGCGTCATGCTTGACATCCAGAGCCTTTGGCGCGGAAGCTTGCATTTTGCCGCCTCGTAAATGTAAGTAAAGATGAGTTCGCCCTCTCTGCCCGCGTCGCAGGCGTTTATTATGCCGTCCAAGTCTTTGCGCCCCATCAGCTTTTTGAGTTCGGCGAATTTTTTCTTCGTCTTTTCAATGGGCTTAGGGGTGAACTTTTCAGGCAGTATCGGAAGGTTTGCGAGAGACCAGCGGGCGTACTTCTTGTCGATATCGGCAGGCATTGGCAATTCTATCAAATGCCCGAGCGCGGACGATATTACGAACTCTTCGTTTTCGTAATAGTCGCCATTTTTTTTCGCCTTTCCGAGCGTGCGGGCAATATCCGCCGCAACGCTCGGCTTTTCCGCTATGACAAGCTTCTTCATCTTTGTAAAAAGGGCTTATTTCTTGATAAATTCGGGAAGAATTGTATCGAGATTGCCCAGGAGTTCGCGCATTGTTTCGGGCGTTTCGTCGCCCATGTTTGAAATGCGGAAAGTCTTGCCCTTGATTTTGCCGTAGCCGCAGTTGAACATCATGTTGAAGCGTTTTTTAAGCTCTTCGTTGACCGCGGCTATGTCGATGTCGAGATTGTTCTTGAAGCAGTTCAAGGTTATCGAGCCGTACTTTTCTTCGGGGAACAATTCAAAGCCGTATCCGTAGCCCCATTCGCGGACAATCTTGTTGTTTTCCAAATGGCGGGCATAGCGTTTTTCAAGACCTTCGTTCTTGATGTCTTCAAGCTTGCTTTCGAGGGCGTAAATCAAAGAGATTACGGGAGTTGACGGAGTCTGGTTCTTTTCCCAGAACTTCTGGAATTCCAAAAAGTCGAAGTAGTAGCCTCTGCCTTCGGTTTTCTTTGCCCTTTCCATGGCTTTTTGCGAAACGGAGAGGAACGCCAAGCCCGGGGGGATTGCCATCGCCTTCTGGCAGCCCGCCATCATTACGTCGATGCCGAGTTCATCTTTTTTTATCGCCATGCCCGAAAAAGAGCTTACCGTGTCGATAATGGAGACAACATCGGGGAATTCGCGGATTACTTCCATGAGAGCCTTGATGTCGCTCATCGTGCCTGTGGAAGTTTCGTTGTGTATGATGGTTATGGCATCGAATTTGCCTGTTGAAAGGGCTTTTCTGACCGCTTCGGGATCAACGGGCTTGCCCCAGTCGAACTGCAGCATTTCGGCGTTCAGCCCGCAGCGTTTCGACACGTCGTACCACTTGTCGGAAAACGCACCGTTGCCGCAGTTTAGAACTCCCTTTTGAACGACATTGCGCAAAGAGCCTTCCATAACGCCCCAAGAGCTTGATGTGCTCAAATAGACGGGGTCTTTTGTGTAAAACAAGTTCTGCAAGTCGGGCATAATTCTGCCGACCAATGCGGAAAAATCCTTGCTGCGGTGGCCGACAATGGCTTGCGACATTGCCTTGTATGTTTTTTCCGACACTTCAATCGGACCTGGTATGAATAGTTTGTACGCCATATCTTTATTTGTTAGGTTAAATTATTGCAGAGCGTTTTGGGATTTTATTATCTTTGAATTGTGTTCGGCAAGCGTTATTGTGCTTGGAACCCACGCTTTCGCTTCTTCCGGAGTCATCATCGCAAACGACATTAAAACCAAGAGGTCTCCCTTTTGCCCCATGTGCGCCGCCGCGCCCCTTAGCGATATTGTTTTGGAGCCTGCGGGGGCGGGGATTGCGTAAGTCTCGAATCTTTTGCCGTTTGTTATGTTGCCCACGAGGATTTTTTCCCCGTACATAAGCCCGACCTTCTTCATAAGAAGCTCGTCTATGGCAAGAGAGCCTTCATAATCTTTTATGGCGTCGGTGGTTTCGGCGCGCAAGATTTTCGATTTTAAAATCTGAACCAACATTTTTAGGCGATGATTGACAATAAATAAAGCAATCTACTCAATACTTATAAAATACATAGTCAAGAACTAAAAAAAACTTTAATTCGGGGCGGGGCGGCGGCTTGGTTTTTGCGGGAGTTAAAAACTTGACTTTTGCCGTCGTTTGACTTAATTTTCACGGGTTTTTACAGTAAAATGAATAATTTATATTTTAAAAATCCCAAATTGTTTGCAATTTCAACCCTGCTCAAAGCGATTACCTGGGCGGGGCTTTTGGTCGCAATAGCCTATGCTTCTTATGAGATGTTTTATCTGAAAAACGAATTGATTCATGCGGAAAACCATTTCATTGAAAATATGCAGGTTGCGGTTTGCGCGCTCGCTTGCGCGGTGTTTTTCGCGGGGGCTTTGCTTAACGGCGAAAAGGCTAAGATGATACCGATGTTTTTTGCGGTTTTGGCTTTTGCGTTCATTTTCAGAGAAGTCGATTTCGAGCGTCTTGATGTTCCGGAAATTGTTAAAACTCTGTGTGCGGGCAAGGGCAGGAATATAATAATGGCGGTCTTGTTTGTTTCGGTGTTTACGGGGGCGTTTTTGAAATTCAAATTCTATTTGGGGGCGGCTTTAAAATTTTTGAGGACGAAGGTTTTTGTTTGGGGCGTTTTGGCTGCCTTGACCTTGCTTGCCTCCGACATTGTTGAAAGATCGTCCTCAATTCCAAATCACGAGTTTTGGGAAGAGTCGGTTGAGCTTGTCGGATATGCGCTCTTTTTGATATCTGCGATAGTTTATCTTCCAAGACCTATCGAAGAGTAGTTTATATCAAAACAATTTGTCTTAATGGAAATTGCGGGGCTGTTTCGGCTTTGCAATTTTTTTTGCAAGTTAGTGGAGGCAGATTTATTTTTTACTTTTTGAATGCGGCAGTTTGAATTCTCTCTTTTTTGCGGGCGCAAAAAAAACTCCGCCTTTTCAAGCGAAGTTTTTTGTTTTCGTTTTTGTTTGCGATTTACTTTGCGACGTTTGCGACGTTTTCGGCAGTCAAGCCGAAGTGCTTGTAAATTTCGCTTCCGTCTGCCGAGAAACCGAAATCGTCGGTGCATACGAATTTCTTTGCGTACTTGCCCCAAGAAAGGCTTACGCCTGCTTCGACCGCAGTTCTGTTTTGGCAGGAGCTTGGCAATACGCTTTCCTTGTATTCCGCGCTCTGGCGTTCAAAGGCTTCCATGCAGGGCATTGAAACAACGCGCGTGCCGTAGCCGAGAGAATCCGCCGCTTTGAGCGCAAGCAGAAGCTCTGATCCTGTCGCGATGATGATTCTTTCGAGAGGCTGGGTTTCCTTGCGTGCGATGTACGCACCCTTCAATACGCCTTCGCGGCGCGTCTGTACAGGAATTTCGTTAATCATCGGCAAGTCTTGGCGCGACAAGATGAGTGCGGTTGAACCGTTTTGGCGCGAGAATGCGTGGGCGTACGCACCTGCCGCTTCTTCGCTGTCGGCGGGTCTTACAACGTCAAGGCGCGGTATGCTGCGCAGAATGCTTACAAGTTCCACGGGCTGGTGTGTCGGGCCGTCCATGCCAACGCCGATTGAGTCGTGCGTAAATATGTACTGGACAGGCAGATTTGCGAGTGCCGCAACGCGGATTGAGCCCATCATGTAGCCTGCGAATGTAAGGAATGTCGCGCAAGACGGCGTGAAGAGCCCGTAGTAGCAGATGCCGTTTGTGATTGCGCCCATTGCGTGTTCGCGGATGCCGTAGTAGATGTTTCTTCCTTGCGGGCATTCGGGCGAGAAGTCGCCGCCTTCCTTTATATAGTTCTTTGTGGAGCCGTAAAGGTCGGCAGAACCCGAAACAATGTTGGGCATTTTCTTTGCCAATGAATTTAAGATTGTTCCGCCCGAAACGCGGGACGCGCTCTTGTCGGTGTTCGGGAATTCTGGAATGAATGTCAAAAGCTTTTTGGGGTCTGCAAAGACTTCTTTCTTGTTTAAGCATTCTTCCAATTCCTGCGCCTTTTCGGGATTTGCGAGCTTCCATGACGCGAACGACTTTTCCCATGCCTTGCGTTTGCGCGCGCGCTTTTTGGCAAGCTTTGCAAAATAGTCGTATGTGGTTTGGCTTACATGGAATTTTTCGGAGGGAAGCCCCAAAGACGCTTTTGCGGCGTCCGCAAATTTTGCTCCGCCTTCGCCGTGTCCCTTGCTTGTGCCTTGGACTTCGGCAATGCCCTTTGCGATTACGGTCTTAAATATTACGAGCTTTGGCTTGCCGTTTTCGCGCTTGATTGCCTTTTTGAGGGTTGCTTTCACTGCGTCCAAGTTGTGTCCGTCCGCAGTGAAGACTTCAAAGCCGTACGCTTGGTAGCGTTTTGCGGTGTCTTCGCTTTGCGATTTGCTTGCGGCGGCGTCCAAAGTGACGTCGTTTGAGTCGTATATCAAAATGAGATTGTCGAGCTTGTAGTGCCCTGCGATTGCGCTTGCCTCGGAAGAAATGCCTTCCTGGAAGCAGCCGTCGCCCGCGAGGCAAAACACTTTGTGGTCGATGATTTTTTCTGATTCTGTGTTGAAGCGTCCCTGCGCCATTTTTTCGGAAATAGCCATGCCGACCGCGTTTGCGATGCCCTGTCCGAGCGGGCCGCTTGTCGCTTCAACTCCCGGAGTTTCTCCGAATTCGGGGTGCCCCGGCGTTTTTGAACCCATGAGGCGGAAGTTTGCCACGTCTTCAATCGAAAGGTCAAAACCCGACATGTGAAGCCATGAATATAGGAACATGCTTCCGTGCCCGCCGCTCAAAACAAATCTGTCGCGATTTAGCCAATTTGTCTTTTTCGGGTCTATGTTTAAAATTTCGCCGAACAGAACCGCGCCTATTTCCGCGCATCCCAAAGGCAGTCCCAAGTGCCCTGAATTTCTTGCAGTAATTGCGTCGATGGCAAGCCCTCTTGCTTCGTTTGCCGCATTTTGTAGAACTTCTTTATCTGTCATTTTCTTTGATTCCTTTTATATGAATGTAAAATAAACTGATTTATTACAAATATTTTGCTTTTGTTTTCAAGGTTAAAAAAAACATAAAACAGGTTTATAGTAAAGTTGCGCAGGGCATTTTTGTTTCCCGTGATGGTCTTGGAAGTCAAAAAGCGGTTTTTGTCAATAAGTGGCGCGTTTTTTTGGGGAGGGTGGGGGAGCATTTTTTTCATTTCTGTGGAAAATTTTTTCGATTTTCATAAAAATAAAAAAAATTTTTTAGGGCTTTAATTTTTACAAAAATGAAGTTTCGGGCTTGTCAATAACTTTATAACAACTGTTGTTTGTATTTGCAACTAATTGAAAATCAAATATATTTTTATGAAGCTTTTTTTGGAAATACGGATTTAAAGCCTTTAACTGTTATGCGGCGATGCCAAACTGCCTAAAATCAAGGAGTACGGGAGAGGCGGCTTCAAAAAAATCTTGGCAAGCATTTTTTTGAAAAAATTTTTGACAAGGGAATTGTCAATAACTTGTTGAAAAGTTATTCTTGAAAAAATTTTTTAATTGTAAAATAGTCGTTGTCATTGAGGCGCGGAAAAACTTTAAACCGAACTTGTTTGATTTTACAAAAACGCTTCTTTTGATTTTTACAGCTTGTTTAACCCTGAATTCGCCCGCTCTTGGATTTTGCAGTTCCAAAAAAAGCGCGTTTTTGCATAAGAAATTGAAAATAATGATTTTGCAAAACAGCCTTTCTTTCGCGGATTTTGCCCGACAATTTGGGCGGCGGACGGATAAATCTCCAATTTTCATATGCCAGACAATTTAAAAAGCACAGTTGACGCAGCCATTTGGGATGTCGCGAAATCCACGATATCCTCTTCGATGGCGTCCGACACTTTTGAGTCCTGGTTCGCTCCCGTGGAATGCGTCGGCGTCGAGGACGGCGTTTTAAAGCTCAATGCGGGAACGGATTTTGCGGCCGACTGGGTGAGGGATAATTATGCGGACATCATTTCAAGGCATCTTTGCCTTGCGGCGGGAATGAACGTGAATTTTGAAATCGTTGCGTCTTCTCCGATGTCGGATTTTAGCGAAGAGCGCCGCGAAGTTTTGGGAACGCGTGTACGCGCCGTAAAAGAGCATGTGCCGCCGCCTTCAATCATTCCGCACAACACTTTTGAAAACTTTGTCGTAGGCGACGGAAATTCCCTTGCCCACGCGATGGCGCTCGCGGTTGCAAAGGCTCCCGGAAGCGCGTTCAACCCTCTTTGCATATACGCTCCCACGGGGCTGGGAAAGACGCACTTAATGCACGCCGTCGCGCATTTCATCTTCAAAAATTCGCCTGAAAAGCGCATAGTTTACATATCTTCCGAACGCTTCTTTAACGAGTATATTGCCGCAATGAAAGAGGGCGATTATGTTTCGTTTAGAAGGCGCTACCGCGATATTGATGTCCTCATGATTGACGACATACAGTTCTTTTCGGGAAAAAAGCGTTTGCAGGAGGAATTTTTCCATACATTTAACGAGCTTTTCAACTCCTGCAAGCAGATTATAATTTCAAGCGACCGCCCCGTCTCTGAAATTCAGGACATCGAGGCGCGTTTGGTTTCCCGCTTTGAATGGGGAATGTCGGTTGACATTCAGCCGCCCGACTACGAAACCCGCCTTGCAATTCTCGCAAAAAAGGCGTCGGCGCATTCCGTGAACATTCCGATGGAAGTCTTGGACTTGATTGCGCGCAGAGTCACGGGGAATGTCCGCAGAATGGAAGGCGCGCTTACGAGGGTAATCGGCTACGCTTCGGTCGTGTCGGCTTCAAATTGTTTGAGTGTGGAGCTTGCGCAAAAGCTTTTGGAGGATTTCTTTAAGCATGAGGAAGTTTCAGACCAGATTACCATAGCGCAAATTCAGGAAACCGTTGCCAAATTTTACAAGGTGGAAGTCGCAGACATTTTGGGTTCGAGGCGCACAATGGGCATTGCCTTGGCGCGCCAGGTTGCGATGTTTGCGTCGCGAAAGCTCACAAAGCACTCCCTTGAAGAAATAGGCAAGAGCTTCGGCGGCAGAACGCACGGAACGGTAGTTCACGCAATCTCTTCAATCTCGGATTCCATGGAAACCGACGAGGATATGGCGCGCTCTGTGAAATTTATTTTTAAGGAGCTTGGCTCCGATGTTGCACGTTGAATTTTGGCGGACTTTCGAGTCCGCTTTTTTTTGGTGGATTTTGGCATTTTTCTTATTTTATTGACCAAATGGCGTTTTTTATGCAAAATAAAATATTATGAAAAATGTTAAATTTGCTTTCTTTGAAGTTTTATCTGCGCTTTTGCTTTTCGGATGTTTGGGCGGCGGTGATTTTGAGCATTCCAAAACCGAAAAAAATTCTGGCGCGGAAGAGGCGGGGTCTGAAAATGCGATGAAAATCGGCGTCGATGAAATCGCGGTTGTGGACGGAATATCGTCGCTCGGCTCAAAAAAGGTGGAAATTAAAGAAGGCAAGGTAAACGGAAGCGACCTTGCAATGCGTGAACTCGGGACTCATTCGCTCGGGCTTATGTCGGAAGGCTCGGATTTCTCCAATTTGGCTATTGTGAGAGGTTTTGACGACAGCAAGTGCGTTGTTTTGCAAATAGGAGACACTTTAAATTGCGACGAGCTTGTCGTCGGCGAAAAGGGAAAGGAAACCGCCCTCACTCTCGTAGGCGACGGCATAAACATAAATGTTGACAACGAATTTTCGCTGAGGGGAGAAAAGACCTCGCTTGAATTTGTTTCGGACGCGGTTGGAATTTCCACAATCAGGGCTAAATCGGTCGGAGCGTTCGAGGGGAGCCTCATAATAGACATAAGCATGCACCATTCATTCAAGGGGTTTGAGCGCAAGTACATATTGATTGCCGCAAAAAACGACTGGACAAAACAGCTTGGCGACTTGTCGGATTTGGACAAAAATCCCAAAATAAAAATACTTAAAAAGCACCGCGACGACGATGTGAAGCTCTATGTCTCAGCCGAAGGCGAACTTGTACTGACCTTCGTTATGGGCGGGGAATAGTTTTTGTGCCTGCATCGAATGCTTTTTGTTTGCCGTCCGCAATTCAAAAAAAGCGGGTTTTAGATTTATTTTTGTTGAAATCGCCGACTTTTTAGGCATTTTATTTATGTTTTTATGAGCGGAAAAACACGAGTTAGATTTGCACCCAGCCCCACGGGCTTTTTTCATATCGGCAGCGCAAGGACTGCGCTCTTCAACTGGCTTTATGCGCGCCACACCGGCGGAACGTTTGTTCTTAGAATTGAAGATACCGACAAGGAGCGCAACAGCCAGGCGTTTTTGGATGTTATAATGGACAGCATGCGTTGGCTTGGTCTCGACTGGGACGAAGGCCCTGAAGTCGGTGGAAACTATGGTCCGTATTTCCAGAGCCGGCGCGACGACATTTATTTGCAGTATCTCGAAATTCTCCGCAAAAAGGGCAGGGCGTACGACAAGGACGGCGCGGTGTTCTTCAAAGTATCTGGCGAAAAGCAGGTTTTGCACGATGCCGTTTACGGCGATGTTGAACGCTTGGAAGAAAAAGACTTCCCGATTTTCCGCTCGAACGGGACTCCCGTTTTTCATTTTGTGAATGTCGTTGACGACATTTGCATGGAAATCACCAACGTAATAAGGGGTCAAGACCACTTGACCAACACCAATAAGCACATAGAGCTTTTCAAGGCGTTTGACGCTCCGATGCCGCAATTTGCCCACATTCCGCTAATCTTGAAAAGCGAAGGCTCCGGCAAAATGAGCAAGCGCGACAGGGGGGCTTTAATCGAAGAATACCAGCAAAAGCTCTTTCTTCCCGAAGCCGTGCGCAACTATCTTTGTTTGCTTGGCTGGAATCCAAAAAACGGCAAGGAAATAATGCCGATAGACGAAATCATTTCGCTTTTCGATTTCAAGGGCATAGTTCATTCCAACGCACGTTTTGACGAAAAGAAAATGGCGCACTTCAACATGGAGCATATCCGCGCCCTGCCAATCGAAAAGTTTTCCGAGCTCGCCTGCAAGGCGATGGAAAATTCGGGGGTAAATCTCGCAGGCGGCAAGGATTACATCGAGCGCGTGTTTAAGCTTGCGCAGCCGAAGGCGGCGTCAATGGAAACTTTTGCAAGCCTTGTCTCGTACTTTTTCACGGAGGACTTTGCCTTTGACGAAGCCGCGAAAGAGCGCGTTTTCAAAAAGGGAAACCCGATTGAAAGAATGAGGGGTGCGCTTGAAGTCCTTTCGTCCATTCAGAGCTTCGACGGCGATTCAATTCACGCGGCGTTTGAGAAAAAGGCAGAGGAGCTTGGTATTAAATTCACTGAATTTTTCCCGCCGCTTCGCTTTGCCATATCAGGCGTTGCAAGCGGACCCGACTTGATGCCCATGCTTGAAGTTTTGGGGCGCGAAAAGGTTGTGGCGAGACTTAAAAAATATCTTGAAAACGCGTAGTCATTCTGCGCGTTTTTTTGAAGCCGTTTAATTTAAAAATTTAAGGAGATACATATGAGCGATTCAATCAAACACGAGTGCGGCATTGCGATGGTGAGGCTTTTGAAGCCTTTGTCTTACTATCAAGAAAAATACGGCACGCCCCTTTACGGTTTTAACAAGCTTTTCCTTTTGATGGAAAAACAGCACAACCGCGGGCAGGACGGCGCGGGAATTGGCGCGGTCAAGCTGAACGTGCCTGCGGGCAAGCCGTTTATGGCGCGCGAAAGAAGCACAAAGAGCAACGCTTTATCGCAAATTTTCGGCGAACAGCTTGAAAAATACAACAAAATGGTAAAAGACGGCATTATTCATCCCGAATTTCCGTCAACTGCCAAAGACAATTTCGACTATTGCGCGGAACTTTTAATCGGGCATTTGCGCTACGGCACAAGCGGCACTAACCACGACAAGACGCTTTGCCATCCGTTCTTCCGCAAAAGCACATGGCCGTCGCGCAACCTTATGCTTGTGGGCAACTTCAACATCACAAACGCCGACGCCCTCAACAAAAAGCTCATAGAACGCGGCACGCACCCGATTTTCAGCTCAGACACCCAGTCGATTATGGAAGAAATCTGCTACCATCTCGACATCGAGCATTCTGAAATCTATCGCAAGCTTCGCGACGAAGGGCTTGGAGGCGAAGATGTTTTGCGCGTGATGGCTGAGCGGCTCAATCCTGTTGACATCGTGCGCAAGGCCGCGCTCGACTGGGACGGCGGCTACACAATCGCGGGGCTTTTGGGCAACGGCGATGCCTTTGTTTTGCGCGACCGAAACGGAATCCGCCCGTGCTTTTATCTTCAAAACGACGAGTTGATTGCGTTTGCTTCGGAACGCGTTGCGCTAATGACGATTTTTGACGAAACCGCCGAGGACATAAAAGAGCTTGCTCCGGGGCATGTGTTTGTCATTAAGGGAGACGGCTCCGTAAGGGACGAAGAATATGTTTCAGCAGGCGAAAAGAAATCATGCTCGTTTGAGCGCATATATTTTTCCCGCGGCAACGACCCTGAAATCTACAAGGAAAGAAAGGCACTCGGCGCGGCTCTCGTTCCGCAAATCATAAAGAGCGTAGGCAACGATTTTTCAAAGAGCGTTTTCAGCTACATTCCAAACACTGCCGAAATGGCGTATTACGGAATGATGCACGAATTGCGCGTCCAGAGGCGCAAGGACGTAAAAGACGAAATTTTGAAAATCGTAAATTCGGGGAAAACAATCACGGGCGAAGATTTGGACAAGCTCATTCTCGACAACTGGCCCCGCGGGGAAAAGGTTGTGCATAAGGACATCAAACTGCGCACCTTCATCTCGTCTGAAAAGGACAGAATGCAAATGGCGTCGCACGTTTACGACATAACATACGACGTAGTGCGCCCCGAAGACGCTCTGGTCTGCCTTGACGACTCCATTGTACGCGGCACGACTTTGCGTCAGCAGATTTTGAGGATACTCAGCCGCATAAATCCGCGCAAAATCGTGATAGTTTCCACAGCCCCGCAAATCCGCTATCCCGACTGCTACGGCATCGACATGAGCGAGCTTGGCAAATTCATCGCTTTCCAAGCTGCCGTTGAGCTTTGCAAGGAAAGCGGCAACAAGGAGCTTTTGCTTGAAGTTTACCAGCAGTGCTGCGCGCAGGCTGACAAAGATCCGAAAGATATGAAAAACTATGTGAAGCGCATTTACGACTGCTTTACGACGGAGCAAATTTCAAAGAAAATCGCAGAGCTCGTATATCCGCCGAACGTCTCCTGGAAGGGCGAGCTTGAAACGGTTTTCCTGTCAATCGAAGATTTGCACAAGGCGGTAAAAAGCTCTTCGGGCGACTGGTTTTTCTCTGGCGACTATCCCACACCGGGAGGCTACAAGGTTTTGAACCGCGCCTACATAAACTACTTCGAGCATAAAGAGGGGCGTTCATACTAAAACACGACGGGTTTTGAAAAAGCTTGCGATAGTTTTGCCGATATTTTCGTTCGCGCTTTTTTGCGCGTTGGCGTTTGTGTTGGGGGCTGTCGCGGGCTTTTTTTGCGTCTTGTCGCTTAAAGGCGGAGTTTGCGAAGTCCCTGCGCAGTCATCTCCCTCTTTTGTGGCAGATTTTTTAAGCGACAATAGCCGCAAAAGCGAAAAATTTTCCGCAAGCGGCTTCAAGGGGGAATTGTCGAAAATCTTGTATCGGGATTTTTGCGAAAAGGGAGTGTCTGTCGGTGAAATTTTGTTTGCCCCCGATTTTGAGTTGGACGGCGAAACTCTCAAAGTTTCAATCGCCGTAAATTCTCCGATTTCGATTTTCAGCTCCTGCCGCCGCCTGTCGTTTTATTTCAAAATTTCAGGCGGGTGGTTTGTCTTGTCTGACGCCCGCTTGGCGGGTGCGAAAATTCCCTTGCCGATTGCAAAAATAATCCTAAAAAACGCGGCGGGAAAATATTTGGAATGCCCCTTGCTAAGGGATGCCGCAAACAGGCTGTCAAGTTGCAAGGTTCATGCTGAAAACGGATTTTTGATTTTGGAAAAATGAAAATTTTGACTGCGGCAGTTTTGTTTTTTGCGCCCCTGCTTTCTTTTGCGGAGAGCGGAGAATTTTCTTTGGAAAAACGCCTTGACGAGGAAATCGCAAAGAGTGCCGCCAATAATTTTGATGGCAAGCTGCCCGAGGGCGATAAATTGTTTTATTCCGAAAGCTCGAAGTCGGCGTTTATCGTGTTTTCAAAAAATTTGGAGCTTCGCAATTTCGGCTTTACGCTTGTTGGCAAGGCGGAGCGGGCGATAGAGGAGATGTTTGGCGGCGTTGAAAAATTCAAAACACCGATAGAAATTCATTTTTTGCCTGAAAGCGAAGCGGATTTTGAGGGCGATTTTTTGGAGACTTCGAGGTTTAAATTTGACGTTGTATTGTCCGTAAAATGCTCAAAAAATCTGCCGCTTGACAAATTTTACGAGCGCATCGCAAACATATATTTGCGCGCTTGCGCGGCGGAATTTGGGAGTAAAAAAAGCCATCCCTATTGGATTGAGCTTGCGCTCAGGGCTATGATTGCGCGCCAAATCGCAGAATTTGCCCCGATTGAGCTTGCCCGCCATTTGAAAAATACTGGCGCGGATAAAATGTCGGACGTGTTCAATTATTCTCCAAAGGCAGGCGGAGACATTTTGAAAATGGAGGCGTCTTCATATTTTTCCCTTTTGGCATTGCGCTCTCTTTGCGGCGGCAATTCAAAGGCTTGGTTTGAAATGCTGAAATATTTTGTTCTAAACGGCGTTCCGTCGGGAGAGTATTTGATATCGCGCTTCGGCTCCGACTATAACGACAAGTTTTTTGCCGCAGTTTATGGCGAGATATATGCGCGTCTTTCGGGCGTAAAAGACTTTAAGTCTTCCGATTCCGACGCCGCGTATTTCTTTACGGTGCAAAAAATGCGAAAGGGCGGGGCTGTCGAAATCATTGCGGGAGATGATATTTTTGCGCGCAGGGACGAAATAAAAAGGGAAATTTCAAAGCGCATAACAGAAATCAAGGTAGAGCTTCCGTGGACAAATCCGATATATTTCAATGCGATGGTCGCCATTGGCAGAATGTATGACAGCGCGTTGGAAGATGATGAAAATTCTTTCAAATCAAATATGTTGGACGCAATTTCAGAATTGAAGAAAGCAAGGAGTTTGTCTCAGCGGGCTTCCGAGCTTTTAAAGTGAGCGTTAAAAATCGACATTCCGCAGTCGCCGCAGTTAAAGCGTATTTTTAGCGAAGCTTCCCCGCTTTTAAGAATCAGCGGCTCCGCAAGGCTTTTCGGGAATTTCCCTTCTTTTTTGCACATTCCAAGTTCGCGCAAAATACAGTGTTTCGTGCGCATCAGCTCTTTTTCGGAAATGTCGGCAACGTTGCATTCAAGCGCGGGTTCTTCTATTTTTACGCCGCATTTTTTGTAGAAATCCTCCGCTTTTTTGTTCGAGACATTTGCCCTGTAATCGGCGTCGAAAAATTCTTTTTTTATCGCGGAAAATTTTGGGGGAATGCGTTTTACTTTGCGTTTTAATTCGTGCAAGCTTGCGATTTTTTCTTCGAGAGCTTTTAGCAAGGTCCGCCTGAATTCGTTTATTTCCGAGGCTTTTAAAAACGGCGCGCTTTTTGCAGAAAATTTAAAGCTTATGACTTCAAAATTCGTGCCTCCCGATTTTTGCAGGCTTGCGGAAATTCTTTCACTTGCGGCGTCGAAATTTTGCGCGGGTTCGGTTTCGCCTTTATTTATTTTTACTTCCGAATAAGAATTTGTCGGAGGGTGCGAAAATGAAATTTTATATTCCGACGGCGTTTCCGAAAATTCGGCATTGATTCCGATTTTCCGCGAGCATTCTCCCGATATTTGCGCTTCAAACGCCACACTTTTGTTGCGCCAAATTTCAGCCCCTTTGCATACAGGGCAGTTTGACGCGCATTTTATTTTTCCGTTTTTTGAAAAGTTTACGAGCGTCCCGAAAATTCGCCCGTCGGGGTTTTTTATTAAAATTCCGTCCCCGTTTTGAAGCTCTTTTGAATTTGTTTCAAATCCGCCTTTAATAGGATTTTCAACTTTGCCTATAAATTCGCCTTTCGATTTCGGGGTGTCGAAGCTTGCGCATTTTTCTGACATGTCTTTCAGGAAATATTCGCAAAAGCCGCGGTTGAAAGTCTTTGAAGGATTGGGTTCAAACGGGAAACGGCTTCTGCCGAAGCTTGCGCGGCAAAGCCCGTTTTTTTCAATTTCCGCGTCCAAAATTCTGCGGTAGTATGCCGTTATGTTTTTTACATAATCCAAATCTTTAAGCCTGCCTTCTATCTTGAAGGAGCTTGCGCCCGCTTTAAGCATTTCTCCGACCGACTTTGAGCGGTTCATGTCTTTTAGCGACAGAAAGTGAGCGTCTTTTGAAACTATTTTGCCGTTAAAATCTTCAAGCAAGTAGGGCATTCTGCAAGGCTGGGCGCATTCGCCGCGGTTTCCGCTTCTGCCGCCGATTGCGTGGCTTAGGTAGCATTGCCCGCTGTATGAAACGCACAATGCGCCGTGGACAAAGCATTCGATTCTTGCTTTTACGCTTTTTGCGATGTTTTCAATTTCTTTTAGCGAAAGCTCGCGCGCCAGCACCAAAGTGTCAAAGCCTGCATCTTCAAGAAACTTTGCCTTTTCTGGAGTTCGGATATTGCACTGGGTGCTTGCATGGAGTTCTATCGGCGGAAGCTCTCCGTTCATAAGCCCCATGTCTTGAATTATAAGCGCGTCCGCGCCCGCATCGCAAGCCTTGAAAGCGGTTTCGCGCGCCTGTTCGACTTCGCCGTCAAATAAAATCGTGTTTAGCGTTATGTAAACTCTCGCGCCGAAAAGATGTGCGAAATCCGCGGACTTTTTGATTGCGTCAAAAGAGTTTCCCGCAAGGCTTCTCGCACCGAAGGAGCTTGCGCCCATGTAAACCGCGTCCGCGCCCGCCTTGATTGCGGCGATTGCGCATTCCGCATTTTTTGCGGGGCTTAAAAGCTCTATGATTCGGCGGTCTCTCATCAGGCGATTTCAAACATAATGTCGGACCATTCGCCCATTATCGCGGTATCGGACGATTTTATTTTCGCGCCGCCCGTTTCCAAAAACTTGCGCTTAACCTCGTCGTTTTCAAATGCCAGTATCCCGCTTAAAACCAAAATTCCGCCGCTTTTTACCGCGCCGATTAACTCTTTTGCGTATATTTGCAAGATGTCGGCTTGTATGTTTGCAAGCAGAATGTCGCAGGTTTTGCCTTTTAGCCCGTCGTCTATTCCGGCTTCCGAAAATTCAACGCCGCCGTTTGGCACATTGTTTATCTTTGCGTTTTCTTCGCTTAAGCGCACCGCTTCGGGGTCTTTGTCAAAGCCGTAAACCTTGCCGACTCCCAAGAGCTTCGCGCTAAGGGCGAGTATGCCAGAGCCGCATCCCGCGTCGATTAGAAACACGCTTTCGGGTTTTTCGGTTTTTTTCAGGAAATCAAGCATTCTGATTGCGCAGAGGCGGGTTGTGGGGTGGTCTCCCGTGCCGAAAGCGAGCCCTGCGTCGAAATAAAATGCCTTGCCGCCTTCGGGCAAAATGTATTTTTCCTTTTCCCAGACGGGCACCCAGTGGAGATTTTCATGCCGCCATGAGGTCAGATATTTTTTGTACTCGTTTTGCCAGTCGCAGTCGAAAATTTCTTCAACATCAAAATTTTCGGGAAGGGTTTTAAACTCTTTTCTGATTTGCTTGTAGGCGGGGGCGGCTTCTTCCAAATTGTCGAAGTACCCGACGAGCTTCGGAGGGGTTGCGTCGTTTGCTTTTTCGATGGACCATGAGGAAGTTTCCAGCTCGCAGAGGAAGTCTTCGAGACGGTCGGGCATATTGTAGTCGATATTTACGGAAATTTTAACCATGCTTAGATTGAAGTTTAAATTAGGATTGTCGTAAAGGGTTAAATGCCGAAAAATTCGCGTGCGTTTTTAGTCGAAATTTCTGCGATTTCTTCAACCGAAATTCCGAAAAGCTCCGCGGACTTTCGGGCGATGAACGGAATGTAGCTTGGCTCGTTTGGCTTTCCGCGCATCGGAACGGGCGCAAGATACGGGCAGTCTGTTTCAAACATAATTTTTGAAAGCCCCTGCGCAAGCATTGATTCGCGCATTTGCTCCGCGTTTTTATAGGTTATTATTCCCGTGAAAGAGGCTCTGCCGCCGCGCGAATTAAGCATTTCAAGCTGGCTTGCCGTGCCGCTGAAACAGTGGAAAACAACCTTTCCCCAGTCAAATCCGCTTTCGTCTATGATTTTAATCGCCTCTTCTACCGCGCTTCTTGCGTGGACGCATACGGGAAGCCCCGCGTTTTTTGCGATTTCAAGCTGCGCCTTAAAAAGCCTTTCCTGGCGCGACTTCATTTTTTCAAACTCTTCCCGCGAACCTTCAAACTTGTAAAAATCAAGCCCGATTTCCCCAATCGATACGGGCGGCATATCGCTTTTTAGAAAGTCTTTTGCGCTTTCCAAAAACTCTTCGTCGCCGTCTTCGATTTCCGTGGGGTGTATGCCCATCTGCCAGAAAACACAGCCCTTGTGCTCTCTTGCGATTTTTGAAAAATTCTGCCAGTCGCATTTTCTCGCCGAGCATGTTATGATGCGGGTTACGTTTGCGTCTTTTGCGCGTTTTATCGCGCTTTCCAATTCTCCTGCTGTTTGGAAGGCGTCAAGATGCGCGTGGGTGTCGATAAATTCCATAAAATTTACTTTGTTAAAAAATAAATATTTGCAGATTATCTTTTTGTTGCGATAAAAATTTTTAGGAACTTGCAATTTTAATTGGCAAATGGTTTTATTTTGGAAATTAAAAAAGGAATTTTTATGGAAAACGTAATTATCATCGGAAGCGGCTGCGCGGGAATGAGCGCGGCAATTTACACTGCGCGCGGCGGGCTGAGCCCCCTTGTAATCGAAGGCTTGCAGCCCGGCGGGCAGATAACCACCACGAGCGAAGTGGAAAATTTCCCGGGTTTTCCCGACGGCATAGACGGCTTCGGGCTTGTTTGGAACATGCGCACCCAGGCTGAAAAATTCGGGGCAAAGATTTTGAACGCGGTTGTTGAAAGCGTCGATTTCTCATCAGAAACAAAAAAGATTTTTTGCTCCGGAAACCAAGTCTTCGAGGCTAAAAAAGTCATAATAGCAACGGGGGCGTCCGCGCGACTTACGGGGGCGAAAAACGAAAAAGAGCTTTTCGGCGGCAAGGGCGTTTCGACTTGCGCAACTTGCGACGGCGCGTTTTACCGCGGCAAGGACGTGGTTGTTGTCGGCGGCGGAGACTCTGCATGTGAAGAGGCGGTTTTTCTGACGCGTTTTGCAAATTCCGTGAAGCTGATACACCGCAGGGGAGAGTTGAGGGCGTCCAAAATAATGGCAGACCGCCTTCTAAAAAACGAAAAAATCGCGCCTGTTTGGGATAGCGTTGTAAAGGAAGTTTTAGTCGGCGATGACGGCAAGTGCGCGGGGATTTTGGTTGAAAACGTAAAAGATAATTCCGTTTCCAAAATAGACTGCCAAGGCGTTTTTGTCGCAATAGGGCACAAGCCGAATACGGACGTTTTCAAAGGCAAAATAGACATGGACGAGGAAGGCTATATCATTCCCGCGCAAAATTCGCTTGTCCGCACGAACGTTGAAAATGTGTTTGTCGCGGGGGATTGCTCCGACAAGCATTTCAGGCAGGCAATCACCGCTTCTGCGATGGGCGCAATGGCGGGCATTGAAGTTTCGCGATAGCGCATTTTCGTATTTTAACGCTGAAAAATCCGCATGTTCTGCGCGCTTTTATGGCGCGTATTTGCAGTGCGGATTTTTTTTTATTTTTTTTGTTGACAAAGTTAGACGCCTCTAACATTTTGTTTTTCGTTTTTAATTTATGAAGGTTGAAACTTGCAAATTGTCGGAGTCCAAAGAGGATTATCTCGAAGCGGTTTTTGTTCTGTCGGAAAAAACGGGCAATGCCAGAATTTCCGACATCGCAAAAAAATTGAACATCCGCAAGGCGAGCGTTGCGCAGTCTATGAGGGTTTTGAGAAGCGAGGGCTATGTGTGTTTTGAAGACTACGCCCCGATAGCCTTGACCCCCAAGGGCAGAAAGATTGCGGCGTCGGTTTTTGAAGCCCATAGCGCGATATCGAAGTTTTTGTCTTTGCATCTCGGCGTGGCGCGCGAAGCCGCGGAGCTTACCGCCTGCAAAATGGAGCATGCGTTTACTCCCGATTTGAAGCGCAGGTTTGTTGCCTACATAAATTCCCTGCCGCTTCCGAATTTGGAAAATTCTTAAAAATTTTTTTAGACTGAAAATTAGACAAGCCTAACATTAAAATGAAAAATAAAATGAAATACATCGCGGCGGTTTCAGCCGCATCGACCATAACTTTTTCCGCTTTCGCTGCTGATGCAAACGCGGAGAATGAAAAGCCTCAGGGCTGGTGGGAACGCGAAAGCCTGGTTTTGGAAGAAGCCACGAACAGACTTCTTCCCGATTCGGGCTTTACCCCCGTTTTGAATTGGACGGGCGAAACATGGAGCAATCTTTCGGGCGGCTTAAAGCACGGCACGACTTTCGACAGCCTCATAACTTTCGGGTTTGAGCAGGACATCGAAAAGCTTTCAGGCGTTAAAAACGCCGGCAGAATAGGGCTTACCGCCTACTATTACGCGCAGTCGGGCAATTTTGAAAACTATCTTTCGGGAATGAGCGCGGCGTCAAACATCTTTTCAAGCAAGATGACAAGGGTGTTTGAAGTTTATTACGCTAACGAATTTGAAACCGGCGTCGGCAATTTCGCGTTCCGCATCGGGCAGCTTGCCGCCGACGAAGACTTTATGGGTTTGGATTATGCCGACGTATTCTTAAATTCAAGTTTCGGCGCAATTCCCGTAAACGCGGACTTGGGCTTGGCAAACGGCAGAATGGCTTTTTCGCAGTACAGCCTCGCCACTTTTGGCGCGACAGCCGAATATGCCTATGAAGACTTTTCGATAAAGCTTGGTCTTTACAACGGCGACGCGGGCGACGACGTTGCTTCCAACCACGGTTTTGACTACAAATTGCACGATGTCGCGTTCTGGTACGCTCTCTCTTACAACTACTCGATTGCGGGCTTGGGCGGAACGGTCGTTTTCGGCGGCAATTTGCACACGGGCGAATTTGAGGATTTGAGAAACGGCGGCACTGCCACAAATTTCTACTCTTTCTATTTGGCAATCCAGCAGGACTTGCTCTGCGACGACGAAGGCAACCCTGTTTTGGGCGCATTCTGCCGCTTGGCTTACTCTCCGTCTTCGGAAATCGCGACTTACTCGAAGTACATCGACGCGGGATTAAACTGGTTCGCCCCGTTTAAGAGCCGCCCCGACGATATTTTGGCTCTCGGCGTATCCGCCGTAAACACAACCAAAAACGCCCGCAACTATGCGGAAGCGGAAGGCGAACGCCTCGGCAAATACGAAACTTGTGTTGAGCTTACATACAAGTGCCAGGTCACAAAGTCTTTCTCGGTTCAGCCCGACTTGCAGATGTATTTCTATCCCGAAAGCCGCAGCGGAGACCGCCAGACATCGCTGGTATTTGGCGCGCGTGCCGAACTCAATTTTTGATTAGTGTTGTTAGAAAGGTGTCCGCAATGGCAGACTTGGCGTTGCGGACACCTAAATTTTTTGAAAGGATTATTATTTATGCCGCTTACATTTTGCGACAGCGGAATAACCGTGGAAATTATGGCAATGAGAATGGAGGCTTCCGAAAAGCGGAGGCTTGAAAATCTCGGCTTTGTGATTGGCAGAAAGCTTACTCCCCTGATAGACAGGGGCGGCGTCATGCTTGTGGCTCTCGGCAGTTCGAGGGTTGCTTTGAACAAGTCGGTGGCTCAGAAAATTTTGGTTAAGTGATATGGAAAAATTATTATCTGAATTTAGCCCGAACGAATCGGGTAGGGTTGTTAAAATTTTGGGAGAAGGCCGTTTGCGCCGCAGAATTTTCGATATGGGCATAACGCCCGACACCGAAATTCTGATGCGCAAGTCCGCTCCATTGGGCGATCCCATAGAAGTTTCGCTGCGCGGATATGAATTGTCGCTGCGCAAGGCGGAAGCGTCTTTAATTAAAATGAGGGTTGAAAAATGAAATTTGCAATCGCAGGAAATCCCAACTGTGGCAAGACCACTTTGTTTAACGCGCTGACAGGCGCATCCACGCATGTCGGCAACTGGCCGGGCGTCACGGTGGATAAAAAGGAGGGCGTCTATAAAAAAAGCGGTTTCAGAGCGGAAATAATCGACCTTCCCGGCATTTATTCGCTTTCGCCGTATTCTCCCGAAGAAGTAATCGCAAGCAATTACATCTTAAACGAAAATCCCGACCTCATCATAAACATTGTCGATGCCACGAACTTGGAGCGCAACATATATTTGACAACGCAGCTTTTGGAAAGCGATTGCCCGATTGTAGTCGCTCTCAACATGACTGACGTTGCGCGCAGGGACGGGATAAAAATAGACGCCCGCCGCCTTGAAGAAGAGCTTGGCGTAAGCGTGGTTGAAATTTGCGCCCTGAAAAAGAGCGGGATTGAAAAGCTCATGGATACGGCCGCAAAAGAGGCTAAAAAGCCCCGCTTGGGGAAATCGGTTTTGGAGGAATCTGAAATCTCATGCTGTTTTGAAAAGATATGCGGCTTTGCAAAAGATGCAAGGCACGCCAAATTCAGAGCCGTCAAAGCCTTGGAAGGGGACGCCAAAAATTCGGGGCTTTCGCAAGACGCGCTTTTGGGCATTGAAAAAATAAAAAATGAAATATCCCTTCCGTCCGAATTTGATTCCGATTTTGAAGCGGCTGTCGCAAATTGGAGATATTCGTATATTTCAAAAAAAATATCCCCATGCATAAAGCGCAAGTCGGCTTCGGAAGCGTTGACCATTTCCGACAAAATAGACAGGGTTTTGACGGGAAAAGTATTGGGGCTTCCGATTTTCTTTGCACTGATGTTTTTTGTCTTCCACCTTACGTTTAGCGAAGACTTGTTCTTCCTCGCGTCTTTGGGAATTTTGGAAGAGCCTTTGATGAGCCCCGGGGTTTATCTGCTTGGGCTTACCGAAGTCTTCACGGAATGGCTTACGGGGATTGTTTCTTCGGGGCTTGACGCTGTCAAGGCTGCCGAATGGGTAAAGGGCATGATGTGCGACGGTCTTCTTGCGGGTGTCGGAGCCGTCTTGAGTTTTATGCCGCAGATTATGATGCTTTTCATGTTCCTTTATATTTTGGAAGACACGGGCTACATGGCGAGGGCGGCTTTCTTGATGGACAGGTTCTTGCGCAGATTCGGGCTTTCGGGCAAGGCGTTTTTGCCTCTTTTGATGTGCTTCGGCTGTCTTGTTCCCGCAATAATGGGTTCGCGCACTCTTGAAAACGACAAGGAGCGCAAGCTTATGATAATGCTTGCTCCCTTCTTTTCCTGCGGGGCCAAACTGCCGATTTGGAGCATGTTTGCAATGGCGATATTCCCTTCAAATGCCGACATCGCGATATTTTCAATATACATGATTGGCATCATTACCGCCATTATAGCCGCAATCATTCTTAAAAAGACGGTGTTTAAGGGGGACGCTTCCGTATTTATCATGGAGCTTCCGCCGTACCACCTTCCGCTCATAAAGAACATCGCTTTGAATGTATGGGAAAAGCTGAAAATCTATATTGCGAGGGCTGCCACAATTATTGCCGCTGCCACTGTCGTGATTTGGTTCTTGTCGTCTTTCTCTTTCGGGTTTAGCATGGTTGAAACCAATTCAAACGAAAGCATATTGGGCGTTTTGGGTTCGTTTTTGCAGCCCTTGTTCATCCCGCTTGGATTTGCGAGCGGAGACATAGGCTGGAAAGCGGTTGTTGCAATCCTCACCGGATTGATTGCAAAGGAAATGGTTGTTTCCACAATGGGTGTCTTGTATAACCCGAACGTCGAAGGCGACGCGCTGGAAGACGATGCAGCAAGCTCCGCTCTCGCCGCGACTATTGTCGCGACATTCTCTCCCGCCGCCGCAGTTGCGTTTATGGCGTTCAACCTTTTGAGCGTTCCGTGCATGGCGGCAGTCGCTACCGCAAACGCCGAGTTTAAAAGCGCGAAGTGGACATGGGCTACCATCGCGTTTTGGATTGCGACGGCTTGGGTTGTGTCGTTTGTGATTTACCAAATTGGCTCGCTTTTGGGATATTAAGATGGATGCGTTCGTAAATGTGTTGGCATTTATATTTGCGGTGTCGCTGGTTGTTTTTTCGCTCTGGTTCAACATACGAAGGGTGAAAAAAAACGGCGGCGGCTGTGGATGTTGCACGGGCAAATGCTCATGCAAGCATGATTGCAAATGTAAACATAAATAAACAGAAATAGAGAGGGGGCGGATATCCGCCCCCTTTTTTTAATTCTTGAATTTTGACCGCAGGGTTTTTAACGCCTGCGCGTGTATTTGGCAAATCCGCGCCTCGCTTACGTCAAACTCTTCGGCGATGTCGGCAAGCTTCTTTTCCTTGAAATAATAGCTTTCGATTATCTTGCGCTGTTTTTCGGGAAGGTTTAAGAGCCTTTGTTTCAGCATTATCGAAAGCTCCTGCTTTTCGATTTTTTGAATGGCGGTAAGCGCGTTTTCGTCGGGGATTACGTCGCTTAAATCGCGCGCTTCGCCGTCTTTTGTAGAGTCGTCGTTAAGTGATATGAAAGAGATGTTTTGCGTGCGGCGCATTACTTTCGTGTACTGCTTGCGCGAAAGCCCCATCGCATTTCTCAGCTCGTCGTCGGTTGCGTTTCTGCCGAGCTTGTCTTCCAAGTTTTCGCGGGCGTGGCTTATTCTCTTTGCGTCCTGCCTTGCAGAGCGCGGCATGTAGTCGAGCTTGCGAAGTTCGTCCATAATTGCGCCCCTTATTCTCATCGAAGCGTACGCCCCGAAGCTTTTGCTCTTTTGCGGATTAAGCTTTGTTGCCGCGTCCACAAGCCCGCTCACTCCCGCGGAGTGCAATTCGTCGATGTCGGCGTGGTTTGGCAGGCGGGTGCGGATTGAATTAAGGGCTTTGTCAACGAGAGGGTAATGTTCCGCGACAAGTTTTCTTTGCAAATTGTTTAAAGGGGCGTTTGGCTGTTTTTTTGTTTTCATGTTTTTGCGTTGGTTTGTTTTTTTATTACAGGTATGAAATATTTTTCTTTATGATATATTAGAAAGCGTTTTTTTCATTTTGTTCCTAAAAAACATAAATATCTTGCCTTGGGACGGAACAAACTGTTTATTTTTTCCGCATATAGCCGTATTAAACGTATGTTTTGAAAATGTCCCAAGATTTCGACAGCAATTTAGATAGCGATACAATAAAAAGGCGCGAAAGAATGCGCTTTTTGAAGAAAATTTTGCGCCCCATGCCGCGCAAGTCAAACATGCACCGCTATCCGATTTTGAAGTACTTTGCCGAAACCGCGCGAAAGCGGACTTATCTTTGGGAGTTTCGCAGAAGGAATGTTCTTGCGGGCATTTGGGTAGGGTGGATTGTCGCGCTTATACCCATTTATTCCATGCAAATGCTGGTCGCTTTCTTAATAAGCATTCCGGCGAGGGCGAACTGCATTATCGCGATGGCTTTGCAGTGGGTTACCAACCCGATAACAATTCCGTTTATCTTGTACGGGCAGTATTCTCTCGGGGATTTTATTTTGCGGACGCTTGGCATATCGGAGCTTAAAGAGGACTTCGGGAAAATATTGTCGGAACAGGGGTTTTACGAGGTTTTGGACAGGCTTGCGAACGCGGAGGTCGTCATTCACGTACTTGCCGCGACTTTGGGAGGAGGTTTCATAATAGCCTTGCTTTGCGCGTCAATAAATACATGGATTTATCTTTTGCTTGCCAAGCCGCCCGCAAATTCTGTAAAAAAATAGGCGGTTTTATCACTTTTGTTTGGAATTTTTTTAATGGTACGTTTTTTGCGCAATTTTTTGTTTTTTTGCATGGCGGTTGCATTGTGCGCCGTTTGCGTTTTTGCTGCGGACAGGGGGAGTTCTTACTCTTCTCAAAAATATGAAACCCGCCCAAAGGTTTTGCTTGGCATTGACGTTTTGGAACGCCTCGGCTTTGAGCCGCTGTTCGGCAAAAGAATAGGGCTTTTGACCAATCCCGCAGGGGTAAATTCGATGGGGATTTCAACCGTTGACGTTTTAAGGCGGGCGCGCGGCGTGAATTTGGTCGCGCTTTTCGGACCCGAACACGGGATATACGGCAACGAAAAGGCGGAGGTTCCCGTGCTTGACAAAATCGACGCCCGCACGGGGTTGCCCGTATATTCGTTATACGGAAAATACCGCAAGCCAACTGCTCAGATGTTAAGCAAAATCGACGCGCTTGTCATAGACTTGCAGGATGTCGGCGCGCGTTCTTACACTTATGCAAGCTGTATGCTTCTTGCAATGGAGGCTTGCTTCGAGGCGGGCAAAGAAGTGATTGTTTTGGACAGACCAAACCCTCTTGGTGGCTTGAAAGTTGACGGCCCTATGCTCGACATGGAATTTAAAAGCTATGTCGGCATGTTTCCCGCGCCTTATGTTCACGGGCTTACGATGGGGGAAATCGCGTCGATGGCAAAGGGGACGCAGGGCTGGCTTGGCGTATCTGAAAAAATACGCAAGCGCGGCAATTTGCGGATTATAAAAATGTCGGGCTGGAGAAGAAGCATGCTTTGGGCTGACACGGGTCTTAGGTGGGTTCCGACAAGCCCCGCAATCCCGACTTCCGCCGCGGCGTTCGGCTATTCCATTACGGGGCTTGGCGCACAGCTTGGCGAGTTCAGGCACGGCTACGGCTCAAATTATCCGTTCAGATTTTTGACTTTCAAGGGAAAGAGCGCGCGCGAAGTTTGTTCGAGGCTTAAAGCGTACGGCATTCGCGGATTGGATTTTAAAGTGGTTAAAAACAATTTGGGTCAAGAGGGTGTTTATGTGCTTATTGCCGATTTTAATTCCCTTCGCCCGACGGAGCTTAGCTTTTACATGATGAAGCTTGCCTGCGAGCTTTCGCGCGGCAATCCTTTTTATTCCGCAAAGAACAGCGCGCAGTTATTGTACAACAAGCATGTCGGCTCAAAAGAGTGGTGGAATGAAATTTACACAAAAGGCGCGAGGGCGAATGTCGGCAGATTTGTTGAAAAGTGGGCGGCGGACGCAAAAAAATTTCAGGAAAAAAGCTCTAAATTTTGGTTGTACAAATAGCCTGTTTTGTGCAATACTTTAAGCATAATTTTTTTTTAATAAACAAACAGGAGTTCTTTTTATGGCTAAAATATATTTGGGTTTGGACGCAAGCACTCAGTCGATGTCGGCTCTTGCGGTTGATGCAGTTAGCGGCGAAGTGGTTTATTCCAAAAACGTGAATTTCGGCGCGGATTTGCCTTGGTACAATTCCCCGTCAGGATATTTGAAAAACGAAGATCCTTCCGTTGTCCATGCGGACCCCATGATGTGGCTTGACTCTTTGGACATGCTGTTTGAAAGGATGAAAGCCGACGGCTTTGACTTTGCGTCGGTTGCGGCGGTTTCGGGTTCGGGGCAGCAGCACGGCAGCGTGTATTTGAACTCCTCTTTCTTTAAAGCCGTTGAAAATTTGGATTCTTCCAAAACACTGGCGGAGCAGTTGAAACCCTCTTTAAGTAGGGCGACTTCCCCCATTTGGATGGACACTTCCACAACTCTTGAATGCAGGGAGATGGCGGAAGCTCTCGGTGGCAACGCGGAGCTTTCGCGCATAACCGGAAGCGGAGCAATCGAGCGTTTCACCGGCTCTCAAATCCGCAAATTCGCAAAGCAGGAGCCTGAAAATTACGCCGACACAGCCCGCATACATTTGGTAAGCTCCTATTTATGCTCCGTTTTGGCGGGCAGGGACTGCGCCATCGATTTCGGCGACGGCGCGGGCATGAATATGTTAAATCTATCCACTTTGAAGTGGGACGGCAAAATCGTCTCTTTCTTGGCGGACAATCTCGCGGAAAAGTTGCCCGAAGTAAAGGCGAGCGCAAACATCGGCGGCAAAATTTCAAAATACTTTGTCGAAAAATACGGGTTTAACGCAGAGGCAGACATAGTTTTGTTTACGGGCGACAATCCGTCAAGCCTCGTCGGAGTCGGCGCAATGGCCGACGCAACTGCCGCAATAAGCCTCGGCACGAGCGACACTTTCTTTGCTTCCATGAAAGACTTGGCGACCGACCCCGACATGTGCGGGCACGTCTTCGGCAATCCCGCAGGCGGATTTATGAGCCTTATTTGTTTTAGAAACGGATCCCTTGCCCGCGAGCATTTGAAGGCGGATTTGGGCGTTGACTGGACTTTCTTTGACAAGACTTCATTTGAAAGCACAAAAGTCGGCTGCGGCGAAAATATGTTTATTCCCTTCTATGGCGATGAAATCGCCCCGCGCGTAAATTCCGATTCTCCGCGTTTGAAGGGGACTGCGGATTTTGAAAGCTTGAAAGACAAGGCTTCGGCGGTTCGCGCGCTGGTTGAAGGGCAGTTCATGAATATGAAACTGCGCTCCGACTGGATGAGCTCAAAGCCCTCCCGCATACGCCTTACGGGTGGTGCGAGCAAAAGCGACGGAATGGCGAGGGTTGCCGCAGACGTGTTTAATGCCACAATCGAGCGCATGAAAGTCGGCAATTCCGCTGCATTGGGCGCGGCGTTGCGCGCGGCAAATGCAAGCGGCGGATTTTCTTGGAGCGACTTGGCGGAAAAGTTCTGCAAGTCCGACGCATCGAAAACGGTTGAGCCGATTGCTGAAAATGTCGCAGTTTATGCCGAAAAAATCGGCAAATTTGCAAAGTTTATCGAAGCCGAATACAAAAGGGCGTAGTTTTTCGGAAAAACCTCTTTGTATGAGAATTCAAAAATATTTGTCGCAATGCGGAGTTTGTTCGCGGCGCGAAGCTGAAAAGCGGATTTTGGAAGGACGCGTTAGCTTAAACGGCGCGCCCGCCGAAATCGGCGCGGACGTAAACCCCGAAAAAGACAGGGTGGTGGTTGACGGCAAGGCGGTAAAGGGCATCGTCGAAGAAAAAGTCGTTCTTGCGATGAACAAGCCCGTCGGCTATCTTTGCACCAACGAAGACCGGTTTGACGGAAAGACTGTTTTTGAGCTTTTGCGCGAGCCATATTCTGAAATGAAGCTTTTTTGCGTAGGCAGACTCGACAAAAATTCGCAGGGGCTTTTGATTTTGACAAATGACGGAGAGCTTGCGAATTTCATCACCCATCCGTCAAACGGCGTAGTGAAACGCTACCGTATTTTGCTGAACCGCGATTTTGACAAGACGCTTATTCCCGTGCTTTTGGACGGCGTAATGCACGACGGAGAAAAGCTTAGGGCATTGCGCATCTCAACCCTTGCAAACAAGGACGCTCCTCTGTATTCAAGAAGGCTTGAAGTATGGCTGAACCAGGGCAGGAAGCGCGAAATACGCAGAATGTTCGAGGCTGTCGGATACTTTGTGAAAGAGCTTGTGCGCTTTCAAATAGGCAAGTACGAACTTCGCCGCATTTCCGAGGGTTCGTACAAAAAACTTCAGCAAAAAGATATTGATAAATTGAAGTCCAATCCGCAATAATACGTTCTTTTATTTGTTATGAAAAGCCAAATGGACAGCGTTGAAGATTGCATAAAAGATTTTGCGCAAGGTAAAATCGTGATAATCGTTGACGACGAAAACCGCGAAAACGAAGGCGACATGATTCTTTCGGCAGAGCTTGCCACTCCCGAAACGGTAAACTGCATGTTGCGCTATGCCCGCGGGTTATTGTGCGCCCCGACGACATCGGAACGCTTGAACCAAATAGGCATAGAAGACATGGTAAAGGTAAACCGCGACCCGAAAGGTACGGCATATACCGTCACTTTGGACGCCGCAAGCGGCGTCACGACAGGCATAAGCGCGGCGGACAGGGCGAGAGCGTTGAATTTAATGGCAGATTTCAGCGTGGGAAGCGAAGCCTTTGTAAGCCCCGGGCATATTCAGCCTTTGAGGGCGAGGGCGGGCGGCGTTCTCGAGCGCGGGGGGCATACGGAAGCGAGCGTGGACTTGGCGCGCCTTGCGGGTTTGAAGCCTTGTTGCGCCATTTGCGAGATTATGAACGACGACGGCACCATGGCGCGCCTTCCGGACTTAATCGAATTTAAGAAAAAGCACGGCATGAAGCTTATGAGCGTTGCGGATTTAATAGAATACCGCCTGCGCCACGAGCATTTAATGGAGCGCACTTTCGAGCGCAAAATAAAAACCCGCTTCGGCGAATTTAATTTTGTGGGCTTGAAATCCAAGGATACAAAGCGCATCCATTACGCGCTTGTAAAGGGAGATTTGTCGAAAGCGCAATCACCCCTTGTGAGGGTTCATTCAGAAAATATTTTGTGCGACATTTTTGCCGACACTTCTTTTAGTTCGGGTTCGGGATCTTTTGAAGGCGCGATGAGGCTGATTGAAAAAGAGGGCGTCGGCGCGCTTGTATATGTAAGCCTTGCAGACGGCGGAATAGACGCCTATTCTGGTGAGCCGATAAAGCCTACTGTCCGCGACTACGGCGTGGGTTCGCAAATCTTGCGCGAGCTTGGCGTTTCAAAGATGAGGCTGCTCACCACCCATTTGGGCTTGCACAAACTGCCCGACGGATACGGGCTTGAAATTACGGGAGAAATTAAAATATGAGTTTAGACAGAGGATCAAAGCCGAAATTCGACGCGAGCGGATACCGCTTCGGCATAGTCGCCGCGCGTTTTAACGAAGAGCTTGTGAATGCCCTTTTGGACGATGTATTGGCGACGATTTTTTGCGCGGGCGTCTCTGCGGAGAACATAAAAGTTGTGCGCGTCCCAGGGTCTGGCGAGCTTCCGCACATGGCGAATTTGATGGCGTCAAGCGGGGATTTTGACGCGGTTATCGCGCTGGGGGTCGTCATTGCGGGCGAAACTCCGCACCACATGATAATCGGCAATTCAACGGCGGTTGCGTTGCAAAGTGTGTCGCTTTCCTCCCAAGTTCCGATTGTGAACGGAATTGTGGTTGCCGAAACCCAAAAGCAGGCGGAAGACCGCACGATAGGTTCTATAAAAAGGGGAGTTGAGTTTGCGGAAGTCGCGCTTGAAATGGCATGGCTTACCGATTCTTTTTTGGCTGAATACGACGAGGATTGATTTATGCAGGAAGAATTCTTGGATATCGAGGAACTTAAAATGAGCGCGCGCCGCGAAAATCGTGCGGCGGCAGTGCAGTATATTTATATGTGCGACATCTCAAAAGAGCCGCACACTCCCGAATATTTGTCGGCTTTCTTTGCCGAAAAAAAACGCGATAGAAGTTTCTATGCGTTTTCCGAAGAGCTTATCGCAGGAGTTTTCGCCCATTTGAAAAACATCGACAAAGAAATCGGAAACGCCGCCGAAAACTGGTCGATTGAAAGAATTTGCAAGGTCGATTTGGCAATTATGCGCGTTGCGGCGTTCGAGCTTATGTTCAGACCCGACATTCCGTCGGCAGTGTCGATAAACGAGGCGATTGACCTTTCAAAAATGTTCTCAAACGCAGATTCCAAGCGTTTTGTAAACGGTGTTTTGGACAAAATCAAGGCTCATGCGTGCTTGAAGGACGCGACTATAAAATTTGTGAAATAGCGCGCGATGTTTTCGATTTTCAAAAAGTTCAAAGACGGGCTTAAAAAAACCGCGCAGGGCGCGCTCGGCGGAATTTTGGATTTATTTTCCAAGAAAATTTCCGAAAGCGACATAGATTTTATCGAAGAAACTCTCTACGGCGCAGACTTCGGTTGGGACACGACAAGCGACATAACAGAAGCTATCAGAAACGCCTATAAGCGCGAAAAGGAACTGCGCGGCAAGGACGCGGCTCAAATCGGAAGCGATGTACTTTCGAGAATTTTGGAGGGTTCGGAAGGGGAGCTTAAAATAGCGCAAAACGCGCCGACAGTAATTTGCCTTGTCGGCGTGAACGGCTCGGGCAAAACCACAACCGCGGCAAAGCTCGCAAGCCTCATAAAAAAGTCGGGAAAGAGCGTTGTGCTTGGCGCGTGCGATACTTTCAGGGCGGCGGCAAACGAGCAGATAAAAACTTGGGCTGAGCGTCTTGATGTCGATTTGGTTGCAAGCTCCCACGGCGCGGATTCCGCGGCGGTCGCGTGGGACGCTTTTCAGGCGGCGAAATCAAGAGGGGCGGATTTTCTCATCTTGGATACCGCGGGCAGGCTCCACAACAAAGAAAATTTGATGAACGAACTTTCAAAAATCCGCAGGGTTTTGGAAAAGAACGACCCGACCGCCCCGCAAAATTCGATAATCGTGGTTGACGGCAGTCTCGGCTCAAACAGCATAGAGCAGGCAAAGGCTTTCGACAAGGCGTTTAAATTAAGCGCAATGATAATAACAAAACTCGACGGCACCTCAAAGGGGGGCGCGCTCGCGGGAATTTACAGACAGTTAAAACTTCCCATTTTATACGTCGGTTTGGGCGAAAGGGCGGAAGACCTGCAAAAATTCGACGTCAAGGCATACTGCAACTCAATCTTTGGCATTGAAGAAAACTAAAACTTTTTTAACTTCGGAGCCTTTCCGAAGTTTTTTTATAAACCTTAATATTTTGATAGCTTATCTTCCTTACGCTTAGCCGAAGAACTCTTTGGCGTCGGTTTTGGAGATGTTTTGCATATTGACGTATCGGGAGCGGAGGAGGGAGAGGTCGCGGTGTCCCATATTGAGTTGGAGGCGAGGGAGGTCGGAGTATCTTTTCGTAAAGTAGCTTGCGTAGGTATGCCGAAGAACGTCTTGAACCCACAAGCCCTTAAATCCCGATTTATCCCTGATTTTACGCCAGCGGCGTTGCCAGTCCGCAGGGCAAACAGGCGAAT
>URGP01000004.1 GCA_900547395.1 uncultured Opitutales bacterium | reverse complement strand
TGAAAAGAGTAGGCTTGCATGATTATCGCGACAGGCAGTATGAGATGAAATATCCTTCTCCGCCGAGTTCGCTTGGTCAAAAAACCGAAACAGGTGAAAAGTTTTGGTTTAGATGGGACAGCATATACAAGTCGGAAGTTTACGACAGGTATAGAATTTATCAGACGGCAATCGAGCAGGGCGCAGGCGCAATTTGGATTTTGACCGCAAGGTGGCCTGCTCCCAATGAATATATGATGCCAGTTTCGCAGGACCTGATGCGCTATCAATTCAAAGAGCAGGAAAAAAACATCAAGAAAGCACAGCAAGAAGGCAAGCATGTCACAACCCAAGAAGACTGGGATAACTGGCATAAGGCCAATCAAGAATTTATAAATAAAGCAAAGGCATGGGTCGATGCCGAAAACGCACGTCGCAAAAGCAAGGGCATTCCTCTGAAAGTAGTGCTTGATTTCAGGGCATTTGCAGAACACGAATTGAAGCTAAAAGTGCCAAAACTTAATGGTACTCCCGCTGACCAATTTGCGCCTGATATACGTCCCAAAATTAAAAGATACAACAATATGTCTCTTTTGGCAGCGTACGAGCCAATCTTTAAGAAGGTATATGACGAGCGCGGCTTAAAGCGCCCAACAGTGAATATTATCATCTTATTAAGGCGTGGCGATAAGTGGAGCACAAAGCAAAATGCAGTTCCGAAATCGTGGGCGTTTAGAAACGGAAAGGGGACTGTGCGTATTTTGCGTGGCGGAAAGCCTGTTTCGGAATACGAACAACCTGAAAAGAAGTAGCGTTGAATTTAAATTTAAGAAGCGGAGTTTTGAAAAAAATTCCGCTTTTTTTGCGCATTGTTCGATTTTATAAGCGTCATAAGCGGAATGAAAAGTATTGACGCAAGACAAATTATGATTAACGTATTTATTTTATCATCTATCTATTTAACTGTCTCCATTTCTCAATATGAAAATAAGGCATTTTAATCCGAAGCATCAAAAGAACTCGCTGTTTTTAAAAGTTTTGATAGCGGTTGGCGCGCTAATGACGGCTGCTTTGATACTTGCAGGCGGCATAATGGTTACGCAGGCGATATTGCCGAGCGAAACGGAATTTGAATCTGTTCCGCCGCAACAAAACACGGTAGAGCCCGAGAAGCAGAAGCGCAAGGTAATCACAAAGAATGTCCAAAAGCGCAATTCTTCACTCGTAAAGCGCATAAATATTGTTCAGCCGCAGCAGATAAATACCCCGCAGGTTGAGATAAGCCTTCCGAGCGGCATGGGCGGCGACGGCACGGACGGGTTTTCTTCCATAGACATGTCGGGAATGGCAAACTTGGGCAAAGTTAAAATCGATTTGCCTGAATTTGACATCTTCGGCGTAAAAGGCTCTTCCGACCGCGTGCTTATATGCTTTGACGTCTGCGAAAAAACAATGAAAGACGAAATGGGTGCGCTTCCCGCTTTCAACGTCGTAAAAAATGAAATTGCGACTCTCGTAAGGGGCTTGCCCGCAACCTGCCTTTTCAACGTAATGGCTTTTGATATGAACAGAGGTCAAAAGCATGGAAATCTTGGAAACGGCATTGAAGGCGGAAACGTAAATTGCATAGAAGTTTACAGGCAAAATCTCGTTCCCGCAAACTCTTCAAACAAAAGCGCCTTTGAATCTTGGATTAAGAAATTCAATACGACTGAAAGACCTGAGGATCAAGGTGTGCGCGACGCAAATTATGACTTGCGTTTCCCCTATGTTCCGTTCAACGAAGGTTTCACTTACGAAAACCACGTTTGGCAAAGGCATGGCGTTGTTTATTGGTACATGGCATACCAGGCGGCAATCGAACAGGGCGCGGGCGTAATTTACTTTTTGACGACTCACTGGCCGCGCGCGGACGAATTTTGGGTAAAAATGACTCCTGCCGAACGCAAAAAGCATGTTGAGCAGACAAAAAAGAATGCCGAAAATTTTGAAAAGAGTGGCGGCAAGCTCGTAACTCCCGAAGAAAAAGGCAAATTCTATGCAATCGCAAGAGAAGTCGCTCGTAAGATGATTGAAGAGGAAAATGCTGTGCGCGCCAAAAAGAATATGCCGCCAATGGTTATGCGCGATTCGTGGGGTTATGCAATTCAAAAAGGCATTCCCGAAGCAAAAACGGCAGTGACCAAAAAAACTTGGGACGACTTTGCGCCTAAGTTCAAATTCAAGCACCATACAAATTCAAGCATTATGGCTCATTACGAGCCGATATTCAAAAAGGTTTACGATGAGCGCGGTTTGAAGCGTCCGGTCTTTAACATGATTATCATGTTGCCCAAAAAGGGCGACCCTGAATGGCAGAAGAAGTATTTTAAAAATGCGAGCGCATGGGCGCGCCAAAACAACAAGGGTGTTGTCCGAATTTTAAGAGGTGCAAAGCCGCTTTCTGAATACAATGATCCCGACAAGAAAAAGGAAAGCAAGACTGAAAAGAAATAAAGCAATAGCTATAATTTGGCTGAAACCCCGAAATTCGGGTAAAAAAAAGGAGATTGCGCCGATATTTGGCAAATCTCCTTTTTTTGTGCAATAAAAATGATGCTTAAAGAGCATAAAAAAGATGGCGTCAAAATCATATTGCGCCATCTTGGTCTTTTGGAAAATTTTTTTACACCGCTTTTATGTGCTGTTTATTGATAGTGCGGATTTTTGCACTCTTTCGGAAAACTTACTTTTTGGCGAAAAGAAAATCCATAAGCTCTATCGCGGATTTTGGGCGGTTTAGAATGTAAAGATGAATGCCCTCAACTTCCCGTTCCAGAAGTTCGGCAATCTGTTTTTTTGCCCATTCCAGACCGATTTTTGCTTCTTCCTCTTCGTTGGAATTTGCGCTTTTAAGCATTTCTTCAAGTTTAGCGGGTAGTTTTGAGCCGCACATAGAGCAGAAATTGGAGGCTTGTTTGAGCGATAGTGCAGGCATAATTCCCGCGTGTATGGGTTTTTCTATCCCCGTTTTTCTGCATTTGTTTACGAAGTCAAAAAATGAGGAATTGTCGAAGAAAAGCTGGGTTATCACCATGTCGGCACCCAAATCCACTTTGTGCTTTAAGTTTTGCAAATCGGATTCCGCAGACGCCGCTTCGGGATGCTTTTCGGGATAGCCCGCGCATGCGATTTTCATTTCGGGAAATTCAGACTTTATCAGATGGATAAGTTCGCTTGCGTATGCCAGCCCGTTTGGATGGGGCTTGAAATTCGGCTCGTTGCGCGGAGGATCTCCGCGAAGAGCCATCACGCGGTTAAATCCTTTTTGGCGGTATCCTGAAATTATGCCGCGCAGTTCGTCAACGCTGTGCCCGACGCAGGTAAGATGCGGCATTACGTCAAAATTAAAAATCTCGCGGAGCAGTTCTCCGTATTCTATCGTGCGCTCGCGCGACGAGCCTCCCGCGCCGTAGGTAATTGAAACAAAATCGAGCGGGAAATTTTTTATCGCGTTTGCCGTTCTTAAAATCTGCCTTGCGCCTTCTTCCGTCTTTGGCGGAAAAAATTCCGCCGTAATTTCAATTTTTCTTTTTTGCATTGTTTGAAATCTACATATTAAATTTGTTTTGTCAACCAGTCAGCGCGGATAAATGTACCATACTGTATGATTTTTTTCTTGATGGGGCATGGATTTTCTGTTTTCATTTTTAACAACTTTACAAAGTTTATCAAAATTCGAGAAAGGTAAAAATGTCAAAAAAAGTATTAAAAGTAGGTATGGTAGGCGGCGGCAAGGGCGCATTTATTGCACAACCGCATCAAAAGGCGATATTTTCTGATGGCACAAGGCGCGTGGTTGCGGGCGCATTGTTCCCCGATCCCAAAATCGCAATGGAGGAAGCGGCAAACTGGCCTTATCCAATCAAGGGCTATGAGTCTTACGATGCCATGATTGCAGACCAGAAAAATCTTCCCGAAGATGAAAGGCTTGACTACGTTTTAATCGTGACCCCGAACTGGGTTCACTTCGACCCCGCAATCAAGGCTATTGAAGCTGGCATTCCCGTAATGTGCGAAAAGCCTTTGTGCATTTCAATGGAACAGGCGGACAAGATTGTCGAAGCCGTCGAAAGAAAGAAAGTACCGTTTGCAGTCGCCCACACTTATTTGGGGCATTGGACAACCCGCTTTACGCGTTTCATTGTCCAAAGCGGTCTGCTTGGCGAAGTCCAGTGGGTTGACGCCTCCTATATTCAGGGCTGGCTCGGACCTTTGATGCTCGGCGGGGCAAGCTCAATGCCGATGTGGCGCACAAACCCGCAAATGGCGGGCAAGAGCGGCTGCGGCGGCGACATCGCAACGCACGCCTTGATGCATTTGAGATTTACAACGGGCTTGGACGTAACGGACGTCAGCGCGCATCTTGAAAAGTTCATTCCTGGCAACGCTCTCGACGACCATTTCACTGCTTACTGCAAGCTTTCAAATGGCGGCAAGGCGATGGTTAGAGCTTCCCAAATCTCGCACGGTCACAAGAACGACTTGGGCATTGAAATCGTCGGCACAAAGGCTTCTTTGGAATGGAAGCAGGAAAATTCCGAATGCGTCACAATCCATGTTCCCGGACAGCCCGACAGAGTTTACTGGCGCAGGGAAGTCCAGCCGAACGACGGCTTCTTGGGCGATGTTCCCGCAGACTTGCTCGCGGAACCGCAAATTCCGTCGGGACACTGCGAAGGCTTCCACGACGCCTATGCGCGCTTGCACCGCTTCTTTGAAGCCGACGTGCGCGCTTACTGGGAAGGCAAGCCGTTTAACTGCGACGGTTCCAAGTATGCCAACGTCTATGACGGCAGAATGGGCATGGCGTTCATCGACGCAAGCGTCGCTTCTTCAGAAAAAGACGGCGCGTGGGTCAAGGTTGACATCAAAAAGTAGAAGTTTTAAGCTTTCAAGCCGCTCTCTTGCAGGGCGGCTTTTTTTTGCGCAAATGCAAAAAAGTATTGAATTTGAAAAAAAATATTCCAATATGGTTTTTTTTAAAATTTTAGATAAAGGAATATTGAAATGTTATCTTTGTTAATAGGCATTTTTACTTTGATTTTAATCTTAATCTGCGTACTGTTGGTTTTGGTTATCTTGATGCAGCGCCCGAGCGCGGACGCGGGCATGGGTGCAAGCCTTGCGGGCGGCGCGGCTGAAAGCGCGTTTGGCGGAGAAACGGGCAATGTCTTGACAAGGGTGTGCGTAAAATGCATCGTAGTGTTTTTTGTGCTTACATTCTCTTTGTTCTTGGCGAACATCTATTTGAAATCCACTGAAAAGGCGTCGGAAGAAGTTTCCGCCCCGACGATGGCAAAAGAGCTTGAACAGCTTGCAAATTCTTCTGAAAAAACAGAGGAAGCCGTTAAGAAAGAAGCGGCTGACGCGGCGCAGAAGGCTGCTGACGCTTCGGACAAGCCCGAAGCTAAATCGGACGCGAAAGTTCCCGCGCCGCAAGCAAAGTAATTTTTCATTCATTTTTAATTTGGGGCGCGGTAAAAATCGCGCCTTTTTTGCAATGTTTTATCTTGGCAATTTTTTTTAATCTTGATTTTATAAAGATTGCTTTATGAAGAAATTTTTAAAAATATTTTTGTCGGCTGTTTTGGTTTTGTCTTTCGCTTTTCCCCTTTTTGCGCAGAGGGCGAGGCGCGTTGACACTTCCGTGCGCCCGCTTTCCGCCGATGACGCCAAAGAAAGGTGGGAGGAGTTTTTGGCAAGCCGTCCCGTAAAGGATTACTGCTTTAAATTCGACATGGCGCATTTGCCGAGAAAAAGCGAAGCAGTGGAGTATTTCGGTTATGTCTGGGGCAGGCACATATCAGGCGGCACTTATTCTATGCGTCTTAAAATTTCCCAAAAGTCCGATGCGGACAAAGCGGCGGAATTTCTGTTTGTTTCGAAAAACGGCGTTTGCAGAATGTTTAAAAAAACGGGCGGCAAGGTTGAGGAAATTCCGCAGTCGGACTGGTTTAAGCCGATTTTAGACGGTTTGGTTTATACGCCGTTTGATTTCGCCGCTCCCTATAAAAATTGGAAAAGCAACTACGCAGGTCCGGGGAGAGTGGGCAGGGCGGTGCATTTTTTTGACATGCGCCCCGACGCCGAATTTGCAGAAAAAAATCCGAACTTAAAAAAAGTCAGGATTGCCCTAAGCAGGGAATTTAACGCTCCTTTTTACACGGAATATTACGGGGAAGGGGAGACGCCCGAACGCGCGCTTATGCTTGATTCCATCAAGAAAATCGGCGATGTTTGGTTTATGAAGGAAATCGAAATGCAGGATAAAAAAAATCGCGACAAGGACAAAATGAAAATTGTTGCGATAAAGTTTTTTGACAGCCTTTCCCCTGAAATTTTCGGCGTTGAAAACTTTGGAAAAGAAATAGAAAATCCGATTTTGGAAGAAATATAGTTTATGGCAAAAGATTTAAGATACAATAAACTGGCAAAGCTTCTTTGCTCTTATTCGGTAAAAGTCGCGCAGGGCGAAAACGTGATGCTCGACATGTTCGACGTTCCCGAAGAAATGGTTGAAGCCTTGGTTGAGAGCGTTGCAGAGCGCGGCGGAAACCCATTCGTAAAGCTGCATTCGGCTCGAATTTCTCGCAAGCTGAATTTGTTTCATAACGATTCGAGCTTAAAGACGGCTTCTGAACTTGCGCTTTCTGAAATCCAAAAAATGCAGGCGTACATTGCCATTCGCGGCGCAAACAACATATTTGAAAACGGAGACGTCCCGCAGGAGCAAATTTCAAAAATATCCACCGCAATGCGTTCTGCGCTCAACTGGCGCGTCGATAAAACAAAATGGTGCGTTTTGCGTTGGCCGACTCCTTCAATGGCGCAGCTTGCGGGAATGAGCACCGAAGCTTTTGAAGACTTCTATTTCGATGTCTGCACATTCGACTATTCCAAATTTTCCGGCGGCATGGAAGCCTTGAAAAACCTTATGATGCGCACCGACAAAGTCCGCATTTTGGGAAACGGAAGCGATTTAACATTTTCGATAAAGTCAATGCCCGCAATCCCGTGCGCGGGAGAAATGAATATTCCCGACGGCGAAGTTTTCACTGCTCCCGTGAAAGACAGCGTAGAAGGCGTTTTGCATTACACCGCGCCCACGGTTTACAACGGGCTTTCGTTCGACGGCATTACTTTGGAATTTTCAAAGGGAAAAATCGTTAAGGCGGACGCTTCCATGAATGCCTCCGCGTTGCGCGAAATTCTTGCAAGCGACGAGGGCGCAAGCTATGTAGGCGAATTTGCCCTCGGAGTAAATCCCCTCATTACCCGCCCGATGCGCGACATCTTGTTCGACGAAAAAATCGCGGGCTCTTTCCATTTCACTCCCGGTCAGGCTTATGAGGATGCCGATAACGGAAACCGCTCCAAAATCCACTGGGATATGGTCTGCATTCAAACAAAGGAATATGGCGGCGGCGAGATTTATTTTGACGATGTTTTAATCCGCAAAGACGGCGAGTTTGTTTTGGACGAATTAAAACAGCTGAATCCCGAAAATCTGCTCGCAAAATAAATCAAAAAATGGTTGCGCAACCTCTTTAAAACATTAGCATTTTTTTTAATTTTTTTATTATGGAAGACTCTAACGCAAATTTACCTGAAATAAACCACGCCAACACCCACGACTTGTTTGCCGTGAGAAAGGCGAAATTAGACGCTCTCCGCGCGGCGGGCAGCGACCCTTTCAGCCAGAATTGGAAGCCCGACTGCACGAGCGAAGCCGCAAAAAAGCTTTTTGAAACCGAAGGCGAGGGCAAAGAGGTGAGCGTTGCGGGCAGAATTTTGGTTTTCCGTGTGATGGGCAAGGCAAGCTTTGTCAAAATTCAGGACCGCGATGGCATTATCCAGCTTTACTTCTCGCGCGATGACCTTCCCGAAGGTTTGTACAACTCCCACTTTAAAAAGATGCTCGATGTCGGCGACATCATCGGCGCAAAGGGCAAATTGTTCCTGACCAAGGCGGGGGAAATCACTGTAAGGGTAAGCGAATACGCCCTCGTAAGCAAGGGCATGAGGGCTCTTCCCGAAAAGTGGCACGGGCTTACTGATAGCGAGCAGATTTACCGCCAGCGTTATTTGGATTTGATTGTAAATCCCGATTCGCGCAAGAGGTTTAAAATGCGCAGCCGCATAATTTCCGAAATCAGAAAATTTTTGACAAGCCGCGACTTCTTGGAAGTTGAAACGCCGACTCTTCAAGGCGTTGCAGGCGGCGCGGCGGCAAAGCCTTTCATCACTCATTTCAACGCGCTCGACTGCGACTTTTTCATGCGCATTTCGCCTGAGCTTTTCTTAAAGAGAATGCTTGTGGGAGGTTTCGACAGGGTATTTGAAATCGGCAAGAATTTCCGCAACGAAGGCATTGACCGCAAGCATAATCCCGAATTTACAATGCTTGAAGTTTACGAAGCTTACAGCGACTACAAGGGCATGATGAAGCTCGTTTACGAGCTTGTGCAGCACCTTTGCAAAACGGTTGTCGGCTCAACAACAATCACGCGCTTTGACGGTGTAAAAATCGAGCTTGGCGGCGAATGGAGAACTGTTGACTACAAGGATTTGATTATCGAAAAAACGGGCGACAAGGATTGGTTTAAACGCTCTAAGTCCGAAAAAATGGACGCCTGCCGCAAACTCGGCTTGAATGTCGAAGAAACTTGGGAAGACTACGAAGTAACTCAGGAAGTTTACAGCAAGCTGATTGAGCCGTTCTTAATCCAGCCGACCTTTGTGACACACATTGCAAAAGAGCTTTGCCCGCTTGCAAAAATCAACAAGGAAGACCCTGATGTAATCGACGTTTTCGAGCTTTGCATAAACGGGCAGGAAATTGCGCCTGCTTACTCCGAACAAAACGACCCGTTCATCCAGCGCGACATGTTTGAAGCGCAGGTTGGCGAAGAAATCCAGAAGCTCGACAACAATTTCCTTGAAGCTCTCGAATACGGAATGCCTCCCGCGGGCGGCATGGGAATTGGCATTGACCGCTTGATTATTTTGCTTACGGGAGCCGCGAATATCAGGGACGTAATTCTATTTCCATCCCTGCGCCCCGAAGTTCAGTAATTTTTAAAACGCGCAAAGCTCCGCATTTGCGGAGTTTTGTTTTTATTAAAACTGCAATCTGAAATTAAAAAAATGAAGTGGTGGCTTTACATAGCGGTAAAACAGCTTTTCCCGACGGGCAGGAAAATATCGTTTTTCACCCTCGTTTCCATATTGGGGGTTGCTTTGGGCGTGCTTGCTCTTTTTGGTACTCAGAGCGTTATGAATGGCTTTCACAATGAAATAGGCGTAAAGCTTGTCGATACGGGAGGTCAGATAACATTGGAGGCGGGCGGAAGAGTTATTGCCGGCAAGAATGCGGAAAAGCTTTTTGAAGATCTCAAAAACAATCCCGAAGTCGAGAAGGTTGAAAAAGTCGCGAGGGGTTCTGTCATGATGATAAACGGCAACACTCCCGCTTATCCGGTTTTGCGAAGCTACGATTCCATCGACAACAACTGCGCATTGCCCATAAAGGAAAAAAACTTCGTAAGCTGGGGCGATATTGACGAGCTTGACGACGACAGCGTCATTTTGGGCGTCGGTGTGGCAAATCGGATAGGGGCGTCAAAGGGCGATGTGGTTGAAGTTTACGCGCCGACGATGCTTGAAAGGCTTTCCCAAAATGAAGTTCCCATGCCCGTAAAGCTTGAAGTTGTAGGTTTTTTGTCCACGGGCTTTTCCGATGTAGATAAAAATGTGGCGTTGGTTTCTTTGCGGAGAATGCAGGATTTGTACAGTCTTGGAAGCGGCTTCCATAGCTATGTTTTAAAGCTTAAAGACGGAGTCGATGAAACTGCTTTTGCAAAACAGATGAATGCCGATGTCTTGAACGGGGATGTGCGCGCGTACACTTGGCTTACTGGCAACGAAGCCTTTTTGAGGGTGATTGCGACTGAAAAAGTCATGATGTCTGTAATCATAATGCTTATAATAATAGTCGCGTCTTTTTCGATTTGCTCTTCTCTTTACACCACGGTTTTAAGAAAAACCAAGGAAATAGGGCTTTCGGTCGCCATGGGGGCTCGTCCAAGCCAAATCGCGCTTTGCTATTGCTTTCAAGGTTTTATAATCGGGTTTTTAGGCGCGGTTGCGGGGCTTTTGCTGACATTTCTTTTGCTCGAAAACAGAACCGCGATTGTTGAATTTATCGTGGGCAGGGAAACGCTCGAGCAGTTTTACCATTTTTCAAGCCTGCCTGTGTTGTACGACTTAAATGACGCGCTAAGGGCATGCTTGTTTGCTGTAGTTTTATGCACGCTTGCAGGTTTTTTGCCTGCGCTCAGAGCGTCGAGATTAAAGGCTTCGGAGGCTATGCGCAATGAGTAGCGAAATCTTGAAAATAGAAAACTTAAAAAAGAGTTTCAAGTCTCCGAACGGCTCTGTAATCGAGGTCTTAAAGGGGGCGGATTTGTCGCTTTTTAAGGGTGAAAGCGCGAGTTTGCGGGGCGAAAGCGGCGCGGGCAAGACGACGTTTTTAAACATCGCCGCCTGTCTTGAAACCCCGTCGAGCGGCGGTGTTTATTGGGACGGATTGAAGGTTGACGGGCTTTCAAACTCTAAACAGGCTAAGTTGCGTTCGGGCTATATGGGGTTTGTCTTCCAGTCTTACTGCCTGATTCCCGAACTTAACGCGCTTGAAAATGTGTTGTTTGCCGCGCGCATTGCGGATAGTTTCAACAAGAAAACAATTTTGCGCGCAAAGGAAATCTTGGGAAAAGTCGGGCTTTCCGACAGAATGGGGCATCTGCCGCACCAAATGTCGGGCGGGGAGAGGCAAAGAGTGGCAATCGCGCGGGCGATTTTAAACCGCCCGAAAGTGATTTTTGCCGACGAGCCGACCGGAAATCTCGATGAAAATACGGGGCTTGAAGTCATGGACATGCTCCTTGACTTATGCGAAGTTGAAGGTGCCGCACTTCTTTTGATTACCCACAATCCCGATTTCGCGCGCAGGACTTCTCGCAACTTGGTTTTGAGGTCGGGCAAGATTTTTGAAGAATAAATTATGGCGAAGAGTTCCAGATTTCTGTGGGCTGAAAAATTGGCAAAGGCGGAGTGCATAAATCCGCAGACGGGGGTCGTTTCGCTAAAAAAAGACGCTCCGAAAGTTTTGTCCGTTTCAAGGGCAATAACAAAGGTTGCTTTTACGGGAACGGTAATGGGCATAGACCCGAGCTTGCGCGGCACGGGGCTTGCTGTCGTCAGGGTAAGGCAGGGCGGAAAGCCCGAATTTTTGGCTTCTCAAAGGGTGACGAACAATCCGAAAATGAACCAGGCTGAATGTCTTGGCGCGATTTTTAGAGCCGTTGACAGGCTTGCCTGCAAGTTTGAGGTCGATTGCGCGGCGGTCGAGCAGAGCATTTATGTGCAGAACAACCAAACGGCTTTGATTTTGGGTTCTGCAAGAGGTGCTGCAATCGCGGCGGCCGCGAATTTTGAAATGCCTGTTTTCGAGTATCCGCCGCTGCGCATAAAGCAGGCGGTTGTCGGCTTTGGCAGGGCGAGCAAGGAGCAGGTTTCAAAAACCGTCGCAGGAATTTTAAAAATAGAGCCGCTCGGCTTTGACGAATCAGACGCCGCCGCTGCCGCTCTTGCGCACATATTTACATACAAGGATTATTTATGAAAAAGGCTCTCGTTGTAATGGCTGCGGGAATGGGCAGTCGTTTTGGAGGTTTGAAGCAGCTGAAGAAATTCGGCAAAGACCAAAAAACTCTGCTCGATTTTGCGGTTGAGGACGCAATTTCGGCGGGATTTTCAGAAGTGTGTTTTGTAATTCGCAAAGACATTGAAGATGCTTTCAAGTCGGAGGTGTCTAAGAAATACGAAGGCAAAATAGAAGTTTTACACGCGTTTCAGTCTTTGGAAAATTTGCCGTCGGGCTATGATGTTCCCGAAGGCAGGACAAAACCGTGGGGAACGGGGCAGGCAGTTTTGTCATGCAAAGGCATCGTTAAAACGCCGTTTCTTGCAATCAATTCAGACGACTATTACGGAAGAGGCGTCTATGAAATCATGGGCAGGTTTTTAGATGAAAAAAAACCGAACACTTTTGCACTTGCAGGTTATAGGCTCGGCAATACTTTGTCTGAAAACGGCGGAGTTTCGCGCGGAATTTGCAGGGTTGACGAAAGCGGATTTTTGGTTGACGTCGAGGAGCATTCGGGGCTTTCGGATTGTGGCGGAGGATTTGTAAAAGACGAATTTGGCGAAAGATTTTCGTTTGATACTTTGGTTTCAATGAATTTTTGGGCTTTCGGCACTTCTATTTTTGATATTTTGGAAAGCGGCTTTGAAGAGTTCTTGCGCGAAAATTCCGCAAACTTAAAATCGGAATTTTACCTTCCGTTTGCGGTGGACAATGCGGTTAAATGCGGCAAGGTCAAAGTCAGGGTTATTCCCAATTCAGAGAAATGGCAGGGCGTTACATACCGCGAGGATATTGAGGCGGTTGAAAAATTTTTAATCGAAAACCGCTGAAAAGAAAAAACCGCATAAAAAAATATGCGGTTTTTTTTTGCGCGTTAAAATTACTTCAATTCGTTTTTATTTCAAGGGTTTACCTTCAAACTCTCCCGTGAGGGCTTCGAGGAATGAAACAATTTTTTTGATGTCGTCTTTTGAAAGGCTTACGCCCGATTGGTATTTCAGCATGTGCGATGCCGCTTCTTCCAAAGTTTTTACCGTGCCGTCATGGAAATACGGATAGGTAAGGGCGACATTTCTCAAAGTCGGAGTTTTAAACCTGCCCATATTTTTATCGTCCTTTTGGAAATTGTAAAGCCCGTTGTCGTTGTCATTTACTTCGCCCCTGTCGGCAAAGTAATCCTTCAAAAGCCCCATGTGCTCGAAGGTAAGACCTCCCAAATTGTGCCCTGCGTGGCAGGTCGCACATTTCGCCTTTTTGAAAAGCTCGTAGCCTTCGATTTGCTCTTTTGTCATCGCGGTTTTGTCGCCTTTCAAATATTTGTCAAACGGCGCATTCGGAGTTACGAGGGTGCGCTCAAATTCGGCAATGGCATCGCACACTGTTTTTTGGGTTATTCCTTCGGGATATACTTTCAGGAATCGTTCCTTAAACTGTTGGTCTGCATCTAACTTTTTGCAAATTTCGTCCCAAGAGTCCGAAGCCATTTCGACGGGGTTTGTCGGTGGGCCGCCCGCCTGCTCTTCCAAATTTGCGGCTCTGCCGTCCCAGAATTGGCGGTGGTGGAATGTGGAATTAAACACCGTCGGGGCGTTTACTCCGCCAAGCTTGCCGTCAACGCCTTTTGAATATCTCAGTCTGTCAACTCCGCCCAATGAAAGATTGTGGCACGTGGCGCATGATACGGTGTTGTCTTTTGAAAGGCGAGTATCGTTATAAAGCTCTTTTCCGAGCGCGACTTTTGCAGGATTTGTTTTGGGCGCGGGATTTAGCGGGCGCACGGGCTCGTTTTCAAATTCTTTTGCAACGCCGCTATTTTGGGAGAGCTTTTGGCGCTCTATTTTTACCCAGTCCAAAATGGCGTTTCTTTCTTCCTTGTTTAAATGGCTTTTCCAGTGGAAGAGGGAATATTGCAAAGGAGGCATCGTGCCAAATTCCGCGGAGTAGGCGATTTTCGACAAATCGACTTCGCCGACACTTTTGCCTTCCTTTAAGTTTTTTACGACTTGGCTCAAATCAATCGAGCGCGTAGCATACAAAATATCCTGCTCTACAAGTGCGCCCGCAATAGGAAGCTTTGCGTAAAACGGTTTTTTTGCGTTGAAATCGTGGCAGCTTAGGCATGAGTTGTTTTCAATTACATATAAGGCTTTTTCATGCGGAGTGCCGCTTGGGACTTTCCCCGAATTCCTGACAAGAAAAAACGCCGATGCCAGCACTGCCAAAATTACGATAGCGATTTTTATTTTCATACATAAAATCCATAATTACAATCTCGGAAAAATCAATATTTAAAAAAGATTTTTTTGCATTATTACAAATTGACAATCACGGCGGAAAAGGCGATTATAAACTTTTGTGCAAATGAATGATAGAATAGATGCAAAAACTGCCGTAAGCCTTTTAAACGGCAACCCCGTCGAACTCGGAGAGCTCGCCGATGCGTTTAGGCGCAGGCTCTACGGCAACCGCGCCCATTACACGATAAACGCCGCAATAACTTATTCAAACACTTGCGAGGCTCTATGCCCGATTTGCTCTTTTGCGCGCAGGGAAGGGCAGGACGGCGCGTATGTTCTGAGCGCGGACGAAGTACACAAAAGAGCGTTGAATTTTGCGGCGGCGGGTGCGCTTGAAATCCATATTATAGGCGGCATATACTCAAAGCTTCCGCTCGAATATTATGTGGATGTCGTAAAAGCGGCAAAAAGCGCAAATCCGGATTTCAACATTGTGGCTTTCACTGTTTCAGAATGCGTTTTGATGTCGAAAATATCGGGCAAGCCCCTTTCAAAAATTTATGAAATTTTGCAGGGCGCGGGTGTAAACGCGCTTCCCGGCGGCGGAGCTGAAATTTTCAATCCCGAAGTTCGAAAGCGCATAACCCCCAACAAGCTGACAGGCGAAGAGTGGCTTGATGCCATGCGCGTTGCGCACAAATCGGGCCTGAAAACAAACGCAACAATGCTCTACGGGCATATAGAAACCCCCGAAGACGTCGCGGACCATCTTTTAAAGCTTAGGGATTTGCAGGACGAAACAGGGGGCTTCAAGGCTTTTGTTCCGCTTCCGTTCAGAAAGGGAAAGAGCGAAATTGCCTCGTCTTCGTCAGCGACGTACGATGCGAAAATATGCGCCCTTGCAAGGGTTGCATTGGACAACTTTCCGCACATAAGAGTTCCCATAACCCATTTTGACGAGCGTTTGGTTCAAGTTCTTTTGTGCTTTGGTGCAGACGACATCGGCGGAACGCACTGGCATGAGGAAGTCGCGGTTTCTGCGGGCGCGAAGGTTTCCGACAGGGACGGCAAGAAGCTTGAATTTATAATAAAATCGGCGGGTTTTGAGCCTGTTTTGACAAATTCAAATTATGTTTCTTAACGTCGGGGAAATTTCATTTATAAATTTCATTCCGCTGAAACTTTGCGCTGAGCGGTTTCCGTTTGCGCGCAAAACTTTTTCCCTTGCGCCGTCAAAGCTAAACAATATGTGCCGCGATGGCGCGTTGGATATTTCAGCAGTTTCATTTTTTGCCTACAAAGATATTGAAAAATCTTATGCGCGTTTGCCGAATTTTTGCATAGCAACCGACGGGGAAGTGAAATCAATCGAGCTTTTTTCAAACTTTGAATTTGGAGATTTAAAAGGGAAAAAAGTTTTCGCCACTTCTTTTTCGGAAAATTCGATAGCGGCGCTTTCCGCAGTTTCAAAATTTAAATTTGGCTTTGACGTGTTTGAAAACAGGTCAAACTCAGTTGAAGAAGCCGACGCCGCTTTGATGATTGGCGATTTGGCGATGACGTACTCTTCAAAATTCGCTTTTAAATTCGACGTAGGGGAACTTTGGCGCGAGACTTTCAATGCGCCTTTGATATGTTCTTGCATAGCCGTGAAGCGCGAAATTTATGACGAAATAAAGGGCGAAATTTTTGCGTACTATGAAAATTCGCTTTTAGAATTTGAAAAAAACATTGGGCGGTATTGCGAACTTGCGGCGGTTGCGCTTGGCAAGCCGAATTTTTCGGCAGATGACGCAAGGCTCTACTATTCGGGGCTGAAGTACCGCATGGACGAATTTGCCTTTAAAAAAACGAGGGATATTTTCGATGGAAAATTTGCTTAAAAAAGTTTCGGAAAACGCGAGGATAACGGTTGAAGAGGCACTGTCTTTGAGGGACGCTTCGATATTTGATTTTGCGCGCCTTGCGCAGGCGAGGCACAGGGCGATGAATTTGGGAAACGAAGTAAGCTACATCGTAAACCGAATGATAAACTATTCAAACGATTGCTTTGCAAAGTGCAAGTTTTGCGCCTACCACGCGCGCGCGGGCGTCATCGAAAAATTCTTTTTAACCGACGATGAAATTTTGGAAATCGCAAAGCGTTCCGAGAAAAACGGCGCGGTGCAGATTATGCTTCAAGGCGGGTTAAGCAAAGACGTTAGCTTGGATTGGGCGTGTTCGATTTTAAGAAAAATAAAGGCTCAATGCCCCAAGATGTTTTTGCATGTCTTCTCTCCGTCTGAAATTTTTGTATTTGCGCGCAACGCGAACATTGGCATTTCAGAGTGCGTAAGAAGGCTGAAAGAGGCGGGAGCCGATTCCATACCGGGGGCTGCGGACATGCTTGTAGAAAAAATCAGAAAAGACGTGTCCCCTTTAAAAACGAGCGTCGAAGAGTGGAAGAGCGTAATCTGCGCCCTTAAAGAAAACGGCATATATTCTTCGGCAACGATGACTTTCGGCATGGGCGAAACTTTTGAGGACCGTTTGGAGCATCTTAATTTGGTGCGCGATATGCAGGACGAACTTGGCGTATTCAAGGCGTTTATAGCATGGCCTCTCGCCCCTGAAAATACGCGCATGAGCCATATTAAAAGAGTTTCCGCCCCCGAATTTTTAAAAACCATAGCACTTGCGAGGATATTTTTGGACAATATAAATGTCGTGCAGTCGGGGTGGCTCACCGAGGGCATGAAAGTAGCGGAGCTTGCCATAATGATGGGCTCAAACGACATGGGAGGAGTTCTGATGGATGAAATGGTTGTAAAAAGCGCGGGCATTCAAAACAGCACAACTGCTTTGGGAATGCGCAAAACAATAGAAAACGCCGGCAAAATTCCATTTGCCCGCGACGGATTTTACAAAAAATTACGGCAATGAAATTCGCAATAACACCTTGTCCCAACGACACATTCGCATTTTTTGCGATGATATCGAAAATCGGAAAAAATCTCGATTTTGAATTTGAGCGGCACGACATAGAAACCTTGAACGAATTTGCCTTTGAGGCGAAATATCCGATAACGAAGCTTTCGTTTCCCGCGTATTTGGCAAACCGCGACAAGTACGAGCTTCTGGACGCGGGGGCGGCTCTTGGAATTGAAACCGGCCCTGTTTTTGTGGCAAGGCGCGGTTGGAGCGGGGGCAGGGTTGCAGTTCCCGGGCTTAACACCACGGCGGCATTGCTTTACAGGTTTTATGCGGGCAAAGACGCCGAAATATTCCCCATGCTTTTTAGCGACATTCTTCCCGCCTTTTCAAGAAATGAAATTGACGCGGGGGTGTTGATACACGAGGGCAGGTTTGTTTATAAGGATTACGGCTTGGAACTTGTCGAAGACTTGGGGGATTATTGGACGAAAAAAACGGGGCTTCCAGTGCCGCTCGGGTGCATTTGCGTGCGCAAGGATTTTGCGAGTTTAAAGGGCGCGATAGAAGACGAAATCAGAAAGTCTGTAAAGTATTCGTTTGGGCATTTTGACGAAACTTTGCCTCTTGTAAGGCATTATGCACAGCATCTTCAAGAGGACGTTTTGCACAGCCACATAGTGGCGTTTGTAAACGAGTTTACTTACGACATTTCTAAAATTAAAGACTCTTTAATTTCAAATTTGCTTTTAAAATGAAAGCCGCAATTTTCGCAACGCGCCTTGAAGCCGATTTCGCAATATCGGCTTTCGGTTTCAAGAAAATCGAAAGCGAAAACTTTGAGGTTTTCGCGGCTGACAATTCTTTGCTTGCGGTTTCGGGTGTCGGAATGCTCTCCGCTGCGCTTTGCGTCCAATACATTGTGCGCAAATTTGACATTTCAGAAATGCTGAATGCGGGAGCCTGCGGGATACTTGGAAAAAAGGGAAAAGTAGGGGACGTGTTTGAAATCGGGAAGGTCGTTTGCGCCGATGATTTTTGCAAAGACGAGTTTTTTCTAAGTGAAAATCCAAACACTTTGGTTTCTTCAAGCAGGTCGGTAAAAAAAGACGAAGAGCGCATTCGCTATGCGGGCATTGCCGATTTTGTCGATATGGAATGCTACGGAATTTTGAAGTCTCTTTCTATTTTGAATTTTCCGCTTGAAAACTTTTCTTCAGTAAAGGTTGCAAGCGATTTTTCCGAGGGGTGCGACATTAAAAAGAATATTCCGCTTGTCATAAAAAATCTTGAATGCGCCGTTTCAAATTTCTTAAAATAGTTTTATGAAAAAGGCGGTATGTTTTTCATTGGCTTTTCTTGCCGCAGTTTTTGCGGCGGCGGTTTTGCTTCTTTTTTTTGAGCCGGAAATATTGCGCCTTTCTGAATTAGTCAAGGCTCTGCTTTCGGCAATATTTGAGCAGATTGAGGCTCTTCCGCTTTGGGCTTATCCGCTCGCGTGCTTTTTGCTTCCGATTTTTGTTTTGCCGATAACCCCCGTTTACTTTGCGGCGGGCGCAAGCGGTGAAAACATTTTGATTGTAATATTTTTATGCTATGTCGGCGTCGTCTTCAATATGGCTTTTTCGTATTTCATAAGCCGAAAATTTGTCGATTTTGCGCGGAAAGTTTTAAGCCGCCGCGGTGTTGAAATTCCCAACATATCCAAAAAATCGGGTGCGGATTTAGTTTTTCTTGTCCGCATGATTCCGGGCAATCCTCTTTGCGTCCAAAATTACCTGCTCGGGCTTTCGGGGGTCGATTTTAAAAAGTATATGGCAATTTCAATGATTATTCAGGCGTTTCACGTTTCTGGCTACATATATTTTTCGGAGGGAATTGTGCGCGGAGACTTTGCATCTCTCATCTTTGGCGCGAGCTTGATTTGCGTTTTTATTGCGGCGGCGAGAATTTTAAAAAGAAGAAAACAGTATGGGATTTCTGAAATCGAGCGATGAAATTTTAAGCGTGGGCGAGTTTTCAAGCCGCTTTAAGATGCTTTTGGCAACTTCCATTCCCGAACTTTGGATAAGGGGCGAAGTATCAGGCGTGAAGCTTTATCCGAGCGGGCATACGTATTTCAGCTTAAAAGACGAAAATGCCGTGCTTTCCGCAGTGCTTTTCAAAAATGCAAGGCGCGGAGTTTCGGTGGAGCTGAAAGAGGGAATGAAGATTTTGGCGTATGGGGCAATATCGCTTTACGAAGCCAGAGGCTCTTACCAGATGATTGTGAAAGCCGTTATGCCCGACGGTTTCGGCGACCTTGCAATGCGCTTTGAGGAGCTTAAAAAAAAGCTTGCAAAAGAGGGGCTTTTCGACGCCGAAAACAAAAAGAAGATGCCGTTTCTTCCTCGTAAAATCGGCATTATAACTTCTCCTGCGGGGGCTGCGGTGCGCGATTTCATAAGCATTTTGAGGCGCAGGGGCTGGAAAGGAGAAATTATTGTTCTGCCCTCGCGCGTGCAGGGCGCGGAGGCGGCAATGGAAATTGTGTCGCAAATAAAAAAGGCGGAGAGTTTGGATTTGGATTTGCTTGTCCTTGCAAGGGGAGGAGGCTCTCTCGAAGACTTGTGGTGCTTTAACGAGGAAATTGTTGCAAGGGCCGTTGCGGCATGCAAAATCCCGACTATTTCCGCAGTCGGGCACGAGGTCGATTTTTCTTTGTGCGATTTTGCGTCCGACCTTCGCGCGGAAACGCCGAGCGGAGCTGCCGAATACATTTCAAGCGAATTTAACTTGGCTTTGGAAAATTTTGCAAATTTAAAAAACGCCGTTTCCGAAGCCGTAAAAAACATTCTTGTTAAAGCGCGGGAAAAATTAGAGTCTTCGCAAATTCTTTTTAGGGCAAGCTCCCCGCAAAATAAACTGAACAATCTTTCCATCTCGCTTGACGAAACAGAGTCGCGCCTGCGTTCGCTATGCCTTGAAAACATTGCCGAAAAAAAGCATTCTCTTTCGCAAATCTATGCGCAGTTTAAGGGGCTTTCTCCGCTTGGTACGATTGCTGTTTTGGGGGAAAAGGTTGAAGCTTGCGAAAAGCAGCTCGAACTTTTGAGCGTTGACAGCGTTCTTTCAAGGGGCTTTGCGATTGCTTTGGACGGCGACGGGCGCATCATAAAACAAGCAAAAGCCGCGCCCAAAGACGCGGCTTTCACTCTAAGGTTTAATGACGGACAAATAGGCGTCATTCAAACTTGTAAAGCTCGGAAGCCTTGATTGTTTGCGTCAGCAGGTTTTCTCCCTTGCTGTTGAAAAAGTCTATTTTTATTTGTCTATCGTTTTCGTCTCCCTCAAAGCTTATGGTGGCGAAGCTTCTTTGCAAAACCAGCGAGCCTATCGAGCGGAAAAAGTTTACTTCAGTTGCGTTTTTTTGCGGGGCGCGCCGTTGCGGGTCCGACTGTTATTTCGACCAAGTCGTGCGCTCCCGCCCTGACCATTCTCGTAATTTCTGCGTAGTCTTTCTTTGCGGAAACAAAGAGAACCCCGCCGATTTTGTTTTCGTTTATGAAGTCCAAAAGGTCTTTGCGCTCTTTCTTGTAGAAAGCGAAGTTGCCTTTGTCTTCGACGGGGTTTGTGATTGGAGAATTGCAAACAACAATTTTAAATTTTGCCTTTGATTTTTTTAAGGACGACAAGAGTCCGTTTAACTGCTCTTCGCCGAGCATTTCAGGGCGGGAGTTTTTGTAGTCGAGGTTGTTTCGCATTGTGGAGTCGTCCAAAAGGAAGATTTCCGCATCTCCGTATCTGAAAAACGAGGCGAGGTTTTCCTGCGAGCCTACGCCAAAGGACGGGTTGAGCCAAAATGATTTAAACGCATTTACGGAGTCTTTTTTGTTCCAGAGGTTCTTGTCGGAATCCGGCGCGCCGTATGAGTCTTCGCCTATGACTGCGTAGTTGGGGGCTGACGCAAGAAGCCCTTTAAGCGAGGGATTTAAGCGTTCAGCGCGGTATCTTGCCTTCATTCCGCCAAGGCTTCCGTAGTCCGCAGTTCTAAACATTGCGCCGTTGTTTGCCCAAATTACGGCGTCAGGGTTTTGTTTTTTTACGGCGTCGAAAATTTCGTATTCTCCGCCCGGAGTTTTGAACGGTTCGTCGAAGACGGGGTCGTTAGTATGCACTCTGCCGATTATGGCGAATTTGAAATCGGGCGCGGGCGAGCGTTTTTCATAGTCGGGAATTGTTTTTACGCTTAGCAAAACAGGCGGGTCTTTTTTATCGGAGTAGGCGATTTTGCATTCGTATTCAGTGTTTGGTTTAAGCGAGTTTAGGCGCGCTGTTGCAATTCCGTCGCCGTTTGTCGTTATTTGCGAAGTTTTGCCGTTTGACGAAATTTCCAGTTTTGAATTTGGTTTTGCCATAATCCAAATCGAAGCTTCGCGCATGTCGCAATAAGTTCGCATCGGCAGTATTTCCGTTTGCTCCGCCTGCGAAGATTCGGGATAAATATCGGCATTCCCGCGCGTTTCGGCATGCGAGAGGGCGGAGATTGAAAGAAGCGTCAAAGTCAAAAAATTCAATTTAAGCATATCTGAAACACATTATTTTGAAATCGTTTTATTTTTACAAGAAAAATCATTATTCTTGCAGAGCGGGCGTTTTTGTCGGATTATTAAAAAATGGAAATTTATAAGTACCAGACAAACGCAATGAACACCTCTTTGGATATTTCCATCGGGGCAAAGACGGAAGTTTACGCGCGTAGCGCCGCTTACGACTTGTTTGACAGGGTAAAGCAAATCGAGGACATGATAAGCATGTTTTTGGATTATAGCGAAATTTCCGCAATAAACGCGCTAAAAGTCGGGGAGGCGACGCAAATTTTGGACATAACAGCCGAGGCTCTTGCGGGGGCGATGTACGCTTCCTCTCTTTCAAAGGGCGCGATAGACGTATGTATGGGAGAGTTCTTTTTGAAAGCCAAGGGCAAGGCGGCAATCGAAAATCCGCGGCGCGCGCAGTTTAAGATGAATCCCGAAAACTTTATGGTTCAGAAAGTCTCTGACGGGAAAATCGACTTGGGCGCGATAGGCAAAGGCTTTGCTCTCGACCTGCTCGCTGACAGGCTCGTTAACATGTGGGGGATAAAAACCGCCCATTTTTCTTTTGGCGCAAGCAGCATTTTGGCTTTAAATCCGCCCGAAGGCAAAGACAGCTGGGATGTCACGTTTGCGGGGAGCAAAGTTGATATAAAGCTTAAAAACTGCGCGATAGGCGGTTCGGGGACAGCCGTGCAGGGCAGCCACATAATAGATTGCAGGACGGGAAAAGTTCCCGAAAAAATGCCGTACCGCGCTTGGGCCGTCTGCGACAATGCGCTGATTGCGGACGCCATGTCAACCGCATTTATGCTTCTTTCCGACGATGAAATAAAGGAGATATGCGAAAAAGAAAACATGAGGGCGGCAATACAGCGCACGGAGTCTTCCCCCGTCGAGTTTTTGGCGTAGTTTTTTTATGGAAGGCGATTATTTCATTTGCGGCGAAAAGGAGTTAAGCTTCCTAAAAGAAAAGGACGCCCGCATGAAAGAGGCGATTTTGCGCATAGGCGCCATAAAAAGGAAAGTGATTCCTGATTTATTCACTGCGCTTGTCTCTTCAATCACAGCCCAGCAAATTTCTTCAAAAGCTCATGAAACGCTCTGGAACAGGATGCTAAACGGCATTGGCGGCATGTCTGCCGAAAAAATCAATTCTATTGAAATCGAAAAGTTGCAGTCTTTTGGCATGTCTTTTAAAAAAGCGGGCTACATAAAAAACGCGGCGGCAAAAATCATGTCGGGGGAATTTGACATATCAGCCTTAAAGAACATGGACGATGAAAAAGTCGTCGAAACTTTGACTTCGCTCGACGGAATAGGCGTGTGGAGCGCGGAAATGCTGATGATTTTTTCAATGCGCCGCCCGAATGTTCTAAGTTTCGGGGACTTCGCAATACAACGGGGGCTTAGAATGATTTACCACCACCGTAAAATAACACGCGCCCTCTTTGAAAAATACCGCCGCCGATTTTCTCCGTATTGCAGCGCGGCGAGCCTCTACATTTGGGCGGTGTCAAGCGGCGAATACGAAGGATACAGGGATTTCGCGCCTAAAAACGTCAAAAAATAAATGCTTTTTTGCAGTTTTTTAGACCGCATTTATTCCATTTTCGCTCTTGCTTTTGAATTCTTTTTTTGGGAAAGTAAATTGCATGTCTAAAAGCGGCGTATTCATTACTTTTGAGGGCGGAGAAGGTTGCGGCAAAACTTCCCAGATAAACATGCTTGCGAAGTTTTTGTCGGGCAGGGGGTGCGATTACACTATTACCCGCGAGCCCGGAGGCACCGCTATTTCCGAAAAAATAAGGGATTTGCTCCTTAACGCCAAAGAGGGCGAAAACATGTCGCCTAAAACCGAGATGCTTCTTTTTGCCGCCGCTCGCGCCCAACATGTTGATGAGCTTATACGCCCCGCGTTAAAGTCGGGCAAATTCGTCATTTCGGACAGGTTTATAGATTCTACATACGCCTATCAAGGTGTGGCGCGTTCGCTTGGTTTTGGCTTGGCAAAAACCGTAAACGATATTGCCATTGCCGAATGCATGCCTGACTTGACAGTGCTTTTGGACTTGGACGTTGTTGCGGGCTTAAATCGGGCGTGTAAGCGCGACAGCGGAAATTCCGACAGAATGGGCTCACAGAAAATCGAATTTTACGAAAAAGTGCGCTTGGAGTATTTGCGCTTGGCAAAAGAAAACAGCGAACGTTTTTTGGTTATAGACGCTTCGAAGTCAATCGAGGAAATTGCGGGCGAAATTTCAAAATGCGTAAAGGAGAGGTTCAATGTCTGAATTCGGCGCGGCAGGCGAAGTGCTTGACAGGGCGATAAATTCAAACCGCCTTCACCACGCCGTTTTGCTTTACGGCGGCTCCATAGTCGAGCTTGAACGCCTTGCAAAACACTGCGCGGGCAGGCTTTTGAACGTTTCAGACCCCGCAAAGCATCCCGATTTTTTTGAGCTTCGCCCGTCCGGCAAGGCGCGAAACATAAAAATCGGAAGCGACTCCGACAGGGTTGGCGGAGAGTGGCCCGTAAACACAATGCGCTGGCTTTTGGAAAAGCTTTACCAGTCTTCAAATGCGGGCGGCAAAAAAGTCGCGGTGGTTTACGAGGCGGACAGAATGAATGCAGAAAGCGCAAATTCGTTCCTGAAAACTCTTGAAGAGCCTGCGCACGACACTTTTTTGTTTATGCTTACGGAGCGTCCGAACGATCTTTTGGACACGATAAAAAGCAGGTGCATACATTTGCGCGTTCCGTGCAAGTCGGCCGTTTTGGAAGACGACGAATGGGAAGATTGGATTTGCGATTTTTCAAAATGGCAGAAGGCAATGGTTGTCGGCTTTGACGGCAAATTCACGCCGTCAGATGCGCTTATGCAGTGCTATTCAATGCTTTCGAGGTTTGACGGCATTTTGTCGAGGCTTTCGGATATGGAGGAAAAACTTACGGATGAAGAGCGCGAAAATTTGGACGAGGAGCAAATAGCCGCATTGCAGGCGGGCGAGCGCAGGAGGCTTCGCAAGCGCATGCTTTCAGCCATTGAAGAGGAGATGTTAAATTCGGCGATGGAAGCTTCAAACGGAAAGGTTCCCTCCTTGAAGCTTGCCCATTCAACGGAAATTTTGGAGCATTCCGCAGGGCTTATGGAGCTAAATATGCAGGATGCCGCCGCCTTGGAGTATTTTTTCCTTAATTCCTTGCGAATTTGGTCGAGATAGCGCAATTTTTCTGCTTGAAAATGCAAAATTTATTCCGAATACTTTTATGTATTCAAAATGGGAGGCATTTATGAAGACTAATGCAAAAAAAAGTTCCGAAGCGGGATTTTCGCTTGCAAAATCCAAGTTTTACAACGAATTTCTCGCGGAGCGCGAAGAAATACTGAAACATAAATGGATAGAGTCAGAAAAGGCGGGTCATGACATCGGTTTTGAACGTGCCTTGCTTGATTGGGTTGTGAACCATCGCGATAAGTGGCGCGCAGCCAGAAAGGTTGCAAAATAATTTTCGGGCGTTTTTAGCTCTATCGCGGCGGTCAAAACCGCCTTTTTTTGTTTTCGCACCCAAAATATTCTTGCTCTACGTCATTTGATATATAAATTGCTTTTTATTATGAGAAACGCAATTAGATTTTTTCTGGCGATGTTTTTATTTCTTCCATTGTCGCTTTCCGCGCAAAAGCTTTTGATTGCAGGGTGCAATTTCAATAAGATAATGTTAATCGACAAGGCTTCGGGTACGAAAGAATGGGTTTTCGATATTCCCGATTATAGGGAGTGCAACTCTGCATCTCTTTCAAAAAACAAAAAAACTTTGGTTTATTCAAACAAGCACGAAGTGTGTTTGGTGGATTTCAAAACAAAAGAAATTGTTTGGAAGTTCAAGCCCGAAAAAGGGCAGGAAGCCCATACTGCGCATTTTTTGCCGAACGGAAACATTTTAGTCGGCGTATGCGCCATTCCCCAAGCGAGAATTTTGGAACTTGATAAAAACGGCAAAATATTAAAGGAAACAAATTTTGAGACGGACATTGAAAATCCGCACGGGCAGTTCAGGCAGATAATAAAAAACAAAAAAGGCAATTATGTCGTGCCGCTAATAGGAAAAGGAACGATTGCGGAGATAAATCCCAAGGGCGGAATAGTAAGAAACATCAATTTGAAAGCCCCGATTTTCAGTGTAAAGGAGCTTAAAAACGGCAACTGGCTGCTCTCGTGCGACGGGGGCAGGATTTTCATCGTCAATCCCAATACAGAAGAAAAATTGAGGGTTATCGACAATTCTAATATTGACGGTGCAAAAATGCTTTTCATGACGGAAGCCCGCATGCTTAAAAACGGCAATATTTTGGCTTCAAATTGGAACGGGCACAGCAAGGACAAATCCCAGCCTAAGCTTATGGAAATCGACAAGAACAACAAGGTCGTCTGGGCTTTGAAAGACGATGCCGAAATTTCCAACATTTCAGCCGTTTCGCTTGTGGAAAGATAAAAATCGGGGCGCAGATAAAAACCTGCGCCCGTTTTTTTTATTTTGCCGCGCCTCTTCCAAGGTAAAACGGAATTAAAAACGATATGAAGGCGTGCTGAATAGACGAGGGCAGATAAAAGCCGTTTATCTTGTGGAACACAGTGTTCGACCATTCAGGCACAAGCCCCCAAAACCATCCCCCGCACAGGACTTTTTCTTCGACTTCAACCGGAATTGAATTGAAAAACGCGAAGATGAACGGGGCAACCATTATCGTGAAGGCGCAGCCGAAGTATATGAGCCTTCTTATGATTTTTCCGCCGCTTCCGTCTCTTGTTGCCGCTTTGTCGGCGGAGGAGTCGGCAAGCTCGATTTTTTGCTTTAAGAGTTCAAAATTTTGCTTTTGAACTGATTGATAGCCCGCAAACAGCTGCGCAAGCAGGGTTGCGACATATCCCGCGGCGGCGGAACCCGCGGCTGAAGTGGCGTCGAATATTACTGATGTTTCAGTCATAAAAACCTTTCTTTAATTTGTTGAATTCCCGCAGTGGGAAAGGCAAATTTTACCGAAAAATTTTTATGGCGCAAATTTACTTTGGATTTTTTTGATACTGTTGAAGTTTTACAGGCTTAGCCAGCGCAGAAGCAATTCCTGCTTTTCCTTTTCGCCCATCTTCCAGCCGTCGTTTAGCGCGCGCATTTTCTTTGAAAGCTGCGATATGCAAAGCGCGGCAAAGACCGACAAATTGAAGCTCTGCGCAAAGCCGAGCATGTCGGTTTTAAAAGTTATGTCGGCGTTTTCAAGCGCGGTTTTGCTAAGCCCGGTAAGCTCCGTTCCTATCATGATTGCAAGGGGCTTTTCAACGGGAAGTTCGCAGACGTCAACGGGATTTGCGTCCAAGCTTGAAGCCGCGACGACATATCCTTTCGCTTTCAAGTCCGAAATCGCCTTGATTGTGTTTGCCTTGTCGAATTCGTTGGGCTCCCTGTTGCGGGCGGCAAATGCCGTTGTGCATGTGGGGGACTTGTATTTAAAAATGTCCATCCACTTCGAGACGCCCATATCGACGTTGTGGCTTATTTTCATCGGATAGCGGTTTTCTATAACGTACGCGCTTTGAAGCCCGAATGCGTCGCAGCTGCGCAAAACCGCAGCTGCGTTGTGAGGCTGGTAAATGTCCTCCAAAACCACGGTTAGCTTGAGAGTGCGGTATTCAAGGGCTCTCAGCATTTTTGCGTATCTTTCGGGAGTGATTTGTCGGGAGAGTTTTTCGATTTTTTCAGACGGAGTCATAGTTCGTGATTCGGGCGCGGGCAGAGGTTTGGGTATGGTTCGGACGCGAAAGGCTTTGAGGGATTTTCAAGAAGATGCTTTTTACAGCACTCCATGAGGGCCTCGATGCCGCGCGCATGGCGCATTTCCCTCAAAAAATTCCCGCCTTCGTCAACGCCGAGCGCGATGAAATTTAAAAATTTTTTCATTCTGCCGTCCGCATACCGTATTTGCGGATTTTTCATTATGATTTTGTTGCGGATTTTTTCAACGTATTCGTAAACGTCAAGAAGCGTCGGCTCGAACATTTTTTCGCCGCGTTTAAGCTCTTTTATCTGGCGGAAAATCCACGGGTTGCGTATCGCGTGCCTGCCTATCATCACTCCTTTTGCACCCGTAAATTCGGCAACTTGCAGGGCTTTTTTTGCCGTCGTCAAATCACCGTTTGCGATTATCGGGACATTGCAAAGAGACGCGGCTTTTTTTATCGCCCCGTAATCGACTTTTCCGCGGTAAAGCTGTTTTACGGTTCTGCCGTGGATTGTGGCGAAATTTATGCCGCTTTCGTTTAGTATGCCTATTATCTCTTCGAGATGGTCTTGGCTTTCAAAGCCGAGGCGCATTTTTACGCTCAAACTTTTATCCCAGTTTTCGCGCATTACATTTAATATGGAGCGGATTTTTTTCGGCTCTTTCAAAAGTCCACCGCCGACGTTTTTTCTGTAAACTTTCGGGGCGGGGCAGCCGATGTTTAAATCGAGGTATTCTATTTGCGGATATTTTTTGAGGAGATTTATGGAGCGCGCTATATGAAATTCGTCTTCGCCGATGAACTGCGCCGAAACTGCAATTTCGTTCGGTCTTGAAAGCACGGTTCTAAGCACGTTTTTTTCGAGCGTCGAAAATTCATGCACGCGGAAGTATTCGGCGATGAAGAAATCGGGCGCGCCGCATTCGGCTATTACCGACATAAAATCCGCGTCCGTGACGTCCTGCATGGGAGCCAAGACGCTTATTGGCTGATTGTCGAAAAGAGGCATTCAGATTAAGTTTTTGCCTTGCAGCTCTTCAAGGACTTCGCTCGAATCCTCCACGTTGTTTAGCACGCAGTCCAGAACGTAAACGGGGGCTTTTTGGCGTATTGCAAGGGTGAGGGAATCGCTCGGGCGGCAGTCTATTTCCAAAATTTTTTCGCCCAGCTCGTTTTTCATTACGAGGGTCATTTTTGCGAAGAATGTGCCTTCGCATTCCTTGTAAATCACAACGTCTTTAATTTTACATTCCGCGCCGTCCAAAATGTAGGAAATCAGTTCGTGCGTCAGCGGGCGTTCGCCTGCGATATTGTTCAAGGCGCGCATAACCGCGCCGCCGCCCGATTTGTCCATGTAAATCACAAATGTCTTCGAGGCGCACTTTATGAAAGTGGCGTATCCGAAAGGCGAAGGATATGCGAGTACGACTTCGGCTTTTTCAATTTTGTTCATTTCTTGTTTTGTCAGATTAGTGTTTGTTTTTAAATATTTATCGTAATGGGATAGGGCTTTTTAAGAGATTATTCCGCCATTATTTCTCTTATGCGCTTGTCCTTTCTCGGGAATGAAAGCATAATTGTTGTGCCTTCGTCCTTGCGGCTGTCTATGCCGATTGACCCTCCGTGCGATTTCACTATTTCAGAGGCAATCATCATTCCAAGCCCGTGCCCGTCGGTTTTTGTTGTGAAATAAGGCTCGAATATGCGCGTGATTTCGTCCTGGTCTATGCCGCATCCGTTGTCGGAAATTGAGATTTTTACGAAATTGTCGTCAAAACTTGTTCCGATTTTTATTATGCCCCCCAAGTCCATCGCTTCCATCGCATTTTTTATGAGGTTGAAATAGAGCTGCTTTAAGAGGTTTGTGTCGCCGAGGATTGAGGGAAGGGAATTTTCCGTATTTATTTCAATCTTTATGTTTAGGTCTTGAAGCTCGTTTTGCAGAAATTTCAGAGTTTCGGCAAGGGGGGCGAGGGGATTTATTTCAGCAAAATCGGGTCGCGCGGGGCGCAGGGCTTTTAAGAAGTGCTTTATTATTCCGTCGAGCCTCGAAACCTCTTTCGAGCATATTTCAACCGATTCTTTCAGCCTTGAAAGGCTTGGGCTCTGTTCCATTTTCGCAATTGTTTTTAGCGCGAGCTGCAGATGTATTGAAATCGAGTTTATGGGGTTTCCCAGCTCGTGGGCTACGCCCGAGGCAAGCTTTAAAACGGAGGCGATTTTTTCGCTTTCGATTTTGTCTCTTGCGGAAATCCTTTCGTTTGTGAGGTCGGAAATTATTATTGCCGCCTCTTCTTTTTCGCCGTCAACGGGCGTCATGAAAACTTTGATGAAGCGGTGCTCCGGATAGGCTATTTCAAATTCCCTTTGGGAGGCTGTTCCGCCGCACACCAAGCGGAGTTCGACAGAGTCTATTTGCGGAAGAATTTTTGAAAGCGTCAAAATTTGCCCGTCTTCGGCAAAGCCCAAAATGTTTTTTGCGGCGGCGTTTGCATAGAATATGTCTCCGCCCGCGTCCGTTAAAATTATGCCTTCCTTGATTGAGCGGAATATGCCTTCAATGCGCGAGGCTTCGCGCGAAAGCCTTTTGTTTGCGCGTATTATTTTTGCTATTTTGTCCTCTTTGAAGTTCATTTGCTTACACCTATCGGAGGCAATTTTATGCGCGGGTTTTCTATTGAAATATTCTGCTTGCCCCTCGTGTAGGTCATTTTTGTTCCCGAGGCGCGGCTTCCGTCCTCGTTTTGAACGATGGGGTTTTCGGTGAGGACAACGGTTTCACGCGCGGGGTTTATGTCGGCGCGCCCTGCGTTTGCAAGCTTTTTGCCCTGCGAGATTTTCAGGTTCCCGATAAGCGATATTTGCGCTATTTGAAGCTTGCCGAACTTGTCCGGAGTTATCGCGACTTCTATCCTGTCGCAATTCGCCCCGAAGTCGGTGCCGCTTATTATGACGTTCCCCTCAAATATATAAGTATCGTTTGATTTTCCCGAAACGTATGACTGCTTGTCGCTTGTGATTTGGGTTTTTTGGATTTTTGCGTCTTTTGACATTTGCGCAAAGCCTATGTTTCCGATTTCGGGCAAAATCATTTTCGGGCGGAATTGCGGTTTTTCGCTGTCTGTCAAGAATTCCATGAAACGGTGTTCCGTCTTTTTGCCTTGGCTTTCTATTTCCACCTTCGGATAAATTTTTGCGATTTGCGCTGTGGCATTCGAGCCGTTTTGAGAAACGACGACATCGCCGAACGCTTCGATTTTCTTTACTTGGCTTTTGCCTTTTACGCTGTCTTCCTGCGCGAATACATCGACGAAATTGCATTTTGCCAAAATGTCTTCCGAAGACACTTCAACGTCTCTTGCAAATCTTAGCAAAACATTTTTTTCTTTCCATTCCGCCATGAGAGAGCGCGATTTGATGCGCGTTTTTTTTACGGACTTTTTAGGAAGCCCCAAGTCTCCCGCCTGTGCAATGTCAACCAAGACGAAGGAATTTTCTTTTGAGCGGTCGCCGAAAGCTGTAGCGCGGTTGTCTTCTTTCGTGAGGACGATTTCGTGGGCTTTCAATGTTATGCCCTTGTTGCGGTCGGAAAGCCGCGCGTTTTGTTCGAGCCAGATTTCCTCTTTTTGCGGGTAAATTTCTATGATGTTGGAATTTGCCCTGCGTGCGTCTTTTACAAATTCGACGCTTCCTTTGCCGACGATTTTCGAAATTGCGTATTTCCCGCTTTTTGAGCCTTTGTCGGAATAAGCTTCGATTTCATCTGCGAAAGCTTCAAATTCGGGATTTTCGACATGGACTTTGCCTGAGAAGAAGAAGAGGTTTTTGTCTTCCAAGCTTACCATCTTTATTGAGTTTGCGTATATGGTTGTGGTTTGCTTTTTGCCGTTTTCATTGCTTATTATGCGCGCTTTTGCCCTTGTTTTTTTATCGGGAGAGGATAGGGCGACGGCGGTTGAATCGTCTTTCGTAAATTCTATTTTGTATCCCTCGACGGAAGCTCCGCTTGTTATGTCTCTTATTTTTGGCGAGCCGCTTAGAAAGAGCCTGCCTTCATTTGGTATTAAAGTTGCCTCGCCTGCGTTTGCCAAAATGCGGTCGTGCGATATAACTACGTCTTTCTTTGCGCGGACTTCTTTAAGAGATTCTATTCTTCCGCCCGAAGATTTTTTTGGGGATTCCGTTTCAAGCTCTTCGCATGAAATCTGAAATTCGTCGTTTGAAACGCGCACGTTTTTATAAAAAGTGAAGATATTGTCGGAGCCTGTATAGGTCATTTTTGCCTCTTCGCTTTTTATTTCGAGCTTGTCTATGATTTCGTCTTTTTGCGATTCAAAGTTGACTTTAACGCTTTTAAAAAGCTCAACGAAACGCTTGTCGCCGTTCCAGAGCCAGTCGTCGCCGACAAGCACGAAGCCTTCTCCTGTGACCGTCAGCTCCGACGCGCTTTTTGCGGTCTTTTCAGTCGCGGAGACTTCGGCGTAGTCGGTTATGAATGTCGCCATTTTGAGTGCAGTTTTTTTACCGTCAAACATGTCGAGCTTCATGTCGAAGACGTCGATTTTGTTTTCATTAAAATACTTTGCCTTCTTTCCGAAAAGCTCCCATTCCTTGTAGCCCGATTTTTTGTCGAAGCTCGGAAGCTCGAAGTTTGCGACGTCTCCAGGAATCATTTTTGACGATTCCGCGGGTTTTTCCGCAAAGGAGATTTGCGCCAAAAGCGCGGTAAAAATTAAGGCGTAAAATTTCATTTTAGTATTATTTCAGCATTTCACGCGCCATTTTGCCTATGCCTTCGAGGACATCGAGCGGACTTTGGGCAAGCATGTAGGCGGGCGTCGAATAGACTTCGAAATCGGGGTCTTTGACAAAGTTTTTGGCGTCGCATATTTTATGTTTTGCGCCTGTTTTTTCAAGAAGTTCGGCAGTCTGCAAGTCGGAACCGATTGTAAGTGTTGCCCCGAATTTGCCGAGCGCGACCGCTCCGACGCTCGCAGGCGATATGCAAACAAAGCCGAGCGGTTTTTTCAGCTCGAACATTTTTAAGACCGCGCGCTTTACATCGGCGTTCAACGAAGCGTTTGCGCCTTTAAAGGCAAAGTCGGAAAGGTTTTTTGCCGCTCCGAAGCCGCCGACAAAAATTGCGGCGTCAACGTCGTTTGCGTCAAAATCTTTCAAGTCTGAAATTTCACCCCTCGCAATTCTTGCGGATTCTTTAAGGACGTTTCGGCTTTCGCTTTCGATTTCTCCGCTTAAATGGTTTATTGTGTGCGCCTGTTCGATGTTCGGGGCGAAAAACACGGGCTTTGCCCCCGCTTGGCAGACGCCGAAAATTGTCGCAACCGCTTCTGTTATTTCAGAACCGTCAAAGACTCCGCATCCCGATAAAATTATTGCGGCTTTTTTTGTGTTTTTCTGGGGCATATTCGTTCTCTTTCGTAAATTTTTATTTTCTTTTATCTTAAATATTGGCGTTTTTCGCAATTAAAAAATAAAAAAATACATTGTAAGGGGCTTTAAAAGTTTGAGTTCGCCTAATTCCGCGTTTGCGCAAAAAAACCCGCTTTTTAATAAAAACGGGTTTTGGATTTTGTTTTTTTGAAAGCTATTCTTTATATTCTTACGCCCTTTTCGGTTACAACCTTGTTGAATCCTTCAAGAAGCGCTTTTGTGGTTTTGCCAACCGTGCCGTCGCCAATTTTGCGCGAATCAAGCTCCACAAGCGGGATTAGCTTTGCGGCAGTGCCCGTAAGGAAGCATTCGTCTGCCGTCCAGATGTCGTAGCGGGTGAGGGGCTGTTCAATCATTTCATATCCCATTTCTCTTGCGACTTCCATAACCGTCTGGCGCGTCATGCCGCTTAGCGAGCCGCAGGATGTCGGCGGCGTGTAAACCTTGCCTTCAAAGACTATGAATACGTTGTCTCCGCTGCATTCAGCGACATAGCCTTCGTTGTTCAAAAGCAGGCATTCCTGATAGCCCAAATTCTGCGCTTCGATTTTTGCCAAGATGTTGTTTAAGTAGTTCAAGCTCTTTACCATCGGCGGGAGGGCGGCGGAGGAGTTGCGGCGTGTCGGAACCGTGATTGCCTTCAAACCCTTTTCGTAGAGTTCGTTTGAATAAAGCTGGATTTGGTCGGCAATTATGATTACCTGCGGATTTGAGCAGGAGCGGGGGGAAAGCCCCAGCGCGCCCATTCCGCGCGAAACAACGAGCCTTATATAAGCGTCTGAAAGCTTGTTTTCGCGGCATGTCGCGCACACGTTTTCAATCATCTGTTCCTTTGTGTAGGGAATTTCAAGCATAATCGCCTTTGCGGAGCGGAAGAGGCGGTCGATGTGCTTGTCGAGCTTGAAAACATTGCCCGAATAGAGGCGGATACCTTCAAAGATACCGTCGCCGTATAGAAAACCGTGGTCGAAAACGGAAACTTTTGCGTCTTCTTTTTCGTAGAATTTGCCGTTGATGAATACTTTCATAATGTTAAAAAATTTTTAAAAATAGTATATCTGCGAACAGGCAAGTCAAGTTTTATGTGGCAATTATTTTGGCGTTAAAAAGCTTGAATTATTATTTTAAATATGGGAAAATATATAGATATGAAAAAGATAATTATGCTTTTTACGGCTATGCTTTGCGTATCTTTTTTCGGGTGCACCACGGGTACTACGGATTTGGGATACGAATTGGCGCAGCAAAACAAGTTCACGAAAACATTTAAGTTTGACCAAAACAAGGACAAACTTTCCAAGGCCGTTTTGGCTGCCTTGAAAGACAGGGAATGGAAAGTGGATTCGGTCGAGCCCGAAATTAAAGCGTCGTTAAAGCATCGCGATTACGACGCCAAGCTTAAAATCGAAGTCAAAGACAACTTCATAACTTTCGATTCCGAAGGCACAACGCTGGGCGGCGAAAAATTTGTTCCCCTTCGCCTGATTGATTTCCTCAGGAAGTCGGTTGAAAAGCATTTGAAAGAAGCAAATTGTCCCGCAAAATAAAATTGAATTGCTTATTGCTCCCCGCCAAAACGGGGAGCTTTTTTTTAGTGTTTAAATGTCATCTCTCAGTCTGTTTTATTTTAAAGAAGCCGCCAAAACGGAGAGTTTTTTTATCCACGAGAAAACAGTTTGGAATGCGGAATATTTTCTATTGCGTTTTTATTTTTCAAGCTTTTGCAAGTCGCGGACTCGCGGCAGAAAATACGCAACCATTCCGGTAAGCGGAATGAAAGAGCATAGGGCGTAAACAAAGTTTATTCCGTACAGGTCTGTCAGCTTGCCGAGTATTGCCGATGAAATTCCGCCGAATCCGAACGCAAGCCCGAAGAACATTCCAGAAACCAATCCAAGCTTTAATGGCATCATTTCCTGCGCGTAAACCAAAATGGCGGAGAATGCCGAAGACATTATAAACCCGATTATGAGGCTGAGTGCAAAAGTCCATTTCAAAGAGGCGTAGGGCATTAGAAGCGCAAAAGGAGCGGCTCCCAGAATGGAAATCCAGATGACGAGCCTTCGCCCGTATTTGTCGCCGAAAGGCCCGCCGAGCAGGGTTCCGAGCGCGCTTGCAAACAGGAAGGCAAAGAGCATGAGCTGGGAATTTTCTATGCTCATTCCGAATTTTTCCATCAAGTAAAAAGTGTAGTAATTTGAAAGGCTTGCGGTGTAGAAATTTTTTGAAAACACCAAGAACATCAGTATGGAAACAATGAATGCCACTGTTTTTTTCGGTATGTTGCGCCGAGGTTGGGCGGAAGTTGAAATATCGCTGTTTTTTGCATGGCTTATTCTTTTTGAATACCATTTGCAAACGGGCATAAGCCCGATTATAGCGGCAAACGCAAGTATTGCGAAAGAGGCTATTCTGCCCTGCCCGTAAGGGGTTATGAAGAGGGCGGCAAGCATCGGACCTAATGAATAGCCCATTGAACCGCCTACTTGGAAAACCGACTGCGCAAGCCCGCGACGCCCCCCTGAGGCAAGCGACGTGAGCCTTGAAGCCTCCGGGTGGAGTATCGAAGAGCCCGCGCCCGAAAAGAGAACGGAAACAAGAAGCGTTTCAAAGCGCGTCGAATACGCTATTCCGAGCAGCCCCGCCATTGTCGAGAGCATTCCGAATGGCAAAATGTACGCAGTCGGTTTCTTGTCCAAAAAATATCCGAAAATCGGCTGCATAATCGAAGCCGAAATCTGGTAAACGAATATGATCAGCCCGACTTGCGAGAATGTAAGGGCTAAGTTTTCCTTCAAGAGGGGATAGACGGCGTTTATTATCGACTGCATTGTGTCGTTTAACATATGGGCGAGGCTTAACGCCGCCAGCACGCCGAACGCGGTTTTTGATGTTTTTATGTTTGTCGTCATTTTGGCGGACTAAAATTCGACTATTTCTCCCTTTGGGCAAGCAAAAAATTTTTGCAAAAAAAGCTTTTAAATGAAAAATAAAAGAGTAAAGTTTAAATTTTATTATGAAAGTTGTATTAGCATATTCAGGGGGCTTGGATACCTCCGTTCTTGTAAGATGGATTAAAGACCGCTTTAATGCGGAAGTAATCACTTTCGCCGCCGATGTCGGGCAGGAAGAAGAATTGAACGGCTTGGCTGAAAAGGCAAAGGCAACGGGCGCGTCCGCACACTACACTGTCGATTTGCAGGAAGAGTTTGCGCGCGACTTCATTTTCCCGATGATTAGGGCAAACGCTTTGTATGAAGGTCAGTACTATTTGGGCACTTCCATTGCAAGACCTTTGATTGCGAAGGCGCACGTAGAAGTCGCCCGCGCTGAAAACGCAACACACTTGGCGCACGGCGCGACGGGCAAGGGCAACGACCAGTGCCGTTTTGAAATTTCCTATGCCGCTTTGGCTCCCGACTTGCAGGTAATCGCCCCGTGGCGCATGGAAGAATTCCGCAAGGCGTTCCCCGGCAGAAGCGAAATGATTGAGTACTGCCGCAAAAACGGAATCAACGTTTTGGCGTCCGCAAAGAAGCCGTATTCGATGGACAGGAATATGCTCCACATCTCGTATGAAGCCGGAATTTTGGAAGATCCGTGGTTCGACCCGACCGTTCCCGAAAACAAGGATATGTTCAGGCTCACGTCCGATCCTGTTGACGCCCCGAACGAACCCGAATACATCGAACTTGACTTTGAAAACGGCGACTGCGTTGCAATAAACGGCGAAAAGATGACTCCCGCCCAGATAATGAAGAAGCTTAACGCTCTCGCGGGCAAGCACGGCATCGGCAGGGTTGACCTTGTCGAAAACCGTTTTGTCGGAATGAAGAGCCGCGGCGTGTATGAAACTCCGGGCGGCACGATTTTGATGTTCGCGCACAGGCAGGTTGAAACTCTCACTATGGACAGGGATTTGATGCACTTGCGCGATTCCCTCATGCCCAAGTATGCAGAGCTTATTTATAACGGATTCTGGTTTGCACCCGAACGCGAGGCATTGCAGGCGTTTATCGACAAGAGCCAGGAAAAAGTAACAGGCACTGTCAGGGTAAAGCTCTACAAGGGCAACACAATCTGTGTTGGCAGAAAGAGCCCGTACAGCCTCTACGATGAAAACATCGCAAGCATGGAAGGCGTAAAGAGCGACTACAATCCCGACGACGCAACGGGCTTTATCCGACTTAGCTCCTTGCGACTTCGCGAACGCGCCCTAAAACAGGGCGTCTCGGAAGATGCTTTTGCAAACAAATGCAATTTGATTAAGGAATAATTTAATTAAAACATTTGCAAAACGCGCTTCCGCTTGAAGCGCGTTTTTTTTGCAATTACAGCCCAAAAGAAAGACTTGCGTTTTTTTGGCAAAATTAAAGAATGGAAATTTAAAAATGAATAATAAAAAGTACAAACTTGCAACATGGGTCAGCCTGCCCGACAGACAGTGGCCCAATAAGGTGATAGAAAAAGCTCCCATATGGTGCAGCGTCGATTTGCGCGACGGCAATCAGGCGTTGGCGGTCCCCATGTCCATTCCCGAAAAGCTTGAGCTTTTCAACACGCTTGTAAAAATAGGCTTTAAGGAAATCGAAGTCGGTTTTCCCGCTGCGAGCGATACGGAATTTAATTTTTTGCGCAAGTTGATTGAGGAAAATTTAATTCCGCAGGATGTTTGCGTGCAGGTTCTCACCCAGAGCAGAGAGCCTCTCATACGAAAGACGTTTGAGGCGTTAAAGGGCGTTAAAAGCGCGATTGTGCATCTTTACAATTCAACTTCTCCGCGTCAGCGCAAAATCACATTCAACAAGTCCCGCGAAGAAATCAAGCAGATTGCCATTGACGGGGCGAAGCTTGTGCGCAAGTTTGCAGACGAGGCGGAGGCTGACGGTTCGCGCATACGCATGGAGTATTCTCCCGAAAGCTTCAGCGACACCGAGCTTGATTACGCGCTTGAAATTTGCGAGGCGGTGAAGGAAATTTGGAAGCCAACGGTGGAAAACAAAATTATAATAAATTTGCCCGAAACCGTCCAATACACAACTCCAAACATTCATGCCGACCAAATCGAATGGATGTCGCGCAATATTTCTGAGCGCGAAAAGGTGCTTATAAGCCTGCATACGCACAACGACCGCGGCACGGGAGTTGCCGCAACCGAGCTTGGTCTGATGGCGGGGGCCGACAGGGTTGAAGGCACTCTGTTTGGCAACGGCGAGCGTACGGGCAATTTGGACGTAGTAACGGTTGCGCTGAATATGCTTGCGCAGGGTGTCGAGCCTAATTTGGATTTTTCGCACCTTCCCGAAATCCGTTCGATATACGAAAGATGCACGCACATGGAAGTCCCTCCGCGCCAGCCATACGCGGGAGATTTAGTGTTCACTGCGTTCAGCGGCTCTCACCAGGACGCGATTAAAAAGGGTATGGATATTCGCAGAAAGTCCGAATGCGGCGATGTTTGGGAAGTTCCGTATCTTTTAATCGACCCCGAGGATATTGGCAGGGACTACGAGGCGATTATCCGCATAAACTCCCAAAGCGGCAAGGGCGGCGTTGCCTATGTCTTGGAAACAGAATACGGGTATGACATTCCAAAAGCCATGCACCCCGAAGTCGGCAACTTCATAAACGATACTGCCGACAGGCTTGGCAAGGAGCTTTCACCCGAAGAAATTTTAAATCTCTTTAAGGATGAGTTTGTAAACCGCGTGGATTTGCTTAAAATAAATTCCTATAAGATTAGCTACGGCGAAAATTCCGAAGACGTTTCAATTTCCGCAAAAGTTTCTTACAAGGGCGCGGATATGGAAATCTCGGCAAAGGGCAACGGACCTATAAACGCTTTCGTAAACGCTTTGGAAATTGCGGGGCTTAAAAACTTCAAGATTGCCGACTACCGCTCGCACGCAATAGGCAGCGGTTCCGCAAGCGATTCCGCCGCTTACATAAGTTTGATAAACCCCGAAACATCCATAACGACATGGGGCGCGGGCGTAGATTCAAACATTGAATATGCGGGGCTTAAAGCATTGGTTTCCGCTTATAACCGCTACAATAAAGCTTAAAAATACAATAAAAAACCGAGAAAAATTTTTCTCGGTTTTTTTGCGGATAGTTAAAATTCGTATGTTATTTGCGCTGATATAACGTGTATATGTCCGTAATAATGCCCGTTTACACCGCCTTTGTTTATGTCCGTATTGCCGACAACCATAATATAAGAGTAGCCTGCGTCAAAAGTAAACGCGCCGTATTTATAGCCTGCTCCCGTTGAAAACCATACACGGTCGCCGCAAGGTATGCGCACTGTGCGGTTTACGGTTTTTACGGGGCTTTCATCGAATGCCGAACCTATGCGCAATGTCAGGTTTTCGTCAAATTTCGGATAGTAATGCAAGCCAAGCGAAATTCTTGAAGTGTCTTTCCAGTCTTCTTTTTCACAGAACGGTGCGGCAAGCCCTGAAACTTTAAGCTCGTCAAACGACGACCACATTGTGTAAGTGTAGTCTGCCATGATTGCAAATCTGTCAAATAAATCCGGCAGCCGCTGGTAAACTCCCACCGTGAAAGTATGCGGTATGTCAACTTCCGCTTCAATGTCCGGATTGCCCAATATCGGCGCGTATGCGCTTTTGCTGTGGGCGTCGCCTGAAAATTCGTGGTGGACAGAGCTGCGCCACGAAAAGCCTATTCTGCCTTCATCGGCATATTGAATTGTAATGCCGATGTTTCCGCCAATCCCCCAGCTGTCGCCTGACATTTTTTCATAAGGCGCGTTTTGGGTAAGTTTTACATAGGCAAATTGCGCGCTTAATCCTCCGCTGACAGAAAGCCAGTCTGTAATTTTTAAACTGACAGACGGGTTGAAGTCGGCTGTCATGAGATAAGAGTGTATGCCTTGCGCGTTGCCTTGCCAATTTTTGTCATATTTGGACTCCAAGCCGTATGGCGCGGTAATTGACATGGAAGCCGTAATTCTGTCATTGAATTTATGGGCTGCAAAAAAGTTGGGAACGTATGAATTTACGGCGCAGTCGGCAACTGTTCCATCGTTTCCCTTGTAAGCGAGCGTAGGCAAAACGGCGGCTCCGCTTATGGAAATAACCGTGTTTTTATCGCCTTTGTTTAAGAAAGACAAAGCGGAAGGATTGGCAAACGCCGCAGTGGCGTCATTGTTTGCGTTTGTAACCGCGCCGGCCATTGCCGTACCCATATTGGACGCTCCTTGTTCTTGTATTTGAAAGCCCGCGCCGGGCGAATAAAGGGCAGGTGCCAATAATAGGGCTGTTAAAGAGATTTTCTTTGAGAGTTTCATAACAAAAAAATATTCAAATGAATAAAATTGAACAATCGTTCAATGTCAATAAAAAATTGAACATTTGTTCAAAAGTTTGAAAAGCCGAATTATTTTACTTGCCCAAATTGTTGTAAAATACAGTATTTAATATTGTGAAAATTACGCGTGAAAAGATATTGGAAGCCGCATTCTTCCTGATGGTGGAGAAGGGGTATGACGATATAAGCATAGGCGATATTCAAAAGTTTTTGGGAATATCGCGCGGACTTTTGTACTTCTATTTTAAAAACAAGGAAGATCTGGTATTTCATGCTTGCAGGCATTTTTTCTTTGACGGCTATTTGACTGATATTGATTTGGAAAATATAACGCTCAAAGATTTTCTTATACACGTCGTAAAAGTTGAAGACGAGCTTTTGAGGTGCGGCGAGCATACTATTGATATTTTGCGCTATAACATAGTGTATTCTCGGGCAATTTTGCGCGATGAGCGTTTCAAAAAGTACTCCATCGAAGAATTTACAAAAGCTATGATGGTGATACGCAATGCAAAATTAAGGGGCGAGATTAAAGATTTATCCGAAAAATTTGTGGGAGCCACGCTTCTTTCCATATTGGGGCGCACAACTTACATCACAAAAACTCCCAACGGCGATTATGTAAAAAAGCGCATTGTTGAGGACATTTGGAATTTTTACAATCTAATAAAAAAGTGATAAAACTCCAAATGCTTTTTAGCGGGTTTCGTAAAGAGAAATGTCGGTAAATTCGCCTTTTTCGTTGTGGATTACTTCGACTACCGAAAATCTGAAATTTTGGTTAAACGCCCTGTTTTCGCGTAAAAACTCTTTTGCGCATTTGCGGAGATTTTCGGTTTTCTTTTTTGAAGTCGCGCTGTAATAGCCGCGCACTTTCGCGTAGTAAGGGCGGCATTTAACTTCGATAAAAACTATGGAATTTGAAAATTTGTCGAAACAGATTATGTCCGTTTCAAGATGTTTGTGGCGGTAGTTTCGCTGAAGTATTTTGAATTTCTTTTCTTTTTTCAGAAATTTTACGGCGGCGGTTTCAGCCCTGTATCCCAAGCTGTTCCTGCGCCTTAAAAATTTCAAAACGAATTCAAAAAATTTCATAAAAAAAATATTGGCCTAAAATCTTCAAGTTTCAATTTTTTTATTGCGCGGAAGGCGGGCGCGGGTCTATCTTTTTTAAGTTTTTGCATTAGATGAATACCGCTTTGAACAGGTCTTGGATAGAAATAAATTTGGGCGCGCTCGAAAATAACGTGCGCAAGATAAAAGCCGCGCTGCCGAAAGGCACTGTTTACATTGCCGTTGTCAAGGCGGACGCTTACGGGCATTCATTGCCGCGCTCAGTGGTAAGATTTTTGAAGGGCGGGGCTGATATGTTTGCGGTCGCCAACATGCAGGAAGTTTCGCGCATACGCGAATTGGTTTCGTCAAAGCCGGTTCTTGTTCTAAGCCCGCTTTTGCCCGACGAGCGCAGGCTCGTATTCGAGTACGGCGCAACACCCGCAATTTCAACCCTCGAAGAGGCTTTGGATTTCAACTCTCTTGCCCGAGAACGTGGCAGGATTTTGGATTTGCATGTGAAAATCGATACGGGAATGGGGCGTTTCGGTGTTTGGCACGAAAAGGCAGTCGAATTTTTAAGGGAAGTTAGCAAGTTTTCAAATTTGCGGATTTCAGGAGTCTTTACGCATTTGTCGTCGGCAGACTGCGATGAAAGTTATACGCATATGCAGATGCGGAATTTTACGCGGGTCGTGGATGAATTCGGGGCGAAAAATATTCTAATCCACCTTCACGCGTCTGCGGGGCTGAACTACATAAAAGACGGCGCGCCTTTCAACGCTGTCAGGGTAGGGCTGTTGCAGTACGGAATAAGCCCTTTCGGAGGCAGATGCAAAACCATTGCCGACGTCGAGCCTGTTATGTCGTTTAAGGCGCGCATAGCGTCAATCAGCCGTAACGAAAAAAGGATTATCGCAACCGTAAGCGCAGGATTTGCCGACGGAGTCCCGTCGAATTTTTCAAAAAACGCCTGCGTGCTTGTCAGAGGTAAAAAATGCCCGATATTGGGCGGAGTGAGCCTCGACGAAACTTTGGTTGACATCGCAAACGCTTCCGAGGCAGAACAGGGAGACGAAGTCGTGTTTATCGGAAAACAGGGCGGAGAGTGCATAGATTTGCCCCTGTACAGCCATTGGACTCGCCGCATACCCTGGGAAACGATGGTTGCAATCCCCCGCCGCGTCGCCCGCGAAGTGGTTAATGTAAAATAAGTGTTCTTGGTGTGCCTTATTAGGGCGCAAAAAAAGCGGCGTTTAATTTGCGCCGCTTTTTGTTTTTTTATGCTTTATTTATTAAGCTTGTTTGAATTTTGAAACAAGGTCGGTTATCGTTCCTTTTGCGTCCCCGTAAATCATTCGGGTGTTTTCCGCAAAGAAGAGCGAATTTACCAAGCCCGAGAAGCCCGCGCCTTGTCCGCGCTTTAAGCAGAACACGCTCTTTGCCTTGTATGCCTCGATAATCGGCATTCCGTAAATCGGGCTTGACTTGTCTTGCGCCGCGGCGGGATTTACGACATCGTTTGCGCCTATAACGATGGCGACGTCAACATTTTCCATAATCGGGTTTACGTCCTGCATTTCGCAAAGCTGCTCGTAAGGAACATCGGCTTCCGCCAAGAGGACGTTCATATGCCCGGGCATTCTGCCCGCTACGGGGTGGATTGCAAAGCGCACTTCCGCGCCCTTATCTTCCAATATTGTTGCGAGTTCCTTGACTGCGTGCTGCGCTTGCGCAACTGCCATGCCGTAGCCTGGAATAAAGACAACGTTTTGCGCGGCTTCAAGAACATAGTATGCGTCGTCGGTTGAAATCGCTTTCATTTCACCTTTGACTTCGCCGCTTTTTGCCGATGTTGCGCCGAAGCCCGAGAAGAGCACGTTGTAAAGAGTTCTGTTCATCGCCTTGCACATGATGACAGAAAGTATTACTCCGCTTGCGCCAACCAAACAGCCCGCAACAATCAGTACGTTGTTTTGGATTACGAAGCCCGCCGCCGAAGCCGCCAAGCCCGAAAAGCTGTTTAAAAGGGAAATGACAACGGGCATATCGCCGCCGCCTATTGGCATTACCGCGGCAAATCCGAGCGCGAGAGATAAAACAACTCCCGCAATCATGCATGCGTATGCGGCGTCATAGTTGCCCAAGACTATAAATGCTACTGATGAAATAAGGCAAAGCGCGGCGATTGTTGCGTTTACCGCCTTTTGTCCCGCGAATGTTTTGGCTTTGCCCGAAATCTTGCCCGAGAGCTTGCCCCATGCGTAGATTGAACCTGTGAAGGTCAATCCGCCAATCAATATCGCAAGTATTGTCGCAGTCTTGTAAAAATATGGGTTTACGGCGGGGTTTGCGCCGTTAAACTGGAAGTCTGCCCAGCCGACGAGAAGCGATGCCAAGCCACCGAATCCGTTTAAGAGCGCGACCATTTCGGGCATTGATGTCATTTTGACATATTTTGCCATTGCCCAGCCAATTACTGCGCCAAGCGAAATTCCGCCGAATATGAGAGCCCACATTGCAAAATTGCATTCCAAAAGTTGCCTGTCAAACAGCGTGGCGACAACCGCAATCAGCATGCTTGCCGACGATATGAGATTGCCTTTTTTGGCAGTTTCCGCCTTGCCGAGCATTTTGATGCCGAATATAAAGAGGCAAGCAGAAAGAATGTAAGTTATGTTTATAAGAATTTCTCTCATCTTATTTGCCTTCCTTCTTAGTCTTGAACATGCCAAGCATTCTGTTTGTCACCAGATAGCCGCCGACAACGTTGATTGACGCAAGCACCAATGCCGCAAAACCGAGCACTGTCGCGAGGGTGTCGTTTGTGGTGCCGCCTGTTGCGATGATTGCGCCGACTATTGTGATGCCGCTGATTGCGTTTGAGCCGCTCATAAGCGGCGTATGCAACTGGCTTGGGACTTTTGCGATAAGCTCAAACCCCAAGAACGCCGCGAGCGTGAATATGAATAATAGCAATATAATTTCCATATTATTTTAATGAAATTTAAAGTTTTATTTGAAGCGTTCGTCGCGGATTTCCCCGTTTGAAGTTACGATGCAACCGTTCATAATCGGGTCTTCCAAGTTTACGGCAAAGCCCGTTTCCTTGTTTGTGAAGTGCTCTATGAAATTATAGACGTTTGCGCTGTACATCTGGCTTGCGGAAGCTGAGACATCGCTTTCAAATGTGGTGTCGCCGATGATTTTCACGCCGTTTTCGGTTTCGACGATTTCACCGAACTTGGAGCCTGCGACATTGCCGCCGCTTTCAGCCGCCAAGTCAACTATGACGCTGCCGCGTTTCATTGCGGCAATCATTTCTTCAGTAATGAGGCGCGGGGGCTTTCTGCCGAAGAGTTTTGCGGTTGTGATTACGATGTCTGATTGCGCGCAGACTTTCGCCATTCCCTTTTGTTGAAGCTCGATTTGTTCGGGAGTAAGGGCTTTCGCATAGCCTTGTGCGGTCTGTCCCGTTTCGCCGATGTCGATTTTAACGAATTTTGCGCCCAAGCTTTTAACTTGCTCTTCCACTACAGGACGGGTGTCGAAAGCTTCAACACGCGCGCCGAGACGCTTTGCGGTTGCAATCGCCTGCAAGCCCGCGACTCCGACGCCGATTACAAATACTTTAAGCGGCGAAATCGTGCCTGCGGGCGTCATCATCATCGGCATGATTTTGTTTATTGTGGTTGCCGCCTTTAACACGCTGTAATATCCCGCGAGGTTTGCCTGAGAACTTAATACGTCCATTTTTTGGGCGATTGTGCTTCTTGGTATCATTTCAAAGCTTGCCGCCGTGACATTATTGTCGGCAAAAGCCTTAATCAGCTCTTTTTCGTTAAAGGGGTCGAGAAGGCTTAAATGGAAAGAGCCTTGTTTGCGGTTTTTAATTGATTCGATTGAAGGTTTGCGCACGCACGCAACGAAGTCGGCTTGCTTTTCAAAGTCGGCTGAAACGATGTTTGCCCCTGCATTGACATAGTCGGCGTCTGCAAATCCTGCACCGGTGCCCGCGTTTGTTTCGACATTGACGCTCCAACCGAGCTTGGAAAGCTTTGCCGCATCGGAAGGAGTTATTGCCACGCGCAATTCTTTTGAGTATTTTTCAGAAGGTACAAATAAAGTCTTCATTTTGTCAAGAATGGCACAAAAAAATACTCATACAAGTTTTAATTTAAATAAAATCGAATTTATTGCGAAAAACTACATTTTTGTTATTTGTCTTTTGCGCGAAGTTTTTGCTAAAAAAAGGGAGACCGAAGCCTCCCCAAATTCGTTTATGCCTTTATTTTCTTCTTCTATACATTGCAAAAGCAAGGGCGATTGCTCCGAAGAGTGCCGCAAATGTGCTTGGTTCGGGTACGTATGAGGTATATATTACCGAGAGTTCGCCGCCGTTTAGCTCAAATATCACTTCGTCGGTTTCGTCGCGCAATTTGATATTTATATTCGAGTAGTCTTCAAGCACGAGGTTGTCGCAGAAAGAAAGCCATGTGGAGCTGTCGTTTGTGTTTCTTGCATTTATAAGCTTAAAGGTTACGCCTTCTTCGTATTTTCCCAAGAGCTTGGTAAAGTCCAATTCCAATATGCCCGTGAAGTTTATGGCATTTGCATTGACGTATCCGAAGCCCGATTCGTCCGCCTGCATTCTGAGCACGCCGCCTATGGGATTTTCCGCGCTTGTGCCGTCGCCGCCCAAAATCGACATATTGTTTGAGATGTAAAATCCGTTTTGTCCGTTAGATTTTGCGCTCGATGTCGCAATGGTTATAATGCCTTGTCCGCCCGTTGAGGCTTCGTTGCCCGCGTTTAGCTGGAAGAAATATCCGAATTCGAGATTTTCGCCTTTCAAGACCAATTCTGAAACGCCAGATGCGCTTTCGTTGGTTGCGACGTTAAATCTGAGGGACTTGTCGCCGTTGCCGGGGGAAGTTCTGCCTGAAACATAGGTGTTGCCGTCGATAACCAAGCGGTTTGTCTGTGTAGAACCTTCAACTTTGGAATTTTTCATTTCGTAGTTGAAAGCCGAAACATAGTTTTGTTTTGAAACATCGGTCGAGGTGTTTTTTATCGAGAATGTATTTGAGCCGCCCGTTGACGTGTCGCTGCCGATTGATATTATGCTTGTTTCAACTCTTATCGAAGAGCCGTCCGCTTCAAAAATGGCATTTCCGCCTGCGCGTACTTTTGTTCCAACGTTTATTGAGCCCCCGTCATTATAAATGGTTTCATCGCCTTCTTTTAATGCCGAAGACTGGTAAACCATAACTTGCGAATTGCTTGCAACCGATATTTTAGCCGTACCACTTACGGCATTGGAGACGTCCGCAAGATAAATGTTATTTGCACTCAAAAGCGAATATTCGCCGACGTTTACGAAAGTGTTGTATGAAGTTTCTGTGGCAGCTTCGTTGGTTGAAGTATTCAATATCAAGTTTCTTGTAATCAGCTTTGAAATATTGCCTTCCGAACCCGAAATATTTATGCCGTAATTCGCCGCCGCCTGCTTGTATGCGTCTTGACGACCGATTGCAGTTGAGCCCAAAATCATTTCAGAACCCGATTCTATGTTTACGGTAATTCTGCCGTTTTCCTTATTTGCCCATCCAATCCAGCTGTCTCCGCCACTTGTTGCTGTAAAACCGTTTATTTCGCTGACGGCTCCCGCAGTGAATTTGGAATTATTTTTTAGTGTAATTTCTATTGGTGTATTTTCAGTTGCCGTATGCCCGTATAATTGAAGCCCGCTTGCAGTTGTAGATGTTGACATGGCGGAGTTGTCTAATTCAACGAAAGAGTTGCCGTTGCCGTGTATTTGCAATAGCGTTCCCGTTGCGGTTATGTCGGAGTTTTTCAAGCTTACATTTGCGGTGTGCCACAAATTTAGCCCGCCTGTCATAGAGGAGTCCTGCATGTCGAGGTTTGAGAACCAAAACCTTACTGAATTGCCGACTCCATAATTTAAAGCGGAGCCGTTTTTAAGATTTACAGTTGCAAAATATAAATCATTTTCTTGTTCGCCGTATCTTCCGTCTGATATTTGTCGCGATGAGAGGTTTAGCGAAGCGTTATCTAAATTTGCGGTTGTGTATTGGTTGAAAACCGCCCATTTGTAAGTCAAATTAACATCCGTAAAATTAAATACTTTGCCATTGTCTCCAAATTCAACTGATGTGCTTTCAAGAGGCGCGCCCGCCAAATCGGGAGCTTCCAACAATGCGCTTGATGTTTTGTCGGTATAATTATATTTAACAAAATACGTCCACGGGTTGTCAGCCCAGGTTGAGGGGTCGTAAGTTGCGCTTTCCTGAATTCTCGCGTAGACAAGGGTTGACTCTATTTCCTTGCCTTCGTCAGCATCAGGGTATGTTCCCGTTTGGGCGGTTGCAAGCATAGGAGCAAGCCCTGACAAAGCAAGCGCGAATATTTTTTCAGCAGTATATTTTGGAGTTTTCATATTTTGTATCCGTTAAAATAAAAGTTAAAGTTTAAATACAAATGTAAATATGAAAATTTTGATAAATGTCAAGATTTTACTAAGGACTTAAAATATTGTTCCCACAACAAGTTATTGCAAAAAACCTCGAATGCAAATGTCGGGCGGCAGTTTTTCCAAAACGGGATTTTTTATTTCGGGAGCGGGGCAGTCAAAAGCGTCAAGCGCGTCCGTATTTTCAAATACTTTTTCCGCAATATACTTAAAAGCATAATCGGCGGCGTTGCATCTTGCTATTGAAGTCAATATTTTTGCGCCGCCTTCAACCATTATTGCCGGCTGTTTTATGTCTATTTTTAAGTTTTGCCAGAAAAATTTTTCCTCTTCACGCCTTGTTTTTATTTGCAGGATTTTCACTCCTTTTGATTTCAAAAATTCCAGATTTTCTCTCGGCGCTCCAAGGTCGCATACAACGGTTGTCAAGTCCTTGAATTTGTCGGAAAAAACTTTGTAGTTTGAGAGGTTTAATCTTGCACAGTTTAAGGATCTATCGAGGATAAATCTTAGGTTTGAGTTTTCGCCGCTTTCGTCCCTTACTGTAAGCGATGGATTGTCCGCCAAAAGCGTTCCGAAACCGACGGCTATTGCGGGGAAGAGGGCGCGGTAGTGCATCAGGTGCTTCCGCGCGGCTTCCGATGTTATTTGCGACGGAACGCCACGTTTTTCGGCGATTTTCCCGTTTTTTGTCTGGGCGTATTTTATCGCAAGAAGAGCGTTTTTTTCTGTTATGAAATGGTTAAATATTATGTTTAAATCCCTGCACTCTTTTTCCAATATTCCGACTTTGCATTCAATGCCCGCGTTTTCTAAAATGCCGATGGCTTTTCCTGCGTGCGCGGGATTTGGGTCGAGAGTTCCGATGACGACTTTTTTTATTCCGCTTGCAATTATCGCATCAGTACACGCTCCCGTTCTGCCTTTCGTTGAGCACGGTTCAAGACTAACGTAAATTGTCGCCCCTTCGGGACTTTGGGTCAGGGAGTTTATTGCGTTTCTTTCGGCATGCAAATCCCCGTCTTTTTTGTGGTATCCTTCTGCTATTATTTTGCCGCCTTTTACGATTACCGCTCCGACCATGGGGTTGGGGTGGGTCTTTCCCCAGGCAAGATGTGCAAGCTCAAGGGCGCGGCTCATAAATTTTTCGTCGCAATCCATCTATTCCGAAACGTAGGGGTTTGAGTGTTTTTCGATTTCGACGCTCGTAAATTCTCCATGCCCCGGCAGGAGCTTGCAGGAGTCGGGCAGGGTGTATATTTTGTTTTTTATCGACTTTTGAAGAAGCGCGAAGTCTCCCGTCGGCATGTCGGTGCGGCCGACGCTTTGTGCGAAAATCAAGTCTCCGACAAACGCGATGTCTTTGTCTTTTATGTAAAAAATTACGCTTCCTGCGCAGTGTCCAGGGGTGTGCCTTGCTTCTATTTTGCAGTCGCCGAACTCCAAGATTTCGCCACCGTAAAGGTGTTTGTCGATTTTCGGGTTTTCAAGCCCGCTTTCGCCAAACATATAGGCGTTTTGCGCGCCCGATTCTTCGACAAAAATTTTGCCTTCGGGGTGTGCGTATATTTTCGCTCCCGCGTCTTGGAATTTTTTTGCGTCCCAAATATGGTCCCAATGCCCGTGCGTCAAGAGAAGTGCGCCGACTTTTTTGCCTAAAGGCGCAAGGTGTTTTGAAACTGCGTCAAAAGAGCCTTCGGGGGCGTCGATTAAAACTGCGTCGGAATTTTCGGGGATAATCAAAAAGCAGTTTACGCCAAGCGGACCCAATTCAAAATTAAAAATTTGCATAAAGCGAATATTGGATTTAAAAAAAATTTTTGCGAGGAAATTTTTAAGCGTTAAAATAAGTTTTGTTTTTTCCGAAAAAACAAATATGAACGAATGTATTTTCAGCGCGGGTGCACTTCTGCTTCGCCTCGGATTGGGAGGGGCGATGCTTGTGCACGGATTGCAAAAGTTTAAATTGATTTTAAACGGCGGAGCCGAAAAGTGGCTCGACCCGATTGGAATTGGAGCCGCAAATTCCCTTTATCTTGCGACTTTCGCGGAATTGGCATGTTCCGCCTTGGTAATTTTAGGGCTGTTTACGAGGACGGCTTCGGTTTTTATTTCGATTACCATGTTTGTGGCGGCGTTTGTGTTCTTGAAAAATGCCGCGTGGTCTGACAGGGAGCTTGCTGTGGTGTTTTTATTCGGTTTTATTGCGCTGGCGGTTTTAGGCGGAGGCAATTATTCGCTTTCCAATTTGATTTTCAAAACAAATTTTCTGCTTGGCAATTTATAATAAATAAAGAAAATCGTATTTCTTTAAAAAATATTTGATAGTTTTATAAACCTGTATACCCTCATAATTATTATAGGTCGGTAAAATTTTAAAAGCGTCGGCATTCAAAATGCCGGCGTTTTTTTATGGAAACGATAGGCGGTGTTTTTGCGGATTTTTTTTTAAACGTTTTCTTGGGGAAAAATTAGAAATTTTTTAATAAAAAGCTTGCATAGGGCGGGGAATTAGTCTTTTCTATATAACTTTTACTGAATGCCACAGTGGCATTTGGTGCAAAACAACCTAAAACAATAAAAACATAGAAAGTATCCAAGGTTTTCCGCAAGGAAAATACGGAGCATAAAATATGAATATCACCGTAAAAGATTTGATGGACGCAGGCGTCCATTTCGGCCACCAGACACGCCGCTGGAACCCGCGTTCCAAGCCCTATGTGTACGACCACCGCTCGGGCGTTTCAATCATCAATCTCGAAAAGACATACGAACAGCTCGAAAAGGCTGTGAAAGTCATAGAAGACATCGTTGCCGACGGCAAAGACATTATGTTTATCGGCACAAAGCGTCAGGCGCAGGAAATCTTGCGCGAAGCCGCTTCAATGTGCAATATGCCGTTTTGCGTAAACCGCTGGCTTGGCGGCACGCTCACAAACTTTGAAACAATTTTGACAAGCCTCAAAAAATACCGCCGTTTCCTCGACATGGAAGCAAATGGCGAAATGGATAAGCTTTATGCGAAGGAAGCCGCGGCAATCCGCCGTGAAATGAGCCGCATGAACCGCAATTTTGAAGGCATCAAGGACATTTCCAAACTCCCGGGAGTAGCATTTGTTGTTGACGTAAAGACTGAAGAAATCGCAGTTGCGGAATGCCGCAAGCTCGGCATCCCCGTTGTCGCTTTGGTTGACACAAATTCCGACCCGACTTCCGTTGACTACCCGATTCCGGGCAATGACGACGCCGTAAAGAGCATCCGCCTCATCACGGAAGTTTTGGTTGAAGCAGTACAGGCAGGCTTGAACCGCCGCACTGTCCAGGTAAAAGCTCCCCGTGCGGTTGCAGGCAGAAAAGCAGTTGTTTCGGCACAGCCCGAAGTTACAATCGCCGCCGACATCGACGTGCAGAAAATCGAAAACGAATAATTGACAAGGCTTAAAAATGGCAGAAATTAACGCTAAAATGGTAAACGACTTGCGCGCTCGCACAGGCGCAGGCATGATGGATTGCAAAAAAGCCCTTGTTGAAACTAACGGCGATGCTGACGCGGCAGTCGAAGTTTTGCGCAAAAAAGGCGCGGCTATTGCCGACAAGAAAGCGGGCAGAACAGCTTCGCAAGGTTTGGTTTCGGCTTACATCCACTCAAATAACAAGGTGGGCGTTCTTATCGAAGTTGCATGCGAATCCGACTTCGTTGCAAAGAATGCAGATTTCCAGTCGTTCGTAAAAGATCTTTGCATGCACATCGCGGCAGTTGCTCCTATTTGCATTTCCCGCGAAGAAGTTCCTGCTGAACTCGTTGCAAAGGAACGCGAAATCGCAATGGCACAGCTTGCGGAAGACAAGAAGCCCGACAATATCAAGGAAAAGATTGTTGAAGGCAAGCTCGACAAGTACTACAAGAGCGTATGCTTGCTCGAACAGCCCTTTGTAAAGGACGACAGCCACACTGTTAAGGAAGTCCTCACAAACAAAATCGCCACAATCGGCGAAAAGTTGGAAATCAAGCGTTTTACACGCTACCAGATTGGCTAATCGAAAGATTAGCAAATCTGATTAAAAAACGCGTAGATTGGCTAATCGAAAGATTTTTAAATACAAAACGCGCATCAAAAAAATGGTGCGCGTTTTTTGCTTAGATTTGTAAACTTTGGTTTTTGTTAAAGTGCAAAAAAATACGGTATAGATTTTTACTATAAAAAAAGAGGGATTTTGTTTTGAAAATCCCTCTTTTTTTGCGTGGTTTAAATTTATTTTTTGCGCCTGTACGCCGCAATTAAAAGCGCAATCGCTCCGAATATTGCCGCATATGTTGCGGGTTCCGGAACCGCTTGAATATTTACATAAAGCACATTGTTGTCTTTTGTAAAGCCTGCAAATTTTGCAAATTCGCCTTCCAATACGTTTTCGGCAAGAATTTGCCAAGAATCGTCAAATTGCCCCGAATTTACTTCTCCGGAATATGAATTTATAAGTGCAATTTTGTAAGTCTCTCCTGCTACAAAGTCGTTATTTAACATCAGATTTGTAAAGTCCAATAAAATTTTACCATTCAGGCTTTTTACAAATCTTGCCTGTATAACCGCAGTCGAAGCGTCAACGCATTCCAAGGAATCGTTTGTAATTGTAAAATCATAAACGGATTCAGATTGATTTTTAAATTCCCAAGGGGCAATAAACTGGCTTTTTGTGGCATTTTCAAATTTCAACGTGCCGACAGAATTTTCAATCGCAAAAGTTTTGCCGTTTAGAATTTCAAGTTTTGCGCCCTCCGATATTAGGATTGTTCCGTATTGCTTCGTTGTGAGATTGTTTGAGAAAGTAACATATCCTTTTACTGTCAACAAAGGCGAAACAGTGTTTAATCCGCCGCCTCTTTCGTTGTAGAAATTACCCATATTGATATTTACGTTTTCCAATATGAGCTGGTTTCTGTTATGCTGATTAGTACCGGTTGCGTTAAAGCTGTATTCACTTTTTGTTGTTGCGCCTTCGGCATTTATTGTATTCGCGCCCTTGATTGTTGTGATGCCCTTGTTTTCAAAATGCCCTGTGACTGTCAAAGAGCCGTTTGAAACTTCTATCAACGTATTGATATCGTATGGCGCAGTGTAATCTCCGTCGATTGTGTTCGCCGTCTCGTTTTCCGAATCAAATTCCCAAATTTCGTCAAAAACAGTTTCTTCTTGCGCAAAAGCGGAAACTGCAAAAATGGATAATATGGGAATAAATAATTTTATATTTTTCATAACACCTATAATTTTCTTTGAACATATGCTTGTCAAATAAAAAACTTTTTTATGATATTTTTTTATTTTACAAAAAATCGAATATATGAGATTGGTATTTTTATGAAGGCAAAAGATTTATTCGATCTTCCGAAGTCGCTTGAAGTTTTTAAAGAGTTTTTCGACGCGGAAGCTGAGCCGTGGGAATGGCTTAAAAACATTAAAACCGCTTTAAACAGCGTCGATTTTTCAAAGCTTGAATCGAAAAAAGACATTCCCGCAGGAGTTCATGTGGAAGGCAAAGTATATATCCATCCGAGCGTGAAGCTGCCCGCGTTTGCTTCAATCACGGGGCCCGCATGGATAGGGGCGAACACCGAAGTCCGCCCGGGAGCCTTTATAAGGGGCAGTGTCATCATCGGCGAGGGATGCGTTATAGGCAATTCCTGCGAGTACAAAAATTCGCTCTTGATGGACAAGGTTCAAACTCCGCACTATAATTATATTGGTGACACGATTATGGGAACTGGGGCGCACACGGGCGCGGGTGTAATTTGCGCAAATTTGCGCTTGGATAACGCCTCTGTTTCGGTTTCGACGCCCGATGGCAAAGTTAACACGGGGCTAAGAAAAGTAGGGGCGTTCTTCGGAGAGTACGCGGAATCTGGCTGCAACAGCGTTCTTCAACCGGGCACTATTTTGATGAAAAAATCAGTCGTCATGCCCTGCATGGCTTTTTCGGGATTGCTGGAAGAAAACACAATCGCAGCTGTTAGAAACCAAATCAGAAAAATTCCGCGTCCGCCCAAGTTTTAGATGCAGGCATTTTTGAAAGCGCGGTTTGTGCCGCGCTTTTTTAACGCTTGTCCCAGGGCAGTTTTATGTCCTTGTTTTGCGCGTATTTTGAGATGTCAACTTGGCTTGTGTAGCGGAGCTGGGGATTTAAAATGCCGTTCGGGTCGAGAGCGTTTTTTATTTTTTTCATCACGCAAAATTCGGCGTCGCTTATCTGCAAATTCATGTACTTTGACTTTGTGATGCCTACCCCGTGCTCTCCCGATATTGCACCCCCGAGTTCTACGGTCTTTTCTACCGCCTTTTGCATTGCAAGAAACGCCTTTTGCTTTTGCTTTGCGTCAGAGCCGTCGTACATAAAATGTATGTGGTAGTTGCCGTCGGCGGCATGCCCGAAAGTGGGAGTTTGAAGCCCGCTTTCACTCCCCAAATCTTTAAAGTAGTCGAAAAATTCAACGGTTTTGGGAATTGGCAAAACGATGTCCTGGTTTAGTTTAGAGTTGTTTAAAAGGAACATCGCCGAAGAACAGCATCTGCGCAGTTCCCACAGCGGTTCGGCACTGTCTGCCGTTTCGAAGCCGCTTGAGTGCGCGCTTAAGATTTTTTCAAGGCTCTTTTGCGAGGACTTTACTTCCTCTTTTTCCCCGTCAAGCTCAATTAAGAGCATTGCGGATTTTTCCATGTTTTTGCCCTTGAATTTTGCCGCCGCCGCGACACTCTGCGCGTCCATAAATTCAAGCACGGATGGCATTATGTTTGCCTGCAATATTTTTTGCACGCATTCAAACGCCGCGTTGTCATGAAGAAATGCGGCGAGTGTGGTCTGCTTGAAAGGCGGGCGTTTTATGAGCTTTAAATGGGCTTCTGCAATCACTCCTAGAGAGCCTTCGCTTCCGATGAACAAATCCTTCAAATTCATTCCGACCGCAAATTTGCGGAGAGGGCGCGAAAGCTCCATTTTAGAGCCGTCGGCAAGGTATGCGGTAATCGCCGCGACATAGTCGCGCGTGACGCCGTATTTCGCCGCGCGAAGCCCTCCCGCATTGCAGGCGATGTTCCCACCGATTGTCGAATAGTTTTTGGACGAGGGGTCGGGAGGGTACATCAGCCCGTATTTTGCCGCCGTCTTGTCTATGTCTGAATTTATCGCGCCCGCGCCGACATGGGCAGTCCATGAAGTCGGGTCTATTTCGATAAAGTTTATCGCGCTTAAATCGAGAACAATCCCCTTGAAGACAGGCAAAGCCGCTCCGCAGCATCCGCTTCCCGCGCCGCGGGGGCATACAAAAATTTTCTCTTCGTTTGCGATTTTGAGGGTTTTTGAAATATCGTCTCCGCTTTCCGCTTTTACGACAGCATCGGGGAGAAAAGAGTAGCGGGAATTGTCTATTGAGGCTTCAAGCAGGCTTTTGCGGTCTGTCAATACCTTGCCGCCTCCGATGGCGTTTTTTATGCGTAAAATGGCGTCTTGCGTCATATTTGTATGAACTCTTTCATCTTCGCGTTTCTGAAACGGCGGAGAATTGTGAGAATGTCGCGCGAGCAGTTTTGCGAAAGAGCGTCATTGCGGAGCTTGCGCAACTCTTCAAACGAGGCTTTGCGGAGCATGAACTTGATTTCGCTTAACGCACCCGATGCCATGCTTAAAGAGTCCACGCCCATACCTATCAAAAGCATTGCGAAAATCGGGTCTGCCGCGATTTCTCCGCAAACGCTGACTTTCAAATTCGCTTTTTTGCCTTCGGATACGATTTTGTCGAGCATTCTGATTACTGCGGGGTTTGCTGGATTATAGAGGTGCGCAACGTGGTCGTTTACCCTGTCAACCGCCAAAAGGTATTGAATCAAGTCGTTTGTCCCGATGCTTATGAAGTCGCAATGTTTTGCGATTAAGTCTATAATCATCGCCGCACTCGGCACTTCTATCATTGTGCCTATTTCTATGTCGCTTGAATATTCAATGCCTTCATTTTTAAGCGCGAGTTTTGCCTGTTCCAAGACGCTGTTTGCCCTCACAAGCTCGTTTATTCCGGAAATCATCGGGTACAAAATTCTGACTTTCCCGTAAATGCCCGCCCTTAAAATCGCTTTTAACTGTGCCGTGAAAATATCGACTCTGTCGAGACAAAACCTTATTGCCCTGTATCCCATAAACGGGTTTTCTTCATGCCCGAATTCATTTTTAAAGGCAAGCGTTTTGTCCCCGCCCAAGTCGAGAGTTCTGATTGTTACGGGCTTGCCTTCCGCTTTGATGACCGCCGCCTTGTATGCCTCGAACTGGCTGTCCTCATCCATAAAGTTGCCCTTGTCGATAAAGAGGGCTTCCGTGCGGAATAAGCCTATGCCGTCAGAATAAGCCATAGAGCCTTCTTTTATGTCGGAGGCGGAGCCTATGTTAAATTCGAGCGAAACTTTGTGGAAATCCGTGGTTTCGGAGGGATAGGGCAGGGAGGAATCGAAAATTCTTTCTATCTCGCGGCGGATATTCGCAATTTCCGTGTATTTTTTCAGCGTGTCGCCCGATGGATTTACGAACAAATTGCCCTTGTAGCCGTCAATCAAAATAACGTCGCCGCTTTTTAAATTTGTTTCCTCGATGTTTATGCCGACTATGCACGGCACGCGCAGAGAGCGCGCCAATATCGCGGTGTGGCTTGTTAGCGAGCCTTTTTCCGTGATTATGCCGAGAACTTTGGTTTTATCGACAAACGCAAAATCTGAAGGCGTGAAATCCTTGCTTGCCAAAATTGCGGGTTCGCCGAGGTTTAGCGAGGATTTTTCCTCATGACCCATGAGGTTGTTTATCATTCGCCTTGAAACATCGCGGATGTCGGCAATGCGCTCGCGCATGAACGGGTCGTCGATTTCTTCAAAGGCTTGCAGGAAGCGGTTTACGACTTCTATGTAGCAGATTTCTATGTTGCGCTTTGTGTCTTGCAGGTTTGAATAGGTTTCGCTTATTATGGCGACATCCTCCAAGACCAGCAGGTGGGCGTCGAAAATCGAGCTTTCTTTCTCCCCGACTTTTTGCGCAAGCTCTTCTTTAAGCGAAACAATGTCGGTTCTGGTTTTCATCAATGCCTGCTCGAAACGCTTGATTTCGCCGTCTATTTGCGAGTCGGAAACATTGTATTCGGGGATTTGCGCGCTGGTGTGCGCGACGACAAAGACCTTGCCGTATGCCGTTCCGTTCGATACGCCAATCCCTGCAAACAACTGTTCGTTTTCCAACGCCTTTTCGCTCATTATGCTCTTTTTATTATACGGAAATGAAATTTTTGCAATATTTTTTATCGGAGCAAAAATCAGAAATTTTCTTTAAAAGCCACGCCGAGGTTAGATTTTACGCCTTGAGGGTTTTGCGTTTTTCTTGTAGATGGAAGAATCTATGCCCAAATTTTTGATTTTGTAATTCATTATTCTTTGGGAAATCCCCAAATGCCTTGCCGAGGCGGTTGCGTTGCCCCTGTGGATTTTCAAAGCTTCGCTTATCAGCTCGCGCTCAAACGAGCGCACCATTGCGGTGAAGTCAACTTCTGCTTCCTCTGAAAGTTTCGAGGTGTTGGTGGATTGTCCCGTTTGCAGGGAGGCGGGCAGATTGTAGCCGTATATAACCGAGTCCGAAGCGGATAAAACCGCGCTTTCTATCGCGTTTTCAAGCTCGCGGACATTGGCGGGCCAGTGGTATAGCATTAGAAGGTTTATCGCGGGAGTTGAAATGCGTTTTACCTTTTTTTTGTGCTTTTTATTGAATTTGTTGATGAAAAATTCCGCAAGAAGAGTGATGTCGCTTCGGCGGTCGCGCAAGTTTGGCAGATGGATAGAGAAGGCGTTAAGCCTGAGATAGAGGTCTTCGTTGAACTTTCCGTTTTTTACCATCTCTTCCAAATTTTTGCCCGTGGAAGCTATGATTCGGGCGCTGCTTTTCAGCCTTGTTTTGCCGTTTATGCGGTAAAAAGAGCCGTCTTGCAGATAGCGCAGGAGCTTTTGCTGGGCGTCGGGGGAAAGGTCGCCGATTTTGTCTATAAAAATAGTGCCTTCGTTTGCCGATTCCAAAAGACCGATTTTATTCGACATTCTGGCGGACGGAGAATTTTGCTCGACGCCGAAAAGCTCCGCCTCCTGCAAGGCTTCGGACATCGCCACGCAGTTTAGGGTTGCAAACGCCTTTGGCTTTCTGTCTCCCGCCGACACAATGGCGTTTGCGACAAATTTTTTGCCCGTTCCCGTTTCGCCCCGTATCAAAACGGGCATATCCGACGACGCCACTTGCGCAATCATGTTTATGACCCTGCGCATACTGTTGCACTTTCCGATTACGCCTTCGCGCGAATTTTTGTCGGAAAGTTCAAGGCGCAGGCGGCGGTTTTCTTCGAGGAGCTGTTCGCGTTCGCGGTTTTGCAAAAATAGAACCGAAACGGCGTCTGCAATGATGTTTGCGATTGTTTCAAGAAGGCTGTTGTCTCGGCGAAGGTTTGTTGTTTCGGAAACGAGGCGGTCAATCGAAAGCGTCCCTATAACGCCTTCCTGGTAAATTATGGGGACGCATATAAAGGCGATTTTCTGCCCCGCAACCCTCGTTTTTGTGCGGTTTAAAAATTCGGTTGAAGAGCGGATATCGGGAATTATTCGGGATTTCGCATGCGCCGCAACCTGCCCCGTGACGCCTTCTCCCATGCGGTAAACCCCGCGCTTTATCTCCTCTTCGGTCATTCCGTGCGAGGCTTCTATGACGAGCAAATCTCCCTGCCTTAAAGTCACCGTTCCCCTCAAAAGCCCCATTTCCCCGTTTAGGATTTCAAGAACGTCGGCAAGGAGTTTCTTTACGCTTGTGCGGTGTACCACAACCATGCTTATGCGGTGCAAGACCGCCATTTCAAGCGAGTTGTAGTTTTGCCTCCAATTTCGGGTAAGGGTGTCCATATTTTCTTAGGAGCGCAGGGCGGTTTTTACGATTTCTTCCGTCGAAGCGTTTTCGGGAAGTTTGGACGCCGCGTTTCGGACGGCTTTGTCTGCATCGGAAAGCTTGAAGCCAAGAGCCGCAAGAGCCGCCACTGCGTCGGCAAATTTTGACGGCGGCAGAGGGGAATCGGGCGATGGCTGCGCTCCTGACGGTTGCGACGCTATCGCCCCGAAAGCCCCGCGCAATTCCACAATCAGCCTTTCGGCCGTTTTTTTGCCAATTCCCTGACATTTTGAAAGCAGGGCCACGTCTCCGCTTTCTATCGCGCATCTTAAAGTTTCGACGCTCATTCTGCTCATTATGTTGAGCGCAATTTTTGGACCTATGCCCGAAACTTTTTCAACCAGCATCTTGAAAAAATCGCGCTCGGAGATTGTTGCAAATCCGTACAATGTCTGCGAGTCTTCTCGGTAGATTGCATGGGTGTGCAAAAACACTTCCGAATTTATTCCGCCCAAGCGTTCGGCGGTTGTAACGGGTATGTTTACCTCGTAAAAAATGCCGTTTACGTCAATAATCGCCGAGAGCGGCGTTGCCTTAACTAACTTACCTCTAATACCCACTATCATAACGTGAACTTCCAAAAATTGCTTTTTTTATCAATAAAATACGGTAGGTATTTTTAAATTTTTTGGCAAGCTTCGAGTGAGGTTTTTTCTATTTAAATTCAAATTTTTTGCAATTTAAAATGGAAGTTTTTAAAATTTCACTCATATTTTCTTTATTCAAAATTTTTCCATTCACTTTGAAATTTTCGAATACAATTTTGGTTAGCGGAGTTTTTTTTGTGCCCTCAAAGTAGTTCTTTTTGTTTTTGGAATAATCAATTAAAATATTCCAATCTTTGAATAGAAAATTTTTAATTATTTGACTTTTTTCACCCTGTGGCGACAAGCGGAAAATATGCGTTACTGGTGTATCTGTACGCACATCTTCAAAAACGAAATTTTCATCAATGCCACCTGAATTTCGGCAGCTTAAAATACCGTTGTTAAATCTATCAGATTCCCATTCTGCTCTAATTATATCTACTCGACAAATTTTGCAATTTTTAGCAACCGAATTACTCCAATTAAGCTGAAAAATTGCGCCATTATCTAGTTGCCAGCACACAATATCCTCAACCACAATATTATCGCGATAAATTTTTATGTTGTCGTCATTCGCCCAGATGAAGCAATTTTTAATTGTGGAATTTGCATAGGCTGCAATGCCATCACAATTATAAATCCAGCCACTTAAAATTTTTGTCCAAGATACAGTGTTATCTTTGCCCAATAGTCGCACTGCATAAAAAGAGTAATCGGCAATAACAATGCCATCAATAACAATTCCATTCGCGCCATTTTTCGCTTCAATCATATGCGACTCTCTTAAATGCAACTTCCCGCCTGACAAAACGCCTCTGCCAAAAATTTTTACGTTTGAACAAGCTTCACCGTCCATAATAAAAGCACCATAAACCCAAGCTCCGCCTTCAATGTAAATATTTTTGATGTTTTGTGGCACTTTAAAAACGCCGATATTGTGCAAGCCTTTTTTGAAATATAGCGAAGTGTCACTTCCTAAAATTGAAGAAGATAAAGATTTATTTGCGTTTTCAATAACTTTCCATTCTTGTAAATTTTTTGGCTGATTATTTTCAATAGGGTCTGCAAAAATTAACAAAACTTCTTTGTAGCCATCTTCGCCAATTTCTACCGAAAACTGCCCTGTGCGATTGAGCTTAAAAGAAAATTTATTTGCACCTAATTTTTTAACTTTTATTGCGTGGCGCGATGGAAAAATTTTTATTTCTTTATTTGTTATGTTTTTATTTACTTCTACGATAACTTCAACTTCTCCTTGAAAGGAAAAACGACCCCAATGTATGCTTCTATCTTTAAATTTTGTTAAGGGCAAATCGTCATACTTTTCTTCGCCAATCATCCCTCTTGAATACTTATTGCAGACATTTTTATAAATAGTAAGGCTATTATTTTTATCGTCATTTAAATAGACTCGATATAAGTCTGATTGCGGCACTTCTAAATTTGCTTCTGGATACAAAACCAAGTTTTCGCCGGCACTTGCAAAACTCATAAAAATCGATAAAAAATTTATGAAAATAAAAGCAATACTTTTCATATTTATATTAAGTTGAACTAGGCATAATTTTGTACTTTTTTAATTAAACAAATTTTTGCGGAGAAAGTTTCGGTTTTTTTTAGAAATAAAAAAAAGGTTTCAGAAAGTTGAAACCTTTTAGAATTAGAAATTTATCTTTTTTTATTTGAGACCCAGAACGTCTTCCATTCCGTAAAGCCCCGCAGGTTTGTCTTTTACCCATTTTACGGCTTTTAGCACGCCTTCTGCGAAAATCTTGCGGTCTGCCGCTTTATGGGTAAGTTCGACTCTTTCTCCGTCCGCGGCAAAAATCACCGTATGGTCGCCGACAACAGAGCCGCCGCGCAAGGAGTGCACGCCGATTTCGTTTTGAGGGCGTTCGCCGACAAGCCCTTTGCGCCCGAAGACCACTTCGTCGTCGCTTGTTCCGCGCACGGATTGGGCGATTTTCAAAAGCTTTTCGGCAGTTCCGCTCGGAGCGTCTTTTTTGAACCTGTGGTGCATTTCAACGATTTCGATGTCGTAGCTATCAGGCAGGATTTCAGCCGCGATTTTCGTGAGATAGTTTAAAAGGTTTACGCCGATTGAGTAGTTCCCCGCCCATACTATGGCGATATCGCCTGTGTATTTTAAAATTTCCTTTCGCTGGTCTTCGGTATGCCCTGTCGTTCCTATTACGAGAGGCTTTTTGTTTTGGGCACAGAGCTTTGCGAGTTCGGGAGTCGCGTCTCTGAACGAAAAGTCGATTACGGCGTCGCAGTCTTTTATGTACTGCGAGGGATTGTCGCCCATGTCTGTCTTAAAGGCGATGTCTAAATCAGAACCGCTTGCGGCGGCGATGATTGCCTGTCCCATTCTGCCTTTGCATCCGTTTAAAAGTATTTTCATTTTTTATATAAGATTTAAAGAGTTTAATGTTTGCATGAGCTTTAGGCAGTGTTCGTCGGACATTCTGCAAAGGGGAAGCCTTACGGCGGAAGTCGCAATCATTCCCGTTTTTGCCAAGGCATATTTCGCGGGAACGGGATTGGGTTCGATGAACAAATCCTTGAAGAGCGGGAATAGCTTTTCATGGAGAGCTTCGGCTTTTTCCCATTGGGAATTCAGGCAGAAGTTTACAAGCTCGACCATCGGGGCGGGTATCAAATTTGAAGCGACGCTTACAACACCTTTTGCGCCGCTTTTCATAAATTCTACGGTAAGTCCGTCGTCGCCGCTTAAAACGTTCATTTTTCCTTGCGCTTTTGCGTACATGTCCCGAACTTTTTCAACCTTGCCGCCGGCTTCCTTTATCGCTATGAAATTAGGGTAGGCGTTGCGAAGGCGCAGAGCCGTTTCATTTTCAATGCCGATGCCGCAGCGTCCCGGAATAGTGTATAAAATTATCGGCTTTTCGGTAATTTTTGCGATTTCCGAAAAGTGCAGAAAAACCCCTTCCTGGGTCGGCTTGTTGTAGTAGGGGGCTACAATTAAAAAGCCCTCGACTCCGATTTCGTCAGCCTCTTTTGTCATATCAATCGATTCTGCGGTGGAATTAGAGCCCGTGCCCGCAACGACGGGAATTCTGCCCGCCGCAAATTCGTGTATTTTTGCAATCACTTCGATATGCTCTTTGGGAGTGAGCGTAGGGGATTCCCCCGTTGTTCCCACTGCCACGATGCCGCTTACGCCGCCTTCAACCTGCTTTTCAACAAGGGATTCCAGCGAGCCGTAATCGACTGTGCCGTTTTCGTTCATCGGCGTTACAATAGCCGTCCAGACGCCTGAAAATTCTTTAATTGTCATAAATATCTTTTTAAAAAAAACGATTTAAACTTGTTTTACAACAAAATTTTCAATCTAAAACTCGGCATTTTGACTTGAAAAATTCGTACACTTTTAAAAAAGACGGGGTGTATTTGTGCGGGTTTGCCTTGGCGTCGGCTTCAAAATCTTTTATCTCGGCCCAGTCAAGGCTTGCGACTTCGTCTGCCGGAGGATTGAAGCGCATTTCGGCGCGGCAGGCGTAAACTTTCGTAAATTCCCACCCCGTTTCTTCGCATGCTTCCAATTTCCCTATGTATTTGAAGTCTTTAAGGGAGAGTTTTACGCCCAATTCCTCCTCTGTTTCCCTTATGAGGGCGTCTTCGTATGTTTCGTTGCTGTCAACATGCCCTGAGCAGGAGGTGGTGTAGGCAAGCGGATAGCTGTCTTTTGAGGCGGAGCGTTTTTGAAGCAGAATTCGGTTTTTGAAATCGAAGAAAATAGCGTGAACCGCCCTGTGGCGCAGTTTGTTTTTGTGAATTTCTGCGCGGGTTCGGGGAGCTATTACACGGTCGCAACTGTCAACCTCGTCAAAGAGTTCGTTAGGGTTAGTTTGCATTTTTTACGGATTTAAATTTTATGTCAGAGGGTTTTGGAGAGCCAAGCTGCATTTGCCTTGCGTACTCAAAAATCGGCGGAACGGGAATGAGCTTGAAACCTTTTTCAACGCGCTTGCAGTTTATGTAGTCGAGCGCAAAAAAGTCCAAAATAACAGGGTTTGCCGACGCGTACAGGAGCTTTTCCGACGAAGTGAAAGCCGCGTTAAACACGCTTCCGCCGACAAACTGGACTTTTTCGTATGATAGTATGGTAAAAAGCATTGTGTCTTTTAATTCGGGAATTGCCGCGACTTCCGCAAGAGCGATAGGGGCGTTTGCGGGGCTTGAAAAAAACCTTTCGTTGTTTGACATGTTCCAAATTGTGATGTTCCCGAGGGCGGCGCACACCCCGATTCCCTGCATGTCTGTGATTACGGGCAGGTTTATCCAAAAATCGACCGTCAGAAACAGGGGGATTGGCAGGTAACTTTTTCTCGCCTCTTTGTTGAATTTTTCGTCGCGAAAAACTCCCGCTTGCAAATCGCGCGGCATCAGCGGGTTGTCGTAAAACCAGTTTTTGTTCAAAAACTCTCCGCTTTCGATGTCGCGGACGGGAGAACCCATGAAGTTGTCTTTCGAACCGAGCTTGATTTCCGAATATTTTGGAAGAAAGCCCGATTCGCGCATTTTTCGCTTTGACATGTCAACTATGCAAATGTCTTCGCTTTTAAAGCCGCGCTTTTTCAGTTCTTCGATTACTGCAATTACCAAATTTTGGGGAGTCGCAATCCCCGCGCCCGAATTTGTATAGATTTTAAGCCCGACTTTGCCTTTTGTTTTAGGCTTTATTTGGCATAGCGCGGATTTTTCGAATTCCGAAAAAACGGCGTTTACCGCTTCGGCATAGTCGCGTTTCGAAAAATCGGCAAGCTTATATTCAAACAATATGTCGTTTGCGTCCTTAAATTCCTCTACATAGGCAAAAGATGGGATTGCCGCGCAAAATAAATGCGCAAGCAGAGTGGTATATTTTGAAAAAACTCCCATCTTTTATTCTATCGATTTAAAAATATGAAATAATTTGAAAATAAAATTTGCAAAGATTTTTTTATTTTACAATATTTTAAAAAACTGAATTTAAAATCGCGAAATATGAATTTTTTAAAAAATTTTAAGCTTTTCACCATTGCCGCAGTGTCGGCGGCGTCCCTTGCCGCTTGCAAGCCCGAAACTCCCGAAGAAAAACAGCTCAGAATTTCAAAAGAGGTGGAGGAAGTAATTGCAAATTCCCAGCAGTTAATACAAGCAGGAAAAGTTGACAAGGCTATCGACAGCCTCGAAGCCGCATTTGTAAGCTATGGAGACGACGTAAAAATATTTGAAGCCCTTGCATACGCCTATGCCGACAAAGGAAACCATCTTACTTCCGGAAAGTATTTTGAAAAAGCGGGCGACATGAATTTGTCGGATTCAGACATGTACGTTTACGCGGCTTCCGCCTATGAAAAGGCGGGCAATCCAAACCTCGCAATAAACGCCTACAAGAAATATTTGCAGAAAAACCCAAAGAGCCTTCTTGCATGGAAGTCTCTTGCGCGCAATTTGGAGCTTGCGGGAATGTTTGAGGACGCCTTAAACGCCTATTTTTCCGCAATCAAGAATGCGGGAAGAAGCGCGAATGCCGAGGAATCAGCACGCATAGGGGCGTTGTTTTTAAAGATAAAAAACTTGGAGCAGTCTAAAAACTGGCTTTTGGGTGCGTACAAATCCGCGCCCGCAGACGACGCCAAGCTCAGGTCGGAAATATTGGAAGGATTGGTGCAAATCTCTTTGGCGCAGGGAGATATGCCGAATTTGATAAAATATTTCGATGAGCTTGAAAAACTTGATGCGGAGCTTGTCAAGGAAAAGTTCCCCAATTTGCGCGCCCATATAGACGAGTTTAACAGGAAAATGAGAGAGGCTGAAGAAGCCCTGCAAAAGCAGAAGGAAGAGCAAGCCAAAAAAGAAGAGGAAGCGCGAAAGGCGGAAGAGGCAAAAAAAATAGAAGAGCAAAAGAAGCTTGAAGAGCAAAAGCGCATCGACGAGGAAAAAGCCGAAGAAGAGCGCAAAATTGCCGAAGCCAAGAGATTGGAAGAGCAAAAGAAGCTTGAAGCGGAAAGAAAAATCGAAGAGGAACGCCTTGCAAAAGAACGCCTGCTTATGCCTGAATATGCTTCGGAAGCGAGCGAGAAGCTTATCGAAAAGGGTGAAATAAAGGAGGCTGAAAAAATTTCTCAGACTGTCGTTTCAAAACACCCGAAATCGGCGGTTGCTTGGGCGTCTCTTTCAAAGGTTTACACTGCAAAGGGCGACAACAAGTCCGCTTTCTATTCCGCAAAGGAAGCCTTGAATGCCTCTCCTGAAAGCGTAGAGTACACCATCTTATATTTGAACGCCGCAAACAAGGTATTTTCGGTTGAAAAGTTTTTGGATACCATTTACGCCGCGCGCGAAAAATTCCCGAACAATCCCGAAATTATGCTTGGTCTTGCCCGCACTTACGTTATTTTGAAAAATTACGAAGAGGCGAGGTATAATTATATTCTCTTCTTGCAGTACGCGGATAAAAACCATCCTTTGCGCGCGGAAGTCGAAGAGGAAATAAAAAAAATCCCCGCCGCCGAATAAAATTTGTAATATTTTCCCAAAAAGAGCGGATATACTGTTTGAATGCCTCGCATAAAGGACAGTTCTATAGAGGAAGTAAGAAACAGGGTTAACATAGTTGACCTTGTTTCGTCTTATGTGAGCTTGAAGAGGGCTGGCGCGAGCTTCAAGGGGCTTAGCCCTTTCACTTCTGAAAAAACGCCGTCTTTTTTCGTTTACCCAGACAAGGGCTTTTACTATTGTTTCAGCACAAGCCAGGGTGGGGACATATTTAAGTTCGTGCAAACCAAAGAGGGGTTGAATTTTCCCGAATCTGTGGAGTTTATCGCAAACCGCTTCGGCATTCCTCTCGAATACGACGCTTCGCGCGGCGCGGCGAGCAAGGCGGGGCAGTCTTTGCGAAAGCAGATTTTCGATATCCACGAAGATGCGGCAAACTGGTTTTTAAAAGTTTTTAAAGGCAATTCCGATTTCGGCAAAGCCGCCCGCAAATATTGGCACGAAGAGCGCATGTTTAAAGAAGGCTCGGAAGACGAGCTTCGCATAGGAATGTCGCCCGTTGACTGGTCGGAATTTAAGGCTGAAATAGAAAAAAAATATTCTTACGAAGCGATTGTGGAATCGGGGCTTTTCTTCGCGCCGCGAAACAAAACGAGCGTCATGGGGCTTATGCCGCGTTTTAGGGGCAGGCTCATGATATCTCTTTGCGACGTGCAGGGCAGGGTTGTCGCCTTTACCGCCCGCAAGACGCCTCTTACGCCCACTGACATAGACTACGAAGAGGGTAAATATGTAAATTCCCCCGAAACTCCGATTTTCAAGAAGCAGAATATGCTTTTTAACTTCCATCGCGCGAGAAAGTCTGCAATAGAGCTTGGCTACTTCATAATAGTGGAGGGGCAGATTGACGCGCTCAGAATGTATGTTTCGGGCTTTCAAAACACGGTGGCGGGGCAGGGTACTGCTCTTGGCGAAAACCAGTTTAACCTGATAAAACGCCACGTCAAAAAGTCCGTTTTAATGCTCGATGGCGACAATGCGGGGCAGAAAGCGGCACGCAGGGTCTTGCCTATTATGCTTTCCTGCAACGTCGAACCTTATGTGTGTGTCATTCCCGAAGGCGAAGACCCTGACACTCTCATATTGAAAAACGGCGCAGATGGCGTAAAAAATCTCCTTGAAAACAAATCTACGGCAGTTTCTTTTATGGTTGACGGCTTTAAGCGGGCTTTCCCAAATCCGTCAGTCGGCGACAAGCGGCAGATATTGGAGGACATTTATTCCTTTGTTTCGTGCGCGTCTTCTCATGTCGCCAAATACGAATTTTTAAGGGAGGCTTCTTCAATGCTTGGCGCGAACTTCGACGCGGTCGTGAAAGATTACCTTGCGCGTTATTCCGATGAATTTTCACAAACGGACTCCAAAACCGACAAGAATTCGCACCAAGTATTGACAAATGCCGTTTATGATGTATTACTTATAGCTTTAAATTATCCCGACATCGCGGAAGCTTTATCTAATTGCATTGATCCCGTTTGGATTGACGGCGGGGATGCGCAGTGCAATTTGCTAAGGCGTCTGATTGCGTATTATCGCAGCGGGGAGCAGTTTGACGTATCAGAAATAGAAGATGAAGCCGAAAGGAACATTGCCTATAAAATCATGACGACTCCGAAAGACGAGATAGAAAATCCCGTTTCGGTCGCCTCTAAATGTTTTGAAAAAATACATAAAAATTATTGCGAGAAAGAAATTTTGAAATTCCAAAAAATAATGGACAGTCCCGTATCGTCAAAAGACGAAAAAAGAGATGCATTGAAACAAATAAGTTCGATTAGGAGCCTTTTGCGGGAAACGAAATTTATTATATAATAAATATAACGATATAAATATTTATGTCAACCAAAGCAACGACAGTCAAAAAAACGGTGAAAAAAACATCAAAACCGGCGGCGGCAAAGAAAGTCTCCGTCGCAAAGGCAAAGGCTCCCGCCAAAAAAACGGAAAAGCCCGCCGCCAAAAAAATCTCAAAGGCGCCAACCCCGAAAGCGCCCGCAAAAATCCCCTCAAAAGCAGTCAAAAAGGCGTCTGATAAAAAAACCGCTCCGAAAAAGAAAGAAGAGCCGAAAAAAATCGACGCAAAAGCAAAGAAAATCGTAGTAAACGCCCCACAGACGGCAAAGACCGCCATTCCGCAAAAGATGGAAATGCTGAAAGCGGCGGCGGAACAAGTGGTCTTTGACAAGGGCGAAAACGTTTCAAATTCAAAGCACAAAAAAGTGCTGAATGACAAGATTTTGCACCTTGTAAACATCTCGAAAGAGCAGGGCTATCTTACCGTTCAAGACATCAATGAAAATTTGACGGAAAACTTAAATAATCCCGACGAAATCGAAAATATCATAAATATTCTCGAAAATTTGGACGTGGATATTTTGGACACCGACGAAGTCGAAGGCTTTAAACAGCGCGAAGTCGAGGCGGAAGACAAGCAGGTGCGCGCCTCGCAGGCGGACAACCTCGACGACCCCGTAAGAATGTATTTAAAGCAGATGGGGCAAGTTCCCCTGCTTTCGCGCGAGCAGGAAGTTTCAATTTCCCGCAGGATAGAGCAGGCGGAAAACAAGGCAACGAAAGCTCTCTTTTCGGTAGCTCTCACAAACCGATTCCAAATCGACCTTGCAAAAAAGCTGATTAACCGCGAAGAACGTTTCGATAAAATCGTTCTCGACAAAAAAATCGACAGCCGCGAAAAGTATTTCAAGGACGAGCTTCCCAAATACTTAAAAGAGGCTGAAGCCTTGGAAGACAAGCTTGAAAAGGCTTGGGAATCTTACGAAAAAGCGTCAAATCCCTCCCTTCAAAAACGCTATTTAACCTCTTTTAAAAATCTCGAAACAAAGCTGAAAGACATCTACAAGGGCTATAAATTCAAGCTCAAAGTCTTTGAGGAATTTTTGGACGGGCTTTCCCCCGTTTTGAGGGAAGTCGAAGACAGTCTTTTCAAGCTTGAAGCTTTTGAAAAGAGCGGCAAAAAAATTAAAATCGGCGACGTTGGCAAAATCAAGGAGCGTCTGATAAACATTCGCAACATGTACCGCCTTGACCCCGCCGAACTTCTCACTTTGGTAAAGGAAGTCCGCCACGATATGCGCGAAGCCCACAAGGCAAAAACCGAAATGGTGCGCGCAAATTTGAGGCTCGTGATTTCAATCGCAAAAAAATACACAAACCGCGGTCTTAACTTCTTGGACTTGATTCAGGAAGGAAATATGGGGCTTATGAAAGCGGTTGAAAAATTTGAATACCGCCGCGGCTATAAATTTTCGACATATGCAACTTGGTGGATCAGGCAGGCAATTACGCGCTCAATCGCAGACCAGGCGCGCACAATCCGCATTCCCGTGCATATGATTGAAACCTTGAACAAGGTAATGCAAATCCAAAAACAGCTCTTGCAGGAATTGGGGCACGAGCCGACTCCGGAAGAAGTCGCAAACGAAATGAATATGCCCGTTGAAAGAGTGCAGTCCATCATGAAAATGGCGCAGCAGCCGATTTCCCTGCAAAGCCCCGTAGGCGATTCCGACGATACAAACTTCGGAGATTTCATCGAAGACAAAAACGCCGAAAATCCGTACGACATGACGGCATATTCTTTGCTTCGCGAAAAGCTTATGGACGTTCTAAATTCCCTGACTCCGCGCGAGCGCAACGTGCTAAGCTTGCGCTTCGGCTTGCAGGACGGCTATTCGCGCACGCTTGAAGAAGTCGGAAAGCAATTTGACGTGACGCGCGAACGCATACGCCAAATCGAGGCGAAAGCCCTGCGTAAAATGCGCCATCCGACGCGCAAACGCCAACTTCACGGATTCTTTGAAGGCGAAGGAAACAATGCGGGGCCGGGCTTCGACCAGTTTAAAAAGAATAACGAAGAGTAAAATCTTCGTTATTTTCGCGCTTTGCGCTTCGATTTTTGTCGGGGCGCAAGATTCTTTTGCGCAGTCTCGCAGAAGTAAAAACGCTTTAAAGCGTTTAAAAGATTCTGCAAATGTCGAGGAAGTCGAGCTTTCCGAATTTGACGTAAAAATAGGAACAGTTGTTGCAGTTGAAGGGGATAGGGCGGTTGTAAAAATCCGCAGCTACCAAATTTTCCCTAAGTGGGAACAAATTTTTTACGCCTGCGATACCTCAATGAACGCAGTGGCAATACTTAATTCAACCGCCGTAAAAAATAAATCCTGCTCCCTTTTTATCATTAAATCAGGAACCGCCCAAATCGGCGACATCGTCTTCCTAAAACAAATCCCCCCAACCATTCCACCCCCGCCAACTTCTTAGTTTTAATTCATATTTTTTCTCCACCAAAAAGCGGCGCAAGAGGAAAATTCCCCCTTGCGCTGCTTTTGCGTTATTTATCCCAATAAAAAATTTATTTTCTTCTACGATAAACTGTAACCGCAAGCGCAATCGCCCCGATTACCGCCGCATACGTAGACGGCTCGGGAACTGAAATATATAATCCGTCTGATCTAACTTCAAAACTCCAAAAATCATTATTAAATTCAAGACCATTTTGTTTTAAAATTAAATCTTCGCCTTTTACTAATTTATAGAAACCTGTTATTGTAGTTCCATCATCCCAAGACATTACATTTATTTCCTTATCATTTAATACAAATTCATCTGTTAAATTTACTATAAGGGTACCGCCGTCTTGAAGAACAAATCCCGATTCTTTTTCAATATTAATAGAGGTTGACAAATTATCGGAAATATCAAAAATAATTGTGCCTTCATTGGCGAGAGTTAGAACTGAATTATTTACAATATCAAGTATTGCACCACTTTCGAGAGTTAAAACAGCTCCATCCGAGATAGATGATGCTTTATCTAATTTTGCATTTATTCCATCGTATTTTGCAATAGAAAATTCACGATAATCATGATCCATCTGAAAACCTTTTATAAATCCATCTTGATCTATTGTATTTGTTGCACCTGTATTCGCAAGTAATGCATTCGAATTTATAGCACCTCTCAAATCACAATAGTAAAAAACACCTGCCGCAGTAAAACCTGTAAAGTCCCAATTTTTCAAATTCATATAAACAAAGTTTATATTATAAATGTCCTTTTCTTTATAATTTTTAGTTTGTTTAAAATGCTCAAATGTAAAATATTTCCCAAATCCTCCACCTAAAAAATATGCATCTTCAAAATTAGCTCCATCCATATTTTTAGAAAGACCTACCGACCAAAATATAACATTTTTAAAATTTACATTTGTTAAATCTGCATTTGAAAAATTAGTACCATAACCAATGTGTGCATTTTCAAAATCTGCATTTGTTAAATTACTATTTTCAAAAGAAATGTGTGTTAAATGGCTGTTTTTCCAAGATGAATTTTCTAATTCTTTATTTTCAAAATGTTCATATGGAAAATATGGATCAGGGACTATGTAAGAATTTGGATCTAATCCCCAATTTTTAATATCATCGCCATTCCCATCAATGAAATAATTGTCGAAATTTTCATTATTTGCATATGCAAAAATTGACGAAGTTAAAAAAAGTGTTAATAATAATTTTTTCATATCCTTTAAAATGTTAATATTTGATGTAATATAAAAAACACATACAGTATTTAGAATACTGTATTCGTTTTTATGGGGTTAATGAGTTGATTATAAGTATGTTGTAAATCGTAATGTTTTTAGGATTTTAAAATTTATGCATTTTTGCATTTATCCTTAAAAGATAAAATCTTCAAAAGCATCAAATACTTCCAAGATAAATTTGAACATTTTATTTGACATAAGTATTCTAAATACCATGGAAAAAATAAAAGATATATCGGAAGAGGCGCAAACAGCGCAGAAGCTATTAACTGGCAATAATATAACCCTGATTGATGCGGCAAGGCTTATAAAGAACATACTTGATTTCATGCCAAAGGGGTCAAATTTAACCGAGGTTCAATTTTGCACGAAAATCATCGAAACGGGCAAAGTGCATTTCAGGATTAATGAAATGTCGTTTAAAGACGGTTTTAATCTTTACTACGAAACCAAGAAAGACATTCTTCGCCCCGATTCATTAAGGGACATCAGGTACTTGGCAAATCGCCTGATGCGTACCAATCCCGAACTTGCCAATCGCAACTTTTCGGAAATATCCCGCTCAAACTGCGAAGACTGGCTAAACGATACATTCTCAACGCCATCTCAATACAATAAGGGCAGGTCGTTTTTGCATGCGATATTCGAATTTGCCATTCGCAGGGAGTGGGTCGATAAAAATCCAATCAAGCTAATCGAAAGGAAGAAAATCGTCGAAAAAGAGATAAAGCCGCTGAGTTTAGAAGAGACAAAAATCCTCTTAAAAAACGCGAAGAAGAGAAACTGTACGGAAGTTGTCGGGCTTATGATGCTTGCGGGTATCCGACCGAAAGAAGCCAAGCGGCTCGAATGGCGCGACATAGATTTGGACGACAACTCAATAAAAATCCGCTCGATATGCTCGAAGACAGGCGGTATTCGGCATGTCGAAATTTGCCCGAAGTTAAAGAATATTCTTTTGGATAGGGAAACGAGATTTGGATGCTTGTCGCCAAGAAATTGGTCGAAGAAGTGGAAACAGATTCGGGACAATTCGGGATTCAAGGGGCATTGGGTGCAAGACGTTCTTCGACATACCTACGCAAGCTACTTTACGAAAAGATACTCCGACCTCCCGCGACTCCAGCTCAATATGGGACACCGCGACCTCTCCCTTCTCCGCTCTCGATACGTCAACATGCAAAATATCTCCAAAGCCGACGCCAAAGAGTTTTTCGGCTGAGCGTAAGCGTCCAATCTTTTTGAGATTTTATTATTTTGGCTTGAAACGGCGCATTGGTTCATATACTTTACATTCATAAATATTAAATACTTATCTGCTATAAACATGAAAAAATATATTTCCGTCTTTTCCGCTTTTGTCGCGCTTTCGGCATTTGCTGAATTTTATCAATCCGATTTCGCAAATCGCACAACTTGGTCAAATGCCGTTTGGAAAAATTCAAGCGGGGAAACTGTCGAAACCAAGCCCGCGAGCGGCGACGATGTTCAAATTCTTACGACTGCCACGGGGTACAACGATATTTGTTCCATTAACGGCGCGCCGACGTTTAAAACGTTAAAAATGACAATTACGTCTTTTATCACTTACGACGGCAATTTCAACACGACTGAGGACCTTGAAATTACGCGTCTTACAAAAGAAAACAATGGCAGGCTTGTCGCCGCTGTTTCGGGGCGTTCGCATTCGGCTTTTGCGAGAAACTGGTTCTCAAATCAAGGTTCGTTCAATGTCGGCGGGAATTTAAAAATCACAAGTTATGCAACCGATACGGGGGAAACTTTGGTAAATTTGGGCGGAAGGCAAAGCGGAGAGCATCAGCCAAACAATTTCATAACATCTTTAAAAGTTGCCAAAGATTTGGAGATAAAAAACGTAATTCTTGCAATTCACACGGTAAGCGGTGCAGATGTTGAAATTGCCCAAAATATTTCATTTCCCGAAAACATAAACGGAAGGGGTGGGTCGCTTATATTAAATTCAAACTATCGCTCCGACAACAATGGGCTTTTAACGCAGACTATAAAAGCGGGTGGAGTTTCGAGCTGTGAAGATTCGGCAGGTGTTATTGCCACCCGCACGGGCGTTGCGTCGCTTGATAAAACCATTAGGACGGGCGTTTTGGAAATCATTGGAAACGGCGGCGATTTCTACGGAATTGTGCGCGACAACCATACGGAAGGCAGCGACGCAAGCGGTGTTGTTTCAATAATTATGAACGGCGCGGGCAAACAGACTTTCCGCAATATAAATAATTCATTTACGGGAGATACAATCGTAAAAAAGGGCGCGTTGGCGGTTTGCGGCTCTCTTGGGAACATCACAGTTGAGGGCGGAACATTTGGCGCGGTCGAAAAAGGCGTCAAGGCGAAAACGCTGACTCTCAAAGAGGGTGGCAAGCTCGACTTTAATTTGCTCGAATACGATTCTTCCATAACGCTTTCAGGCGGGCTTGTTTTGCCGGACGGGGCAAACATTTTGGATTATTTGAGCTTTTCCAAAATCAACGGGCAGTATGAATTTATGCTCATTACGGATTCTGGCAATGTTGAAAGATTTTCCTCTCTTGACGGAACTACCCGCGTTTATACAGACTCTGACGGGCTTAGCCAAACCGCGACATTCATTTATAAAAACGGTGGCTTGGGCGTGAAGTTTATAGATGCTCCAAAGGTTGAACGCCCTGCCGAACCTGTCGATACTTCGTTTAAAATCGTACCGCTGTTTTCAAACGGCATTGTTAAAGTCGGAGAGCCGTTTAAATTCCAAATAAACAATCCTCCCGATGGTGCGACTTACAAATTAACGCAGAATTTGGGCAGAAAAACCGTTGCAAGCGGCGCGCTTACTTCGGAATTGGAACTTACGCTCTCGGAAGCGGGTCAGACTGAACTCGTTTGCGAGGGAGTTTTTGAGTCGGGTTCGGAAGGCAATGCGCAGATGCTTCACAGGTACGGCTTTATGGCGTCTCCCGAGCAGGTTTCAACCGTTGATGTTCGCCCTGCGGACTTCGACAAATATTGGGCTGAGCGCAAGGCGGAAGTTGAGGCTGTCGAACCTGTCATGACTCTTGTCTTGCATTCTTCCCAGTCTCTTTATGACTTGTATTACTTCGACGTTAATTGCGACGGCGCGGATTTATACGGCACTGATTTTACTTCAAACGACATTAACTTGCGCGGCATAGTTGCCACGGGCTACTTGGCTGTTCCTAAAAACAAGGCGGGCGTTGCCTTGCCTGCATGCGTCACTTATTATGGGGCGGGTTCATATGGCGCAGACCTAAGAGACGCGACATACTTTGCCGAACGCGGCATAATTGGAATGTCGGTAAGCCCGCATCCGGTAAAACAGTACGGCATAAATTCGGGGAACCAGACGGAAAAAACTTTAATAAGCCAGGTGCAATCGCCGCATTATCGCGACAGGTGCATTGATGATGGCGATCCGAAAAAAATCTACTTTAACGGAATGTTTAAGCGCGTTTACCAATCTCTCCGCGCGGTTATGCTGATGAAAAGTACCGACGAATCAATCGCCTTGCCTGTATGGGACGGCAAGAATTTGGCGGCTCGCGGATTTTCGCAAGGCGGCGCGCAGACATTGGCGGCGGCGTATCTTTGCCCGAATGTCAGTGTAATTACGCCTTGGTGTCCCGCAATGGCGGACTTGGGCGGAATGAAGATTGGGCGGCGTTCAGGCTGGCCCGATTGGATTAACAGCGCGTCAAGCACCCGCACATCCGCGACAATTTATTTTGACACGGCGTTAATGAGCGAATCAACGCAGGCGTCTGCCTATATTGGTACAGGCATAATTGACAATACTTGCACGCCGAATGCGGTTGTGTCAGCATTTAACGGAATGCCGAGTGCAAACAAAAGCATTATTTACATGCAACGCACTGCCCACGGCATTACAAGCGCTTTCGATAACGATTCGCGCGCGTTTATCATTGAAAATTTCAAGGCAAACCCCGTATCAAAAACGACGAAGCCTTACAGACAATGGGCAGTCGATTCAAATCTTTGGGGCGCGAATGCCTTGCCGAATGCAAAAAAAGATGGGGCTGATGTTTCAAATTTGGAACGCTATGCCTTTGGGAAAGACTTTATGAGTTCTGCGAAAGCCAATACATCGGGCAAAATTTCGCTGGCGTATAACACTCAAAGCTATGTTGAAGGCGTATCTATTACTCCTCAATGGAGTACGGATTTAAAGAATTGGCGGGAAGACGGTATTACAATATCGACTTCCAAGGGCGAAGACGGCTCGACTTTATACGAAGCAAGCTTTAAAACCGAACCTGTGCCCCCGATATTTTTCAAGTTAAAACTTGAGCAAAATTAAGGGAAATTTTTAAACGAGAAAATGCGGATTGGCTTTCAATCCGCATTTTATTTGCGCTTACAAACGATATTGTTTTTCGCTATTTTATATTGTCTAAAATTCTTTTGTGCGGAGCTGTGTCGGACGTTATTTTTGAAAAGTCTAATTCTTCTTGCGAAGCTTGTTTATTATTGCCTTGTGTTTCAGTTGGCGAAATTTTTTGCAATGAAACAATAAAAATGCCCTGCGGCGTTGAGAGCGTGGCAGTTTGTGTTTCCTCGTTAAAATTTAAAATTCTAAACCCCGAATTGGCTTGATAGTTAAAAAGTTTTATTGTCTTTTGGTTTGCGCGGTCAAAGAGGTTAAATATCCAATCCCCGTCTATGTTATAGACAGAGGTGATTTTGATTTTATCTGTTTTCTGCGGAGTTTGCGCGTGGGCTTGATTTGCATAAGATATAAATGCCGCACAGAAAAACACGCAAATTTTCCGAATGTGCGGCATTGTGGCAATAAGTTTTACTTCCTTTTGCGGCATGCGGCAAGGCAAAGGGCAATCACACCGAAAATTGCGGCGTATGTCGAGGGTTCCGGCACTGCACCTGCCTGCACTGTTTTTGAGAGCGTAAAGAAGCTGTCGGAAGTATCGCCTTCGACTGACTTGTTATAAAGTTCCCACTGAAATCTTCCGGTATTGCTTGTTGATATTGTCCAATTTACCGAACTGCCCGTGCTTGCAGTGTCCGTATAGGCGGGATTTATAACGGTGTACATATCGCCATGATTTAAAATATCGTTTTGCGTATTCCACACAACCAATCCAACAGTTTCTCCTCCTGCAAAGCCGTAATCATCATTGTCGAATTTGAAAGAGTTGTTTGAATATGCGAAAAAATAGCCTTCGCCATCTGCATCCATAAGGCTGCCTGTTATGAGAGTTTTATAGCCGGAAGAGCTGTTTATAAAATTGCCGCGCGTAAAACTATCGCCTTCGACTAGTTTGAAATCATCTCCAAAGCCTTTGTTATTCATGTCAACAACGAGGGCAAATTTATATTCGCTTTGAATCATTGCGTTTGTGTTGTCAAAGAATGTGCCGACGGCAAATTCCAAATCCCAAGCGGCATATGAAAGCGTTGAAAGTAGGATTAACGATAATGAGATTATGGCTTTTTTCATATTAAGTTTTATTTTGAAATGTAATTTGGAGTGAATTTGCAACGGATTGAAAATTCTTCGTCGGTTGCTTTTTTGCGGAATACGAGGACTGTTCCCGCTGAAAGTTTATATGTTTGCGCGTCTTGCTTGTCTTTGTCTAACCACTTGTTTGTTGCGCCGCGTTTGCGGTAGAAGAACGAGTTGTCGGGCGTTAGGTTTAAGCCTGAGCTTTTATTTTCATATGCGTAGATAATATCGACGGGGCTTGACGCCACAGATGTGGACGGGGTAAACGCGCCGCTATCGATTAGCGTGGAAGTAAGCTCATTCAATTCAAAATCGACCGCAGATGGAAGGGGAATGTACATTTCCTGGTCTTGCACGCCTTCGCCATTGTCAAGTGTAAACAACACAAATGATGTCGCGCACATTGGTATATTGCCCGAATATGAATATTTGCATGAATTATCAGGCTGGACTGCGACAAACACCGCATTGGGCTCAACCAAGACGTTTGAAGCGTCTTTTTTATCGGCATCGCACCAGTTGTTTATATCGCCGCGTTCGCGATAATAAAAACGCTGCATTGACGCGCTGTTCACCCCAATCGGATACTCCAAGCCGTCTGTTCCATAGGAAGTGTATTTATAGAGCATTGTGGCACCCGCGGTTGCCGAGATTTTTGTGGCTTTTGAAAATCCGCCGCCGTTGGGAAACAGGGTTGCCATGGTCCAGTGGGGGATTATTTGAAAAGAGTCGCCCTTTGCGATTTTTTGAATTTCGCCCGCGCCAATTTCGATTGCAACGGAAAATGCGTCGTTTGAAGAAATGTCAAACCAGGCGCCTTCAAGCTCTCCCGAGGTGATTTTAAGATAGTAGTGTTCGGGCTGAACGCCGTCTGCAAATACAAATTGATTTGCGCTCCAAGCGGGTTCTCCGTCTGCAACAATTTTTGAGGAGCCTGCATTTACGCTTTCAACAACGCCCTCAAAAACAGGAGCACGCGTTGTGGTTATGCCGATATAGGCTTCGGAATTTGCGGGGATTTCGCCCGAAAAAACCCCTAATACGGGAGTTTCCACCGTAGATGCAAATACGTAATTTGCGCAAAGCGCAAAACAAATAACTGTCAGGTTATAAATAGGTAGTAGCAATTTCATTATATTATAAAAATATTTTTACATCATAATATTAAAAAAGTACAGGGCAAGCTTTTTTTGCACATTGCGCCTTTGCGGGATAAAGATTTGGAATGATTTATAAAATGTTAAAATCTTGAAGATTGTAAAAGGCGATGGTATGAAGCGCAAAAAAAAGAGACTCGAGCGAGCCTCTTTTTTGCATTTTTAAGTTTAAAAATTATTTTAGAATTTCACGCCCGGATTTGTAAATCTCTGGGCATTGTCGCCGTGGAAAACGCCGTATTCCGTGACAATCGCGCCTTCGGGACCCGCTATTTGGCTGTGCCTTGCTTCCTGGCGGTTGAGCTGTGCGATATTGCCTTTTTCAGCGGAAATCTTTATGACTTTATTTTGTGTAAAGTACTTCTTTTGGCTTTCGGGAACTTTCACGTCATATTTTGACATTTCTTCGCCGACTTCTCCAAAGCAGTATGATGTTCCCGCTCTCGCCTGCCAGCATTCCCACTTTGCGGGGAGTCCGTCTGCGGGAACATGGTAGTGTTCAACAAGCATTTGGTTGGGCAGAAGCAAAATTTCATGCCCGAAAAGACCGTTTTTCTTGTTTTCCTGCACCCAGAATATGCCGCCCATTCCGACTGCGGGGAAGTCTCCCAAGCCGAAATCGGTCGCCCACATATTCTTGCGCATGTTTTCGCTGATAGTATAGCCCATTTTTTCCATCATGTCAAAATAGGCTTGCTTTGCCGCTTCTTGATTGAATTTTCCGTCTTTGTAGAACATTTTTTTATCCAATTTTGAAAAACATTTTTTTGACTGCGCGGGGCAGGTTTCTTGTGAAGTTGTCGCGCATCCGACAAATGCCAAAGACGCGAAAACCATCGCCAAAACAGATATGTATTTTTTCATTGTTATTTAACTTTCTATTCTAAATCTTATAAGCCGTTTTTTATTTAAAACAAGCAAAATGTTTAGATTTTTGCAATGTCCGACTTCAAGTCGCTGAAAAGCTCAAACGCCTGTTCGGGGTTCATTTTTTCATGAACGACCGCGCGCACCGCCTTTATCATCGCCTTGGGACATTCGCTTTGGAAGATGTTTCTGCCCATGTCAACGCCTTTTGCGCCCGAGCTTATCGCCTTGTACGCCAATTCGAGGGCGTCTTTTTCGGGCAATTTCTTGCCTCCTGCGATTACTATCGGAACAGGGCAGGACGCTACGACTTTTTCAAAGCCTTCGTCGCAATAGTAGGTTTTAACGAATGTCGCGCCGTTTTCCGCTATTACGCGGCAGGCGAGGGCGAGGTAGCGGGCGTCTCTTGTAAGCTCTTTGCCAACTGCCGTCACTCCGAGTGTCGGAATGCCGTAGCGCGCCGTCATGTCTGCGGTTTTTGCGAGGTTTTCGATTGTCTTTGCCTCAAACGTCCCGCCGATTGCGACCATCGGGGCGAGGGCTGAAGCGTTAAGCCTGATTGCGTCTTCTATGTTTATCAGGCATTCGTTGTTAAGCTCTGTAAGAATGGTGCTGCCTGAACTCCAGCGCAAAGCGACGGGTTTTGTGCAGTCCGGCGGGACGATTGAGCGCAATGTGCCGCGCGTGCACATTATGCAGTCCGCGTCTTCGATTAGCGGAACGATGGTCAAGTCCATTCGTTCCAATCCGCTCGTCGGGCCCATTATGTAGCCGTGGTCGAACGCGAGCATGACGGTGTTGCCGCTTTTTTTGTTGAAAATGCGGCTCATTCTGTTTTTCACGCCCCAGTCGTTATGCGAAAGCCCCTTCAAAAAAAAGCCTTCTGATTTTGTTTCGATGTCGGCGCAAAAGTTTTTCGCCTCGATGTTGCCTTCGTTGTCTGCCATATGTTTTTATTTGTATGCGTTAAAAAATGCCTCGAAAATCATTGAGTTTGAAACAGCTCCCGGGTCGAGAGTGCCTATTGATTTTTCTCCGAGATTGCGCGCTCTGCCGAATTTCGCCTGCAATTTCGCGGTGTTTTGCGCGCCTTCCTTTGCAGCGTTTGACGCTTTTTCAAGAGCTTCCAGAACCGAATTTGCGCCCTGCATGGCTTCGATTGCGGGAATGAGGGCGTCAAACACTGTTTTGTCGCCTACATCTCCCTTCACGGTCGAACGCATAGAGTCAAGCCCCGTTTTGAAAGCAGAGGCAAGCTCCTGCGCACTTAAAGATGCCGCGCCGTCTTTAATTCCGTCTGAAACTCCCATTAGAAGTGAGCCGTAAATGCTGCTTGTTGAGCCGTTTGAATGCGACATTGCGGCAAACCCCGCGTCAAAGAGTGTGCTTTTCAAATCCGTTCCTGCTTGGATTGCGTCGTTTGCGGCGTTGATTGCGCCTTTTATCGCAACGCCGTGGTCTCCGTCTCCGCAGGCGGCGTCGAGCTTGGAGAGATATTCTTCATTCTCCGTGATTACTTTTGCGGCGAGGGCGAACATCGCCTTTAATTTTTCGAGAGTCAGCATAATTATTCTCCGAGGCTTACCCAGTAGGGCGCGTTTGATTTTGCCTTTATGTACTTTTCGCTTTCGTAGTCGAGGGCGCAGACAATCATTTGGAAGCCCGCCATTTCCTGCACCGTCAAAATTTCGTCCACGATGCCGTTTACGAGGATAACTCCCATTTCTTCTGCAAGCTTTGCGACAGCCCTATACACTATCAAAAGCTCCATCGGAGTGCTTGCCCCGGTTCCGTTTATGATTGTGAAAATTCTTTCTCCGCGCTTTAGGTCGATTGCCTTGGCGAGATTTTCAAACATGATTTTTGCAGTTTCGTCGGCGGATAAAATTTTGCTCCTTCCGCCGCCTCCTTCGCCGTGCTGACCCATGCCGATTTCCATTTCATCGTCGGCAAGTTCGCTGATGGGAGAGCCGTTTTGCGGATGCGTGCAGCCTGTCATCGCCACTGCGAGGGTTGCAATGCGCTTGTTGAATTTTTCGGCGATGGCAAACACTTCGTCGAGACTCTTGCCTTCTTCCGCCGCGGCTCCCGCAACTTTTATGAGGGGTATGCAGCCCGCAAGCCCGCGCCTGTCAGCCTTGGGGGTGTCGAGACCCGCGCTGATGTCTTCGGCAACCAAAATCGACTTGAACTTGATGCCTTCGCGCTCAGCCATCTTCATTGCCATATTGGAGCTCATTACGTCTCCCGCATGGTTTAAAACAACGAGCAAAATGCCCGCTTCGCGCTTGAATTTGCGCATTGCCGCCAAAACCGCAACCGCGTTCGGTGCGGCAAAAATATCGCCTACCACGCTCGCGTCGAGCATCCCTTCACCGACAAATCCGCTAAGCGCCGGTTCATGGCCCGCTCCACCCAAGGTGATGATTGCAACCTTGTCTTCGCTTTTCGGCTTTGCCCTTGCGACTATTTTTCCGTCTTCGAGCTTGATTTTGTCGTTATAAGCTTTGCACATACCTTCCAAAAGTTCTTGGGTAAGGTTTTCGGGTGCGTTTATGAATTTTTTCATTACCATGGGTTTTCCTCTTGTTTTTTAAATTGCAAATAAAGGTTTAAAAATAAAACTTTAAGCGGATTTTCTCCTTGTTTGCAAATAAAATATAAATCAATTTTTATTTAATATTTTAAACGTCGTTTAGAATGTCAATCAAAAATTCTTTAAACCGTCAAAAATCGAAAGTTTTGCTTTGAGGCGGCTGAATTTTTGGATTTACAAATTATGCGCCGTATTTTACAAATTGGAAAATTGAAAATAGTGTTTTGCCTTGCAAGTTGTGGAAAAAACGTTTTTCGTCTTGACTTGTTTGGCGGGATTTCTAATTTCAATCGATTGAGAGATTTTTAACAGCGTTTATATATGGAGAGGAACAAGCCCGATAAATTTATGGCGGTAAGCGTCGTTGAGATGATGATTCTTTTAGGCATTATTTTTGTTCTTTGCGCGTTTTTTTACACAAATTATTTTAAGTTGATGGATAAAAGCAGACTTATCGTTGCCCGCACTTATGTTTTGGAAACTCTGCCTTCTGCCCTTGAATCTTATAAAATAGACATAGGCGATTATCCCGCGGACGACCAGGGGCTTGAAGCATTGACATATCCGCCCGTCGGAACCGAGCACAAGTGGAAAGGTCCGTACATTTCAAAAGACAATTTGCAAGATCCGTGGGGCAACGATTATCTTTACACTTATCCCAGCACGCAGGGGGACGGAGATTTCGATGTTTGGTCTCTCGGCAAAGATGGAATTCCGAGTTCGGACGACATCACAAATTGGAGAATGGAAAACTGAAAATGAAACTTGCCGATAAGCTGCTGCAAAAATTAAAACAAAAAAAACTGACTCTATCCTGCGCCGAATCGTGCAGCGGAGGGCTTTTGGCTGACGCCTTCGTCAGTGTTTCGGGGGCGAGCGAAGTCTTTTTGGGTTCACTTGTGTGCTATGCCCCCGCCGTAAAGCAGGATGTTTTGAAAGTTGAAAAATCCGTCGTAAGAAGGGGAGTCGTAAGCGAAGAATGCGCTGTTTCAATGGCGGAAAAATCCCTCGAACTATTTAATTCCGACACGGCACTATCAATAACGGGCTATGCCGAAAAATCGGACGATGCGAATATACCCGACGGCACCATATACATTGCCGCCTCATGCAAAAAATTTACGGTTTGCGAAAAAATAACCGCAAAAAAATCGCGCAACGAAAATCGCAAATTCGCGGTGATGGCTGCGCTGCGCCTTTTGGATAAACTATTAGAAAGCGAAATATAGGAGGAAAACATGGATAGAAGAAGTTTCATAAAGGGAATGGGGGCGGCGATATTTATGCCCGCCATAATTCCCGCGTCCGCTCTCGGAAAGGACGGATTTGTAGCTCCGAGCAACAGGGTTGTGATGGGGTCAATCGGCTTGGGCGGAATGGGCTCGAACAACACAAGCTCTTTTTTGGGCGACAAGAGGGTGCAGGTGGTTGCGCTTTGCGACCCCTGCATGTCCGACAACCGCTACGGCTACGGGCACAACAACACTTGCGGGGCTGAAGTTTTCAAACAGCGCAAAAATTTAAAAGACGCAAAAATCTACACCGATTTCCGCGAACTTTTGGCGCGCGAGGACATCGATGCGATTACCACCGCCACCCCGGACCATTGGCACGCCATAATAGGCATTGCCTGCGCAAATGCGGGCAAAGATGTTTACGGCGAAAAGCCCTTGACGCGCACGATAGAAGAGGGCAGGTATTTGTCAAACGCAGTATTGCGCAACGGGATAATTTGGCAGACGGGTTCCTGGCAGCGTTCAAGGCATGATTTTTGGTACGCCGCGGAGCTTGTGCGAAACGGTGCGATAGGAAAAGTTAAGCTCATAAAAATCGGACTTCCGAGCAACAATAAAGTTCCGCCGCTTGCGCCCGAAAAAGTTCCCGACACTTTGGACTGGAACATGTGGTTAGGTCCCGCCGCAGACGTTGAGTTCCATCCGTACAGGGCATTTACGACTTGGAGATTTTTCTCGGAATACAGCGCGGGTAAAATAGCTGACTGGGGTGCGCACCATTTGGACATTGCCCAATGGGCGATGGGCTACCACATGCAGGGCGCAAAGACCATAGAGCCAATTCATGTCGAATGGCAAAAGGACGGTTTTTACGATTTGCCGACAAGCTTTGCGGTTCGCTACACTTACGAGCGCGGGGAAGTTGTGGAAATGTCCGACAAGTATCCCATGGGTCTTGAAATCATCGGCGAAAACGGCACCATTTGGGCGGACAGGGGCAGGCTTGCGTCAAATCCCATAACAATAATCGACAAAAAAATAAAGCCGAGTTCCGAAAGAATTTACGGGCTTGAAGTTCCCGGAAGCCACCAGAGCGCGTTTATTGACAGTGTCTTAAACCGTCGCGCAACCATAACCGACATTGAAACGGCGCACCGCACGAACACCGGGTGTTTGCTTGGCGAAATCGCCTATCGGACGGGCAGAAAAATCGTCTGGGATTGGAAAACCGAAAAAATAATCGGCGACGAGCAGGCTTCAAGACTTTGCTCGCGCGCCTATCGCGGAAACTGGCAGCTCGTATAAAAAAGGAGAAATTTGCATGAAAAAAATATCATTTGCTTTTTTGTTTTGCGTCTGCTCTTTCTTGGGGGCGGCGGAAATTGAAAACATTTTGGCTTTCAAAAACAGCGGCGATTCTTCCGCGTGGTATCACGAGTTGATTTTGGACGCCTATAACCCCGAAAAGATGGCGGCGGCAGAGGAGCTTGTTTTGCGCGCAATGTCTAACCCTGAAATATCGGACGAGGCTTTCAGGCTTTGCGCGAAAATTTTAAAGCCTTCCGCGTCTTTAAAATCGCTCAAAGTTCTTCCTACGCTTCTTACAAAAGACGCGCATGTTATGCCGGTTTTCGACGTCTTGATTTCTTTTGAAAATCCGAAAGTTGACGAAATTCTCTTGAAGCTTTTAAATTCAAAAGACAAGAATGTCGCCATACATTCTGCTTACGCTCTCGGAATCAGGGGTAAAACCGAAGCTTCCCAGCCGCTTTTTAACTTGGCAAAATCAAAGGATAAGAACATTTCTGATTCCGCGGTAATCGCGCTTGGGCATATAGGCGGCTCCGATGCCGCAAAGGCGTTGAAAGCCTTGGCGAAAGCCCGAAACACTGATAAATTTCTCGTAAACAATGCCCTTGCGGAAGTAAGGGAAAAGTTTATCGCGCAAAAAAACATGAAGGCGGCATTGGAAATTTCACTCTCCGAGGAATTTCGCCCCGGGTTGCTTTCGCTTGCAAAACTGCGCGGAATTAAGGAAATGGACAAGCTTTTCGCGGGCGAAAACGAAGTGTCGAGAAATGCCGCACGCATTGCAAACACCGGCAGAACCTATGAAAACTCGTCGGAACTGATTTCCAAATTCGACAAGCTTTCGGACGGCGCAAAAGCCGCAGCCATACGCTCTTTCGGGCTTTCGGGCGACAAAAAGTTCTTGAAGATGGTAGCTCCTCTTTTGAAGGATAAAAACGACATCGTTTCAATCGAGGCTGTTTACGCCTGCGCATACATCGGTGATTCTTCCGTGGCGGACAAACTTGCGGAGCTTGCAGTGAGCAAAGACGGAAGCGTGTACCGCCCCGCAAGATATTCTTTGGTTTACATGAATGAGCCGATAGATAAAATTCTCGAGGCGAAATATGCCGACAAAAAGGATTTCAGAATACTCGAAGTTTTGATTAACCGCGGCAATGACAAATACCGAAAAGAACTTATAAGCCGCTTCTTTGACGAAAACGATTCCGACCGAAGCGACATTATAAAAGTTTTGGAACGCCAAGTCGGCTATATAGGGCTTTCAGAAATGGCAGAGGGCTTTAACAAGGCGTCTGACGGTGTGAGAAAAGACTGCTTGCGAATATTTATCAAGGCGCTTAGCAGGGATAGGGATATTGATTTCAGAAATAAAGTTTTTGAAGAAACTCTTTCAAAAGCCAATTTCACTGAAAAGGAATTGGAGACAATCAAAACCCGCGTCCTTTCGAAGCCCAAAAAGAATAAGTAATATCAAAGCGAAAAAAATCTCCCAACAAGTTTGGGAGATTTTTTTATGCCCAATGATTTTATGCCTAAGGATATTATTTTTTGCCGCCATCGGACTTGAAAAAGTCTTCCTTAAACATATTTTTCCCCATCATTTTTTGCGGTTTTGATGTGAGGACTTTTACAATGCAAAATACGAAAAACGAAGTAAAAACCGATACCGACAATAAAAAAGTTATCCATCCGCCAAGTGTCATTTGCCGTCCTCCTTAAACTCTTTGCTTTTAAAAATCATCGCTCCGAAGAGAATTATGAGGGCGGCTATTATGGCAAAAGACGCTTGCGCCACAGGCTCTTTGCCGCTTACAAGATTTTCTATTTGATAGCTTAACTTGCCGCCGAACACTCCCAAAACGTCTTTTAAAATCCAGCCCAAGAATACCAATATCAAAATTGCGGGGGTAAAATACCGCCAGATTATCGAATAATTTTTTGGCAGTTTTATCAGGGAATAGGCGTTGGCGTCTTTTACGAGCTTTTCAGCGCCGTAAGTCCATGAGAACATTATTATTTCCCAAGTTGCTATTATGAAAATCAAGGTTTGCCCGACCCAGAAGTCGAGGCTGTCTAAAGCGACCAATCCTTTCGAAAAATAGAATGAGTAAAAAGACATCAAAAACATCAAAACCGCCAGTATGAACAGGGCGAAATTTCTTGCGACGCCCAATACTTCCTGCAAAAACGCAAGGCTTGGCTGGAGAATTGAAATCGAACTTGTTGTTGCCGCCAAAAAGAGGAGCATGAAAAATATAAAGCCGAAAAATTCTCCTATCGGCATCTTTAAAAACACGAGCGGCAAGACATTGAAGCCCAAGTCGAACAAGCTTGCGCAAGCTCCCGCAACGCCGCTTATGCCGAGAAAGGCGACTGCGGCGGGAACGGTAATCATTCCGCCTAAGCAGACTTCGCAAAATTCGTTTGCGCTCGCGCTTGTAATGGAGCTTAGCACAACGTCGTCGGTTCTTTTTAAGTAGCTTGTGTATGAAATTATTATGCCCATGCCGACAGACATGCTGAAAAACAGCTGACCTACTGCGGCAATCCATATTGACGGATTCAAAAGCTGTTTGAAAAGCGAAATTTCCCTTACGCGCATTTCTTTTTGAGGCGAAGATTTTGCAACTTCGGTTTGGGCATGTTGTATGTCGGCGTCTCCCACAAGGCGTTTTACTTCAACCCATTTGCCGTTTTGGTTTTCCTCCAAAACGACTTTTGCGGGATTCCACATAAAGCCCATGCCTTGGTTTATTGAAGAATCGGCGCGTCCCGTGTGCTCGTGGGTGATGGTGGCAACTCTCACTACGAGAATAAGGGCAAGCAAAATTAAAAGGGGCATCGCTATTTTGCAGAATTTTTCAATGCCCTTGGAAATTCCGAGGTAAATCAGCAAAAAATTTATTCCAAAAACCGTGAGAAAGTAAATCCAGACTTTGCTTAACGAAAACTCCAATGCGGAGCCGTTTTCGTTCACCCCGACAAAATTACCGAAGAAATCCGCCGCTTCTTTTGTAGATGAAAAATCAAGCGCGCCCGTTGCAAAATTCACGGCGTATCCCAAGCACCATGCCTCTATGTATGTGTAGTAGGAGCAGATGACAAATGGTATTACTACCGCCACGGCGGCGACGATTTTTGCAGACGGCTTTCTGAAAAACGAATAGTAAGTCCACGGCACGCTATGGTATTTGTCGCCAATCTTTCTGCCGACTGTCCATTCCATCATGGCAAACGGAAGCCCTACGAGCAGAAACGACATAACGTAGGCTATCATGAATGCCGCGCCGCCGTAAAGAGCCACCTGGCCCGGAAATTTCAAGAAGTTGCCAAGTCCGACCGCGCTTCCCGCAACGGCGAGAATGACGCCCATGCTTGAACTCCAGTTGTCTTTTTTGCTCATTTTTACGGTGGATTCCGATTATAAAAAAACGCAAATTTTTATTTTGAAAATGCGTTTTATTGTTAAAATTATAATTTGTATCTTACGAAATGCCGCAGGTCAAACTAAAATATGTAAAAAATCAGAGCCAAAATCACGGTCGGGGAAATTGCCCCCAAGAATAGATAAAGCGGGGAGACGCCGAAGGAAAAGTGCTTTGAAAGTATCGAAAGCCCTGCGGGGTTTGGGGCGTTTGCAATTACGGTGAGTCCGCCGCCAATCACAGCCCCGGAAACCAAGAGATATTGCTTTATCGGGCTGAAATCGGGAACGAGCGTGCCCAAGTATGTTATCGCGGCGTTGTCGTTTACGGAAGTCAAAACAATGCTTCCCAAAAACATTGTGAAGTCCCCAAGAGATGTAAGTATCGGCTCAATCCACCATGCCTGCAATGTTCCGTGGGTTACAAGTGAGGCGAGGAAAAATCCGACCAATATCGGAGTTTTCACGTTTAATTCGTACTGGTAGTGGCGGGTTGCCATAATATAGGCTATGAAAAACAAAAAGCTGAAAAGCACGATTGCGGGGTGGTGCAGGGTAAACACCGTAAATGCCAGTATGAAGAGGTGCACCGCTATTATGTATTTGGGGACATATTCTTCTGTTTCTGCAAGCGCGAGCCTCTTTTTTGCAACGAGCTTCAGGCGTTCAAATTCCTTTTTGAAGATGAAATAGTACAGCGCAACTCCAATGAAAATGCCGACCATTGCCTTCCAGCCGAAATGCTCCATCATAAACGGGGTGTCCCATCCCCATTTTGACGCCACCATTAAGACGGGCGGCGCGGCAAAATGCGTCAGCGTTCCTCCTGCCGAAATCGAAACGAGCAAAAGACCTATTGTCGCGTATTTTAGTTTGAGGCTCGGCTCGTAAATAAAGAATTTCTTTGAAAGAAGCATTGCGCAAATTGTTATTGCGGCAGGCTCCGTTATGAAAGAGCCGAATAGAGGCCCTATGCACAAAATCGAAATCCACCACGATGCGGGAGTTGAACCGCCGATTTTTGCGATTTTGTTTATTATTCTGCCGGTGAAAATGATAATCGGCTTGGTGGAGGCTATGCACATAATCACGACCACAAACATAGGCTCCGTATATTTTTTATCCACGAAGGCGAGGTAGTCAACATAGTCGGTCATCGAATTCCAGCCGCTTGTAAAAATCATTCCGAGAAAAAGCGGAATCAGCCAAATGCCGAAAATAGCCTCGACTTCGCCGAGAAAGTGCAGGAGTGTGGCGCGGAACGACACGGGAATCACTTTCCCGTACAGCTTGCCCTCCATTTCAAGCTTTTCGAGCCTCGCATAGTGCGTGCGCTGAACCTTGTCGCCCCAAACGTTGAAGTATCTGCTTAAAAAAGTGTGGATAATCGCCAAAAAGAAAATGATTGTGGCATACAAATTGAAAGGGTCGTATTTCACTCTTTCTTTCAATGTCTCCCAAAGGGGAATTCCGTCCGAATCGGGGTATTCGGCAAGAGCTGTGGGGTAGCGCATGTTTCCGAGAGAATCGGCATCGCCCGCAAAGCAGGCGGCGCATATGAGGGTAAAGCCCAGTATGAAAGCGGCTTTTTTTAAACTTCTCATTAAAATTGTTTTTTCAAGTTGTTTAGGCATGTTTGGCGAAAAAAACGGCGGAATAAAAATTTAAATCCCGCCAGTTTATTTCGGCTTAAAGCCACGTTAGTTTGAAAAAAATTTTACGCAATAAAATTTTTACGCAATTTTTGCGCGGCGTTTGGCGTATTCTCTTTGAATTCTTGCGGCAAAGGAATTTGCGGAATTTTCGTTTAAGGAAAGCCTGAAATATTTTTTTGCGAAATCCTGCTTTATGTCTCCCAAAAGCTCCATGAAAGAATCGAACGCCTCAATTTTGTACTCGTTTAGCGGGTCTTTTTGGGCGTATGAACGCAGGTAGATGGCGTTTCTCAAATCTTCAAGATAGGCTATGTGGTTTCGCCAGTTTGAGTCGAGCGAACTTAAAAGCAGATAGCGTTCAAGCTTTTCAGAATTTTCCGCTCCTTCGTCTTTGCGCTTTTCTTCGGCGAGTTTTTTTATCTCTTCAAATACACTGTTTGCGATTTCTTTCTTTTTCAAGCCCTCAAAATCTTTTTCATCGAAGAATGCGGGATACTTGAATGAGAGTTCGCTTGTAAGATTTTCCAAATCGCTTTGGGATATGGCATTGTCGTCTGGCGGCAAAACTTTAAAAACGGTTTGTGAAACCTCGTCTTTTAAAATGTCCAAAACCCGCCCGAAGTGGTCGCTTTCGTCGATTATCTCGGAGCGTATGGAGTATATCGCCTCGCGCTGTTTGTTTGAAACGTCGTCGAATTGAAGCATCCGCTTTCGGATTGAAAAGTTTTCGCCTTCGACCTTTTTTTGCGCCCTTTTTATTATTCTCTCGAAAAGGGGGTGGGAAAAAGGGCAGCCCTCGCGGTATTTCAGGCGGATTTGCTTTGCCAAAAACGACATGTCCGCGTAAAGGCGCAAAAGCTCGTCTTCAAGGGATATTATGAAAATGCTTTCCCCCTTGTCGCCCTGACGCGCGCATCTGCCTTGAAGTTGCCTGTCAACGCGGCTTGATTCATACCGCTGCGTTCCGATTACAAGCAGTCCGCCAAGCTCCTCGACGCCGTCGCCAAGCTTGATGTCGGTTCCTCTTCCCGCCATGTTTGTCGAGATTGTTACAGCTCCCGCTTGCCCCGCCTGCGCGACAATTTCGGCTTCTTTTGCGTCGTTTTTTGCGTTCAGGATATTGTGCGGAATTTTGTTTATCTTTAACAGCCTGCTTAAAAGCTCGGAGTCTTCCACCGACGCGGTGCCAACCAAAACAGGCTGTCCGCGCAAATTCGCCCTGCGTATTTTTTCGGCGACAGCTTGGTATTTTTCGCGCACTGTCTTAAATATCAAGTCGGGATGGTCAACGCGGCGGCATGGCTTGTTTGTAGGAATTTGCATTACGGAGAGTTTGTAGATGTCGGCAAATTCCTGGGCTTCGCTTTCCGCCGTGCCCGTCATTCCCGCAAGCTTCTTGTACATCCTGAAATAGTTTTGAATGCTGATTGTGGCGTATGTCTTGTTTTCGCTTTCAATTCTCACCCGCTCTTTCGCCTCAACAGCCTGATGCAAGCCTTCGCTCCATCTGCGCCCCTCCATGACGCGCCCCGTGTTTTTATCAATAATCTCGATTTTGCCGTCTTTTACGATGTAGTCAACATCGCGCTCGTAGAGGGCATAAGCCTTTAAAAGTTGGGACAGTGCGTGTATGCGTTCCGCGCTTTTGCAGTAGTTTGTTTTTGCGCTCGATATTGCAGCCGACCTTTCCGACGGTGTTTTTGCGCTTTTTGTAATTTCCCCGATGATTTTTTGCAGGTTCGGCAAAACAAAGTCGTATGAATTTTTTTGGTTAAGTTCCCGCCTTCCGCGCTCCGTCAAGTCCGCAGACTGCTCCTTTTCGTCAACTGTGAAGTAGAGCTTCTCCTTTAATTCGTAAGCGGCGATTTTGTTTAAATCGCCCGACATTTCCAATTCAAAGTTTGAAAAATCCTTTCCGATTTTTCCGCTTTCTGCAAGCTTTCTGAAAGTTCTGTTCCGTGGCATTCCCTTTTTTACAAGCCACAACTTGCTCAAAGTTTCTTTTGACGCTTCTTTCTCTGTTTTCAGCCTGTTTGCGGCTTCGCTTGCAAGATTGTTGCAAAGTTCGCGCTGCTTGCGGCTTAGTTTTTCGATTGAGGGCAAAAGCTCTTCGTAAATTCCGCCGATTTCGTCTTCGTCAAAGCCCGATATTATAAGGGGCGTTCTCGCTTCGTCTATCAATACCGAGTCCGCTTCGTCAACAAGGCAGAAGTTAAAGCCGCGCCGGACTCGCTCTTCCGGGGTTTGAGCCATCGAGTTGTCGCGCAGATAGTCGAAGCCGAACTCGCTTGAAGTGCCGTATGTTATGTCCGCAAGATATGCCTTCTTTTTTTCCTCCGCGCTCTGGTTTGCGTAAACACAGCCCGTGGAAAGCCCGAGCATGGAGTATAAGTTGCCCATCCATTGCGAGTCTCTCATTGCGAGATATTCGTTCACTGTCGCAATATGGCACCCCAGCCCCGACAGAGCGTTTAGGTAGGCGGGGAGGGTGGCGACAAGGGTCTTGCCTTCGCCCGTCGCGATTTCTGCAACCATGCTTTCGTTTAGCGCGATGCCCCCGATTAGCTGGACGTCGTAATGGACCATATTCCATACGAGCGGCTTTCCGAAGACTTCAAAAGACTTTCCGCACATTCTGCGTGCGGCGTTTTTGACGAGCGCGTAGGCTTCGGGCATAATGCCTGAAAGGCTTTCACCTCCTTGAATTCTCTTTTTGAATTCCAAGGTTTTCTTCGGGAGGTCTTCATCTGACAGAAGTTGGTATTCTCTTTCTATCGCGTTGATTTTTGCGGCGATTTTGCGGGCTTTTCTTTGAAATTTCCCGTATTTGAAGTCGCCAAATAGTTTTAATATCAAGTTTTGCGGCATAATTATTCCAAATTAAAGTTGTTGCGCGGATTTTTCGCGCAATGTTTTTTTCAGGCGTGTGCCTGATTTTTTCGGAATAAAAATGTCAAAAGAGAAAAGAGGTGCTTGAAAATTCGGTTTTTGCGGAAAGCGCGGCGGCTTTTCGCGGATAAATCGGAACGAAAGCTTCAATATCAGATTTCAAAAAAACCGCAAATGGCGACGCGTTTTGCAGGGCAACGTCGTACTTCGGCTTTTTACCAAGTCCCGAAGAAAAGTCGCGCCTTGGGCTTTTTTGGGAAGATAAGAAAGCTTTTATCGGGTCTATGGGTATTTCGCCCTTTAACGCGCTTTGTGAAAAGCTTTGGTTTTCGACGGCAATGTTGCGCGAATTTGCGCGCGCGCCTGTTCCGAAACCCGTGAATAGGTTTAGGAATACGGCGATTGAAAAAAATATAACCGTCAGATTTTTCATTTTCCAAAAAAAGATAAAGCGACGTTATGCCATGTCAAATTTAATCTTGCAATGCCCGCTTTAACTTGACGCTTCCGCGCATCTTTCTAAAATTCTTTTGATATTTTTATTATGTCGGCAAAATTTTCAAAAGTATTATCCGATTTGAACAGGGACAGGATTTTCATAATCTTGTGCGCCTTAATCGGGCTTTTGGGCGGAACTTTGGCGGTGGCGTTCCATTTGGCAATCACATATTTGTTCAAATGGATTTGGCTTTCAGGGGGAATTTTCGGCGAGGAATACAGGGTTTTTATGATGCCGCTTTTTCCGTTTCTTGCGGGCGCGTTTGTTGGACTTTGCGTTAACGGATTTGCAAAATCCGCAAGCGGCGGCGGCATTCCGCAGACCAAGCGCGTTTTTTTCAACGATTTCGGAATTTTCAAGCTGAAAGACATTTTTTACAGGTTTTTCTTTAGTTCCGTTTTCATCGGTTTTGGCAATTCCGCGGGCAGGGAAGGCCCGACTGTGCATTTGTGCGCCGCGCTCTCGTCTGTAATCGCGCAAAAATTCGGGCTTTCAAAGCAGAAAGTCCGCGACGCAGTTCCCGCAGGCATTGGTGCGGGCATTTCGGCTTCGTTTAACGCTCCGCTATCTGCGGTAAGCTTTGTGTTTGAGGAATTTTTCGGCGGATTTTCAAACGCAAGAGGGGCGGGGGGAATTTTTATTGCGGTTGCTGTCGCCGCGGCGGTGTCTCGCATTTTGATTGGGGAAAACCCCGTGCTTGCAATCGCAAACGTTGAATTCCACACGGGCTGGTGGATGCTCGTATGCCTGCCAATCGCTGTTATTTCAGGCGTTTTGGGGCATCTTTTTCTTGGCGGTATTTTGGGGCTTCGCAAGTTTTGCCTTGGCTTTTCAAAAGTTCCGAAATGGATTTGGACCGCTCTCGGCGGGCTTTGTGTGGGAATTTTGGCTACATTGTCTTATGTTTGGTCGGGCGGGTACGATTCTGTTTTCAGCATAGGCTACAATGTGCTTTTGCCCGCCTTTGATTCGGGCGTCACGCTAAGGTCGATGCTCGTGATTTTTGCGTTCAAGTTCGTCTGCACTTTGATAAATTACGCGACGGGCGGAAGCGGCGGGGTGTTTTCCGGGACAATCGTCATAGGCGGAATGCTGGGCGGTTCGCTCGGCGCGCTTTTTTGCATGCTTTTCGGGCTCGATTCTTCGGTCGTTGGAGCGGCTCTGATGATGGGAATAGGAGCCTGCCTTGCTTCGATAGTGAGATGCCCCATAACTTCGATACTGATGATTTTCGAGCTTACATTGAATTACTCTCTCATAATACCCATAATTTTGGGCAACTTGATTGCGTATTTCATTTCAACGAGGCTTTCACCGATAGGGCTTTACGACTCTGTTTTGCTTCAAGACGGAATTGCGCTCAAAAAAATGGCGTCTTTCAGGGGGAACCGCGATTGGGCGAATTTGCCCGTCAGCGCGATTATGACTTTTTCGGTCAAGGGAGTAAAGGCTTCGCAAAAAGCGGCGGAAGCGGTGTCGGAAATTAAAAATTCCGCGCATAGATACAGGTCTTATCCCGTATTTGACGATACAGGGGGATTTGCGGGCTTTGCGAAGAGCGAAGACATATTTAAACCCGAAAATTCCGATTTGATTTGCGCCGAAATCATTTCAAGCCCTCCCAAAACTTACATCACTGCCGATACTTCAATCACAAAAGCCGCAAATTACATGATAGAGCGCGACGTCTTGGAGCTTGCGGTGGTTGACGAGCTTTCACCTGAAAAACTCTTGGGAATTTTGACTTTGCACGACATTGCGCGCCAGCAAAACGCCTCCGAACCTTTTGACAAATAGCATATGGAAAGCATTGAAAATCTTGTAAAAATCATAGAAAAACTCCGCGCCCCCGACGGATGCCCGTGGGACAGGGAACAGACGCACGACAGCATAAGGGGGCATTTGCTCGAAGAGGCGGCGGAATTTTTGGACGCCGTTGACGCGAAAAATTATCCGAACATGTGCGAGGAGCTTGGAGACTTGCTGATGCACATAATGCTGCATTCTCAAATGGCGAAAGAAGAGGGCAGGTTCTGCTTCGAAGATGTTGTGAAAGAGCTTTCCGATAAGCTTGTGCGCCGCCATCCGCACGTTTTTGGGGAAGTCAAGGTTGGCTCTTCGGAAGATGTCGTAAAAATTTGGAGCGACGTTAAGGCTTCCGAAAAGAAATCGCGCCCGAAATCCCCTGATTTTTGGGAAAATTTGCCGCGCGAGCTTTCCGCCTTGCGCAAGGCGAGGGACGTTGCAAAGCACATCGGCGAAGATTCCCTGAAAGAACTTCCCGATATCGGCGAAGACTCTGGTTTAAAGTGCGGGAAAGAGCTTTTTGAAATCGTTAAAAAGTACCGCGAAATGGGCGTAGAACCAGAAGGCGCATTGCGCGACTATCTGAAATTTTTGCGCAAAAACACCGACAAAACTTTTGCGGAAAACTCGAAATAAAAGGCGATGCCGGATTTTGTGAAGCTATCTTCAAGCGGCGGAATTTCCGCGGAATTCCCCCTTGAAATCCTGCGCAAGCCGGGGCGCAGAACCATGGTTATGCGGCTCAAATATCCGAACGTGATTTTAGTTTCGGCTCCCATGCGCGTTTCAAAGGCGGAAATTTTAAATTTTGTTGCGGGCAATTCGGACTGGGTGTTTTCGGCTCTGAAAAGCTTAAAAGAGCCTGTCGGATTGCTTGGGTATTTAAGAGAAAATCCGTATGTTTTCGAGGCGGGCAAGGCTCTCAAAGTCTCATTTTTTAATTCGCATTCCCCCAAAGGTTTTTGGATTGGGGATTTTTTGAAGGGAGAAATTGTTTTCGCGTTTCCCGACGGAGACGAAGTTGCGTTTAAAAATTTATTCTTAAAATACGCGGCTGAAAGCATCGCAAAAACCGTGTCTTTTGTGGCGCAACGGCATAATTTCAAGGTGCCGAAAATTTCCGTGCGCGACCAGCGCAGCCGCTGGGCATCGCGCTCTTCAAGCGGGCGCATGTCTTTCAACTGGCGACTGACTTTGCTTAAATGCGAATTTCAGGAGTATGTTGTTTTGCACGAATTTGCGCACGAAAAATTCATGGATCACTCCGTTTTGTTTTGGATTTATCTAAACCGTCTCGTGGACGGCGCGCGCAGGCTTGACAAGGCTGTTTCGGCAGAGGGCGCAAAGGTTTTTAATGTGGAAAGATAGAAAATTTGCGTCCGCAAAACATTTATAAAAGATTTGCAAAATCTTCAAAAATATTAAATATTTGCCGTTTATGAAAATTCTAATGATTTCTCCCGAATGCGCCCCCTTTTCAAAAGTCGGGGGGCTGGCGGACATGGTTTCCGCCCTTTCCAAGCAGCTGGCGGGGCAGGGACACGACGTCAAGATTTTTACGCCCCTTTATTCGTGCGTAAAAAAAGACGATTCTTTTAAAAAGGCAGTCTATTCGCTTAGCGTGCATCTGGGCTTGGGCATTGAGGAGTTTTGTGCGGTTTGGAGCAAGAATTTGGGCAAGGCGCAGGTTTACTTTGCGGAATTTAACAAGTTTTACGCGCGCGCGGGCATTTACAACGAAGGCTCGGTTTCGTATGCCGATAACGGCGCGAGGTTCGCATTTTTGAGCAAGGCGGCTTTGGAATTTTGCGGTGCTGTAAACTGGATTCCCGACGTAATCCACTGCCACGACTGGACTACGGGTTTTGTTCCCGTTTATCTTAACACGATTTACAGATACGCCCCCATAGGCGGAGCCGCGACGGTGTTTACGATACACAACATGCAGCATCAGGGGATTTTCCCGCGGGAAATATTGGACTATGCGGGGCTTCCGTCAGGCGAAGTCTTTAATTCGCGCAACTGCGAAGCTCTTGGCAGCGTCAATTTGATGAAGGGCGCGATTTATAATTCCACGAAAATTTCCACGGTTTCCCCAACCTATGCAAAGGAAATCCAGACAAAGGAATACGGCTGCGGCTTGGACGGCTTGCTCCGCTTTAAAGCCGCCGACATGGTTGGAATCATAAACGGCATAGACTACGACGAATGGAATCCTTCAACCGACAAGTTCCTGCCGGCAAACTATTCGGTTAAGGACATGAAGGGCAAGGAAGTATGCAAAAAAGCCTTGCAGTCTCGCTTGGGTCTTAATTTGGATGAAAACGTTCCCGTCTTCGGGGTTGTTTCGCGCCTTTACGACCAAAAGGGTCTGGATTTGTTAGCTCACATAATAGATCCCTTGATGTCGAACATGAAAATCCAGCTTGCGATTGTCGGAAGCGGCGAGCAGTGGCTTGAAAATTCGTTCAAGCGTTTCGCGAATGTCTATTCCGGGAGAGTCGGAGTGCACATAGGGTATGACAACGCGCTTTCGCACCTTCTTGAAGCGGGGGCAGATTTCTTTCTAATGCCAAGCAGATTTGAGCCTTGCGGCTTGAATCAGCTTTACTCGATGGCTTACGGCACTCCCCCGATAGTCCGCCATACAGGCGGATTGGCGGATACGGTCGAGCAGTATGTCGAAGACGGGGCAAAGGGAGACGGTTTTGTTTTCTACGACGCTACGACTTCCGCCTTGTACAACACGATTGGCTGGGCCTGCTCCACTTTTTACGACCGCAAAAAGGATTTGGAAAATTTGCGCATAAACGGAATGAAAAAGGATTTTTCCTGGAAAAATTCCGCAGGCGATTATGCAAAGCTTTATATTTGGGCAAAAAACCAGCGTAGCGGCTTAATGTGATATGGCGTTTGTTCGTTCCGCACAGCGTTCTTACGATCGCGCAGCATTGGAAGAATGGTTTGAAAATTTTGACTTCTCATGGGAGTCTAAATTTTCTTCGCGCGAATTGAAAGAGGGGCGAAAGCTATACACGGGGGGTGCGGTCCACACTTTGGAGCTTCGCAAAAATTACGCGAGCGCAAACTTGAAATTTGCAGACGGCACGATGCGCTATTGCGTTATTGATTTTGACAGGGGCTCTTTTACTCTCAGAGGGTCGAGTGGCGACGATTTCACTGATTCCGTCTGCGCGGTTGCGGGGCTTTACGAAGTCGAAGAGCTTATGGCGGACGAATTGCCGCCGTTAAAATTTGTCGCACCTCCGCAAAAAAACATCGAAGTTGGCGATTCCGAAGAAAAATCCGCTTTGCAATCGGGGCGTTCCGAAGAGGCGGAAGAGGGCGCAATGAAGCTTTCGCTTGTATTCAGGCTTAAGCGGGACAGTTTGATTTTTGCCTCCTACTGGAAAACCGATTCAGGTTTAAAGCCCGCATTCGGTGATTCGGCAATCCGCGCCGACGCTTTAAACAAGAAAGAGAGGGAAACTCTTGTAAGGCTTGCGTCTTTTGCAAGAAAGGCGGGTTTTTCATATGACGGTAAAAACCATGTTCTTTCGGACGCGTCCTCTTTCCCGCGCGCGGCGTCGAACGCAATCACGCATTGGCGAAAGTATTTCGACGTGCCAAAAAATGCCGATTTGGAGCTTGTCTTGAAAGGCGTAAGAAATCTAAGCCTTAACATATCGCTTTCCTCTTCCGGCTTGGGCAATTTTTCCGCCGATTTTTCCGCTTCCTTGGACGGCGAAAAAATCGGTTTTGACGAGCTTAAAATTTTGGACGGCTTGGACGGACGGTGCGCGGTTTTGCCTAAGAGGGGCTTGGTGCGCCTCTCGCAGAAAGACGAAAGTTTGATTTCTTCCGCGAGACAGGCTTTCGACTTGTTTAAAGGAAAACCGCCGAGGTATATGCTTTTTACGCTTTTTGACGACTCTGCCGTAAAGCTTTCGTGCGAGCTTGAAGACTGGAAGAAGTCTGTTTCTGCTTCCACAGAGCTTCCCGAAAATTTAAAATTTTTGCGCAACTACCAGCGCGAGGGTGTCTCAAAAATATTATCGGTGTTTTCAAGCGGATGCTCGATGCTCCTTGCCGACGAAATGGGGCTTGGCAAAACCGTACAGTCTCTTGCCGCAATTTCTACAATGCACGATTTGTCGAAAAATTTTTTGATAGTCTGCCCCGCGAGCGTAATCCCCGTATGGAGAAGCGAAATTGAAAAATTCTTTCCGCATTTAAAAAGCAAAACTTTGGATTCGGACGCGGATTTTTCAACGGAAAGCGGAATTATTTGGCTTGCGAGCTATACTCAGCTTAGGCGCAACAGGCAAAAGCTTGAAAATACCGAGTTTGAAATGGCGGTATTAGACGAGGCTCAGTACATCAAAAATCCCGACTCCAAAATAAGTGCAACCTGCATGTCTATAAAATCCCGCAAGCGTCTTGCGCTAACGGGTACTCCAATCGAAAACAGGCTGACTGATTTGTGGACGATTTTCAGATGGCTTATGCCAGGGCTTATGGGAACCCGCGCGCAGTTTGAGCGCAGAATTTCAGAAGATGTAAATTTTGCCGAAAGGCTGAGACGCCAAATTGCGCCTTTTGTTTTGCGCAGGATGAAAAGCGATGTTGCCAAAGAGCTTCCGCCAAAATTCTTTGTGGATTTGCCTTGCCCCATGAGCGAAGTCCAGAAAACCGAATATTCGCGCCTTTTAAGCGATGCCCGAAGCGCGCTCAAAAGTTCAGAAAGGCGCGAAAGAATTTCCGTATTGTCGCTTCTTACGCGGCTTCGCCAGGCGTCTTGCGATCCCGCGCTTTTGCCGAATTTGTCGGGGAGCGACTTCTCCAACAGCGGCAAGATTTCCGCCCTTTGTTCGGCTCTTTCAACGGTGTTTTCAAGCGGGAAAAAGGCGGTGGTTTTCAGCCAGTTTGTGAAATTTTTGGATAGAATCAAGGCAAAGGTTTCAATCGACTTTCCCGAAGCCGAAATATTCGAGCTTACGGGCTCGTCTTTGGACAGGAAAGCCCCTGTTGACGCTTTTCAGAATGCTAAAAAACCCGCCGTCATATTTGTCAGCCTGAGGGCGGGCGGAACGGGCATCACTTTGACGGGGGCAGACTATGTTTTCATTGCCGACCCATGGTGGAATCCCGCAGTGGAAGAGCAGGCGATAGACCGCGTGCACCGCATTGGAAAGAGAGGGGACGTGATGGTTTACAGGCTTGTTTCGGAGGGGACGGTAGAGGAGAACGTGCGCAGACTACAACTTAAAAAGAAAGCGGTTTTTGAGGAAGTTATCGGCTCTCTTTCAAAAAACAAAAAGAGTTTTGAGGATGCCGTCTCTGAAATTTTGGACGATTTTAAGGATTAAAAAATGAGAATAATATCTTGGAACGTAAACGGGCTTAGAGCCGTTCTAAAAAAGAACTTCGGCGATTTTGTAAAAGAGTATTCGCCCGATATATTGTGCTTGCAGGAAACAAAAATTTCATATGACATTTGCGGGGAAATAAGCCTGCCTTTTGAATATAACAATTTCAGCTGCGCCGAAAAAAAAGGGTATTCAGGCGTCGCGATTTTATCAAATGAAAAGCCGTTTGATGTCAGGTCTGTTGAGATGGAGGGGCATCCGCAAGAGGGCAGGATTTTGTGCGCGGATTTTGGCGAATTTAATCTGATAAGCGCGTATGTCCCAAATTCGCAGGACGAGTTAAAACGCCTTGCATACAGGCGCAAATGGAATGCCGACTTTGCTTCGCTTGTGAAGAATATTCCCAATGCGATAGTTTGCGGAGATTTGAACGTGGCGCATGAGGAAATCGACATAGCCCGCCCCAAGACGAACCATTTTTCCGCAGGTTTTACCGACGAGGAAAGGGCTGATTTTTCCGCGCTTTTGAAAGATGCTTCGCTTATAGACGTTTGGCGCGGCAAAAACATCGACGTTGCAGGTAAATACACATGGTGGAGCTACCGTTTCGGCGCAAGGCAAAAAAACATAGGTTGGCGCATAGACTACTTTTTGGTTGCCGCTTCCATTGCGGGCAAAGTGAAAAATGCCGAAATTTTGGATAATGTGGAAGGTTCGGACCATTGCCCGATTTTAATAGACTTATGAGTTCCCATTGCGACAAAATAAGGGCTTTGAACGGCATATTGTCTTCGAGAAACGGCAATTCCGCCCGCAAATTTGAAGAAGTTTCAAGAGCGATAGACTTTGCCGTACAAAACGGAGACGCGTTGAAGCCGATTGGCGATTTCGCAAAATCCGTCATGAAGATGTACGATGAATCCGCCTGCCTTGAATTTGTTGACATAGATAGCGACTACTTTGACCCGATTTTCGCCATAAATCAAATAACAGATGCCGCAAAGCGTTTGGCGGGGCATGAAAAGCCCGTTTTGGTTGTTGCGGGAATGGATAAATCCGCAATGCGCGGCGGCAAAAATTGGTCGCAGAAAAAGCGCGAAGAATATTTTGAAAATTTAAGTGTTGTAGAAAATTTTGTTTTGCGCTACAAATCGTCAGTATCAAATATAGAAATAATATTTATTTGAGATGAAAACAGTATTCCAAAAAATCATAGACGGCGAAATTCCGAGTATGCCCGTTTATCGCGACGACAAGTGTATCGCGATAAAGGACATTTCTCCGCAAGCCCCCGTCCATATTCTTTTGATACCGATAAAGCCGATTCCGCGCCTGTCTCTTGCAACGCAAGAAGACGCCGAACTTTTGGCGCACCTTATGCTCACGGCTCCCAAAATAGCGAAAGAGCAGGGGCTTCAAGACGGTTTCAGAATTGTGGTAAATAACGGCATAATTGCGGGCGAAACCGTGCCGCATTTGCACATACACATCTTGGGCGGCAGGCAGATGGCTTGGCCTCCGGGTTGATTGCCGCGCGTGTTTTCGCATTATTTCGCAAATTGAAGAAATCAAATGGCAAAATATTCCGATGATTACCGCGTCAGGGTCGGCGATGCCGATTCTTGCGGATTTTTAAAGCTTCCGTCGCTTCTTGGCATGATGCAGGAAATCGCAAAAGATCATGCGGAAGCGTTGGAAATTGGCGCGTCGGTGCTTGCGCCGCAGGGTTTGGGCTGGGCTTTGTCGAAGCTGCAGCTTGAAATATCGCGTTTGCCGAATTGCGGCGAGAGGGTTTTCATAAAAACCTGGGCAAGCACGCGCAGCAAAATTCACACGGAGCGCGAGTTTTTAATTTTCGACGATTTGGGCGACAAAATAGCGTCCGCGCGCTCGATGTGGATTTTGTTCGACTTGAAAAAGCGCAGAATAGAACGCTTGGATAAGCTTCCGAATTGGATGCGCGACGAAGAGTTTGCCAACGATTTTACATTTTCTGAAATTTCAAAAGCTCCGTCTGCGGATTCCCCGTTTGTGTCTAATTTCGGCGTCCGCAAAGACGACATCGACATGAACGGGCATGTCAATAATTCAATTTATTTGACTTGGGCTCTGGAGCCTGTCCCGGACGACTTTTATTCAAGCCACAAGGCGCGGAAAGTAGAAATTTATTATTTGAGCGAGGTTTTCAGGGGGCAGAGGCTCGACAGCATTTGCGAACTTGACGGAAATTTGTCGCGCCATTTGATTGTCTCGGAGGGCAGGGAGCGCGCAAGGGCGCAAATAGAATGGATTGAGGCTTAGTTTTATGACAATATTTTTATCGACTGTTATTTTGGCATCCCTGTTTTTGGTTTCGGGGCTTGCGTTTTGTTTCGAGGGGTTCAAAATCCCCGCGTTCAGATTTTTGAGAAGCCAAGCCGCGGCATTGGTTTTGGTGCCTATTGCGGGCGCGTGGTTTTTGTGGATTTTGTACAATTTGACCGAAGCGGACTTTGGGCAGTACAAATACATATTGATGGCGATATTTGGGGGAGCCGGGCTTTTGTCTTTCAAGTATCTGCCCGATTTTTTGAGCGTCAGGGGACTTTCGGTTTTGATGATTTTATCATTGCGCGAATTTCTGAATTCCGCGTACATGGTTGACGAGGCGTACAAATTCCTTTTCGTCTTGGACTGCTATATTTTGGTTGTCGCGTTTGTGTATTTCGGATGCCTCCCTTACAGAATGCGCGACTTGTTTGAATGGATTTTTGAAAAAAGCGCGAGGCGCAAAATGGTTGCGGCCGTTTTTCTTTTGGAAGCGGTTTCGCTTTTTGCCGTCTCTTTAACTTATTGATTTATGGACGGAATTTTACTTGTTGTTTCGGGTCCTGCGGGAAGCGGCAAAAACACTGTCTGCGAGCGTCTGATGTCTTCATGCAAGAACATTACGCGGGCAATCACAACAACAACACGCGCTCCGCGCCAGGGCGAAGCGGACGGAAAAGACTATCATTTTGTTTCAGTTGAGGAATTTGAAAGCGCGGCAAAGCGCGGGGATTTTTACGAATGGGCAATGGTGCACGGCAGGTACTACGGCACGTCGAAGTCGGAAATTCTATCAAAGCTTGAAAGCGGAAAGGACGTTATTTTAATAATAGACGTTCAGGGCGCAAAAGCTTGGAGGGAAATCGCAAAAAAAGACGCGGCGGTCGCAAAGTCGCTTCGCAGTGTTTTCATACGCCCGCAGTCCCTTGATGTAGTGAGGGAAAGAATGGTTTTGCGGGGCGACGATAAAGAAGACATTGAAAGGCGCATCAAAACCGCCGAACGCGAGCTCTTGGAGGAAAAGAATTTTGATTTTGCTTTCGTTTCAAAAACAAAAGACGAAGACTTTATTTCCTTAAAAAATATATACGAACAAATAAAAAAGGCGTAGAAAAAAACCTTGCCAAAATCGGCAAGGTTTTTTGTTTTACTTTGAATTTTTTGCTATGCGCCTTAAGTCTCCAAGGCTTATTTTGCCCGAAGCCAAAGTTGGAATTTTATCGACTTTTACGCATATTTTCGGAATCCACAAATTCGATATTCCCGCTTCAGAAAGAAGTTTGCGCAAGTGCTGCATATCAATGTCCAAAGTCGTTATTAACACTAATTCTTCGCCTTTTGCCTCGTTTTCCCGGGAAGAAATCGCGATTGTGATTTCCTCCGATTCGCTTTGCCCGAGCGCGGCGATAATGGATTCTTCAACGAGCGCGTGAGGGACCATTTCTCCGCCGATTTTGGAAAAGCGCGAAACTCTGCCTTTTATGTGGATAAATCCGTCTTTGTCGAGGCTTGCAATGTCGCCCGTAAGGAGCCATCCGTCCTTGAATTTTTCAAAGTTGAGCTGCGAGGCATTCAAATATCCGCCAAAAATGTTTGCGCCTTTCAAGCAGAGCATTCCATCGCTTCCGAAAGGCAAATCTTCCTCTGTTTCGGGGTGGATTATTTTTGCCTGCATTCCCGCGAAGAGCTGGCCTACGGTGTCTTTTCGAGTTAGCGAATTGTAGGTTCTGTACGGATTTAAAGGCAGGTTTTCGGGGAGATTTACGGAAACAACCGGCGAAGCTTCCGTAAGCCCGTATCCGATTTTATAGGCGGAGTTTGGAAATTTTTTCTCCCACATTTCCTTAAATCCGTCAGGCGTTTTTTCAGCTCCCGCTATGACGATTTTAAGGCTTTGGGCAAGCTTTGGGTCACCCTTTATGTAATATGAGCGCAAGAATGTCGGCGTTGAAATCATGATGTTTGACTTCCACTTGTTCATTGCCTCGAAATTTTGCCTGATTTCAAGCGGGCTTGCCACTGCAACGACTTTATGCGGGAATATGGAAGTAAACCAAACTTGAATGCTCTGCCCGAAAGAATGGAAGAGGGGAAGGTTTGCATGCAAGGAATATTCAGGCGGAATAATCCCCGTGTAGTTCATTTGCAGGCAGTTTGCCATTAGGTTGCGGTGCGTCAAAACCGCCGCTTTCGGCTCGCCCTCGCTTCCGCTCGTAAAAATTATCGAAGCTTCACTGTCGCCGCCCCGCGTCGGTATGTCGAAAATTTTTATTATGGCGCAGGCGGGCAGTATTTTTACTGCTATCAGCTTTTTCAATACGCCCTTTTTGCCTATTTTCTTCAAGATGTCTGAAATGTCGCAAAAATTTTCACCCCACGGGAAATCGGGGAATTTCTGGCTTACTTTTTGGCGGAGCTTTTCGGAGCTTATCACGACTTTGACGCCCGATTTTCTGTAGCAGGCTTTCGCGGCTTCCGCCCCCATTGTGAAGTTGATGTTTACACTGACTTTCCGCGCCATTTGAAGTGCGACGTTTACCGCCGCTCCCGCAATGCCCGATGGCAGGGCGATGCCTATGCGCTTTTCATCTTTAAAGTTTGATGATATGTAGTCTTTCAGGGCAAGGCATAGCGCAAGAAATGTGCCTCTGTTCATGGACTTGTCCAAAGAAGCGTCGTAAATGTGATGTTCCGATGTGTTTTTGGAAAGCCCTCTGATGGTCGCGGCCGCCAAATTTTCGTTCAACCGAGGATGGGCGTTGAAATTTTCAAGCCCTATGTCTAAAATTTTCCCGTCGATGATTTTCATTAAAGTTAAGTTTGCATGTTTTTGAGAAATCCGTCAAACGGATTTTTTTGCCCATGGCTTAAAAAACATAAAAAATCGCTTTACATGTCGGGCAAGTGGAAGCATATTCAGAATAAATGTCGTCAAAGGGCACATCAAGGATTGGAAGCGTCGTTATCTTTATTTTTACGGCGGCGTGTGTTTTAATGGCGGCATATTTCGGCATAGTAAATTACGACGCCTATTTGGAGCGTAGAGAGTACATTGAAAAAACCGAGGCTCTCAGGCTTAAAGCCTCAAAAATAAAAGCCGATAACGACTACAAAAAAGAATATTTCGGTCGCCTTGCAAACGACGGCGAGTTTGCGGCGAGGGTCGTCCGCGAAACGCTCGGCTATGTAGGCGAAAACGAGATAATATTCAAATTTGACAAAGACGAATTTTCGGCGCGCTCCAAAAAAGGCGTGTCCGTCGAAAGAATTTCAAATAAATCTAAGTAAGCTATGGGTATTTTTAAGGCGTGGTGGCATACGCAAAGCTGCGTGGGCGTTCTTTTTGACAAAGATTTAAATTCACTGCCGCGCCTTCGCATTGAGTCGGCGGGGGAATCGATAAGCGTGCAGTCGCGCTTTGCCTCTCCCGTGGAATTTGCCGCCTACACTTCATATTTCATAAAAGACGGCGCGGTTCATTTCTTTTTAAGCCGCTCGAACTTCCACAATGTGGCAAAGCACGGCAGAGGCGAATTTTATCTCTGCGGAAATTTCAACGGGTGGCAGGACGCCATTGGAAAAGACGCGTGGAAGCTTAAAAAAGGCTCGTGCGAGTTTGAGTATGAGCTGGCTGTTCCGATTTCTTATTTCGGGGATTTGCGCAAAAAGTTTTTGTTTAAATTCGCAAACAAAGAGGGCAGGTGGTTTCAGCCGAGAGCCGACGCCCCGAATTTGGAATACGATGCGGATGGCAATGTAAATTTGCGTTTTTTGTTTTCGCGCACGCATAAAAATTTCATTTTGGCGCAGTCGTCGAAAGCATGCGATTTGCGCGAGGATTCGTATATTGTAAACGAGGACTCTTTGACAAAGCTTCGCATAGACGAGGCGGAGCTTCTGCTCGAATCCAATTACGGATGCAAAATGGGCGTTGAAATTTCGGGCGGGAAAACAACATTCAATTTCTTTGCGCCCCGCGCGGATTATGTCGAGCTTTTATTGCGAAAATTGCCCTCGGACAATCCTGAAACTTTCGCTATGCAAACGGAAGACGGCGCGTTGTGGACGCTTTCTTTCAACGAAAATCTGGCGGGCAAATATTACACCTACAAAGTTTTCGGAAGGAATTTAAACGCTTCGACTTCATTCGATTTCTCGCGCGAAATCATAGACCCTTACGCAGAGCTTCTCACTTGCGCGGGCGGCGTTGCAAAAATAGTCGATGCGCGTTTTGCGCCGAGGGCGGAAGTTCCGTTTGTTCCGCCAAAGTGGCAGGATTTGTCGATAATGGAAATCCATATACGCGACGTGCTAAAAAACGCCCCCGAAAGCATTGCGGAGCGTGAAAAGCTTGGCTTTAAGGGCATTTCAAAGTGGCTTGATTCGGACGACTGCTATCTGCTTAAAACAAACGTAAACGCGGTTGAAATACAGCCCGTGCAGGAGTTCGACAACAAGTCGGTTGCCGAATACCACTGGGGGTATATGCCCGTAAACTGGTTCGCCCCGTCGTCGGCGTATGCGTCGGGCTTTATGACGCAGGCGGAAGATTTTGCCGAAATGGTTGACGCTTTCCACAAAAGAAATCTGGCGGTCATTTTGGATGTCGTTTACAACCATGTAGGAGAGCCGAACCATCTTATAGCGATAGACAAAGAGTATTATTTTAACACGACAAAGGATTTTGCGCTGACAAATTTCAGCGGATGCGGAAACGATTTCAGGGCGGACGCCCCGATGTCGAAAAAGCTCATAATTGAAAGCTTGAAGCATTTTGTTTCGCGCTACAACGTTGACGGTTTCAGGTTTGATTTGGCGGAGCTGATAGGATGCGACACTCTTTCCGAAATAGAAGTTGAGCTTAAAAAGGTGAAGCCCGGCATCATACTCATCGCGGAGCCGTGGAGTTTTAGGGGCAACATATCCGGCGCGCTTTTTGACAGTGGTTTTGCCTATTGGAACGACGGATTCAGGGAATTTATGCTTTCTTATGCAAAAGGCGGCGGCAATGCCGAAGGCTTCAAATACTATGTTTCAGGCTCGCAAAAATACTACGCCTCATGGCCCGCCCAAACAGTAAATTACATCGAAAGCCACGACGATTTTTGTATGCTCGACAGAATCTCCCAAACGCCCGAAAATCCGAGTGTTTCGGAAATCAAAACATACAAAATGTGCATCGCGCTGATTTTGACAAGCATAGGAATTCCCATGGTTGCAGAGGGCGCGGATTTGCTCCGCACGAAGCAGGGCGTTAAAAACACCTATTTAAAGGGGGATTTAAATGCGCTAAACTATGAAAGGGGCTTCGAATACACAGGGCTTCGCTCATGGGTTAGGAGCTTTTTGGCGTTTAGAAGGTCTGAGAAATCAAAGGCTTTGCGTCTTGCCGACAGGTATTCGGAAGGCTATTTGAAATTTTTTAAGGCTGAAAAATCGGAGTCTTCGGGAGTCCTTTTCAACGCGGATTTGTCGGTTCGCGCAAAGATGGTTTTTGCGGCGTTCAACCCCTCCGATGTTCTTGTAAAAATGCCTCTTGGCGGATTAAATCCCGCCGATTTTTCGCAGATTGCGGACATTTCGCGCTTCGATGAAAACGGTATTTCCGACGGAAATTATTTCGATAAAAACTTCCTTTTGCTCCCGCCGAAATCCTTTGCCTTGTTTGTGCAAAAATAAGTTTTTTTTATTCTTCAGGTTCTATATTTTCCCGCTCTGAAATTCATAACACTTTTGAGCGGTCTTCTTGCCAAAAATTCTTGTTTTAAATAATCCATATACGGAGAGGCATGTTTAAAGAATTTCTTATATCCGCCGCAAAGATAATTCGCGTATGGCTGTCCCGAAAGGCTTTTGCAAAAGCGGTTGCGTGGGCATTCTCCTTTGCATGCAAAATAAAATTCGCACTGTTTGCACTCATCGGGCAAAAGTTCCGTTTTCATTAGGGCGAAGTTTTTAATTTTTCTATTATCTCTTAGCTGAGTGAAATTTTGTTCATATAAATTTCCCAATTTATAATGAGGGAAGACAAAGTGGTCGCACGGATAAATATCTCCATTACGACTTAAAACCAAGCTTGAACTGCATGAGTCCGACATGGTACAAACGCCAGGGGTAATATTTAACCAATTTGCCAATGTGGACTCAAAAATTTGTATAAAAATCTCGCCTACATCTTTGGCAATCCATTTGTCAAAAATATCGCACAAAAAATTGCCCCATGATTCAGGTCTTACGGAATAGTTTGATATAACTCCTTCGTCTTGCAAAGAAGCAAGCTTGGAGGATTCTTTTAAATTGCGTTCTACAAGAGGCGTAAATTGGATGAATTGGCACGATATACCCTTAAAAAATTCATAAAAACGATTGGGATATTTTGCGCAATAATCACTGATGACTGCCATGGCATTCCATTGCACTCCGTGTTTTTTTAAAAGCTCTATGCCATTCATTACTTTTTCAAAAGTCGGCTTGCCGTCGGCGGTTTTTCTATATTTGTCATGAATGTCTTTCGGTCCGTCTATCGAGATTCCAACAAGCCAATTATTTTTTGCAAAGAATTCGCAATAATTGTCATTTAGCAAAGTTCCGTTTGTTTGAATTGAATTTTCCACATAGATATTTCTTGCGTATTTTTTTTGAATTTCCAATACATTTTGGTAAAATTCAAGAGGCGCAAGCAATGGTTCGCCTCCATGCCAAACAAAAGAAGGATTTGAAGGATTTTCTAAAATATATTCTCTGATAGCTTTTTCCAATAAGGAATAGTTGATTATTTTTGAATTACAAGAATGATCTTCTTCGTGCTTTTTCCCCAAATAATAACAGTATCGGCATGCCAAATTACATGTTGCGCCAGAGGTTTTCAACATAAGTTGAAAAGGTTTGTTTTTATTGTATGCGGACATTGGTAAATTATGTGGCAGATTGTTTGGATGATAAGCTTTATATACGGTTAAAATATTACATCTGATATAGAATCTGCATAAATGGATTTTTTGTCTTTTAGATATTCTATTAACTGCTGTTTTAAGCTTTCAGCTTTTTCTAAGTATTCGTTTCTGTGCGGATTGTTTTTACCGATTAAGTTTGCCATCTCGTAAGGATCTTCCTTTAAATTATACAGTGCAGATGGAACTTTTGATTTGGAATCGCAAGAAAGCATTAATTTCCAATCTCCGCTTGCTATCATATGGCTGACTTGCGCTGCGGAATTTCTGTAAAGCCATTCTGTTACGACCATGTCTTTTTTTGTTTTCTTTTGAGATATTACATCAACCAAGCTTTCTCCGTCACGTTTGTCGTATGGCACTCCCATATAATCCAATATCGTTGGGAATAGGTCCAGCAGTGTAGTTTTTTCTTTAATTTTGACAGGGGCAATTTTTTTGGGGAAATTTAAAATTAGAGGAACTCTCGCAGATTCTTCCAAAAAGACATTTTTCTCCCTCATCCCATGGCATCCCAACATTTCGCCATGATCGGAAGTAAAAACAATTAAGGTATTGTCAAACTCTCCAATTTCTTTGAGCTTATCCAATATTTGTCCTATCCACCAATCAATTTCACTTACCAATGCAAAATAGTTTGCCATCATGTGTTGGACTTTTTCAGGGTCAGAATATTCAGGCATGCTCATTCTTCCATTTTCATTTTTATACGGGGAGTCTGTCATCTTATCTGCAATAGATTTTGGGACTGGCATGTCTGAAGGTTTATACATGCCATGGTATGGCTTTGTAGGCAGCATTGGCGCATGTGGGAAAAAGAAGGAGCATGTTATATTGAAAGGTTTTCCCGATTCTTTGGCTCTTTCCAATGCCGCAATGGTTTCATTTGCCTGAAAGGCGGTTAATGACAACTCTTTGGGTAAAATCAATTCGCCATGGTTGTCCGGTTGTGTATGTATGCGCTTTTTTAGTTCTTTTGCCGGCAATTTTCCATTTTCATCACAACCGTAAACAACGCGCCTGTCTATGGGATCAGGCAAATAATACGCTTGAAACATTGTATTGTCGAAAAAGAGGTTTTTTTCAGATGTTTCTTGTTTTTTGACTTCTTCCTTTACTTTTGATTTATATCTTATCAGGTGTTCTGTTGTATATTTAAAAGGATTATTTTTTGGAGATTTGTATGCAAATTCAGAATAGCAATTTGTCCAGCCGATAGGAGCATGCCATTTTCCATGATATTCCGAATAATATCCGTTTTCTGATAAAATTTGATCGAACGTTCTTTTGTTTGTAATTTTACTTTTAACAGGATCTTCTTCCGTAGTCCCGTTGGATCTTACGTTTGTATGCTCAACCATAAGTCCTGTTAAAATACACGAACGGGCCGGTCCTGATACTGCGCATGGTGTATATGCTTTTGTGAAATAAGCTCCGCTTTTTGCGAGTTTGTCAAGGTTTGGCGTTTTTAAAAAAGGATATTTGCCGGCTATCGCAATTGCATCATAACGTTGCTGGTCTGTCATGATAAACAATAAATTTGGACGCTTTTCCGAAGCGTGAGAAAAAGATGAAAGGGCAAATAGACCGGAAAATACAATACCGTTAAGTTTTGCTGCAAATTTAAGGTTTCCGAACATAGTATGGGAGATATTGGGAATTAATAAAAGAGATATATACTCTTATTATTAAATGTAAACATGCGACAAAAGTTTCAAATTTTTACAAAAAATTTGAATGGCATATATACGATGGATGTTGATTTTGAAATTTAAAACCGAAAAAACTATTCCAAGACGCCGTCCATTGCGGAAACTCCCGCGCTTATGATTTTTACGCTTACAAGCTTTCCGATTAGTTCTTCGGGGGCTTTGAATATGACTTTTCTATGGGTTCTTGTGCGCCCCATGAGGTTGCCAAGCCCGCGCTTCGCTTTGCTTTCAACCAGGACTTCCTGCGAGGTGTTTACTAATCTTTCGTTAAAATCCAAAGATTGTTTTTTTAGCATTTCCAAAAGAATTTGGTTTCTGCGCTCCTTTTCGTCTTCGGAAACATTGTCTTCAAGTTCTGCCGAAACCGTACCCATTCTGGGGCTGTACTTGAATATGTACGCCATGTCGAAACCGCATTCTTTGAAGACTTCGCACGTTTTAAAAAAATCCTCTTCCGTTTCATTGGGATAGCCGACGATTATGTCGGTTGAAAGCGAAAAAATTTCTTTTGATGCTTTAAGAGCCTTTGCGATTTTTATGAATTTTTCGGCCGAGTATGGGCGGCGCATTTCCCTTAAAACGCGGTCGCTTCCCGATTGCAGGGGAAGATGCGCGTATTCGCAAATTTTCTCGAGGCTTGAATATGCCGCAATCAGGTCTTCTTTAAAAAATGAAGGGTGGGGCGATACAAACCTTATGCGCTCAATTCCGTTTATTTTGCTTATTTTTTCCAAAAGTTGCACGAACGGGCTTTTGCCTTGCGCATTTGGCATTTCGCCCCTGCCGTAGGCGTTTACGACCTGACCTAAAAGCTGTATTTCCTTTGCTCCGGAGTTTGCGAGAATTTCAGCCTCGTTTACGATGTCTTCCATCGGGCGCGAGCGTTCTATGCCGCGCGTTTTGGGTACGATGCAGTATGAGCATTTCATTGCGCACCCCTGCATTATTGAAATATTTGCGCAAATCTGCCTTTTTGCGAAATCGTGGAGTTTTATTAAGTTATGCGTAGTTTCGTCGTCTTCTATGTTTATGATTGCGTCGTTATGCTTCCATTTTTTGCGCTCGCCTTTTTGCGGGTCTTGGGGAATGATGCCGGCTTTGCGCCTTTTTGCGATTTCTTCTATATAGTCCGCGACGTACGGCGTTTTGCGCGATCCTGCTATAAAATCTATTTTGGGGACGGACTTCACAATTTCCGCGCCCCTGTTTTGGGACATACAGCCCATTACACCGATGATTGGAAATCCGTTTTTCTTTTTGTGGGAAATCCGCAAAAGCTTGCCGATTGCCTTCTGCTCGGCGGCTTCCCTGACGGAGCATGTGTTTGCCACAAACACGTCTGCTTCGGCTTCCGTGCGCGCTATTTCATGTCCGCGCAATTTAAGCTGTGCGGCAAGATTTTCCGAGTCGCGTTCGTTCATTTGGCAGCCGTATGTCTTGATATAAACCTTCATTTTTATTCTCCAAATAAAGCGGTTTTTACGTTTTTTTTAAAGGTCAAAATTAAAATTTTTTTGCGTTTGATTAAACTTGAAAAAAATCGGAGCCTTTGGTTTTATTTAAAGTCTATTATTTTTGGCGCATAATCCGCCGATATTTTTTATATGAACGATTTTTCATCATCACTCCGCGAAAGCGCGTTTGGCGAAATAGGATTTGTAAGCTGCAGCGATTTTCATTGCGCAGTTCCCCTTTCGTTTGCGCTTGGCGGCGGGTTGAAGTCTTTTGACATAAGGTACGAAACTTACGGGAAGCTTAATGCTGAAAAATCAAACGCCATATTGGTTTGCCACGCGCTTACGGGCGACCATCATTGCGCGGGGATTTACTCTTTGACGGATAAAAAAGCGGGGTGGTGGAACAACATAATAGGCCCCAACAAGCCGCTTGACACAAACAAATATTTCATAATCTGCTCAAATTGCATCGGCGGCTGTCAAGGTTCAACCGGACCTTCGAGCATAAATCCCGAAACGGGGCAAAGATACAATTTGTCGTTCCCAATCGTTACCGTAAAAGACATGGTTTTGGCGCAGTCGCGCCTGCTCGACTATTTGGGAATAGACACTCTCGCGCTCGCGATAGGCGGCTCAATGGGGGGGATGCAGGTTTTGCAGTGGGCGGTTGACTTTCCCGAAAGGGTGCGCAAGGCCGTAGCACTTGCAACGACTTCGCGCCAAAACGCGCAGGCGATAGCCTTTAACTGCGTCGGAAGGGCGGCAATCATGCAGGACCCTCTTTGGAAAAACGGGGAGTACGAATTTGGCAATCCGCCGAGGGTGGGGCTTAGCATCGCCCGAATGATGGCGCACATAACCTATCTTTCCGACAAGGGTCTCGAAGAAAAATTCGGAAGGCAGACGCACAAAAACGGCGGCGACTATTTCAGCTCGAGTTTTGAAGTCGAAAACTACTTGCGCTACCAGGGGCAGGCGTTCGTTAACCGCTTTGACGCCAATTCTTATCTTTACATAACGAGGGCTTTGGATTTGTACGACTTGCGCGGGGAGGACGGCTCGCTTGAATCCACGTTGGAAAAAGTGAAGGCAAACGTAATGACCGTAGGCTTTACTTCCGACTGGCTTTTCCCGCCGGAACAGAATTTGGAAATCGTCCGCGCCTTGCTTCGCTGTGGAAAAAACGCGACGTATGCGGAAATTGAAAGCGACCTTGGGCATGACTCTTTCTTGATAGAATCGCCCAAGCTCTACGAGCTTATAACATATTTTTTGGACGCGTAAGAACATGGCTCAAAAAACACCTACAAGCAAAAAAAGAAAAGTCGAGCTTCGCGCCATAAGCGATTGGGTGTCGAAAGGCGACCGCGTTTTGGATTTGGGTTGCGGGCGCGGAATACTGCTTGAAGAGCTGATGAACGCAAAGGATGTTTACGCGCTCGGCGTCGATTTGGATTTTGAAAAAATCCTGCGGGCGGTAAAGCGCGGAGTAAATGTGATGCACTGCGACATTCTGACCGCCCTCAAAACTTTCGACGACAATTCTTTCGACTGGATTATATGCTCCCGAACCCTGTCGGAGCTTGAAAACACAAAGCTTGTCATTGACGAATCTCTGAGAGTCGGCAAAAGGGTTGTCATCGGGTTTGTGAATTACGGCTATTGGTACAACCGCCTGCATTTGGCATTGAAAGGGCGCAGAACCGTGAACAAAGTATTTGAAAACGACTGGTATTGCGCGCGCCCGATGAACCAAATATCCATAGTTTCATTTAAAGAATTTTGCGCAAATAACGATATAGCCATAAACAGGAGCCATTTCTTGCGCGGCAACTGGCGCACTCAATGCAAATTTCTGCCGAATTTGATGGCGGGATACGCCTTGTTTGAAATTTCAAAAAAATAAAATTATGAATTGCGAAGAATCTGAAAAAACATCGAATAAACAAAACCCTTTCGGGGAAATAAAAAAACGCTTTTTGGAAGAGCGCAAAGTCTTTCTGTGGGGTGCGGTTGACGGCAAGTCTTCTGCGGAAATCGTTGAGCAGCTCATTTATTTGGATATGCTCGACCATGAAAAGGAAATCACATTTTACATAAATACTCCCGGCGGTTCGATTTCCGACGGAATGGCAATTTACGACACCATAAAGCTCATAAAAGCCCCCGTAAAGGTTGTTGTGACGGGGATTGCGATGAGCATGGGGTCCATACTTCTTTCTGCTGCTCCAAAGGGCAAGCGTTTCTTGTTCCCGCATTCGAGCGTCATGATACACCAACCGCTTATAATGGGCGAAATGAACGGAACTGCAGTTGAAATGCACATTCAGGCAAAGGAAATGGAGCGCATGCGCGAGATACTAAATAAAATTTTGGCGGACGCATCGGGTCAGCCGCTTGAAAAAATCGCCAAAGACACGGACAGAGATTTTTACATGACTGCCGAAGAAACCATTGCTTACGGTCTTGCGGACGCGATAATAGCGGAAATGTAAATTTCAAGCGTTGCCATATTGCAAAAAATGCCTTGTTTCAATATTGAAAAGGGGTAGCGGTATTTTTTTTCAACGCGAATTTTGCTAAAAAAATTTTAATAGGGATTGCAGGGCTGTTTGAGCCTTGCAATTTTTTTGTTTTATGAGATTTAGCGAAAAGCCTGCATTTTATTGGTTGCATATAGAAGCTCGAAATAGGAAAGAGCGGAAGTTTTAATCTCCCAAAAAATTTTTACATGCGCAATGCATTCAATATCTAAAAACACCCGATGATTTAATGATTTGAATCTTTTAAATCATGCGTTTTTCTTTGAGCAGTAGAAAAACAAAAAAGCCCGAAAAATGAACTGTACCCCAAAATTCGGACAATAAAAAAAGCTGTGATAGGAGATTGCAAA
>URGP01000003.1 GCA_900547395.1 uncultured Opitutales bacterium | reverse complement strand
AGATGACACCGAAAGAATATCGATGCCATCTCTTGTCTAAAATAAAAATCTCCTAACCCCGATTTTTTTATTGTCCGAATTTTGGGGTACAGCTCATAAAAGGCGTCTTTTTTATTTGGCGGATTGCTTATTTCTCCGCCCATTTTAGAATGTTTGAGAATATCTTTTTGGGGGTGTTTGAAGGCTTGGTGTCAACAGCCAAATTCGGGGCTATGTCAAGGCTTGAAAATACAATCTTGCCCTTGCCGTAATTTACCATGCCGACGCTTGTTGCAATTCCCCTTAGCGGAACGCCCACAAGGCCAACCAAAGGTTCTTCGCCTTTCATCACAAGCCCGAAATGCTTTGGTCCGTCGTAAACAACGAGGCTTTGGTATTCCCAGTTCATTCCGCAGTTTACGGGCAATCCGTCGAAGAAAGGATGGTCTTTTACGAACATGTTGTGCCCGACCCATGTCTTGTGGGGGTGGAATACTTGGTATTCGGGGAATGCTCCGAGATTTTTAAGCTCTTTAAGCCATTCTTCCGCGCCTTCTATCAGTATCAGCTTTGTGCCGTCTTCAAAGACGCGCTTTAAGAGGGCATTCAAATCGACCTTGGTTTCGGGAACAGGAAGCTTCCATTTCAGGCTTGAAAGCCAGTCGCCGCCGTCTTGATAGGCTTCGATTTTTATGGAGTACATTTTGCCCGCCTGCATTTCGCGCGAGAATGTGCGCACGGTTTTAGGCCCGTTTGACCATTTGTCGAAAACAAGCTCTCCGTCAAACCAAACTCTTGCGCCGTCGTCGCAGGCAAATTCAAACTCGACTTTTCCCGTGTAGTCGGAAATTACGAAACCTTCCCATCTAAGCGAGAAATCGACCGTTCCCAGTATGTCGTAGCCCGGAATCAGCTTGGACTTTAAATTGAAGTCTATGGGCGCGGTTGAAATTCTTTTGTCGAGAGGCATATCGAATTTCTTTCCGCGGTAATAGTCGAGATTTAGCCCGATGTTTTTGCCGTCTTTTGAGCGGAAATTAAACGGTGAAATAGTCTTGAACATTTTGCCCTGGTCGGTCGGCGCAAGGAGAATGTAGTCAAGACGCCCCATGTTTTCGGAGTAGGGTTTGAGGTCGGCTTTTAAGATGTCGTTTGCAAACCTTGCATACTCTCCGCCGCCGCCGACAATCGCGCCTTTTGATTTTATTTCGCCGCTTTTGTAGTCGATGGCAAACATTTCGTCTTTGCCGGTTGCAATGCGCTTTCCGTCCCTGTCGAAGAGTTCTGCGGTTATTATGTAGTGCCCCGCGCCGTCGTTTAATTCGACTTTCAGGTTTTCGCAAGCCAAGTCGCTGAACTTTTCGCCGCCCGAAACGCGCGCCGTCCCGTTATGGATTTTTCTTTCCGCGCCTTTCGGAGTGCGCACGCTTGCTGTGATGCCGTATTCTCCCGCAGGCAGGACGTTTTCGTTTAGCACGAACAAGTCGAATATGTTTACGTCCCCCACATGGGCTAATTTTTCGCGCGCCTTCACGGCGACTGCAAGGGGCTTCATGTGGTTTGCGATGAGTTCTGGCGAGCCTTTTAGATTTCGATAGCAGTCAACCGCCCCCGAAAGGTTGTCGTCTTTCATGTCCTCGTATCCGTTTAAGACGTATATTTCCGCGCCGTCGGCAATTCTCGCGTTTTCAAGAAGCCTGCCGTGCTCGTAATACATTATGTCGCCCATTGAGGTGATTAGTTTTGTGATGGACGGGAAGTTTTGTTTCAGACCCTTTTCTTCGATATAATTTTTATAGCCGTTGTACCAGGCGTCATATTCCTGCCCGTCCCAGCCGTTGGGCTTTCCCTTTTTCTCTTCCTGTATAAGTTCGAGTTGAGGGGGAGTTGCAAGCGCGCCTTCTTCGCCCCAGACGAAAATTTCCGTTTCGTCGCGCTCGTTTCTCAAAAAGCCTGTCGGAGAATTGTAGTTGGAATCGACGTACACCCCGGGGGAGTTGCCCGCGTTATGAATGTCGCAATAGCCGACTGTATATTGCTTTGGGTCGTAGGGGAGCATGTGGAGCTTTATGGGTTCGGAGTTTTTCATTCCCATGAATCCCGAACCGTAGGATATGAAGCGCGTGGGGTCGAGCATGTGCGCGGCAGACATCGCTTCTTTTGCCAAGTCGTCCGGTTGCCAGCCCGGTTCGTTTACCATATTATATATTACAAGAGACGGGTGGTTGCGGTGGTCTTTTACCATGCGCAGGAGTTTTTGGCGGCAGATTTCGTGTGCGATGGAAGTATCGACGCCGTCCATGTTCTGCCCCTTTACTCTGTATGTGCTGAAACCGCCCGGCTCTTCGTAGTAGAGCACGCCAAGCTCGTCGGCGGCGTTTAGGACTTCATGGTTGCCGCGGCTTCTGTGGAAGTTTATCATGTTCATGCCGAGTTTTTTTGCGGATTCAACATGCTTTCTTGCAAGCTCTTTTGTCGGTATCATTCCGTTGCAGGGCCAAAAGCTCCAGCTGATTGCAGACAGCAGGAAAACGCGCCTGCCGTTTAGGTAAAATTTGGCGTCGTTTCCTATTCCCCTCGCCTCGAAAAATCTGAATCCGAAACGGTCTGAAAACGAGTCGAGAATTTTTCCGTTTTCGTCTTTCAGGGTGATTTTCATGTCGTAGAGGTTTGAGTTTCCGATGTCCCACAATTTCGCGCTTTCAACGAATGCGTTGAATTCCACTATTTTAGAGGAGTTTGCGGGAATTTCAAACTTGCCTATGCCTGCCGAGAATATGGTTTTTGGTTTTGCCGCCTTTTTGCCATCAATCCAATTTTCTATGACTTCGGCTTCCGCAAATATGGTTTTTGGCGAATTTGAGTCGTTTGCGATTTCAACGAGGGTGTCGATGTCGCGCAAGGCGAATTTGTTTTTCACGAAAATGTTTGAAACGTGAATGTCGTTTTCCATAACCACGTCAACTCCGCCCATAATTCCGCCAAAGCCGTGCGAAAGCGGGAATTGATACTTGCCCCATTTCGCGAAAATATAGTCTCCCCAGCTGAAATTTCCGTTTGCGTCGGTAATGCGGACGGCGAGCTCGTTTTCAGCCCCGTAATTTACGATGTCGGTTATGTCGATTTCAAAGGGAGACTGCAAGACGAGTTCGTACCCCGCAAGTTTCCTATTCACAAACACTTCCGCGCGGTGGCGCACGCCCTCTTTAAAAAGCAGCTTGACGCGCCTGCCTTTGGCTTCCGCAGGGATGTTGAATTTGCGCCCCCACCAGCTGACGCCGCGATAGTCTCCCGACGCGCCTTTTCCCATGTTTTTGCCTGAAATTGCGTCAAAGAAATACTCCTCAACGGTGGAGGGGACCGAGACTTTCAGGCTTATGCTCTTGTCTTTCCACGCCTTTTCGGCTTCGCGCCAATCGGCGGTCTTTGAAAAGAGGTTTTCCCAGCCGCAGGTTGGCTCTGCCGCTTTCATTTCCTTTACATCGACTTGTTTCAGCCAGTCGGGCTTGCCGTCCTTTATTTTTTGAATGTCTGACTTGTTTATATAGAGGGTGTCGTCTTGATACTTTGCGTCCCTGTCGAGCCACAAGTTCCAGCCTTCTCCCTCAAGTTTTCGGACATGGCGAGTATCGGCAAACGCAAATGCCGCCGCAAGGCATATCCATGCAATCAATGCGCTTTTTAGTGTTTTCATAAATGCTTTTCCTCCGAATGCGGAAAATTTCCGCAAGGTTTTTCATTTTTGCCCTTTCAAGAAAATCAAAAGATTTTTGACTGTCAAAAAAAATCTTGAAAACGGCGGCGGGCTTTGGGATAAATTCCGCAAGTAATTTTTTAATGCGATTTATGAAAAAACTTGAAAGAGAAATCACGTTCCCGAATTTGGGAACTTTCGGCGCAGACTCCATGTTTTGGGATATGGACGCAACTTCCGACGGCAGATTTTCCGTAGGCAAAGACGGCGTAAACGCAGTCTGCGCAACGGGCGACAAAAAGGTTGAGTTCGTTGCTTTCGACGACAAAACTTTCGCGCACGTCAAAAGCGAGCTTGGCTATCCCGCCTATTATCCCGTAAGCGGCGTAGATGTCAAAAAGCCGTTGAAGGCGGTTCTGATGGATCTTGACGGCACGACCATAAAGAGCGAAAGCTTCTGGATTTGGATTATCGAAAAAACAACGGCAAGCCTTCTGGGTGACGACAAATTTCAGCTTGAAGAAGCAGACCTTCCGTTCGTTTCGGGGCACAGCGTTTCGGAGCATTTGAGCCACTGCATAAACAAATACTGCCCCGATAAAACTCTCGAAGAGGCGCGCGGTTTTTATTTCAAGCACACTCATTTTGAAATGAACGAAATCATGCAGGGCAGGGGACGCCCCGGGGCGTTCACTCCGACAGATGGGATAAAAGATTTTCTGCTTGCGCTGAAATCCAAGAACATAAAAATCGGCTTGGTGACTTCGGGGCTTTACGAAAAGGCGTGGCCCGAAATCTTAAACGGCTTTCAGTCTCTCGGAATGGGAGACCCCAAAGACTTTTACGACGCCATAATAACGGCGGGATTCCCACTTAGAAAGGGCGAGGCGGGAACTTTGGGAGAGCTTTCCCCGAAGCCGCATCCGTGGCTTTATGCGGAAGTTGCCAAGGTCGGGCTTGGCATCGACTTTGCGGACAGGGCGAGCGTTGTCGGAATTGAAGACAGCGGCGCGGGCATTTGTTCAGTTCGACTTGCGGGTTTTGCCGCGATGGGGCTTGCCGACGGCAACATAATAAAAAGCGGCACAAAGGCTCTATGCTACAAATACTTTGAAAATTTCGCCGAGATGGGCGGGTTTTTGATGTAATAAATCTTTATGCGGCAGAATTTTTATTTTGCCGCATTTTTTACGGCGTTTGCAATGTGCCTTTTTTCACCTTTTATGCGGAGTGATTTTGGCAGACAAAACTCTTTTGCGCGTAAAATTCCGTTTTCGGGCAGACGTTTTTTAACTTTAAAAGTTTCTTGACGAAATTATTATATATAAATAAAACAATATTCCATTGTTTTAAGCTATTCTTTTAATTTCGATAAAACAGCACGAAGGAGAAAATTATATGGAATTCAAAGGCTCAAAGACGGAAGCAAACTTGTGGGAAGCGTTTGCGGGCGAATCAAAGGCTCGCAACAAATACACTTTCTATGCTTCAAAGGCGAAGAAAGAGGGCTACAACCAGATAGCCGCCCTCTTTGAAGAAACCGCAAACAACGAAAAGGAGCACGCTAAGATTTGGTTCAAGCTCTTGCAGGAAGGCGGTCAGATTGGCGACACTCTTTCAAATTTAAAAGACGCCGCGGCAGGCGAAAACTATGAATGGACCGATATGTATGCGGGTTTTGCAAAGACTGCCGAAGAAGAGGGCTTCACTAAGATTGCCGCGCTTTTCAAAATGGTCGCAAAAATTGAAAAGGAACATGAAGAAAGATATTTGAAGCTTGCGGACAACATCAAAGAAGGCATCGTGTTTGAGCGCGACGGGGAAGTCGTTTGGCATTGCCAGAATTGCGGGCATTTGCATGTGGGTAAAAAGGCTCCCGCAATGTGCCCTGTGTGCGCCCATCCTCAGGCTTATTTTGAAATCCGCGCTGAAAACTATTAAGCGATTTGAAAGTTTGCTTTTCTTACATTCCGCAATTCCCGCGCATTGCAATTTGCGCGGCGTTGCGGTTTTTTTTGTGTTTTAATTAAATAAAATCGTTTTTCTGCAAGAATGGCGCGACTCATTCCACCTGTTTACATAGACAACCATTCGTCGGGAGAGGAAAAACTTTTCAGGGCTTTCGAGCATGACGATTTTTCAAAAGACTGGATTGTTTTGCATTCTTTCGACATTCCCAAACATTCCACCCAGGGCGAGGGCGAAGTGGATTTCGTGATTCTCGTGAAGGGATGCGGAGTTTTTTGCATGGAAGTCAAGGCTTCGTCTAAAATTTCAAGAAAGGGCGGCATTTGGCGTTATGGGAGCGGAAATTACAGGGACGCCAGAGGCCCGTTTAAGCAGGTAAAGGACAATACTTTTTCGCTTATGCGGCGCATAAAGGGCGAATGCGCCGAACTTAGAAATGTTCCGTTTTTCCCGATAGTGGCATTTACGAATTGCAGGTTCAGAAACTTGAAAATCGGCGGGGCGAAAGAGTGGGACGACGATGATTTCATCGACGCTTCCGATTTGGAAAAGCGCGGATTTACGCGTATGCTTCGGGATATTTTTGAGAGGCAGACGAAGCGGCACGGACTGGTCATCGGAGACTTTGTCGGGGAAAAATTCAGCTTGATGCTCGAACTCTTGCGCCCTGATTTTGACGCGATGCTTTCTCCGCGCGAAAGAATGTCGGAAGTCGAAGTTCAGTCGAGAAAATACACGCATGAGCAGTTCAAAATTTTGGACAGCGTCATTGCAAACGACCGCATTGTGGTTGACGGGCTTGCGGGAACGGGAAAAACCGTGATGGCGATTGAATACGCAAGGAGGGTTTCTAAAAATTCTTCGGTCGTTTTTGTGACGCCCGCAAATTCTCTCGGCAAATATTTAAAAGAGGAGGCTAATCTCGACTATCCGCGCCATTTTGTCGGCTCTTCTGATAAGTTCTTGCGCAAATACGACGAGATAAAGTCATTTCATCCCGATGGCGTTGATTTCCTTGTTTTGGACGAGGCACAGGATTTTTTGGACAGGGACATTTTCGAGAAATTCAATTCGATTTTGAAAGGCGGCATTTTGAACGGGAAATGGATTATGTTCGGGGACTATTTCTCGAAGCCCTACGATTCCGACTGGCGCAAAAAATTCGACGAGTTTAAGGCAAAGTTCCGCCCCGTAATTTGCAAGCTTTCATACAACTGCCGCAATCCGAAATCGGTCGCGAAACTCGTGGGCAATGTGGCGCAGTTTGAAAGCGGGTATGAAAACTATTTAAATTCAAGCCCCGATGACGGTTCGGATTTAAACATTTATTCGTGCAAGTCGGACGAGGATGCCGCAGCAAAAATCGGGTCGGTGTTGGAGTCTCTTTTAAGGGACGCAACTCCGCAAAACGCTATTGCGGTTCTTTCCATGAAGCGCGGTATGCCGAGCCTTCAAAAGCTTTTAAATTCGCGCATTTGGGGCGGCAGATTTTCAAAAAACGAGGAGGACCAAAAAATTACCTGCTCTTATGTTGACGACTTCAAGGGCTTGGAGCAGGACTTTGTTTTGCTTTGCGATGTTGACGATATTTCAACTTCGGAGGCTAAAAGGCTTTTCTATGTTGGGGCAACCCGCGCGAAAGCGGGGCTTTTCATTTTTGCAAACCCGCAAACTGCCGATTTTTTGCTTGAAAAAAGGCAATAAAAAACGCACTTAAAAAAGCGCGTTTTTTTTCAAATGTGCGATGTGTTTTAGTTCTTGCGGAGGAAGTCAATGCACTGTTTGACCTTTTCCAAGTTGTCGTTCCAATCCGCTTCGTATTCGATTACAAACCAGCCGTCGTACTTTTGCTTATCGAGTTCTTTCAGCATTTTTACGCAGCCAAGCTCTCCAGTGCCGAAAGGAACGCAGAGGTTTTGCGGATTGCCGAATTCCTTTTGGTCTTTGAAGTGGATTGTCTTCATCTTGCCTTTGAGGGCTTTCAAGCCGCTTATCGGGTCAAGTTTGCAGCGCGACCAGTGTCCTACGTCTGCGCCTGAAAATACGTGCTTATACTTGCCGTCGTTTAGAAGGATTTTCACGACTTCGGGGTGCCAGTATTGATTGCCTGAGCCTTTTTCATGGTTATGTATGCAAAGATCGACTTCTGTGTTGCCGAACTTTTCTGAAAGCTCTTCAAATCTGTCCCACGCGCGAACGGGAGCTTCTGTAATAATGCGTTGGATTCCGAATTCCTTGCAGAAATTCATTGTTTTTTTGAAGTCGTTTTCGTTGTCGGGAGTGCCTGTGCAGCCGATGGAGACGATTTTGAAGTTTGCGTCTTTCAGCCAGCCTTTCAAAACGTCGATGTCTTCCTTTGCCATTCTTTCGTTGAAAGTTATGGGCTTGCCCTTTGCGTCAACCTTGCCCTTGTCTTTGTAAAGACGCTGACCGGGATAGACTTCCAATCCGTCGATTTTAAGACCTTTCAGCTTTTCGATTGTTTCTTCAAGGGAGAAGCGGTTGAAGGTGTATGTTTGTACTGCCACCTTGCGCGGCTTTGCCTGCAATGTTGCGGTGAATGTTAAAAGCGACAAAATAATCGCCCCCGTAAGTAATAGTTTTTTCATCATAATAGTGTTTATTTTTGTAAGTTTTAATTCCCATGGCAAGGTTATTTTTTACCTTTGTGTTTGTTTATAAATTTGCTTGCGATTTTTATCCGATGGGGCAAAATCAAAAAGAATATTCATACTGCGGCGGTGTGCCCGCAGGAAGTCTTTAACTAAAAGGATTAAAGAAAAATTTTTATGCAGGAAAAAATAAATGAAATTTTGAGCCGTTTTAAGGCGGCTTTGCCGCAAGCGCAAACCGCTTCGGAAGTGGCATCTGTTTCGGCGGCTTTCGTTGGTCCTAACGGCGAGCTTACCGCGCTCATGAAAATAATTCCGACTTTGGACGTCAAGGAACGCCCCGTTGTCGGCAAGCTCATAAACGTCGCAAAAAAGACGATAGAGCCTATGGTTGCCGAGGCATACGCGAGGATTGAAAGGGAAAAGATGGCAAAAAATCTTGGCGCGAAAGTCGATGTCTCACTGCCCGCCCCCGATTTCCCGAAAGGCACGCTGCATCCGCTGACGCAGACAATTCGCAAGGTTTGCGGAATTTTCCGCAAGATAGGCTTTACGGTTGCCGAAGCCACCGACCTTGAAACCGAATGGTACTGCTTCGATGCCTTGAACACTCCCGCCGACCACCCCGCAAGGGACGCGCAGGATACTTTGTTCATGCCAAAAGACGCGCAAATCGCGAACGTCAAAAAGCACTCCGACGAGCTTTATCTTCTGCGCAGCCACACTTCGAGCGTGCAAATACGCGCAATGCTCAAAGAGGGCGCGCCGATACGCATTATCGCTCCGGGAAGGGCGTTTCGCCGCGACACGGTTGACGCCACGCACTCCGCGAATTTCCACCAGATTGAATGCCTTTACATCGACAAGGGCGTTCAGCTCACCGACTTGAAGGCGGTTTTGGACTATATGTTCAAGGAGCTTTTCGGAGCCAAGGCGAAAACCCGCCTGCGCCCGAGTTTCTTCCCCTTCACCGAACCGAGTTTTGAAGTCGATTTCATGAGCCCCGACATGGGCAGGCTCAGCAACCGCTGGATTGAAATCATGGGTTGCGGAATGGTCGATCCAAACGTGCTTGAAAATGTGGGAATTGACCCCGAAATTTACAGCGGGTACGCGTTCGGGTTGGGTGTCGAAAGAGTCGCAATGCTCATGCACTCCATTGACGACATCAGGCATTTTTACGCGAACGACCTCCGCTTTTTGCGCCAATTTTCATAAGGAGATTTTTTAGATGAAAGCTAGTTTAAAATGGTTGAACAAGTATGTGGATTTAAGCGGAATTTCCGCCGATGAAATCGCGGAGGCGTTGCCAATGCTCGGCTTGGAAGTCGAAAGCGTTGAAACTCTCGGCTTGAAGCCGCTTAAAAATGTCGTTGTCGGCGAAATTTTGGAGAGGGTGCCGCATCCTGACAGCGACCACTTGGGCGTTTGCCAAGTGAAAGTCGAAAAAAATTCCGACCCGATTCAGATTGTGTGCGGGGCAAGCAATTACAAGGTTGGCGATCGTGTTCCCGTGGCTTTGGAAGGCGCGGAATTGCCAACTCCAGACGGTTCCATTTTTAAAATCAAAAAATCCAAATTGCGCGGCGTTGAAAGCAACGGCATGATGTGTTCGGGGCGCGAAATCGGTTTGGGAAGCGACCACAGCGGTCTCTTGATTTTGAATATGCGCCCTGAAATCGGCACTCCCATAAACGACGTGTTTACGGATTCCGACACGGTTTTTGAAATCGAGCTTACCGCAAACCGCGGCGACTGCGCAAGCATTATAGGCATTGCAAGGGAGCTTGCCGCAAAGTTCGGAAGAAAGCTTGTAAAGCCTGAGCTTAAAAGCCCCGCGAAATATTCGGAAAAAAGCCAAAGTGCGCTTTTGAAATCTGTTGAGCTTAAAACTCCGAACTGTCCGCTTTACACTGCCACCTGCATAAAGGGCGTGAAAATCGCGGAAAGCCCCGAATGGCTTAAAAAAGATTTGGAAAGCGTTGGATTGCGCCCGATTAACAATGTTGTTGACGTCACAAATTACGTTTTGATGGAGTACGGGCAGCCGCTTCACGCTTTTTCGGCGGAGCATGTCCGCGGTTCTAAAATCATTGTGCGGCAGGCTGAGGATGGCGAAAAAATCAAGACGCTTGACGGCAAGGAGCATGTTTTGAATGCTTCAAACACCTTGATTTGCGACGCGGAAGGCGCGGTCGCGATTGCGGGTGTCATGGGCGGGGAAAATTCCGAAGTCCATTCGGGAACAGTTGACATAATTTTGGAATCCGCGTACTTTAACCCCGGCAATGTCCGCGCGACTTCCCGAAAGCTCGGCATCGCAACCGACGCGTCTTTCAGGTACGCGCGCGATGTCGATCCGCAGGGCGTTTTTGACGGCGCGCGCAGGGCGGTTGACCTGATATTGGAAACTGCGGGCGGCGCGCAGGACGGCGATACCGTTTTGGTCGGCTCTGCCCCGCGCAAAGACAGGACTATTTCGATTGACAGCTCCTATGTTTTTAAGAAGCTCGGCTTTAAAATTGAAAATTCCGAAATAAAATCGGCGTTTGAACGCTTGGGCTTTTTAGTAAATGAGAAGAGCGAAGGAGTTTTCGATGTAACAGTCGGCTCTTTCAGAAGCGAAGTTGACAGACCCATTGACCTCGTTGAAGAGCTTGTCCGCATTTTGGGTTCAGACAGGATTCCCGACTGCGGCTTGAAAGCTTCGGGGCTTTTGCGCGAAGACGACGCAACTTTCAGATACAACAGGGATGTTGCGGATTTTCTTTCGGGTTATGGATTTAACGAATGCCAGCACTACACTCTTTCAGACGGCAAGATGCTTGAAAAGTATTTCGATTTTGCCGAAAGTCTGCGCTTGGACAACCCCCTGACTTCCGACCAAGACTCCCTTCGCCCGACTTTGCTTTTGGGGCTCTTGAAGGCGGCGGCTCTTAATTTCGACAACGGCAATGTTTTTGAGGGCTTGTTTGAAAACGGCAGGGTGTTCAGAATGGAGCGCGACGGATTGAATGAAGTTTGCGCAACCGCATTTGTAATTCCCCAAAACTGCGGCGCGCGCAGTTGGAAAACCCGCGAATCTGCCGACTTCTTCACTGCAAAGAAAGTTGCTTCTGACATTTTGAAAACGCTGGGTGTTGACGCTTCCCGCCTGCAATTTAAGGCTTTTGAAAATTCATTGTGGGAAAGCGGATATTGCGCTGAGTGCGGCATTGTCGGAAGAGAGGGCTACGAAGTCCGTTTCGGCGCGGTAAATTTGGGTGTTCTCAAAGATTTCGGCATCGAAAAAATAATCTATGCGGGCGAAATAGTCTTTAAGCCCGAAGTTGCGGGGCGCAAAAAGGGCGTTGAAAAATTCAAGGCTTTCAGCGCATTCCCCGCGTCGTCAAAAGACGTTTCGGTGCTTGTTGAAAAGTCTGTTTCTTCCGGCGAAGTCGCGAATGAAATTTCAAAGATTGCCAAGGGAAAGCTTAAAAACTCCTTCGAACTTGAAAGCGTAAAGGTGTTCGACGTTTACGAAGGCAAGGGCTTGCCCGAAAATTCCAAGAGCTTGGCGTTTACCTTGTCCTTCCGCTCTTCGGACAGGACTTTGAAGGCAGACGAAGTAAACAAGGTGTTCGACGCAATTTGCGCGGACCTTTCCAAAAAGTACCAAGTCCGCGCGGGATAGCGCGGGCTTTTGCGGAAATTCAAAGGCGCAAAGATGGCGGAAGAAAACGAAGTAAACGAAGGCGACATGCCTTTTTTGGATCATCTTGAAGAATTGCGAAAGGTGATAATAAAGTCTGTAATCGCGCTTTTTGTGGCTTGCGTGATTATAGGCATATTCACCGTGCAGTTCAACGAGATGCTTATGTATCCGTTTGAGAGGGCGCAGGAGCTTTTTGGCAAAGAAGTTCCGCTTCCGCGCGTAGGCTCTGTTTTCTCGCCGTTTTTCGTGATGTTTGAAATTTCCATTTTTGGCGGAATATTTTTTGCGCTACCCTTTATTTTGTATTACATAGGGCAGTTCATCATTCCCGCGCTTACAAAGAGGGAAAGGAAAGTGATTAAGCCCGTCTTGTGCGCTTCCACCCTGCTTTTTACGGCGGGGGCGGCGTTGGCGTTCTTTTTCATGCTGCCAATCGGGATATCGTTTAGCTTTAAGATTTCCGAAATGATGAAGTGGGAAATCCTTTACGACATACAAAACTACTATTCTTTCATCGTATGGGTTCCGCTTGCAACGGGGGTTAGTTTCCAGCTTCCGCTTCTCATAATTCTTTTTATTTATATTGGGATTTTGACGCCCGAATTTTTGCGCAAGAACAGGCGCGTCATTTTTGTCGTGATATTGATATTTTCGGCAATCGTCACCCCTCCCGACCCGCTGACCCTGATTCTTCTTACAATACCCCTTTACATGCTTTACGAAGTTGCCGTTTTTGTCGGCACCCGCCTGCTTTCGGGGAAAATCCAAAAGGAAAAAGCCGAAGAGGAGTCTCAAAAGAAATCCGACGACGAATATTACCGAAAGTATGTCGAAGAGCAGTCAAAGCTTGAAGACGACTATTACAAGTATTCAACGGGTGTGGGAAGCTATCCGCAAGACGGCGGCGATGGCGGGGAAAATTCATCCGCTTCTTCCGAAAGCGGAAGTTCCGCCGAAGAGGAAGAATTTGACTACGAAAAGTATTACGCCTATTCGATGAACGAAATCAACAAAATGGGCGAGCTTGAAAGCTCCGCGAAAGCCGAAGAAAAGGCGAAGAGCGATTCGGAAATTAAAAAAGAAGGCGAACCTTCCGATGGAAATTTAAATCCGCCTTCCGAGCCTGCCGAAAAATCCGACGGGGAAAAATCCGATAAATGACGCATGTTTTCCGCAAAATATCAAGTCTTGCTTGCATTGCTCTTGCAGTGCTGCTTGTTTCTTGCGGCAAGGCTCCGAAAGTGGAGCGCGGAAAGTATCCGCTGCCTGACGGCGTTCAGATAAGCGATTGCGATGTCGGAAAGTATGGCGGCATTTTTGTGCTGTCGGGTTCGCAGGAGCCGATGACTTTTAACGACTTGGTAAACACGGAGGCTTCCACAAGCACAATAATGTCGATGATGTTTTCGGGCTTGGTGACTGTTGATCCTTTCACTATGAAGCCCGCGCCCATGCTTGCATCTTCTTGGGAAATTTCAGGTGATTCCAAACGCTATGTGTTTCATTTGCGCAAAGGCGCAAGGTTTTCCGACGGCGTTGAAATAACCGCCGACGATGTCATTTTCACTTTTGACGCGATATTTGCAAAGAAGCTTGATTCTGACGGAAATCCTGTTTTGGACAAGAATACGGGCAAGCCCCTCTTGCGCTATCCATCGCGGTACGCGGGGCAGTACACAATAGGCGGAGAGCCTGTAAAGTATAGAAAAATAGACAAATACACGGTGGAATTTGAAACGAAAATCGTGTACGCACCGTTTTTGACCGACATAGGGTTTGTCTCGATTTTTCCGCGGCACAAGCTTTTGAAGGCGTTTGAAAGCGGCACCTTTCAGCAGGCTTGGAGCACCCAGACTGCAATAGAAACTCCGTCTGAAATCGTGTCGAGCGGGCCTTTCATGATTTATTCGTACCGTCCCGGCGAGCGTTTGGTTTTGACTGCCAACCCGCATTACTGGAAGGCTGATAAAAACAGAAACCGCCTGCCTTACATCGACTTTCTCATTTTCAAGTTTGTCGCCGACGCAAACACTTCGTCGATTTTGTTCGCGACGGGGCAAAGCGACGCTTCGGGGCTGGACGCGGGCGACTATCCGTGGGTAAAGGGCTTTGCAAAGACTTACGATTTCAGCATATTCGAGCGCGGGCCTGCTTCCTCGATTTCCTTTATGTGGTTCAATCAAAACGGAGGCGAAAAGGACGGCAAGAAGTTTGTGGTTCCTCACAAGTTGAAGTGGTTTCAAAACAAGATATTCCGCCAAGCCGTGATAACCGCGCTCGACCGCGAGGGCATTGTAAACGGAGTTTGGTTCGGCAGGGGAGTTGTATTAAATTCAATAATAAGCGGTGCGAACAAAAAATGGCATAATCCCAACATCCGCAAATATTCCTACAATCCGCAGGAAGCGTTGAAGATGCTGTTTTCGCAGGGCTTTAAGCTGGATGTCTCGGGAGAGTTGTTTGATGCTGAAAACAACAGGGTTGAATTTTCGCTTTTGGTTGCGGACGGTTCGAAAAATTCAACCACGATAGCAACCACCATTGTTGACAACTTGAAGGCGGTGGGCATAAAGGTTAATTTGGTCTTTTTGGACTTTGCCGCAATCGTTTCAAAGATTGACGACACTTTGGATTATGAAGCCGCCATGATGGGGTTTACGGGCGGGGGAGATCCTTCGGGCGGCAAGGCGATATACCGCTCCGACGGATTTTTGCACGTTTGGAATCCGCGCCAGAAAACTCCCGCAACCGATTGGGAGCGGGCTGTTGACGCCCTTGTCGATTCTCAGGAAACCACTTTGGACGAAAATTTGCGCTATTTGAAAGTGGCAAAGATGCAGGAGATTTTTTCGGAGGAACTTCCGCTGATTTTTCTGACTGCGCCGATGGCGTATTCGGGGATACAAAACAAGTGGGCGAACGTGAAAGTGCCCCCTCTCGACAGCATAATATGGAATATAGAGGAGCTATATTTGAAGGGGGAAAGCGATGATTAAGTATATATTAAAAAGGCTGTTTTCCCTCATTCCGCTTTTGCTCGGAATAAGCATGCTTGTTTTTCTTTTGATGTACATTGCCCCCGGCGACTTTTTGAGTCAGGCGCGCAATTCAAAGGACATATCCCCCGAAGTTGTGCGCCAGCAGGAAATACAGCTTGGTCTTGACAAGCCGTGGTATGTCCAGTACGGCAGGTGGCTAAACAGCGTTTCTCCCGTGAAAACTTCCCTTCTTCTGCCCGAAGGCGAAAAAAGCGGGCATTCTCTCGTTTACTTCGGAACGCCCGACTTCGGGTATTCGTGGAGCTACAAAATTCCCGTTTCAAAGCTTTTGGGGCAGAGGGCTTTTTCGACGTTTTTGCTATCTCTCATAACGGTTCTTATAACATATTTGGTTGCAATTCCGCTCGGCGTTTTGGCGGCGGTAAACCGCGGCGGATTTTTTGACAGGATAAGTTCGTTTCTTGCCTACGCATCTTTAAGCATTCCGTATTTTTTTCTCGCGCTTTTGGCGGTGTTGTTTGCCGCGGTTTCGGGGGCTTTCCCGACGGGCGGACAGACTTCGATTATGTACGACTTTCTGTCTCCCGCTTCAAAATTTGCCGATTACGCCAAGCATTTGATTTTGCCCGTATTCGTGCTTTCAATCGGGGGAATTGCATCTGTCATGAGGGTGATGAGGGGCAATTTTTTGGAGTACATGTCGAGCGAATTTGCGACGACTGCGAGGGCAAAGGGGCTTGGCGAGAACGCCGTCATGTTCAGGCACGTTTTAAGAAACGCCGTAAACCCCATAATCACCTCTTTTGGTTTCGCTTTTTCGGGACTGCTTTCGGGCGCGCTTTTGGTTGAAAACGTCATGAATTATCCGGGGCTTGGACAGCTTGTTTACACTGCCATTGTGCGGCAGGACCAGTATGTCGTCATGGCGGGGGTTGTGATTGGCTGTGTGATGCTCGTTGCGGGTCAGCTTTTGGCGGACATTCTTCTTGCGTTTGCAGACCCGAGAATTCGTCTTGAAAACGAGAAAGTTCCGCACAAGCTGCTTGCTTTTATTGCGCTTTTTATCCTTGCCATTGTGGTGGCTTTCAGTTGGATTGCGGAGGCTCATCCCGATGCGTTTTCTTGGGTAAAATGGCTCGCTGTTTTAATTGGCAAGATTTTGTTTGCGGTGCTTTTGCTGGTTTTAATTGCCGCGCTTCTTTGGGCGGCAAAATATTTCTGCAAAAATTTTCTGCTTAAAATTTTAAAGGTTCCGCGTGGCGCGGTTGCGTTTTCGGTACTTCTATTGTTTTATCTCGGCGCGGTTTTTGCCGACTTCCTCGCGCCCTACGAGGCTTCCGCCCCGCGCCTTTCAACGCCGTTCCACCCTCCGTCCAAAATATTTTTTAAAGACGGCAGGCTTTATGCGCAGATTTACGAAAACATCGATCCTTCCGCTTCGAAATATGTTGCAGTTGAAGGCGCGGGAGTTCCGATAAAATTTTTCGCAGACAAGCCGGGCGCAAAGCTTTTGGGCTTCATTCCGATTTCAAAATGCCTGTTCGGGGCGGACAGCCCTGATCCTGACGCGCGAATTTATCTGCTCGGTTCCGACGCCACGGGTCGCGACGTTTTTTCAAGGCTCTTGTACGGCGCGCAAATTTCGCTAAGCATAGGCTTTATAGGAATCGCCATAACAATGGTGATAGGCTTTTTGGTCGGCGGGCTTTCGGGATATTTCGGGGGCGCGTTTGATTTTGTCAGCATGAGGTTTGTTGAATTTTTGATGTCGGTGCCGAGTCTTTATTTATTGCTTGCAATGCGTTCCGCGCTTGCGCCGCATTTTTCAAGCTCGCAGATGTATGTGATGATTGTGATAATTTTGGCCGCCATAGGCTGGGCGGGGTCGGCAAGGGTGATAAGGGGCATGTCGCTTTCGCTTTCAAAACGCCAGTTTGTGCAGGCGGCGAGGGCGATGGGAGAAAGCCCTGTGCGCATAATATTAAAGCATTTTCTTCCAAATGTCTTGGGCTTTTTGATTGTCAGCGCAACTCTTTCAATCCCCGCCTATATTTTGGGCGAAGCCGCGCTTTCGTTTTTGGGATTGGGCATACAGGAGCCGTCCGCCTCATGGGGCTTGATGCTTTCCCAGGCGCAGAACGACACCAAGATTTTAATGCTCGGCTTTTGGTGGATGCTTACTCCTGGCATTGCCATTTTTATTACGGTTTTGTCATTCAATGTTCTTGGCGACTTGTTGCTAAGCATTGCAGACCCGAAGACTGTAAAGCGAAATTAGCGTGATTTGTCTTGCAAAAAGCGCATTGTTGTAAATAATTTTCGCATAATGGAAATAAGCGACTATATTCCTGTTTTTGTTCAAATCGTTTTGGCTCTTGCCGTAGGTTTAGGCATAATCGCCGCAAGCCATATTTTCGGACAACGCTCCAAGAAAAACGCAGTGAAGGACTCCGCTTACGAATGCGGCATAAAGCCTTTGGCAAAGCCGCATCCGCGTTTCGGCGTGAAATTTTATGTTGTTGCGATGCTTTTTGTCGTGTTCGACATCGAGGCTGTTTTCATATTGCCTCTCGCTCTCGTTTACCGCGAGTTCATAGCGGCGAACATTGCGCTCATTTTGCCTGTTATGTTCTTTGTTGCCCTTATTGCGGCGGGTATTTTTTACGAAATTAAAAAGGACGCCCTGGATTGGAACATACCTAAGACAAACAGATAGCAATGCATTTGGAATCGTTTCTTGCAAAATCACGCATAATCGACTTGAAGAGCGCCGATTTTGAAGAAGCGTTGGGTGAATTGATTGGGATGATTCCCGATTCGCTTTTGGGCGGGGTTTCCAGACATGAAATCCAAAAAGACCTTGCCGAGCGCGAAAACTCGATGTCAACTTATCTTGGCAACTGCGTCTGCCTTCCGCATATAAAGCTTGAAAATTTGTCGCGGAAATACGTCTTTTTGGTCGGCAGATGCCCGCAGGGTTTGCGTTTAAACGGCAAAGAGCAGTATTCAAACGCGCGCCTTGTGTTTTTGATTTTGGCACGCGCAGACGAGCCTTCATACTTGAAGGTTTTGTCTTCCCTCGCGGGGATTTTTTCAGACGACGAGACAATGGCGCGCCTTCTTGCCCCTGTTGCCATAAGGCAGTTTCAGGACAGAATTCTCGAAGCTTTTGCGGGCACCGACGGCGTGCGCGACAAGGCAAGAAGGCTCAACAAGGTGTTTTTGTCGCAGGCTGAAAAAATTGCAAAGGACAGCGGGTGCACCGCAATCGTGGTTTTGGGCGACACTTTCACAAACGGCATACGATTAGCGAACTACTTTAAGGGAATGCGCATAGTGCTTGTGAGCGAGCGCAGAACCGACGCCGATTTGGACGATTTCGACGAAATCGTCAGCGTGCACTCATATTCGCGGATAAGAATGGGGCAGCTTAAAAGTGCGATTTTGGTCGGCATAACAAAGGGCATATTGAGCGAGACCGACAAAGTTTGCTGTATCGGAGGCATTCGTGGAAGCGACGTCATCGATTCGATTATGGTCTTCAATGTAGGCGCGGAATTTTCGCAGTTTTATTTGAAAAACACCGACGCTTTGCCCGCGGGCGTAAAGCCCGATGTCGTGGAGCGCGTGATTGACATTGCAACCGAGCTTGCGGTGGAAGGCAGGGAAGGCAAGCCTGTCGGCAGTCTTTTTGTCGTTGGCGACGCCGAAAAATTGCGCCCATATTTAAAGCAGCTAGTGCTAAATCCGTTTTTCGGCTACAAGCCCGAAGAGAGGAATGTTTTGAGCCCTTTCATGGACGAGACTGTCAAGGAATTTTCGCTCATAGACGGGGCGTTTGTAATAGACGGCAGCGGCACGTTGGAAGCGGCGGGCGCGTTAATCCACACTCCCGACTTTAATTTGAAACTCCCGGGAGGGCTTGGCGCGCGCCATGCTGCGGCGTATTCGATTTCGCTTGCGGCGGATTGTCTTGCATTTGTTGTGTCTTCGAGTACGGGACAGCTTTCGCTCTTTCGCAAGGGGCAGATGCTTGTTCTTTCGGAGCCGCGCGTGTAAAATAATTTGACAGCATTTGCGCAATAGTTTTTAATCATAGGATAAATTCTTATTTTTCATCATGAAATTTAAATTCTTTCTAACGCTTTTGTTTTTGTTTTCTTTTACGCCTCTGTTCGGGGATGTTTATTGGTATGACAATCTTGGTGAAGTCCTTTCAAACGCAAAAACTGAAAACAAGACAGCTTTGTTTTTCATATCTCCCGATGTAAACAGAAAAGTTAAGATGACGCCGATTTTTAATTCGGAATCATTCAAAAGTTTCGCGGAAAAAAATCTGTTGTGTTGCAAAGCAAATATTGTTTTGGTCGGCGGCAAATATAAATTTTTAAATAAGGAAATTGGTGCTTTTTTATCTAAAATGCTACCTCCAAACGCCAGGGTTTCAGAAAATAACCCAATCGTCATATTGTTTCGCCATCCAAATGAATATCATTATGTTCGAGATTTTACTTCTTTTAAGATAGGAATGTTTGAGTCGACAAATTTTGCTTTGGAAATAAAAAATTTTATTTCAAATCAAGAAAATAATCGCGTGGAATCGGAACATTTTTCTTACGAATTGAAAAGCATGGATTTTGAGGAATTAAAAGAAATGTATTCTTCGGCGGATAAACATGTGATTTTTGTTTGCTCGGCAAATCCCGAAGAGACGGTTGCAAATTCTCCAATATTCCAATCCCGCGATTTTTATGATTTTTCGATGAAAAATCTCATATTGGTTCCGCTTGAAATTAAAGTTCCGCGCTCCTCAAAAACGCTTTATTTTAGCAATGTGAGATTTTTAAAATCGGATTATGCAAAATTTATAAAAAAGAATTTTTCGCATTCGTTTGCAGTTTCATCAAATCCTGAAATTCTACTTTGTTGGCATAAAAATGGGGGCTTGCATAAATTGGAAACTGATTTCAGCATCGGGAATTATAATATGCGTGATTTTATGAGTCGTTTGAAATCTTGCGCATCGGAAAATAAAATATCGGAAAATCCCGTAAAAAAGGGAAGCAAAAATGGAAAAGTAAGGAATACTCTGTTTTAATAAACAGGTGTCGATTAAAATTTTTTTAAATTCTTATTTTTCATCATGAAATTTAAATTCTTTCTAACGCTTTTGTTTTTGTTTTCTTTTACGCCTCTGTTCGGAGATGAGTGAAAAATTTTATATCTGAAAAGAATGTAAAAGCGGAGAAAGATTATTTTACATATTCCGCAACAACTCCTCCATTTAGCGAAGTGAGGGATTTATTTTCGCATACAGACAAGTTTGTTGTCTTTGTTTGTTCTGAAAATCCAAAAGAAACCCTTTCAAAGGGGGTATATGTAGAAGATAAAGTTTATGAGTATTCTAAGGAAAACATTATATTTATACCTTTGGAAATAAAAATTGTGCGGTTTTCAAAAGCAAAGCCTGACGGTTCGAACAAGAAAGTAAGAATTTTAAAAACAGATTATGCAAAATTGATGAATAATCGGATTCCGAAAGATTGCGCATCTGAATTTCTTTTAATATGGAGCTATAAAAAATATGCAAATATGGGATTTATTTATCATGATGCGCGTACATTTTGGAACGATAAGGTTTTTATGGATTTCTTTGAACGTTATAAAAACTCAAAATAAAAAGATACATTCTGAAAACTTTTTAGAAAGTTGAAGTTTGCATTCGTCTTTGCGTAAAAAAATTTTTTTTAAAAAAAGTTAAAAAAACGCTTGACTTTAAAAAGAATATCATAAGGATATAAAACAACAATTTAAAAAACTATTTCTCTCGTGATTGGGAGATGGGGTAAATAAGATAGAAAATAAACTGGCGGTTAGTCTTGGGGTAGGCTAACCGCCTTCTTATTTCAGAAAAGGCAATTCTAATTAAAGCCAGATATAGAGCGTAAGCGCGTTCGTAATAAAAGCCTTTTTATTCTAGCGTTCCATTTCTTTGGGATGAGGTGCTCATAAAGTAAATGGGTTGTTTTGCTTGCCTTTAAATAAAACCAGACAATTCGTCAATCAACGCTTTCATAAAAGAATTTTTGTCATCTGGGCTTTTCTTGTCGGCTTTATCTTTGGGTTATGCTATATTTAGTTGTTTTCTGCAGAAATTATATTCGCTACAATAATTTATAAAAAAATCAATTATTTGTTGACAATGGTGTTTGCAATATTATTTTTAAATTTACTAATTATATATATCTAATTATGAAAAACATACTATATTCATTGCCACTTTTTGCATCTGCAAGTTTATTCGCGGCGATTGACGCGGGTACATATACAGGTGAAATCTTTGACAAACTCGAACTTAACTTGACCGAACAAAATTCGACTTGGATTTTCGACAATGTGACATTTACAAATTCGGCAACTTTCCAACAAAATACTACTGCCGATGTCGATTATAAAGTTCAATTAAAAGAAACATCGGCGACTTTATCTTCATTTCAGTTCAATAAGAATATAGCGACTGCCACTGATATGACATTCGAGCTTTTGGGTTCCGAAGCCAAAAGATCCTCTCTAAGCGGAATGACCGGCTGGAGTGTATATTTAGATACGTCAACTTCTGATACTTTAAGCGCATCTAATATTTTAAAGCTTGGCGGCTATTCTGATTTTACAACTCAGAACCTATGTATAGCAAGCGATTATGGGATATTGGGAACTGCAGGTGTCGATATTTCAGGGGCCGACAACAAGTTCAATGTGACGGGGCAATTCTATATGAACAGAGCCAAAGCCACAGATTCCAACAATCACCTTTATTTCAATATAAAAGGGGAAGACGGCAAAAAATCAACTGCAACTTTTACCAATAATTTTACAGTTGAAGCAGCTGGAAGCGGCATTACAGAAGTCAATATGAATGGAAATGCCACAATGAATGTCGGAACTAAGTTTGAAATTGGTGTAACAGCAAGCAGTGGCACTGTTAACTTCACGATGTCGGGTGAAAATAATACATTAAATTCAACTGCGACGACAAATAATTTTGGGCATAATTTCTTTGTCGGTTCCGGTGCAACAAGTGGTGAAATTTCTTTTACCATTGGCGGTAAAAATAATACTTTGAGCGTGGCATCTAAGAACTGCTGGATAGGTACGGAAAAAACAGACGGCGATGCCAAGATATCTTTTAATGTCATTGGTTCGGGGCATGCAATTAATTTCGCAGGTGCTGTTAATTTTAGGCAACAAGGCTTGGACACGACAACTCTCCTTTTCAAGTCGGACGATGCAGGCATTTCTACCATCAATGTAGGCTCAATAGGTTTGTTTACAGCAGCTCTTGAAATCGACTTTTCGGATTTTGTCGGCGATGGTTCAGGGGTTTACGAAATGGTATTGATTTCAGCAAGTTCGGATTGGGCAAGCAAAGCAAACCGCTTTGTTGGTTCGGGCACGAGTGAAATCGGTAGCGGAACCGGCGATGCAAGTGTACAAATGGGCGATAGCGGTTTGGGTTGGGAAATTAAGTATTTAGATAACGACCTTATCTTCTCATATACTTATGCAGTTCCTGAGCCAAGCGCATATGCGGCGATATTTGGCGCGTTGGCTTTTGCATTTGCGGCGTATCGCCGTCGCAAATAAAAACAAATTTATAAAAAACAAAAAAGACTTTGAAGCCAATCAAAGTCTTTTTTTGTTTTGAACCCATATCAAAAATAAGATTAATTTAGCAATTTGTTTTCATTGTCCATATGAATTTTTTTAAATATATTCTTTTATTGTCGGCTATTTTTGTCGCAAGCTGTGTTGAAGCGCAGAAGCAAGAAGATATGCCGATTGCTTGCAATTATGTCGGCATTTCCGGAGTTTATCCGCATCTTGCGTTTTGGAACAAGGAAGGCGAGTGCGGCACGGGCGCGCTCTCAAATTGGGCGGGAAAATTTTGGGCTTTGACTTATGGACCGCATTGCGATTCTTATTCTTCCGACAAGCTTTACGAAATAAACCCGTCAACCCTTGACATCGCAATTCGCAAGGAAAGCGTGGGCGGCACTCATGCAAACAGGCTCATTCATGAAGAATCAAAACAGCTCTTCATCGGCTGTTATGCCATAGATGAAAACGGGAATGTCAGAGTTATCGGGCGCGAAGACATGCACGGAAGAATAACAGGCACTGCGCGCAGTCTGCAAACTCCCGAAAACAGCGTATATTTTGCCACGATGGAAGAGGGGCTTTATGAAGTCGATGTGAACACTTTGAAGGTTAGGGAAATCATAAGGGACGGCAATTTGAAAGATTATCCGCAGAAATTCGACAAAAACGGAAAGCCTCTTCCCAAAAAATCAAATCTTCACGGCTATCACGGCAAGGGGCTTTATTCGGGGTTTGGAAAATTGTTTTATGCCAACAACGGCATTCGCCATCCCAAAGTTGCGGAAGATCCGACAATAACTTCGGGGGCGCTTGCATTTTGGGAATGCGGAGATTCCGACTGGACGGAAATTCGCAAGTGCCAGTTTACTGAAATAACATCAAAAGACGGAATAGCAGGCTCAAAAAATCCCGAATCAACTCCGATATGGGCGTTGGGCTGGGATGCAAAATCCGTAATTTTAATGTTAAACGACGGCGGAAGCTGGTCGTCGTTTCGCCTTCCGAAATCAAGCCATTCTTATGACGGCTCCCATGGCTGGAATACGGAATGGCCGCGCATTAGAAATATTGGCGGCGACGAATATTTAATGACCATGCATGGCGCGTTTTGGAGATTTCCAAAGTCGTTTTCGAGGAAGGATTTTTCGGGAATCAGGATGAGGTCTTCGTATTTGAAAGTCATTGGGGATTTTTGCAGATGGGGAGATGTCATTGCTCTTGGCTGCGACGATTCCGCTCAAAAAGAGTTTATGAACAGCCGCGATTTAAAGGCAAAGAAGGCTCATCCGCTAAATTCAAACTCGAATATTTGGTTTGTTCCCGACGGCAGGCTCGACAATCTCGGCGCAAAACTTGGCAGAGGCAGCGTGTTTTTGCGTGAAAACGTTGCCTCAGGCACGCTTTCCGACGCAATGCTTACGGCGGGATTTGACAAGCGAATTCTTGTTCTTGACCATAAAACCGACGCTCCCGTTTTAATCGAAATACAGACTTCCGACGGGAAAAGCGGTTTTGTAAAATCGCGCGAAATTACGCTCGATAAAAATTCGTCAAAATTTATTGAGCTTGAAGACGCGGAATGGACCCGTATTGTTCCGCGAACAGACGCAGTTTCGCTTTCCGCGCATTTTACGCTTTTTGATTTTGAAAAGCGCATACCCTCCGATATTTTTGACGGGATTGCAAAGCGCGGAAGCAAAAATGCGAACGCCGCCTTGCTTCGCTCAATGGGTATAAAAAGCAAGAAGCTTGGCGCATTGGCGCGCGGTAAAGACGGCGGAAACATTTATTCCCTTAATGAAAGCTTAAGGCTTGTAAAAGATTCTTCCGTTAAAGAATCGGTTTTGGCTGAAACGGAAGAAGCTCCAAAAGGAATTTCATATGTCGGCGACACCGTTTTGATAGAGGAAAGAGGGGTCCGCTATCTGTTGCCCTGCAACAAATCTTTTGACGGGACATCAGAATTTGGAATTTTGCGCGTTGCAAGAGAAGTCGTAACCGAGCGCGACTTGTTAAACTGCGGAGGCACTTTCTATGAACTGCCTGCCGTAAACGCGCAGGGCATGGCGAAAGTCCGCCCGATAGCTTCTCATGACTTTGATATTTTTGATTTTTGCTCTTTCGGAGGGCTGATGTTCATGAGCGGAATTGAAAATGGAGCAGAAAAATTGTTAAACAGGCACATAATAACTTCCGATGACGGCAAGCTGTCTCTTTGGGCAGGAGTGATAGACGACTTGTGGAAACTTGGCAAGCCTGTCGGCAAAGGAAGCCCGTGGATTTGCAAAAAAGTTTCGGCAGGCGAAACTTCGGACATGCTTCTTTTGACGGGGTATGACAAAAAGTCTGTTTATGCAGTTTCTTCTTCCGATACTGATTTGGATATTGAAGTTGATATTGACGGCACGGGACTCTGGGTAAAGTACGAAACAATAAAGCTTAAAGCCGGCGTTCCGTTTGAAAAGACGTTTTCGGATGATTTTTGCGGATATTGGGTGCGCGTAAAAACTTCAAATTCTTCCGAAAAAATTTCAGTGTCGTTCATATACGAGTAGCCATACGCAATAAGAAACGGAAATGTAAAAAAACATAAATTCCAAAGAAAGAAAATCACGGGAATTTTTTACGGGAATTTAATTTGTGCAGAAATTTGAATTATTCCGCGAAATTTCCCGCAATAAGAATATGCAAAATGTTTCGTTTCGGGGATTTTTGCAATAATAAAGCTTGCATTTCTTTGCCGAGTCATATTTTCTGAAATGCTTTAATTTTGCTTGAGTGGTGGAATTGGCAGACACGCGGGACTTAGGATCCCGTGCCGCAAGGCGTAAGGGTTCGACCCCCTTCTCAAGCACTGTTTTTGAAGCCTCTAAATTAAAGCGTTTAGGGGCTTTTTTGTTGATGGATAAAGGGATTGCGCGGTATTTGGCTACCTGTTTGCCGTCCGTTTGCAATCCGCGAAAGAGTCTTATTTCGGCTTGGAAAGTCTCCAAAATTCCCGTCGTATTCAGCAAAACTGCCATGTACCGATTTGTTTGGCGTGTTTTTAAGGTTTTATGCCTGGCAAGTTGTTGTCAGGGTTAAGATTTATAAATCCTTGATTGAGCGGTTTGCGAAGTTTATGGCGGAGTTGCCGTATTTGTCTTTAATTTTTAAAATCGCCTTGCCGAGCGCGTCTTCTGCCTTTGTCGAATGCGGCTTTGTTTCAAAAAGTTCGGCTTGGGCGGGGGTATCGGCAGGCGTGAGTTGGGATAGGCTGATGCCGAGCATTCGCACGGGGCTGTTATCCCAATTTGCTTTAAACAGTTCGATTGAATTATTTATTAGGTCTTTATAACTGCTGATTGGCTTATCCAATTTCTTTTGGCGCACAAGCGAGCTCAAATTTGCGTCTTTAATAACTATTGAAAGCACGCAACCTTTCAAATTCGCTTCTATCAACCTTTTTGAAACTTTTTCGGCAACCACTCCAAATCCTGCCGCTATATCTTCATCTCCGAGCAAGTCGCGCGCGAATGTGTGGGAGTTGCCGATAGATTTTGCTTCTTCCGTCTCTCCGTAGCAGGCGACAGGCGAATTGTCTTCGCCTCTGGCATAGGCAAGCAGTTCCGCCCCGAATTTCCCGAAGCGGCGCAAAAGCATGGCTTCGTTTGAAGAGGCAAGGTCGCCAATCGTGTAGATTCCGAGCTTATGCAGAGTGTCGGCAGTTTTCTTGCCGACGTAGAGCAAATCTTTTACGGGCAGTTTGTGGACGATTTTTTCAATGTCGGCTCTGCCGAAAACGGTGGTGGCATCGGGCTTTTTGTAGTCGCTTCCGAGTTTTGCGAACACTTTGTTAAATGATACTCCCACTGAAATTGTAAGCCCCAACTCTCTTTTTACGGTTTCGCGGATTTTATCGGCAATTTCTTTGCCGGAGCCGAAAAGCTTTCGGCTCGCGCTGACATCGAGCCAGGATTCGTCAATCCCAAAAGGTTCGACTTGCGAGGTAAAGCGCGAATAAATTTCATTTACTTTAATTGAATATTCTTCGTAGAGTTCGTGGTGCGACGGCAGGACGACAAGTTTGGGGCATTTGCGTTTTGCAATCCACAATGCCTCTCCAGTGGCAACTCCGAACTTCTTGGCTTCCTCGTTTTTTGCGAGAATTATGCCCTTGCGCTTGCTTGGGTCTCCGCCGACAGCCACAGGCAACCCCGCAAGCTCGGGGTGCGAAAGCATTTCGACCGAAGCATAAAATCCGTTCAAATCGCAATGCAGAATTGTTCTGTCGTTTATCATTTTTAAATCTTTGCATGTAATTTTGGTTAAATATTAAAATATGCAAGCTTTCAAAAAGAATATTTCATATAAAAATTGCTTGATAAATGGTTTGGGCGATGTCATAACCAAATGTTTATAAATCTAAAATCCAATTTCTATTATGGGCGAAAACAAAAACAGAGGTCCTCATCAGGCAAAAAATAAACCCTTAAACTATGGCTCTTCGGACGCCATATTCGGCGAAAGCATAAGCGTTCAAGACCCCAATGCGTCGTCGGACGAGCGCAAGACGGTGATTCTTGACGAAGACTTGGAGGGCTTGGAATTTGAGGACAGGGTTTGGCTCTATTGGAAGCGCAACAAGACTTTTATCGTTTCTTTGATTGTGCTGGCGTTCGCAGTGATAATCGGCAAGCATGCCTGGATTTCTTACACGGAAGCCCGCGACAATTCCATCGCGTCCGAATTTGCCGATGCCGACACTTTTGAAAAGCGCGCCGAATTTGCGAAGTCGAATTCCGGCATTCCTGCGGCGGGTCTTGCCTTGCTCGAAAATGCGGATTCATTGTTTGATGCGAACAAATTTGCCGAAGCTGCCGAAGTTTATAAATCCGCCTCTCAAAATTTAGGCGGAGTTCCTGTGTACGGCAGGGCTTTGCTGGGCGAAGCTGTAAGCGTCTTGAAGTCCGGCAAGGTCGAAGAAGCCAAAAAGCTATTGGCGTCTGTCGCCGAAAATGCGGAAGCACTGTCTTATTCGGCGGAAGCCGCATACCACTTGGGCATATTGCAGTTTGCGGACGGCAAAACGGACGAAGCAAAAAAATCTTTTGAGTCTGTTTTGCAAAATCCGAATGCGGGGCAGTGGTCGGCGTTGGCGTCTGCGCAGTTGAACCGAATTTCAAAGTAGTTTTTTTATCGTTTGGCTGCGTTCGTTGCTTTGCGGCGGCGTTTTGTCGGTAGAAAACTAAACCGTTTAAAATTTTTGCAAAATATGCAATATGTTGGGCTAAATTCGATAAAAATGCGTTTTTTTTAATAAAATTCTTAAAAAAATAAAAAAAAAGTTGACGCGCGTTTTAATATAGTCCAATTTTTTACCCTTTATATTGAATAACGTCTCTTTGTAAAAAGCGGCGTTTGGGGTGCAAGCCTCTCTGCCCTGGTAGCTCAGTCGGTAGAGCACGTCCTTGGTAAGGACGGGGTCGGCGGTTCAAGTCCGCTCTGGGGCTCCATTTCCAAAATATAAACAAATCAACAAAAGAAAAGATCATGTCAAAAGAATCATTCGTAAGAACGAAGCCACACGTCAATGTCGGCACAATCGGCCACATCGACCATGGTAAAACAACACTCACAACAGCTATCCTCTCCGTTCAGTCGAAGAAGGGTTTGGCTCAAATCAAGTCTTATCAGGACATCGCAAAGGGCGGTACTGTTCGTGACGCAACAAAAACCGTTACAATCGCGGTAGCTCACGTTGAATACGAAACAGAAAAACGCCACTACGCGCACGTTGACTGCCCGGGCCACGCTGACTTCGTTAAGAACATGATTACAGGCGCAGCCCAGATGGACGGCGCAATCCTTGTTGTTTCCGCAGCTGACGGCCCCATGCCCCAGACTCGCGAACACATCCTTTTGGCTCGTCAGGTCGGCGTTCCCAAAATCGTTGTATTCTTGAACAAGTGCGACTTGCTCGACGACCCCGAACTCTTGGAACTCGTTGAAATGGAAGTTCGCGACCTCCTCAACAAGTACCAGTACGACGGCGACAATGCGGTAATCGTTCGCGGTTCTGCAACACAGGCTCTCGAAGGTGTTGAATTCGGCGTAAAGAGCATTGACCAGTTGATGGACGCAATCGACTCTGAAATTCCCGAACCTGAACGCCCGATTGACAAGCCTTTCATGATGAGCGTTGAAGACGTGTTCTCCATCACAGGTCGTGGCACGGTTGCGACAGGCCGTATCGAACGCGGTATCGTAAAGGTTGGCGACGAAGTTGAAATCGTCGGTTTGGGCGAAACAATGAAGACCACAATTACAGGTGTTGAAATGTTCCGCAAGCTCCTCGACCAGGGTCAGGCAGGCGACAATGTTGGTTTGTTGCTCCGCGGCATTGAAAAAGACCAGGTACAGCGCGGTCACGTTATCGCAAAGCCGGGCACAATTCACCCGCACACAAAAGCAAAGGCTGAAATTTACGTCCTCACCAAGGATGAAGGCGGTCGTCACACTCCGTTCTTCACAAACTACCGTCCGCAGTTCTACTTCGGCACGGCTGACGTTACCGGCACTTGCACGCTTCCCGCAGGCGTTGAAATGGTTATGCCGGGCGACAATGTTTCCATCGAAATCGAACTCCAGAAGCCGATTGCAATGGAAGCAGGTCAGCGTTTTGCTATCCGCGAAGGCGGTCGCACAATCGGTGCAGGTCGCATCAGCGAAGTTATCGCATAAGTGCGTTTCTGAATTTTATGCCAAAGCCGCTTGATGCGGCTGAGGCGTGAAATTTTTTGTTCTTTTAATTTTTTTTGGTATAGGGACGTAGTTCAATTGGTAGAGCAGCGGTCTCCAAAACCGCGTGTTGGGGGTTCGAGTCCCTCCGTCCCTGCCAATTTCAAAAAAACAGTCAGCATAAAATTTTATGGCAAATCCATTTTCAAGAGTAAGACAATTTTATAAGGAGACAGTGGCGGAGTTGAAAAAGGCCAACTGGCCGAACGCTTCGGAAATCAGGTCTTCAATGCTCGTCGTGTTTGTCGCGATTCTGCTTTTGGGCGCGTTTATCGCCCTTGCTGACTTTTCCGTTTACAATGTAGTTGACATGTGTACCGCATTGGTTAACGGCAAGTAATTTGAAGGGATTTCAAAATGTTTGACGACGGGAAAAAATGGTACACGGTGCAAGTCCGCTCCAATATGGAAAACAAGGCGGTTGAGTCTTTGAAAATGCTCATAGACCTTGAAGACATGGGCGGTCTTCTTTCAAAAGACGATATTTTAATGCCGACAGAAACCGTATCTGAAATAAAGAACGGCAAGAAAACACAGCGCGAACGCAAACTCTATCCCGGCTATATTTTCGTCAAAATGAAGCTTTACGACGATGACGACGAATTGTTGGAGCAGGGCTATTATTTCGTAAAGCGCGCAAACGGCGTTATTGATTTTATGGGCGGGGAAAGCGCGCGCGGTCCGAGACCCATTCCTCTGCGCAAAAGGGAAGTTGACGAAATTTTTGCGCAAATTGAAAAAGCAAAGGGCGCAGTTCGCCCGAAAGTCGATTTCAATATTGGCGAACACATTAAAATTACCGACGGTCCGTTCTTGAATTTGACAGGCGTTGTCGAAGAAGTTGACGCCGAAAAGGGCAAGTTGAAGGCGAGCGTTTCGATATTCGGGCGTTTCACTCCCGTGGAACTCGAATTCAACCAGGCGGCAAAGTTGGAAGAATAGAATTTATTACGCACATCGATTGCCTCAAAATCGTGTAAATAATTAAACAGGAAAAAATAAAATGGCTAAGAAAATAGTAAAGCAGATTAAGTTGCAGCTTCCGGCCGGTGCTGCAAATCCTGCTCCTCCGGTAGGCCCTGCGTTGGGCGCGGCAGGTGTTAACATCATGGGCTTTTGCAAAGAGTTTAACGCTCGCACAAAAGACCAAAACGGCATGATTTTGCCGGTTGTTATCACCGTTTATCAGGATAAGTCTTTCACTTTCATTTTGAAGTCGCCCCCTGCTTCCGTTCTCTTGAAGAAAGCGGCAGGCATCCAGACGGCGAGCGCAAAGCCGAATGTTGATAAGGTCGGCAAGGTGACAAAAGCCCAAATTGCGGAAATCGTAAAGATTAAGCAAAAGGACGTCAACGCGGTTGACCCTGCGGCTGCTGCCCGCATCATTGCAGGCACTGCTCGTTCGATGGGCATCGAAGTTGTTGACTAATTTCGAGTCGGGCGTTTGGATTGAAATCAATTTAAACGCCTTTTGCAATAAATTTGAAAGCCCCGAAGGGGGACTGCCTTGAAGGAGGACTTCGGGGCGTAAAACAAAAACCGCACTGCAAAAAAGCAGGAGACAAAAAGTCATGGTTAAAAGAAGTAAAAGATATGCAAGCGCGGCGAAGAGCGGCGGGGCGGAAGCCAAGTCGTTGGAAGACGCAGTAAAGGCGCTTGAAGGTATGCAAAAGGCGAAGTTCGACGAAACAGTCGAATTGTCGTTTAAACTCGTCGTTGACCCGAAACAGAGCAATCAGATGGTTCGCGGCACTGTTCGTTTGCCCAACGGCAGCGGTAAAAAAGTGCGCGTTTTGGTATTTACTGAAAATGCCGACGCAGCTTTGGCGGCAGGCGCGGACTTTGCAGGTCTTGACGACATGCTGAAGAAAATCGAAGGCGGCTGGATTGATTTCGACGTTGCAATCGCAACAACATCCGCAATGAAAGAAGTCCGCAGGGCGGCGCGCGTTTTGGGCCCCAGAGGCTTGATGCCCAATCCCAAGAGCGGCACGGTGACCGACGACGTTGCAAGTGCAATTCAAGAAGTAAAGGCTGGTCGCGTTGAATACAAGATGGATAAAACAGCAAATCTTTCCATCGTAATCGGCAAGCGCAGCTTTTCTGCAGAAAAGCTTTTGGAAAACGCAAAGGCTGCGCTCCAGAGCTTGATGGCGGCAAAGCCCGAAGCAATTAAAGGTAAATTCGTAAAGTCCGTAACTTTGAGCTCGACAATGAGCCCTGCAGTAAAAGTTGCGCTTTCAGAAGTTGGCGAATAAGGAGAGATAAAAATCATGAGACCGGAAAAACAGTATCTCGTTGACGAAGCAATCGCGCGTTTGTCTGCTTCTGACTTCGTATTCTTGATGAATTTTACGGGCGTTTCCGTATCCGACGCCGCTGAACTCAGAGCATCTTTGAGGGCTTGCGGAGCCGAATACCACGTCGTGAAGAATTCCATTTTAAACATTGCGGCAAAGGAACGCGAATTGCCCGACCTTTCCGAAGTGTTGGAAGGTCCGACTGCAATCATAAGCGGCGGCGACGCCGTTACGGAAGTGGCAAAGGCCATTGTGGATTTCTTGAAAACCCGCGATCGTTCAGACGTGAAAATCGCAGTGATGGACAAGAAATTGTTAAGCAAGGACGAAATCGAAGCACTCAGCAAGCTCCCGAATTTGGCGGGTATGCGCGCCCAGATGCTCAGCTTGTTCCTCATTGCTTCCGCTCAGGGCATTTTGAATGTCTTGAAGGCAAAGAGCGAAAAGGAAGAGGCTTAAAAAATAATTTTGCCCTGCTGTTCGTTCCATGCGTTCGGCGGGGCGCAAAACATCAACAAGGAACAAGGTTAGGAGGGCAAAACCTCTTAAATGTCGGGAAATCCGACGCTAACCGTTCAAGGAGAAAAATATCATGGCAGTATCAAAAGAAGAAGTTATCGAATTCCTCAGCGGCTTGACCGTTTTGGAAGCGGCGGCTCTCGTAAAAGAGCTTGAAGAAAAATGGGGCGTTACGGCATCCGCTCCTGTTGCGGCTGTTGCTGTTGCAGGTCCTGCTGCTGCGGCTGAAGAACAAACATCGTTTGATGTTGTTTTGGAAAACGCAGGCGCAAACAAGATCAACGTCATTAAGGCTGTCCGCGAAATCACGGGCTTGGGCTTGAAAGAAGCAAAAGAAGCCGTAGAAGGCACGCCGAAGACAATCAAGGAAGGCGTTTCCAAGGAAGAAGCAGCCGAAATTGAAAAGAAGTTGAAGGACGCCGGCGCTACTGTTAAGATTAAGTAAGCCTTTGGCCAACAATCTTCAATTTATTTGCACGGAAAGCAAAGTCTCTGAAAGCATGGGGGCTTTGCTGTCCGTTTTTTCCGTTTATTAAAATAGGGTCGGCGGTTGCAAGTTTGGGCTGTCGCTCCCTTTAAAAAAACAAACTAAATAAAAATATGTCTGAGCGAAAGAACTTTGGAAAATTGAGGGAAATCATACCCCTTCCCAACCTTATTGAAAATCAGGTAAAGTCGTATGCCGATTTTCTGCAAAAAGACGTGCCGCCCTCAAAGAGGCAAATGGTGGGTCTTCATGCTGTATTCAGCGAAGTTTTTCCGATAGAAAGCTACGACGGCAAGACAAAACTCGAATATGTCGAGTATAGAATTTCAGGTCCGGACAAAACCGAAGTGGAAACCATCAAGGAAAGCTCCACTTATGCCGTAAAACTTTATGTAAAATTGCGCCTCACCGAAGGCGACAATGCTCCGAGCGACGCCGAAATTTATATGGGCGAGCTAAACATGATGACAACCCGCGGCAGCTTTATCGTAAACGGCGCGGAGCGTGTCATCGTAAGCCAGTTGCATCGCAGCCCCGGCATTTGCTTTGAAGAAACAATGCACACTTCGGGCAAGACTCTTTATTCTTTCCGTTTGATTCCCGACAGAGGCACATGGATTGAAGTGCAGTTCGACCAAAACGACTTGTTATACGTTTATATCGACCGCCGCCGCCGCCGCCGCAAGTTCCTTATCACAACTTTGTTGCGTGCATTGGGGCATTCGAGCGACCAGGAGCTTATGAAGCTCTTCTACGAGGTTGAAGATATGAGCGTAAAGCGTGCTTTGAGCCTTGAAACCATTTCAAATTACGTTCTCGCAGAACCCGTAACCGACCCCGAAAAGGGCAAGGTTTTGTTGAAGCAGTACGAAACTCTGACAAAGACGGCGGTACAGGAATTCAAGAACGCGAAAATCGAAGAATTTAAGGTAATCGACACCACTGTTGACGAAGGCGCAATCGTCCGCGCAATGAAAAAAGACCCTGCCCGCAACAAGGACGACGCCCTGAAGATTATTTACAAGCAGTTGCGTCCGGGCGAACCCGTGAACTTGCAGAGCGCAATTTCGCTCTTGCGCCGCACCATGCAAGATCCGAAACGCTACGACTTGGGCAAGGTCGGTCGCTTTAAGATTAACCAAAAACTCGGCTTGAAAACTCCGATTGACCACCGCGTTGTGACTTCGGAAGACATTGTTGAAGGCACGAAATACCTCTGCCGCTTGAAGAGGGGCGAAGGCGTTATCGACGATATCGACAATTTGTCGAGCCGCCGCGTGAGAACCGTCGGCGAGCTTTTGGCAAACCAGTGCCGCATTGGCTTGGCGCGCATGGAAAAAATCATCCGCGAAAGAATGAATCTTGCGGAACAGCAGTCGGGCGAATCCACGACAAACCTTTCAAAGCTTGTAAATGCAAAGGCGATGACAACCGTCATCCGCGACTTCTTTGCGCGCAACCAGCTTTCGCAGTTCATGGACCAAATCAATCCGCTTTCCGAGCTTACGCACAAGCGTCGTTTGTCCGCATTGGGGCAGGGCGGTTTGAGCCGCGAAAGGGCGGGCTTTGAAGTCCGAGACGTCCATCCTTCGCACTACGGCAGAATTTGCCCGATTGAAACGCCTGAAGGCCCGAACATCGGTCTTATCAATTCTCTTTCCTCTTACGCCAGAATCAATGAATTCGGCTTTATCGAAACTCCGTATAGAAAAGTTGTTGACGGCAAGGTTACCGACAAAATCGAATACCTTTCCGCCGATGCCGAAGAAGGCAAAATTGTTGCCCAGGCAAACAGCGAAATCAAGGACGGCAAGCTTGTCGGCAGAGTTTCCGTTCGTCAAGACGACGAAGTTTTTGAAGCGGATCCCGCGCAAGTCGAATATATGGACGTAAGCCCCAAACAGCTCGTTTCTGTTGCGGCGGGTCTCATTCCGTTCTTGGAACACGACGACGCCAACCGCGCGTTGATGGGTTCGAACATGCAACGCCAAGGTGTTCCGCTTTTGACAACCCAGGCTCCTCTCGTAGGAACCGGCATTGAAGGCAGGGTTGCCCGCGACTCCAAGACAGTTTTGGTCGCCGACGCCGCCGGCGTTGTTGCAAGCGTTGACGCAATGCACATCGTCATCACTTCCGATGGCAAATTGCCGAAGAAGGTCGAAGGCAAGTACAAGAACGACCCCGAAAAGGGAGTTTACGTTTACGAATTGCGCAAGTTTATGCGCTCCAACGCCGCGACATGCTTTAATCAAAAGCCCGTTGTTAAGAAGGGGCAGAAAATCAAGGCGGGAGACATTTTGGCTGACGGCGCGGCTACCGAAGACGGCGAACTCGCTCTCGGCAAAAACGTGCTTGTAGCATTCATGCCTTGGAACGGATACAACTTTGAAGACGCTATTTTGCTTTCCGAAAAGCTTATTAAAAACGACGTCTTTACTTCTATACACGTTGAAGAATTTGAAGTAACCGCCCGCGACACGAAGCTCGGCCCCGAAGAAATCACGGTAGATATTCCCAATGTGGGCGAAGAAGCCTTGAAGAACCTCGACCGCAACGGTGTAATCCGCGTTGGCGCGGAAGTAAAGCCGGGCGATATCCTGGTCGGCAAAATCACTCCCAAGAGCGAAACCGAATTGGCTCCCGAAGAAAAGCTTTTGCGCGCCATTTTCGGCGAAAAGGCGGCGGACGTCAAGGATACCTCTTTGGTTGTTCCCTCCGGCACGCAGGGCATCGTTATGGACGTCAAGGTCTCGACAAAAATCGACGGCGAAGACGAAAAGATGAGCGAAAGCGACCAAAACCGCCAAATTCGCAAAATCAAGGAAGAATATCGCGAACAGACCGACAAATTGAAGGACGAGCTTACCGAAGCCCTTTCAAATGTCCTCTTGGGCGAAAAAATTCCGTTGGACGTGCGCAATTCGGCGACGGGTGAAGTCATCATTCCCGCAAACCGCAAAATCACAAAGACGCTTTTGCGCCGTCTGTCCGCAATTTCAAAGAATATCGACATCGATCCGTCTCCCGTGCGCATAAAGATTATGGAAATAATCGAGGCGCACCAGCGCAAGTTCGATGAAGTCGAGAAGGAATGCAAGCGTCAGGAAGACGCAGTGCGCAGCGGCTCGACTTCCGAGCAGAACGTTATTAAAAACGTAAAAGTTTACATCGCCGCCAAGCGCAAAATCCAAGTCGGCGACAAAATGGCGGGTCGCCACGGTAACAAGGGTGTTGTTTCCCGCATCGTTCCCGAAGAGGACATGCCTTATTTGGAAGACGGAACTCCCGTTGAAATCTGCCTAAACCCGCTCGGCGTTCCTTCCCGAATGAACGTTGGTCAGGTTTTGGAAACCCACTTGGGTTGGGCTTGCAAAAAGCTTGGCTTTAAAATCGCAACACCGATTTTCGACGGCATCAGCGAAGAGCGCATTCGCGGCTATTTGAAGGACGCGAACCTGCCCGAAAGCGGCAAATGCCGACTCTTGGATGGCTTGACGGGCGAATTCTTTGACCAAGACATTGTTGTTGGCTACATTTACATGATGAAGTTAAACCACTTGGTCGCCGACAAAATCCACGCCCGCGCGGTTGGTCCGTACTCTCTAATCACCCAGCAGCCTCTGGGCGGCAAGGCGCAGTATGGCGGTCAGCGTTTCGGCGAAATGGAAGTTTGGGCTCTCGAAGCTTACGGCGCGGCTTACACATTGCAGGAACTCCTGACGGTAAAGAGCGACGACGTGCAGGGCAGAACCAAGATTTACGAAAACCTCGTGAAGGGCGACAACTCTTTGCAGGCGGGCACTCCGCAGTCTTTCAACGTTTTGATGAAAGAAATGCAGGGCTTGTGCCTCGACATCAAACCGCGCTCGCGCGACGACGAAGAATAATTGAAGGAGCTGATTTTTATGGAAGAAAATTTGCAGGAAAACACACAGCCGGTTGAAAATTCCACGGCTCAAATGCGCGAAGTAATGGGCATGACCAAAGACGCGGGTTTCGATTGCGTGTCAATCGGTCTTGCCTCTCCCGACACAATCAGATCGTGGTCGAGGGGCGAAGTTAAAAATCCCGAAACAATCAATTACAGAACTTTCAAGCCCGAACCGGGCGGCTTGTTCTGCCAGAGAATTTTCGGACCTATCCGCGACTACGAGTGCGCTTGCGGCAAATACAAGCGCATCCGCTACAAGGATCAAGTCTGCGAAAGGTGCGGTGTCGAAGTCACAACAAGCCGCGTGCGCCGCGAAAGAATGGGGCATATCGAGCTTGCCGTTCCCGTAGCGCACATTTGGTTTTTGAAGAGCATGCCAAGCCGCCTCGGTTTGGTTTTGGACATGACCGCAAAGGCTCTCGAAAGCGTCATTTACTACGAAAAGTACGTTGTCATCGATCCGAAGAACACTTCGCTTGAATACATGCAGTTCTTGTCGGACGAAGAGTACCAGAAGGAAATCGACGCAGGCTCTGAATTTGAAGCCAAGATGGGCGCGGAAGCAATCCGCGATTTGCTCAAAAACATGAATCTCGAAAAGCTCGCAGTCGAGCTTGAAGAGCAGATGAAGGCGACGCGCTCAAAGCAGATTAAAAAGAAGCTTGCAAAGCGTTTGAAGCTCATTCAGGGCTTTATCGAAAGCGGCTCGCGCCCTGAATGGATGATTCTTGAAGCATTGCCGGTCATTCCGCCGGACTTGCGCCCGCTTGTTCCCCTCGAAGGCGGCAGGTTTGCGACTTCCGACTTGAACGACCTTTACCGCCGCGTAATCAACCGCAACAACCGCTTGAAGAGTCTCATGCACATGAAGACTCCCGATGTCATCATCCACAACGAAAAGCGCATGTTGCAGGAATCCGTTGACGCATTGTTCGACAACGGCAGGCATGGACGCCCCGTAACCGGCGCAGGCAACCGCGCCTTGAAGAGCCTTTCCGACATGTTGAAAGGCAAGCAGGGCAGATTCCGCCAAAACTTGCTCGGCAAGCGCGTTGACTATTCGGGACGTTCCGTAATCGTCATCGGTCCGCATCTCAAATTGCACCAGTGCGGCTTGCCGAAGAAGATGGCTCTTGTTTTGTTTGAGCCGTTCATCATCCGCCGCTTGAAGGAATTGGGCTTTGTCCATACTGTCCGTTCGGCAAGGAAGATGATTGAAAAGCGTTCTCCCGAAGTTTGGGATATTTTGGAAGAAGTGACGGAAGGGCACCCCGTGTTCTTGAACCGTGCGCCGACTCTCCACAGGCTTTCCATTCAGGCGTTTGAACCCGTGCTTATCGAAGGGGACGCAATTCGCTTGCATCCGCTGGTTTGTGCCGCGTTCAATGCGGACTTCGACGGCGACCAGATGGCAGTCCACGTTCCGCTTTCATTGGAAGCGATAATGGAAGCAAAGCTTTTGATGCTTGCATCCAACAACATTTTCTCCCCGTCTTCGGGCAAGCCTATTTTGACTCCGTCCCAGGACATTGTTTTGGGTGTTTACTTCTTGACTTACGAGCCAAGCACAAAGCCCGAACAGGTATTGGTAAAGCGCGGCGGCAAGGACGTGCGCGTTCGCGAAGTTCCCTTGATGAGTTCTGTAAAGGAAGTTGAATACGCAAAGGCGGAAGGCTTGTTGCATTGGCACGATTGGATTGACTTCGTAAATCCCGATTTCGGCAGGAAGACCATTTTCGGCAACTCCGAAAAGAAAATCATCCGCACAACCGTCGGCCGCGTCATATTCAACACGATTTGGCCGAAGGAAATGGGCTTTGTCAACTTCCAGGTTGCAAAGGGAAAGCTTGGCGACCTCATTTTGAACACGTTTAAGATTTGCGGCAAGGGTGATTCGGCTCCCGTTTTGGACAGCTTGAAGGCTCTCGGTTTCAGAACCGCGACTTTGGCGGGTATTTCAATCGGTATTGGCGATATGGACATTCCGAGCGAAAAGGCGGGCATCGTAAAAGAAGCGCGCGCACGCGTAAAGGAAGTCGAAAAGGAATACTTGAAGGGCACGATCACAAAGGACGAACGCTCAAACAAGGTCATAGACATTTGGAACGTCGTAACAGACGCAATCGCAAAGAAGGCGTTTAAGAATTTGTCAACCCCCAAGCCGAGAAGCGCGGACGGTCGCCAGTACATCAACCCTGTTTACGTTTTGATGGATTCGGGCGCGCGTGGTAATAAGGCTCAGGTTCGCCAGCTTTGCGGTGCTCGCGGTTTGATGGCAAAGCCCAACGGCGAAATTATCGAACGCCCGATTTTATCTTCTTTCCGCGAAGGTTTGAGCGTTTTGGAATACTTCATTTCCACGCACGGCGCGCGCAAAGGCTTGGCTGACACGGCTCTTAAAACGGCTGACGCAGGCTACATGACAAGAAAGCTCTGCGACGTTGCAATGGACGTAATCATTACAGAAGAAGATGACAACAAAACCATCGACGACAAGGGCAACCGCGACGGCATTTGGAAGGAATCCATCTATGACGGCGACGATGAAATGGTGCCTTTGTTCGACCGAATTGTAGGTCGCTGCTCTTCAATGGAAGTCCGCAACCCGCAAAATCCGAGCGAAATTTTGGTTCGCGCGGGTGAAATGATTACTGAGGACATCGCAAAGAAGATTGTTGATAGCGGCGTTGAAAGGGTAAAGGTTATGAGCCCGCTCACACACTTGCGCCGCAACGCGATTTGCGCAAAGGCTTACGGCATCGACCCGTCGACTCAGAAGCTTGTTGAAAGAGGCACGGCAGTCGGCATCATCGCGGCTCAGTCCATCGGCGAACCGGGTACTCAGCTTACCATGCGTACGTTCCACGTCGGCGGTATTGCCCAGTCAACAAAAGCTCCTGAAATCAGAGTTCACGGCGACGGCTTTGTAAAATTTGACAATTTGCGCCCCGTTGAAATTTCAGAAGGCGTGAATGTCGTTCTCAGCAAAACAGGCAAAATCCAAATTGTTGACGCGGAAGGCAAAGAGCTTGAAGAATACAAGATGGTTGCAGGTTCTGTCGTCTTCTTCAAGGACGGCGCGGCAATCAAGAAGGGCGATTTGCTCTGCCAGTGGGACCCGCACAATATTCCGATTCTTTCCGAAGTCGGCGGTTTCGTCAAGTTTGTCGATATGATTGCGGGCGTAACGGTAAAGAGCGATATCGACCCCTCCACAGGGCGTCACTCCACAACCGTTATCGACCACAAGGAAGACTTGAACCCGACAATCGAAGTTTACGCGAACAAGGACGACAAGACTCCGATAAAGACTTACGCAATCCCGACGGGCGCGCAGGTTTCGGTTGTTGACGGAAGCCCGATTAAGCAGGGTGCATTCCTTGCAAAAACTCCGCGTTCCGCCGCAAAAACACACGATATTACAGGCGGTTTGCCGCGCGTTGCGGAACTCTTTGAAGCCCGCAAGCCCCGCGAATCGGCTGAAATGTCGAAGATTGACGGTATCGTCAAGATGGGTCCGACGCGCCGCGGCAAGAAGCTCGTGAAGGTCGTCCCGAAAGAAGTTTGGGAAAAGGACAAGAATTCGGACGAAGGCGCGGAAGAGCATCTCATTCCGCACGGAAAGCATATTTCCGTCCACCCCGAAGACGAAGTCCGCAAGGGTCAGCCTATTACCGAAGGCAGCACAGACCCGAACGAATTGCTCGAAATCATGGGCAAGGACGCTGTTCAGGAATATCTCATTTCCGAAATTCAGAAGGTTTACCGCTCGCAGGGTGTCACAATTAACGACAAGCATATCGAAGTCATCGTTTCGAGAATGCTCCGCAAGGTGCGCGTGACCAACCCCGGCGACTCCGACTATTTCTGGGGTCAGCAGGTTGACAAGTTCGACTTCATGGAAGAAAACCGCAGAATCGAAGAAGCGGGCGGCATGCCTGCCGAAGGCGAGCCGATTTTGCTCGGCATCACAAAGGCGAGCTTGGAAACGGAATCCTTCATTTCGGCGGCATCCTTCCAGGAAACGACGAGAGTTCTCACCGAAGCCGCAACTTTGGGCAAGGTTGACAACCTCGAAGGCTTCAAGGAAAATGTCATCATGGGCAACCTCATTCCCGCAGGTACGGGGCTTATGCCTTACCGAAAATTGAAGGTAAGGTCGGACGCTCCTGAAAGCGATATCGACTATGTTGTTTCCGAAGAAAGCGTGGAAGGAGCGCAATCCGAGGAATAGCAAAAATTTAAAGGTTTTGGCTTTCGGAATTTATGAAAATTTTTCCGAAAGCCGAAAATTTTATCAAAAACACAAAAAAAACTTGCCAAAGGGGCGGCAAACGATAATTTCCCCTACTTTTACATTAAAGACTAAAAATATGCCTACAATTAATCAATTAGTCCACAGACCTCGAGTTAAGGTCTATACAAAGACAAAGGCGCCGGCTTTGAAAGCGAATCCTTTCAGGCGCGGCGTTTGCGTGCAGGTTATGACCCGTACGCCTAAAAAGCCTAATTCGGCAATCAGAAAGGTAGCAAAAGTACGTTTGACAAGCGGTTACGAAGTTATCGCATACATTCCTGACGAAGGTCACTCCTTGCAGGAACACAGTGTTGTGATGGTTCGCGGCGGCCGTGTTAAGGACTTGCCGGGCGTTCGCTACCACATTGTCAGAGGCGCGCTTGACTGCGTTGGTGTCGAAAAGCGTCGCCGCAGCCGTTCAAAGTACGGCGTAAAGCGTCCGAAGGCTGCAAAGAAATAACATTTTACAGGAGAAAAAGTAAATGTCACGCAGACACAGAGCAGTAAAAAGAGAACGCACTCCCGATACGCGCTACAAGAGCGCGCTCGTAAGCCACCTTATCAACATGGTAATGGAACGCGGCAAAAAATCGGTTGCGGAACGCATTGTATATACAGCCATTGAACGCGTAAGCGAAAAGCTCGAAAAGGGCGACCCCATCGACCTTTTGTTGGGTGCGCTTGAAAACATCCGCCCGAAGCTCGAAGTAAAGAGCCGCAGAGTTGGTGGCGCAACCTATCAGGTTCCCGTTGAAGTTTCTTTTGAACGCCAGCAGACTTTGGCTTTCCGTTGGTTGATTGCATCAGCCAAAGCCCGCAAGGGTGTTCCCATGGCGGAAGCAATGGCGGCTGAAATAGTTGACGCTTACAACAACACGGGTTCTGTTGTTAAAAAGCGCGAAGACGTGCATAAAATGGCGCAGTCAAACAAGGCTTTTGCGCACTTGCGTTGGTGATTTCTTTTATAATGGAGAGCAATTAAATGGCAGCATTATCTGACAAAAACTCCCCAAAAAGGGAAAGACCATTGGAGTACACGAGAAACATTGGTATTTCCGCGCACATCGACGCGGGTAAAACCACATGTTCCGAACGTATTTTGTTTTATAGCGGCTTGGTTCATAAAATCGGCGAAGTTCACGAAGGAACTGCGGTAACCGACTGGATGGAACAGGAACGCGAACGCGGCATCACGATTACTTCTTCGGCAGTTTCGTGCCACTGGAAAAATAAGGTTGGTTTGTTCGCAGGCATCGATCACCAAATTAACCTTATCGACACTCCGGGACACGTTGACTTCACGGCAGAAGTAGAGCGTTCTCTCCGCGTTTTGGACGGCGCAATCGCGGCATTCTGCTCCGTTGCGGGCGTTCAGCCCCAGTCTGAAACTGTATGGCGCCAGATGAATAAGTACTCTGTTCCCCGCTTGGCGTTCATTAACAAGATGGACAGAACCGGCGCGGACTTTTACGGCGCGGTAAACGACATCAAGGAAAAGCTAAACGGCAATCCGCATCCTCTTTATTTGCCAATCGGCGCGGAAGCAAATTTCAAAGGTCTCATCGACTTGATTGAAATGGTTGCTTACGTTTATGACGAAAACGACCCGCAGGGCATGAAGTACGACACGGTTGAAATTCCCGCCGAATACAAGGAAAAGGCGTTGGAATACCGCCATGCGCTAATCGAAGCCATTGCGGACTTCGACGACGAAATCATGGAAAAGTTCCTTGACGGTCAGGAAGATTTCTCCGACGACGAAATCCGCCGCGGCGTCCGCAAGGCTACAATGACCCGCCAGTTCGTGGGCGTCATCCCCGGTTCTGCTTTGAAGAACAAGGGTGTGCAGATGCTTTTGAACGCGGTTGTTGACTATCTCCCAAGCCCGATTGACGTTCCGCCGATCAAGGCTTATGCGGAAGACGACGAAGGCACTCCGTCTCTTGAAATTGTTGCGGACGACAATGCTCCGACAACAGCCTTGGCTTTCAAACTTTGGGCAGACCCATTCATCGGCAAGCTCGTATTCATCCGTGTTTACAGCGGTTGCGTAAAGAAGGGCATGACATTCTACAATCCGCGCACGCGCAAAACCGAACGTATTTCTCGTTTGGTTATGTTCCAGGCAGACCAACGCAAGGATATTGAAGAAGCTTATTCGGGTTCAATTTGCGGTCTCATCGGCTGTAAGGAACTCATCACGGGCGATACAATGTGCGAAAAGGAACACGAAGTTCGTTTGGAACCTCCGACATTCCCCGATCCTGTTATCGCAATGAGCATTGAGCCTAATTCAAAGGCGGACCAGGAAAAGCTTTCAATCGCATTGCAGCGTTTGGCGGAAGAAGACCCGACATTTGTCGTATCTTCCGACGCTGAAACCGGTCAGACTCTCATCGCCGGCATGGGCGAACTTCACCTCGACATCATTCGCGACCGTCTTATTCGCGAATTTAAGGTTGAAGCAACAGTCGGCAAGCCGCAGATTGCTTACCGCGAAACTATTTTGGGTTCTGCGGACGGCGTCGGCAAATTCGTTCGCCAGTCAGGCGGTCGCGGTCAGTACGGCCACGCCGAAATTAAGCTTGAGCCGAATGAAAAGGGCAAAGGCTACGAATTCTTCAACGAAATCGTTGGCGGCGTAATTCCCAAAGAATACATCAAGCCGACGGAAGAAGGCATCAAGGAAGCCATGCTTAACGGCGTTATCGCGGGCTATCCCGTTGTTGACGTCAAGGTTCACTTGGTATTCGGTTCTTTCCACGAAGTTGACTCTTCGGAAATGGCGTTTAAGATGGCGGGCATCTTCGCTTTCAAAGACGCAATGAAGAACGCAAATCCGATATTGCTCGAACCTATCATGAAGGTTGAAGTAACAACTCCCGAAGAGTACCAGGGCGACGTCATGGGCGACCTCAATCGCCGCCGCGGTCAAATTCAGGGAATGGAAACAAAGGGCAATCTTTGCAATATCAAGGCATTTGTACCTCTCGAAACGATGTTCGGCTATGCAACCGACGTTCGTTCGCTTTCAAGCGGCCGCGCTTCGTATTCAATGGAGCCGAGCCACTTTGAACAGGTACCTGCAAACGTCTTGAAGCAGGTTGTTGAAGGTTCTACTCGCAAAGTAGCAAGAAGCTAAATTTAAGGAATTATTACAATGGCACAAAAAATTAGAATCAGACTAAAGGGCTACGATTTTCGCACAGTAGACCAAAGTGCTGGAGATATCGTTGAAACAGCAAAAAGAACAGGTGCAAGGGTTTCCGGACCTGTTCCATTGCCCACACGCATTGAACGCTTTACCGTAAACCGTTCGGTTCACGTTGATAAAAAGAGCATGGAACAATTTGAGCTCCGTACTCACAAGCGTTTGATTGACATCATTGAGCCGACTGTTAATACGGTTGACGAGCTCAAGAAGCTCAATCTTCCCGCAGGCGTTGACATTACAATTAACATCTGATTAGTTGCAACTGTCTGAAAATTTGAGGTCGAACGTTTTTGTTCGGCCTCTTTTTTTGTATTGGAATAATGTTTTTTAATGTTTATTCCACAAAATATTTTGAAAATACTATACATTAAAAAACGCGTTTTATATAATTTATATATTATGAAGAAACTGTTGCTTGTTTCTTTTGCCGCGTCTGTCTTCTGCTCATTGTTTGCCGATATTGAAGCGGGAACTTATGAAAACATGAATGTTTCGGACACAAAATTCGCATCTCCCGCAGGCAGCGCAACTTGGGTTTTTGACAATACTGTTTTTGAAAATCCGATTTCTTTGGAATGGCAGGCTGACAGCGCAGATTCCGAATATCTTGTGAAGTATGGCGCGACGAGCGCGACGTTCACCAAATTTTTAATTTCTCGCGACGGCGCAAATTCAAGCACTGTTTTTGAAATGCAGGGAACTTCCGACAAGCGCGCCGTGCTTTCCGAAAACACGTTTAGCGACTCTTCTTGGAACATGGCGATAGAATCTTCCAAGAATTACAATTCAAATTCCACAAACGAATTGCGTCTTTGGGGATATTCCGATTTCTCTGTGTCGCACTTTAAAATTGCTTCCGATGCAGGGTACAATTCAGGCAACGCAGGCGTGGTTATTTCGGGAGCGGGCAACACTTTTACATCGGAATACAACTGCTATATAAATACGACTGCGGCGAATGCAGATTCCACAAACCGCCTTTATTTTAACATTTCAGGAGAAGAGGGCGCGAAGTCTGTTGCTAATTTCAAGAAGGATTTTAATGTCCGCGCGGCAGGCAGCGGCTTGACGGAAATCAACATGCAGGGCAATGCGGAGATGACTGTTGACGGCACATTTGCGTTCGGTTCTGACAATACCATTTCGACGGGCAAGGCGGTCTTTACAATTTCTGGACAAAACAACGCTCTTATAACGACCAAGACAGGCGGCAACTATTTCTTGCTTGCAAGCGACGCCAAGGGCGGAGACATCACTTTTAAAATTGCGGGCAAGAACAACACATTGTCGGTTGCAAACACCACCGCTTGGATTGGAAGCGCAAAAACAGGAAACGCGAATGTGGTTTTTGAAATTGAGGGTTCGGGACATTCCATAAATTTCGGAGGCAATTTGAACTTCCGCGCGCAGAATGGCAATTCGGTAAAACTTGGCTTTGTAGCGGACGAAAGCGGCTTGTCAACTTTGAATGCAGGAGGCCTTACTTTGTTTGACGGCATTTTGTCAATCGACATGGAAAATTTCGCGGGCGATGAAAGCGGCGTTTACGAAGCCACTCTGATTAGCGCGAACAATAATTGGAGCGGCTTGGCATCGAGCCTTATTTCTTCGAGCGACAATGCGTCTGAAAAAGTAAATGTTATCATGGGCGACAATGGCGTTTCGTGGAATTTGTCGTATTCAGACGGCGACCTTGTGTTTGTTTATAATTACACTCCCGAAATCCCCGAACCAAGCACTTGCGCGGCAGTTTTCGGTGCTCTTCTTCTTGCGTTTGCCGCTTATCGCAGGAGAAAGTAAAAAGCATTTTTATGGTTTATTCAAATAGAATTTTGTGTAAAGTAAAATGCCGATTTGCTATACACAAGATGACTTTGTGTATAGCCGGCTTTACACAAAAAAGTTTGTGTAAAGCAAAAAGCCTTTTTACTTGATGCAAAATAGTGTCTTTAAAACTTTTTCTGTTAGTTATATATAAAGGGCGTTTTTTAATTTTTTATTTGACTTACACTGTGCCATTGGCACACTTATCGACTGAAAATGAAAATAATACGAACCGCACCGTATATTAAAGCTCTTAAAAAGATTGGTATTTCAGCCATTACTGAACAAAAGTTCCTGAATGAACTTGCAAACAACCCTGAAAAAGGAGATTTGATTGTCGGTAGCGGTGGCGCGCGTAAAATACGCCTTGCTCTCGGCAATCGCGGTAAAAGTGCAGGCGCGAGAGTAGTCTATGCTTTTTTCAAACTTAACGATAAAATTTTTCTTTTTTACGCCTACAAAAAGGCTACCCAAGAAAATTTAACACAAACCCAGATAAATAGCCTAAAAATAGCAATAAAAACCCTTGAGGAGACTTTGAACAATGGATAAGGAAATATTTGACGGAATAATGGAAGGCTTAAAGGAAGCCATAGAAATTGAACAGGGAAAGCGTAAACCCATAAGCGTGGTTGAAATATTCCCTGAACCCAAAGCCGTACGCAAACAGCTAAACCTAAGCCAGCCGAAATTTGCAAAGTTTATCGGTGTAAAGACAGATACACTTCGCAACTGGGAATACGGCAGGCGCAGGATTCCCGCAACCGCTCGCCGACTGCTTTACATCGCGCAAAAACATCCTGAAATTATTTTGGAAATGACGAACATGAAATAAAAAAGATGGGTATTTTTCTGATTCTTTATTGAAAATCGGAAATTATTTATCTTTAAACTGCTTGATAGAAATATAACCAAGATGGAGGGCAAGACCACGCTTGCGTGGGTAGCTTTGCCGAAAGGCAAAGAGCCGAGCGTAGCGAGTGCCGAGACTTGCGAAGCAAACGAGTACAAATGGGCAAAAAATCTATTTACTACGGAAGCGTCAGCTCTTTATTTTTTAGATGTTTGATAGGTGTGGGCTTGGGGACGCAAACCAAAAAATAAACAGAGACCCAATCCCTGATTAAAAAAAATATATTTGATACGTCGTGTTGGAATGGAGACGGAATTTCGTTAAGTTGCTTGATAGGTGGAAACTTTGGGTACGCAAAAAACGGAAGAAATGCCCGATGCTCTTGTGTTTTATGAGGCGTAGCGACCTTTCGGTCGTGAGTCCGAAATAAAACCAAGATGGAGGGCAAGGAATGCGAAAAATATCTTTTACGGATGCCTTAGCTCTATATTAAAAAAATGATTTTTCATTTTTCGCATTCCGCTTTATTCCGTTTTTTTATTTTTAGTAGATGCGGATTTCGTTTACCCTTGCAAAACTGTTGCCGTTCGTTGCGAGAAGTTCAATGTCGATAGACGCCAGTTTTTTTGCGGGGAAATTCAACCTGAAAAGCCTTTGATAATTGTCTTTCACGTCGGCGATTATTTCTTTCTTTCCGTCGGGAAGAGTTCCAAAAATTTTAAAATCCTTTATGATTTCGGGTTGCGCTCCCCAAATTATGGATTTTAAGTACGAGCCATGGGAAGTCATCGTAAGCTCTCTGTTTCCGCCGTCGAAAGTAATTTGAATTTGCGAAACTGCTTGCGGCTTGTCCCACGAGAGCGTCAAGACGGGCTTTTTTGAAATTTCCGCAATGTAGCGGTTTTTGTATTCGCCCTTCAAGTCAAACGCAGAGCTGCTGATTACGTTTTGCGCCGAGGTGTCTTTTGCGGCGGTGTTTGCCGAGACTTTCGCAATTTTTGCGAGGTCTTTTTTGTCTTGGTTTTTTACACCCACGATTGCCTGATTGTTGCGCAGCAATGTTTGTTGAAGATTGCCAAGCAATTTTTTGTTTTCGCGAATTTCTTTTGGCGTCTTGCTAATCTTTGCCGACATCGCAGCCGCGACTCCCGCCGCGTTTCCGCAAGCCGCCGAAGTAAGCATTACCCTCGTTGAGGTGAACGCAACGTGCGAACAGCTTATGTTGCGCCCCGCCATCATCAGGTTTTTGAAGTCGCAGGATATGAGGGAGCCAAAGGGGATATTGTAGAAGTGGGCTTTTCTTATTTGCCTGCAAGGGGCGCGGTTTACGGCGTCAAAGCCTTCCTTCGGGTGGTCGTCCATCGACCAGCCTCCGACTGCTATTGCGTCTTCCAAGTTCTTCCAATTTCCGAGAATGTCCTGCTCTTTGAAAATGTACTCTCCCTTGATTCTGAAAGTGTCGCGCCTGCCGGGGAGCATCCCGATAGATGTTATTGCGCGGTTTTCGGCTTCGGGGAATTTGCCGCTGTTTTTTACGTAGTCCCACGCGCCCAAGACAACTCTCAAAAGCTCGAAGCGCAGTTTTTCGCTGTCTGAAATAGCGTTCATGTCGCCGCCGAGTTCAACCCACCAAAATCCGTATTCGAGACGGTTTTTGTCTATGCCGCGATGCCTGATGTTTTCGGCTGTGATTTTTCTTGCCCAAGACGGAGCCTTGAACGGCATTGGTCTTCCAAAATCTTTTGAAGTGAAGAGGATTGAAGAGCCTTGGTGCGTGCCTTGCGGATCGTAGCCCGAAAATTCTTCGCCGTAAGTTTCGGGAGCGTCGCGCCCGTCAAAGAGGGTTGCGCCTGCTTCCGCCGCCATGCGGGAATCTCCCGTGCAGTCGATGTAAATCTTGGCTTTTATTTCGTAAAAAGTGCGCGAGGCGTCGCATCGGGCAAACGCCTGCTTTATTTCATTTTTGCTTGTTTCAACTCCGCATAAATCGGTATCCAAAAGCAGGGTGATGTTTTTTTCGCTTACCACCTTGTCGTAGAGAAGCAAATCCCAGACTTCCCATTCTTTTTGGGGATTTGACATCAAGTTTTCGAGCAGGATTTCCTCTATTATTCCGCCTTCGCGAAATCCGCTGTTGTTGTGGTGCATTCCGAGCGGGTGCATTTTGATTTCCGAACTCGCGTTGCCGCCGAGCCGCGAGCGGTCTTGTACGAGGACGACTTTCGCCCCCTCTCTTGCCGCGGCGATTGCGGCGCATATGCCCGCCAAGCCTCCGCCTGCAACCAATACGTCGCAGTCGAGGCGTTTTGGCGTCATTGTTTTGTCGCAAAACGGAGAAATTCCCGCAATTTTATTTTCGGTAAATTTGCGGATGTTTGTTGGTTTTGATATGTTTTTAAGCTCTTCGGCAGTCAGCGGCGCATTGATTGCGAAAACATAGCTTCCAAAGAGACCTCCTCCTAATTTGATGAACTTTCTTCTGTCTATTTTCATTGCAAAATTTTTTATATTAAATGTAAATATGCGATTTTTTTAATGAAAGTCAAGTTTGCCGCTTTGGACGGAGTGTCGTTATTTTTTCTTTTTATCTTGTATTTTTTTAAGAAGGGATTAAATAAAAAATTATCATGAAAAAAATACTATATATTTTACCTTTTATTGCTTCTGCGGCGTTCGCTCAGGAATCAACTACTGATGAAGCTTATGTCAATCCTTCGGTTGCGTGCGCTACAGGCAACATAAATTGGAGCGCAATTGAATGGACGGATGCGGAAGGCGTTGCAAGGACAAGTCCTATTACATCTTCCACCAATGTTTATATTTCGGGCCCGAGGGGTTCAAATTATTGGCATCCCGTTGTTGAAGCGGGTTCTGATATAAGCATAAATTCTTTGACTGTTGCGGCGTCAAATAGCGGAAACAATGCCTTTAAATCTTTTGAAATAAAAGGTACTGCCGATTCTCCCGTAACTTTTACAATCGCAAACGCTCTTACTTTGTCGCAGAATTTCAATACGATTTATGCAACAAATACGACATTTTCGGCAGGCGATACTAAAATGAGCTATTTGTCAAAGCTCGACTTTACGGCTTCAAATGTTACTTTGGGCAATGTATCAAACGGCAATGTTGCAACCTTGGCATTTAATTCAACTACGGCAAATTTGGGTACTGTTCAGATGGGGCACACATCAACCGTTTCTGTTGTCAACCATTCCGATGTAACAACTGCTAACTGGTATATGCAAAACCCGACTTTGACGGTCAGCGATTCAAAGTTTACCATCGGAACGGGCGGCGGTTTGGTTTCTTCAAACACGTTGAAGATGAATTTTACGAATGCGGAAGTTGACATAGACATGGGCATTCGCAATTCCGCGGGTCCAATGACTTTGAACATGGAAAACTCTTCGCTTTTAATAAGAAGAGGTGCGTATAATGACGGCGTTTCCGACGCATTGTTTTTCGGCAAGGCGGATCAAAAGGCGACTGTCTCCCTTTCAAATTCCACAATTTCTACGACAAAGGGCGTAAGCTTTGGCACGAGCGCGGAAAGCGTTCTTACAATCTCGAATTTGGACGCCTCAAAAACAGTCATTACTTGCAGCAATTTGACTTTTGCAGGCTCTTTGATTGTTGATTTTACAAATTCCAACATAACGGAAAATACCTTGTTTACGCTCATTTCGGCTACGAACGCTTCCTCTGTTTTTGACGAGCTTTTGGTTAACGAAATGGTGACGGTGCAGGGATTGAAAGAGGGCGAATACTACGAATGGATTTCGGAAGGCTCTTTGGTTCAGCTTCAGTTCTACGCAATTCCGGAACCTTCAACGTATGCGGCGGTTTTCGGTATCTTGGCAGTTGCTTTTGCGTTTATGCGCCGCCGCGCGGGCAAATAACGGTATTTGCTTATTCCTTGTCCGAATGTAAACCCAATGTTTGATGTCAATGGTTTTTCGTTCGAGGCGCAAAATATTTAGATTTTTCGAGAGGGGTTTGTTGCTCCTCTCTTTTTTTTGTAATTTTACCGAAGAGTCAATGCGGATTGTTTTTTTAAGATATGGCAATGGCTTGTGCTCTCAAAAAAACAGGCGTAAAACAGAAAAAGCCAAATTTAATGATTTATATTTAAATGGAATTTCAATTTTTATCTAAAATTGAAATTTGCTCAATCTTCCATTCCTTCGGTCGTCTTTGACAAATATTTGTAAAAATCGGATTTTTTGCAGACGGCGAAGTTAAAATCCAAAAAAACAGCGTTTATTTTGTTTTCCGACATAAGCATAAGATGGCGCGAAGTAGGGCAGAATACCACATATTCTTTTACGGGCATAAAAAATCCGTCGCAAGAATGTATGCGCTTTGCGTTAAATTTAAGAAGTTCGGGTATGCGGTTCGTTTCCTTTAAGTATTCCGAAAGCTGGCTGCAAAGTCCCGAAAACCCGCCGTAAGTTTTTATTTCATCAAGCATCGCGTCAAAATTGACCTCTTGATTTACGCCAAGCTCTTCGCGCAGAAATTTTTTTTGATTTTCCTCCGAAAGCGGGGCAATCGTGAAAATTTTTTTGCATTCGCCGTATTTTGCAACTTGCACCGATTTTTTGTCCGCTGACTGCATGTTGCATTGTTTTTCGTTGCCAAGAAGCGTCAAAAATGAAAAAATCGCCAAAAATATACAAAAAATAAACCTCATATTTAAAGTTTGCAGAGGCGAAATTTTTTTGTAAAGAGCAAAATAAAAAATTTTATTCATTTTTTTTAAAAACTTATTGACAAAAAAAAATCACTCGGCAATATTCTAAACTTTCTTTTTGTAAAAGAATTAGAAACATAACACAAACATTAACTCCTAACGCAGGTTCAAACGGCGACGGGGGGCTTTTAAACGAGGTTTTAGAATTTCTCTGAAATCCTTTAAACAAAAGGTTTTGCAACCTTTCAGCCCGAAGTTTCCACCTGCCTCTTAGAATAGAATGAGCATAGTACTTATTGGTAAGAAACTGGGTATGACTCAGGTGTTCAACGCAGACAACACGCTGGTTGCGGTTACTGTTGTTGAAGCGGGTCCATGCCCCGTAACTCAGGTTAAAACCGCTCAAAGCGACGGCTACGAAGCCGTTCAAATCGGTTTTGGCGCGCAAAAAGAATCGCGCATGACAAAATCCGAACTTGGGCATTTGAAAAAGGCGGGTGTTGAACCCCTTACGGAATTGGTTGAAATCCGTACAGACAAGCCGAGCGAATTGAAGATTGGCGACGTTTTGAAGGTCACAAACTTCCAGGAAGGGCAAAAGGTCGATATTATCGGCACATCAAAGGGTAAAGGTTTCCAAGGCGTAATGCGCCGCCACAACTTCCAAGGTCAGCCTGCTTCGCACGGTCACATGATGCACCGCCGTCCCGGTTCTGTCGGTTGCCGCCAGACTCCCGGACACGTTTATAAGGGCAGAAAAATGCCGGGTCATCAGGGTCAGGTTCGCTGCACAACGCAAAATCTTTCCATCGTAAAGATTTTGGAAGATAAAAATCTGCTTCTCATCAAGGGCAGCATTCCCGGTGCAAATGGCGACATCGTTTTGGTTCGCACTGCCAAGAAAGCATAATTACGGAGGCTACACAAATGAAATTAAAAGTATATACATCAGACGGTAGCAGCTTCGTTGAAAAGGAATTTGCAAACATTCCTACATTCGAAGGCGACAAGGGCGTATTCGCTCTTAAAGAAACTTTGGTTGCATATCAGGCAAACGCCCGCCAGGGCAACGCGTCCACTTTGGACTACGGCCATGTAAGCGGCACTTGCAGAAAGCCTTTCAAGCAGAAGGGTGGCGGTCGTTCTCGTCATGGCACGTTCAAGAGTGTAATCCACCGCGGCGGTGCTGTCGTATTCGGTCCTGTTCCCCGCGACTGGTCGTTGAAGACGAACAAGAAGGTTCGCCAGCTCGCATTCAAGCGCGCATTGTTTAACAAGTGCTCCGCTGAAAAGATTGTGGTTATCGAAGAATTTGCAGCGCCTTCAAAGAAGACCAAGGACATGGTTGCAACGCTTTCAAAGATTTTTGAAAAGGGCAAGGTATTGCTCGTTGACGACCAGTTCTCCGACGAAGTCGCATTGGCGTCGCGCAACATTGAACGCGTGGCATTCTGCGAAACGGCACAGCTCAACGCTTTTGATTTGACTCGTTTCGACCAAATCATCGTATCGGGCAAGGGTTTCGACACTGTATTGGCTCGCGCAAACAAGGAGTAAGAAAATGAGTATTTCACCTGAAAAGATTTTGAAAGGTTACCGCGTAACTGAAAAGGCGGCAAATCTTCAAGCAACGGCAAACCAGTACACTTTTGAAGTTGACGACAATGCAAGCGCGACCGAAGTTGCGCAGGCGGTTGAAAAGTTTTTCAAAGTAAAAGTAAAGCGCGTTAACATCGTCAACGTGAAGGGCAAGGTAAAGGTATCCCGCACCCGCCGCGCAACGGTTGGCATCAAGGGCGCAATGAAGAAGGCGATTGTAACTCTCGACGCAGGTCAGAGCATTCAACTCGTATAATGAAAGGCATTTGAAATGGCTATTATTAAAAGAAGACCTTTGACACCTGCTCTCAGATACACTGAGTTAAGCAGAAACGAAGTCGAAAACAAGCGTCCGGAACGCTCGCTCACTGAAAGCGTGCATCGTTCCAAGGGTCGCAACTGCTACGGCCGCATTACTTCGCGCCGTCGCGGCGGCGGTCATAAGAAGCTTTATCGCCGCATTGACTTCAAGCGCGACATCCTTGATGTTCCCGCAACCGTTCAAGCAATCGAATATGACCCGTTCCGCACTTCCTACATTGCATTGGTGAAGTATGACAATGGCGAAATCCGCTATGTCATCGCTCCCGAAGGCTTGAAAAAGGGCGACACCATCATTTCGACAAACAAGAAGCAGGAAGAATACAAAGTCGGCATGGCGCTTCCCCTCAAATTGATTCCCGCGGCAACCCGCATTCACGCGATTGAAATGTTGCCCGGAAAGGGTGCGCAGCTTGCTCGCGGCGCGGGTTCAAGTGCGCAGTTGGTCGCAGTTGAAGGCGACGTTGCAACCATCAAGATGCCGAGCGGCGAAGTTCGTTTGCTTAATGCCGACTGCCGCGCAACATTGGGCGTCGTTGGCAACGCAGAACACTCAAACCAGAGCCTCGGCAAGGCAGGGCGCCGTCGTTGGATGGGCCGCAGGCCGCGCGTAAGAGGTGTTGCGATGAATCCTGTTGACCACCCGCAGGGCGGTGGTGAAGGCAAGACTTCCGGTGGCGACCATCCGGTATCTCCATGGGGTCAGCTCGCAAAGGGTTATCCGACAAGAATTAAGAGCAAACCGTCAAATTCTCAGATTGTTTTGAGGCGCAACGGCAAGAAAGTAAAGAGGTAATACAATGTCACGTTCTATTAAAAAAGGTCCATTTGTTGACCAGAGTTTGCTTGAAAAGGTTGACGAAGCCGTTAAAACGGATTCCCGCAAACCCATTCAGACATGGTCGCGTCGTTCGACAATCACTCCGGACTTTGTCGGTTTGAACTTCAATGTTCACAATGGCAAGAAGTTTGTGCCCGTCTATGTAACTGAAAACATGGTCGGACACAAGTTGGGCGAATTTGCCCCGACACGCTTCTTTAAGGGTCACCAGCCGCACACTAAGAAGGCTGCTCAATAATAGAGAGACGGATATGTTTGAACTTTGCACAAAGGGCGTATTTATCGGAGCTTTGCTTTCGACAGGCGTTCTTTGCGCCGAAGGGATACTTTCTGAAACTTTCAAAGACGCGGGCGAAGGCATTTCGGTTTTAGCTGTTGATAAGTCTTCGTCGGCGGATTTGATTGTTCTTAAAGGGGGATTGCGCGAAGGTTTGAAAGCAGGCGTGGTCTGCGGGGTGGAAAATCCCGATGGAACTCTTGCAAAGATAATGGTAGCGGAATCTGCTTTAACAAAAAGCGTGGCTTTGGCGATTGACGGGGCAAACATCGTTCCCGGTTCGACGGTAAAGTTCGACATAACCAAATAAATTTAAAACAAATACGAAAATGGAAGTAAAAGCATTGACAAAGTTTGCGCGTATGTCCGACAAGAAGGTACGCGAAGTCGCCCGTAAAATACAGGGGCTTAATGCTGCGGAAGCTCTCGAAATCTTGGGTCTTGTGCCGAGAAAGAGCGCGGCATTGATTGCAAAGACACTTGCGAGTGCAATTGCAAATGCAGAAAATAACAATGGCGTATCGGCGGCATCGTTGAAGGTGAAGTCTGCGATAGTTAATCAAGGCATAGCGTTCAAGCGCTACCGTCCTGTTGCGCGCGGCAGTGCGCATCCTATCCGCAAGCGCACAAGCCACATCACAATAGTGTTGAGCGACGAGAAGTAATTTGGAGAAATAGCATATGGGACAAAAAGTAAATCCGAGAGGTTTTCGTCTTGCAGTACGCCGCGACTGGGATTCGCGCTGGTACGCAAACAAGGCGGATTATTCCAAATTCTTGGCGGAAGATTATCGCATTCGCGAATTTCTCCGCGAAAAATTAAAGGGCGCATCTGTGCCGAAAATCTTTATTGAACGCGCGGGTCAGCGCATTCGCGTCAAGATTTATACGGCTCGTCCGGGCGTTGTAATCGGTCAGAAGGGCGCGTTGCTCGAACAGCTCAAAGCCGACTTGGCAAAGTACATCGGCAAGGACGTTTTGGTTGACATTCAGGAAGTGAAGAAGCCCGACTTGGTTGCATACCTCGTTGCGGAAAGCGTTGCATTGCAGTTGGAACGCAGAATTTCTTTCCGCAGGGCAATCAAAAAGGCGATAACCCAGACAATGGCATTGGGCGCAATGGGCATCAAAATCCAGATTTCAGGTCGTTTGGGCGGCGCGGAAATTGCCCGCACGGAATGGCAGAGAAAAGGCCGCATTCCCTTGCAGACATTGCGTGAAAACATCGACTACGGCTTCACCGAAGCGCATACGCTTTACGGCAAAATCGGCGTAAAATGCTGGTTGTGCTTGAAGCCCGAAGACGTACTATAATTTTAAATTAGGAAGAGTTTAACAAGATGGCAAATATACTTCCAACAAGAACGAAGTATCGCAAAGTCCAAAAGGGGCGCATCTACGGCGACGCCAAGGGCGGCGACAGCATCTCTTTCGGCGACTATGCAATCCAGGCTCTCGACAGAGGCCGTTGCACGGCAGCCCAAATCGAAGCGGCTCGTGTTGCGATTAACAGATATTTGAAACGTAAGGGCAAAGTTTGGATGCGCATATTCCCGCACAAGCCTGTAACCAAGAAGCCTGCCGAAACTCGTCAGGGTAAGGGTAAGGGCGCGGTTGAATACTGGTGCGCAGTCATTAAGCCGGGTGTTATTTTGTTTGAGATTTCAGGTGTTCCTGCATCTCAGGCTCGCGAAGCAATGAGGCTTGCGGACGGCAAACTGCCATTCCGTTGCCGCTTTATCGTTCGCGAAGGCGTTGAAATACTCTAAGATGAGAGGTTGACAATGAAATCGAAAGATATAAGAGAGCTTTCCGTTGAAGAACTCGACAAGAAATTGCGCGAAATGCGCGACGAATTGCTCGGTCTCAACATCCGCAAAAGAACAGGTCAGGTTGAAAACACGGGGCGCATCCGCGTTTTGCGTCGCGACATTGCCCGTTTTGAAACCATAAAGAGCCAGAAGAAATAATAGAGAGGCATAAAAATGGCTGAAGTTCAAAGAAAATTCCGTAAGAGCATCGTCGGCGTGGTTACATCGCGCTCAGGCGACAAGAGCATTAAGGTTACGTACTTTTACAAAGTGCCGCATCCGTTGTACCACAAGGAAATTCGCCGCAAGACCGTAATTCACGTCCACGACGAAAAGAACGAGTGCGCATTGGGCGACAAGGTTGAAGTTGCAGAAACGCGTCCGCTCAGCAAGATGAAGCGTTTCCGCGTAGTGCGCATCATTGAAAAAGCACCCGTAACGGCATAGTCCAAGGAGATATTGCAATGATACAGATGCAGACAAGATTAGTTGTTGCAGACAACACCGGCGCTAAGGAAGTGGCGATGATTCGCCGCCTCGGTCAAATTAGCAGAAACGCAAAAATCGGCGACACGATTGTGGTTGCGGTAAAATCGTCAACTCCGGACGCCGCCGTCAAGAAGGGCACTGTTGCCAAGGCGGTCATCGTCCGCACCAAGGCTCCGATTCGCAGAGCCGACGGTTCATACTTGCGTTTTGACTCAAATGCCGTCGTAATTCTCGACAATAACGGCAATCCGAAAGGCACGCGCATTTTCGGGCCGGTTGCGCGCGAATTGCGTTCAAAGAACTTTATGAAGATTATTTCTCTCGCACCGGAGGTACTCTAATATGAAAAACAGCGTAAAAAAAGGCGAAGAAGTTGTAGTTATTTCGGGTTCTGCAAAGGGCTCGAGAGGCAAAGTATTGGCGGTTTTCCCGAAGGCGCAGCGCGTTCTTGTTGAAGGCGTAAACATGAGAAAGCACCACGAGCGCAAAAGCGAAAAAAATCCCGAAGGGGCAATCGTTGAGCGCGAACAGTCTTTGCACATTTCAAATGTAATGTCGGCTGGGCGTTTTGATTCCAAAAAGAAGTAAGGCGTAAGCAGCGACCCAAACAATAAAAAACAATGAACAATACACCGGTATTAAAAAAGATGTATGCGGAAAAAGTGGTTCCCGCGCTTGAAAAGGCGTTGAACCATTCAAATCCGCACAATGTTCCCAATCTTGAAAAAATCGTTATCAGCTCGGGCATCCGCAGCGAAAACTCAAAAGAATGGGTGCAGGAAGTAGTCAAGGAAATAGCAAAGCTTGCGGGTCAGCAACCCGTAATCACCAAATCGCGCAAGAGCATTGCGAACTTTAAGCTTCGCGAAGGTCAGGCAAACGGCGTTATGGTGACATTGCGCGGCGCGCGCATGTGGGAATTCCTTTACAAGTTTATAAACATCGTGCTTCCGTCAATCCGCGACTTCCGCGGCGTAGGCACCCGCTTGGACGGCCATGGCAATTACAGCTTTGGCGTGGCAGACCACACAATTTTCCCCGAAATTACAGTTGACCCCAACCGTAAAAATTTGGGCATGGACATCACAATCGTGACAACGGCAAAAACCGACGATGAAGGCCGCGAGCTTTTGAAGCAGTTGGGCATGCCTTTCCGCAAACCCAATGCAGACGCTGTAACAACGGAGGCTAAGTAAAATTATGGCTAAAAAATCATCAATCCAAAGAAATTTGAAGCGTGAAAAGCTCGTTGCCAAGTACGCCGCAAAGCGTGCTGAGCTGAAGAAAATTCTCTCCAATCCGAACTCTTCGGACGAAGAATTTTTCGCGGCCCAGAAAGCTATGGCAAAATTGCCGCGCAACTCCTCCAAAATCCGCTTGAGGAACCGCTGCTCGATTTCGGGTCGTTCGCGCGCATACATTCGCAAGTTCGGTCTTTCCCGTATCACATTCCGCGAGTTGGCTCTCGACGGCAAGATACCGGGCGTTACAAAGGCGTCTTGGTAATTAAGGAAGGAATATCGATATGGCATCACACGATAATATTGGCGACTTTTTGACAATCATTCGCAACGCGAGCAATGCGCGCAAGGATTCTTGCTCCGCATCTTGGTCGAACATCCGCGAAGGCATCGTAAAAATCTTGAAAGATAACGGTTACATCGCAGATTTCGCGGTTTCGGGCGAAAAGGCTGAAAAGAAAATAGAAATCACCTTGAAGTATGTTGGCGGAGTTCCTGCAATTACGCAAATCGAACGCGTAAGCAAGCCGGGACGCCGTTTGTACTACTCTTGTTCTGACATTCCCCGCGTATTGGGCGGCATGGGCATTTCCATCCTCACCACATCGCGCGGCGTTTTGACAGACGGCGATTGCCGCAAGAACAAGGCGGGCGGTGAGTTAATCTGCAAAGTTTGGTAAGGGAGTTTTGGAATATGAGTAGAATAGGTAAACTTCCAGTGGTAATTCCGGCAGGCGTAAAAGTTGCCGTTGACGGAAATACCGTTAAAGTAGAAGGTCCGAAGGGCAAACTCGAAAAGACGTTTGCTTCCGCCGTAAAAATCACGTTGGAAGACGGCGCGATTCATTTTGCGCCCGCGTCCAATTCCCGTTTTTCGGGAGCAATGCACGGCACTGCCCGCAGCGTTGTAAACGCAATGGTGGAAGGCGTATCCAAAGGCTTTGAAAAAATCCTTGAAATTTACGGCGTAGGTTTTAAGGCTGAACTAAAAGGCAATGTTTTGACTTTGGCTCTCGGCTATGCGCATCCCTGCGTATATCAGGTGCCCGAAGGCATTACGGTTGTTGTAGGCGAATTGCCTGACCGCAATCCCATGCTTACTATTTCAGGCGCAAGCAAGCACCTCGTCGGACAGGTTGCGGCGGACATCAAAAACTTCTACCCTGTAGAGCCTTACAAGGGCAAGGGTGTGAGAATCCGCGGCGAATTTATCCGCAGGAAGGAAGGCAAGAAGACGGCTTAACGCTTGTCTTAATTAGAGAAGGATTTTTATATGAAACTCGAAAAGAAAAAGATGTTGGCACAAAAGCGTCGTTGGCGCGTACGCAGCCGTGTTTTCGGCACGGCGGAACGCCCCCGCTTGGTAGTGCGTTTTTCCAACAAGCATATTTGCGCACAGTGCATCGACGACAAAGAAGGCAAGACTCTCGTATCCCTTTGCTCTTTGAGCAAGGAATTGAACGGCGAGAAGATTTTGGCGAACGTTGCGGGCGCTGTTGCATTGGGTTCAAAACTTGGCGAAAAAATGAAGTCGGCAGGCGTTACTGCAGTTGTTTTGGATAGAGGCTCCCGCCGCTATCACGGCTGCGTTAAGAGCTTTGCGGACGCGGTTCGCCAGACTGGCATTAACTTCTAATTGCGGGAAAGAAAAATGGCTAAAGATATTAAAAGTGGCAAGGGCGCTCGCGAAGAAGTTGCAGCTCCGGAATTTATTGAAAAAGTCGTGCACATCAATCGTTGCGCAAAGGTTGTGAAGGGCGGTCGCCGTTTCACATTTTCCGCGCTCGTTGTTTTGGGCGACGGCAAGGGCTTGGTCGGCGTAGGTTTCGGCAAAGCAAAGGAAGTTCCCGACTGCATCAAGAAAGCTACGGAACGTGCGCGCAAGAATATGTCAAACGTATGCTTGAAGGATAACACAATTCCCCACGAAGTCATCGGCGCATTCGACGGCGGCAAAGTATTGCTCCGTCCGGCTGCTCCCGGTACGGGCGTTATCGCAGGCGGCGGCGTGAGGGCTGTTTTGGAAGCGGCAGGCGTCAAAGACGTATTGAGCAAGAGCCTCGGCTCCAACAACGATTCGGCTATGGTAAACGCGACATTGCGCGCTCTTCACCAGCTCCGCACTGCGGAAGCCATTTCCGCATTGAGAAGCTAAAAAAAAGGAGATTTTAACAATGACAAATTTAAGCAATCTCTCAAATCCAAAGGGTGCAAAGCACTACTCCAAGCGCAAGGGATGCGGTATTGGCAGTGGTCATGGTCGCACTTCGGGCAGAGGTCACAAGGGTATGAAAGCCCGCAGTGGCGGCGGCGTAAGAGCGGGTTTTGAAGGCGGTCAGATGCCTTTGTACCGCAAACTTCCGCATCGCGGCTTCAACAACAAGAACTTTACTGTCGATTACGCTGTCGTAAACGTAGGTTGCCTCGAAAAGTTGAACCTTGAAGAAATCACAAGGGACGACTTGGTCAAGGCGGGCTTGGTCAGGGCAAGCGACAATCTCGTAAAGGTTTTGGGCAACGGCAAGCTCACAAAGAAGTTTGTCGTGAAAGCCGACAAGTTCTCGGCTTCGGCAGTCCAAAAGATTGAAGCGGCAGGCGGCAAGGCCGTTGTAAACGAATAGTTTCAGGGAAGGAATTGACATGTTTAGCGCCTTTACTAATTGCTTTAAAATTCCCGAACTGCGTCAGCGCATATTTTTGACGCTCGGGTTGATTTTTATCGCTCGTGTTGGCGCGGCAATTCCTCTGCCGGGCATTGACCCGACCCCGTTGCAGGCCTACTACGCTTCCGGCTCCAATGACGGCGGCGGATTGGTCGGTCTTTATAATATGTTCACCGGTGGTGCAATGATGCAGGGTGCGGTTTTCGCGCTCGGCATCATGCCGTACATCAGTGCTTCTATTATTTTGCAGCTTATGGGGGCGGTTGTTCCGAGTCTCGCGCGCCTTATGCAGGAAGGCGAGATGGGCAGGCAGAAAATTTCGCAGTACACCCGTTATCTCACAATTTTAATCGCGGCTGTTCAGGGCATGCTCATGATGTACGCGATTATTTGGAAGCCGGGTACTTTATTTACAGGTTTTGATCCGAATCAGTTCGGAAACATCGTGGTTGCGTCGAATTTATCCTTGTTCTTTGTGACATCGGTAATATTCCTCGTCACGGGGTGCATGATTTTGATGTGGCTTGGGGAGCAGATTACCCAGCGGGGCATCGGCAACGGCATATCTATTTTGATTACGGTCGGCATCGTCGCCGACTTGCCGGGCGCATTCTCGCAGGCGTACATGCTCGTATTCAACCGTCCGATAGGCGCGGAAGGCGCGGCAATGGGCGGCATACCTCAGGCGGCAATAATGATTGCTCTCTTGCTTGTCGTTACGGCGGCTATCATTGCCGTTACTCAGGCGACAAGAAAAATTCCCGTGCAGTACGCAAAACGCATGGTGGGCAACAAGATTATGGGCGGGCAGTCCTCATATTTGCCTTTGAAGGTAAATTATGCGGGCGTTATGCCAATCATTTTCGCAAGCGCACTCTTGCTCTTTCCGCAGCAGATTTTCGGACAGTTCAGCCCAACAGTCTATACGACGGTTTATGGCGTCCTCATTTTGCTTTTCAGCTATTTTTGGGTGTCGATTATGTTTAAGCCGTTGCAGATTGCCGATGATTTGAAGCGTTATGGCGGCTACATCCCCGGCGTTCGCCCCGGAGAGCCGACGGCAAAGTTCTTGGACTATGTGATGACGCGTTTGACATTGGCGGGTTCGATATTCCTTTTGATAATTGCGATATTGCCGCAGATGCTGATGATGCAGTGGAATATTCCTCCGAAAATCGCGCACTTCTTTGGCGGTACGGGGGCATTGATTGCCGTTGGCGTCGCTCTCGACACGATGAGGCAGGTTGAAACCTATCTTTTGCAGCGCCACTATGACGGCTTCCTCAAAAAGGGTCGCATTCGCGGGCGCAGTGTGGGCGAAGCCCGCAGATTGATTGATTCAAATCAGCTTAAATCGCTTTGGGCGCTCTGGACGCCGCTAATCATAATTCTTGTGGTTGGCTTGACTTCCTGGGCTGTTAAGGCGTTTGTTTTATAAGGAGATGCGCCGTTTTTTTAAAGGCGGCGCATTTGAAAAAATGTTCTTTAAAATTTTAATTTCAAAATAGACGGCGCGCCGTATGATTAGCATTAAATCCGAAAGGGAATTGAAAATCATGCGCCAAGCTTGCGTGATTGCCGCGAAAGTGCTAAATGAGCTCTGCCAAATGGCACGTATCGGCATATCCACCTGGGAAATCGACCGGGCGGCCAAAGATATTATGGAGAAGTATTCTTGCAGGAGTGCTTCCTATAAATACAAATGTGGCAGTTTGAAGTATCCGGGTTATATATGCGTATCGGTTAATGACGAGATTATCCATGGAATTGGAACGCCTGAAAGGGTGCTGAAATCCGGAGATATAGTTAGCATGGATGTATGCGTGGTCTATCAAGGGTTCGTAGGCGATAACACTCGAACGGTTGTGATAGGCGAGGCAAGCCCAGAAGTATCAAGGCTTGTCAAAACCACTGAAGAGTCAATGTATGTCGGGATAGCGCAGGCATTGGCGGGCAATCGGGTTGGAGATATTTCCGCGGCAATTCAAAAGTATGTTGAAGATGCGGGATATTCGGTTATCAGGGAATTTACGGGGCACGGAGTCGGCAGGCATTTGCACGAGGAACCCGAAGTTCCGAACTATGGCAAGGCGGGAACGGGAGCGTTGCTTCGCCCCGGAATGACGATAGCCATAGAGCCTATGGTTGCAATGGGCAAGCCCGACATAAAAATCGGTTCGGACGGTTGGACGGTTTATACTTTGGACGGCAAACCGAGCAGTCATTCCGAACACACGGTTCTAATTACGGACGGAGAGCCTGAAATTCTCACTGTCTGCGAGTAGAATTGTTTTTTTTGAAAAAAAAGCTTTTCAAATCGAAAAAAAACATCATTATATAAAATCTTTTAACACATTAAATAAATATGGCACGACTACTCGGTGTTGACATACCAAACAATAAGCGCGTTGAATATGCGCTCAGATACATCTACGGAATTGGCCCTGTACGCGCAAAGTTGATTTGCAAGGAAGCGGGCATTCCAGAAGAAATGCGCGCTCAGGAATTGAACGAAGAGCACATCAACAAAATCATGACGGTGATTGCTGACAACCAGTTCAAGCTTGAAGGCGATTTGCGTCGCGAAATCATGTCGAACTTAAAGCGTTTGAGCGCAATCAAGAGCTATCGCGGTTTGAGGCATATGCGCGGTTTGCCCGTAAGAGGCCAGCGCACAAGCACGAATGCGCGCACCCGCAAAGGCAAGCGCAAGACTGTCGGCGTAGGTCAGAAAGCATAATAAACTTTAAGGATTTTAAATGAGCGAAGAAAAAGAAATAAAGGAAACAACGGTTGCCGAAGAGCAGGTTCAGGAACAGCAGCCTTCCCAGCCGACTGCAAAGGATTTGTTGAGCGAAGAGCTCGGTGAAATCAAAATTCGCAAGGCAAAGGGCAGCAAGAACGTCCACACGGGCGTATGCTCAATCAACGCCACTTTCAATAACACGAAAGTTTCTTTCACTGACCAGCAGGGCAATGTAATCAGCTGGTCGAGCGCGGGCAAAATGAACTTCCGCGGCTCGAGAAAGAGCACCGCTTACGCCGCGCAAGTCGTAACTCAGGACGCAGGCAAGGTTGCCATGAGCCACGGCATGAAGGAAGTCGCAGTGAAGGTAAAGGGTCCGGGCATGGGTCGCGATGCGGCTATTCGCTCTTTGCAGGCATTGGGCTTTATCGTTGTATCCATCGCCGACGTTACGCCGGTTCCGCATAACGGATGCCGCGCCCGCAAACGTCGCCGCGTATAATTTCAAAATCAGGAGAATTTTAAAATGTCTCGTTATACAGGTCCAACACAGAGAATTAATCGCCGTTTCAACACTGCGCTTTTCAACGCAAAGAAGGCTATGACAAACAAGGCGTATTTGCCCGGCATTCACGGGCCGCGTTTGCGCCGCCGCGTCACAGACTATTCCATGGGTCTTACCGAAAAGCAGAAATTGCGCTTTATGTACGGTCTTACCGAAAAGCAGTTCCGCCTCACTTTTGAACGCGCAAAGCGTCAGGGCGGCGTTACGGGCGAAGTGTTTATGCAGCTTTTGGAAGTGCGCCTCGACAACATCGTTTATTTGTTGGGTTTCGGTCGCACACGCAAGGCGGCGCGCCAGCTCGTTACACACGGCCATGTTCAGGTAAACGGCGCAAAGGTTGACATTCCGAGTTTCTCATGCAAGCCGGGCGACGTAGTTGAAGTCCGCGAAAAGTCAAGTTCCCGCCAGCTTGCCCAGCGCAGCTTGGACGAATCCGCTTTGCGCAATCCTCCCGCATGGCTCGACAGGGTTGACGGCGCGTTCAAAGGCACCGTAAACCGTCTTCCCATACGCGACGAAATGGATAAGACCATCAACGAACAGTTGATTGTTGAATTCTATTCACGATAATATTTCAATTAACAAAAGGAACTAAAATGGCAAAGCGCCTTGGAAAATTTGAGTTGCCCAAACGTCTTGTAAAAGACGAAGCAACAGCTACCGAAACTTATGCGAAGTTTGTGGCGGAACCTTTTGAAACGGGTTTCGGCTACACAATAGGCAATGCCTTGCGTCGAGTTCTTTTGGGATCGATTGAAGGGGCTGCAATCAGCTCTATCAAGATTGAGGGCGTGGATCACGAATTTCAGAGCGTTGAAGGCATCGTTGAAGACGTTACCGACATCGTTTTGAACCTCAAAAAAATCAAGATTAAGAGCGCGACTCGCGAACCGAAGCGTCTGATGATTGATGTCGAAAAGGAAGGTCCTGTAACCGCCGCCGACATTCAGTTGGATTCGGACATCACAATCGTAAATCCCGAACAGGTAATTTGCACACTCGATTTCAAGCGTCGTTTTGTTGCGGAAGTTGAAATTTGCGAAGGTCGCGGCTGGCGTCCGGCAGAAGAAAATAAGTATGCCGACCAGCCCATAGGTGTAATTCCCGTTGATTCCTTGTTCAGCCCGATTGAATTGGTAAAGTATTCTGTTGACCCGACTCGCGTCGGGCAGATGACTGACTTTGACAAATTGACGGTTGAAATCTGGACAAACGGCTGCATTACTCCCGACGAAGCGATGAAGGAAGCCGCAGTCATCTTGAAGCACCACATCGACGTGTTCGACAAGGTGAACGAGCAGGACATCGAATTTGAAACTGCGGGACGCGAAGTAAGCGAAGAGCAGAACCGTTTGAGGAAGCTCTTGAACATGAGCGTAAACGAAATCGAACTTTCCGTCCGCGCGGCAAATTGCTTAAACAACGCAAACATCACCACTGTCGGCGAATTGGCAATGAAGTCGGAGCAGGAAATGTTGAAATATCGCAATTTCGGCAAAAAATCTCTCAACGAAATTAAGGGTAAGTTGGAGCAGTTGGGCTTGTCTTTGGGTATGAAGATAGACGAACGCCTGATTGATACGGCAACCATATAATACTTTAAAAGAAATTATTTAAAATGCGTCATTCAAAACATAAGCACACATTGGGCGTAAAAAAAGAACACCGCGCCGCCATTATGGCGTCTCTTGCGGCGGCTCTTTTCCGCCATGACAGAATTGAAACAACTCTCGCATCAGCAAAAGCATTGCGTCCGTTTGCCGAAAAAATCATTACTTTGGCAAAGAATGCGGCGGCTTCTGAAGATGCGGCTGTTAAATTGCACTACCGCCGTTTGGCAATCGCCCGCATTCGCGATGTTGAAGCTGTTGCAATGCTCTTTGGTTCAAAAGACAAGGAAGGCAAAGTCTCCAAGTTCGTAAACCGCAAGGGCGGCTATACTCGCATATATAAGCTTGTTCCCCGCGCAGGCGACGCCGCGCACATGGCGTTAATCGAGCTTATCGAAGCCGACGACGAAGGCTATAAGGCGGCAAAGAAACCCGCCGCTAAAAAGACTGCAAAGAAAGCGGCTACAAAGAAAGCCGCAACCAAGAAAACTGCCAAGAAGACAACCAAGAAAGCGGAAGCCGCTCCTGCGGAGGACGCTGAAAAGGCTGCGGAATAAGGGGTTTTCTTTGATTTTTTCAATTCCGCAAACAACGCGTCCTTTTTCGGGCGCGTTTTGCGTTTTTTTCAAGAAAGGCAATGACGATATATTTCACAACTGTGGCTTGCGTTGTTTTGGCGGCGGCCGCCATAAGTGCGTTTTTTGCGGATAGGGCGTATGTAGGCTCCTATCGGAAGAGAATGCGCGAAAATGTCTATCATTGCCTAAAATGCAGGTCGATTTACACATCCCGCGCGGCAGGCGAATCTGCGGTTTGCCCCGTTTGCGGCTATAGAAACGGACGTATCAAATTCTAACAAAAAATACCATGAATCAGAAAATTATAGTTCTCGACTTCGGTTCCCAGTACACGCAGGTTATAGCGCGCCGCATTCGCGAGTGCGGCGTTTATTCGGAAATTTTGCCATACAACACAAAAGCGTCTAAAATCAAGGGCGACGATTTGTGCGGCGTGATTTTGTCGGGCGGTCCCGCAAGCGTTTTGTCGCCAAAATCTCCGCGCCCCGATCCGAAGGTGTTTGAGCTGGGTGTTCCCGTTTTGGGGATTTGCTATGGTTTGCAGTTGATGGGCAAGATGCTCGGCGGCGAAGTCGTTTCTTCAAAACAGCGCGAATACGGGCATGGCAAGCTTTCTTTCAAGTCTTCCGACAGCCTTCTTTTAAAGGGCATAAAGTCTCCGATGACCGTTTGGAATTCGCACGGCGACCGCTTGGTGAAACTACCCAAGGGCTTTAAAGCCATAGCGACAACCGAAAATTCCGAATACGCCTTGATTGAAAACAAGGAGCGCAAATTCTTCGGAATGCAGTTCCACCCCGAAGTCGCGCATACCATCGGGGGGATTGAAATCATAAAGAATTTTTTGTTCGGTATCTGCGGTTGCAAGGGCGACTGGAATATGTCCGACTACGTTGAGCGCGCAATCGCGAAAATCCGCGAAACTGTCGGCGACAAGAAGGTGATTTTGGGTTTGAGCGGCGGCGTTGACTCTTCTGTTGCGGCGGCGTTAATCCACAAGGCAATCGGCAACCAGCTTACCTGCGTGTTTGTTGACAACGGGCTTTTGAGAAAGAATGAGCGCAAGTCTGTTGAAGACCTTTTTAAGCGCAATTTCAAAATGCGTTTCATCACAGCCAAGGCGGCTCCGCTTTTCCTCAAAAAATTGAAAGGCGTCACCGACCCCGAACGCAAGCGCAAGATTATCGGCAAGACGTTTGTTGAAGTGTTCGACAAAACAGTGAAGAGCATCGGGCAGGTTGACTTTTTGGCGCAGGGCACGCTTTATCCCGACGTTATTGAAAGTGTTTCAATCGATGGAAATCCCGCATCTTTGATTAAGAGCCACCACAATGTCGGCGGCTTGCCTAAACGTATGAAGTTAAAACTTCTCGAACCTTTGCGCGAACTCTTCAAAGACGAAGTGCGCGCTCTCGGCAAAGAGCTTGGCTTGGCGCATGACGTATTGTGGCGTCATCCCTTCCCGGGGCCCGGCTTGGGCGTAAGGGTTGTCGGCGAAATCACAAAAAAGCGTTTGGACGTATTGCGCGAAGCTGATGCAATCCTCATAGAGGAAATGAAGTCGAGCGGATATTACGGCAAGGTGTGGCAGTCTTTTGCTGTCTTCCTGCCCGTGAAAACGGTTGGCGTCATGGGCGATGAGCGCACATACGACAATGTAATTGCGCTTCGCATAGTGGAAAGCTTGGACGCAATGACGGCGGACTGGGCGCACATTCCTCATGAATTGCTTGCTAAAATTTCAAACCGCATAATTAACGAAGTAAAGGGCGTCAACAGGGTATGCCTTGATATTTCTTCAAAACCCCCTTCAACCATCGAATGGGAATAAAATAGAAATTTTAAATTGCGCTTGGAGCCATATTCCAAGCGCAATTTTTTTGTCTGTATGCGGTTCTTCTTTTGCGGGCTTGGAGAAAAATCAAAGCATTTACAATTTGATAAATTTTGGTGAATAGGGTTGTATTTCTTTCAAAGTTTTAGAATAATTACAAAATGAAAATTACAGATAAGTTAATTGCAAGCAGGATACAAATTGTTTGCAGGATTTTGTCGGTTGTATTGATTGCTTTCGTCTTTATGCTTTTTATTTGCGGTGCATTTGCAAATGATTTTGACTTTTTTGATAAGACTTTTAGGTGGCTTGATAACGTTCTTATAGTTGCGGCAGTTGCGCTTGTTCTGTTTATAATTGTCTTTGCCGTATTTTCATTTAAGCAAAAAAAGCGTTATGAACTGAAAACAATGCTTCAAATAGATTCGCTTGACGGGAAAATTGCAAAGCAAGTCTCAATCGAGCTATGGAATACTTCGCAGGAAGCGTTAAAGATTGAGAAAATCGGCTTTTTGTCGGCGGAGTGGCGGACAAAAAAAGCGCATGGAAAAATTCAAAAAGAGCTTGTTTACTTCCCTGTGGAGGCCGCGATTGTTTCAAATAAAAAGCCGCCGTTTGTTTTGGAGGCAGGGGCATTGGAAGTTTTTACTTTTGATACGGAAGAAATTTTTTCTTCCTATACAATTTACAAGTTTTTTTACGACATTGCTCCCGTCGGCAGAAAATTAAAAATTTTCGACGGCGACGCATCCGAGGGCTGTTTGAGAATACGCGTAAAAGACAGGCGTTTGAGATTGTTTTCCAAAAAATCGAAGTCGCTATATTTGCAAGTTTGGCTGATGCTTGCCTGCTTTGTCGCCATATTTTCAGCCTTGTTTTTGTTTGGAAGTTTGTCGAAATGAAAAGGCGGGGGAGCAGGTTTTTGGGGGAACCGGAATTTTTCAACTCAAATTATTGAAAAGCAGTAGGTTGTGCAATGGAAAGGCGCGCCGAAAAAATGCAAAAAACTTTTAAAAAAGTTTGCAATTCAAATGCGCTTATATAGTATAAATATGAGCGTGAAAAAAGTGGGGAAATCGGCGGATTTTTTTAGAAAAAATGCTTGCGTTTTCGCAAAATTTCATTGGCGCAATTTCCCGTTATATAAAATCAATTTATTAAATAAAAACAAAAAATGGCAGACGACATAAAGAAAAACGACAAGTACGATGCTTCAAAAATTCAAAAGCTTGAAGGTCTTGAAGGCGTAAGAAAACGTCCCGATATGTATATCGGCGACACTCACGAGAGGGGCTTGCACCACTGTGTGTTTGAAATCGTGGATAATTCCATAGACGAAGCTTTGGCGGGGTACTGCACTGTCATAAATGTTTCCGTGCATTCCGACGGCGCGTGCTCCATTGAGGACAATGGTCGCGGCATTCCTGTTGATATTCACCCTGTGTACAAAATTCCCGCCTTGGAGCTTGTAATGACAAACCTTCACGCGGGCGGCAAATTCGGCAAGGGCGCGTACCAGGTTTCTGGCGGATTGCACGGGGTCGGCGCGAAGTGCGTAAACGCGGTGTCAATCGAATTTTCAGTCGAAGTCCGCAGGGACGGCAAAATCCACAGAATGGAATTTTCGCGCGGCAAGACAACCCGCAAGATGGAAATCACGGGTTCGACCAAAACAACGGGCACTAAAATCACGTTTTTGCCCGACCCCGTGATTTTTGAGGAAACGCGCGAATTCAAATATGAAATTCTCGCAAAGCGTCTGCGCGAGCTTGCTTTCTTGAACCCTGGAGTTCGCATTGTGCTGTCCGACGAGCGCATAAACAAGGAAGAGGAGTTTTGTTTTAAGGACGGCATTGCCGAATATGTGATGTTCCTAAACAAGGCGAAAAATGTCGTAAACCCGAAAGTCATTTCTTTTTCGGGAGACTCCGAAGCTCCTTCGGGCGGCAAGATAATTGTTGATATTGCCTTGCAGTACAACGATTCTTACACCGATCAGATTTACGCTTACGCAAACTCTATTTTCAACGTTGAAGGCGGCACGCATCTTAGCGGGTTTAGGACTGCCCTTACGCGCGTCATAAACAATTACGCATCCGCCAACAATTTATTGAAGGAAAAGAAGGATAAAGACATCAAAATTTCAGGGGACGACGTTCGCGAAGGCTTGACTGCCGTAATTTCCGTGAAAGTTCCCGAACCGCGTTTTGAGGGTCAGACAAAGACAAAGCTTTCAAACAGCGAAGTTGACGGCATTGTTCAAAAGGTTGTCGGCGAAAATTTGAAATATTATTTCGAGACAAATCCGCAAATCGCAAAGCGCATAATTGAAAAGACAATCAATGCGGCGCGCGCAAGAGAAGCGGCAAGAAAGGCGCGCGAAACTGTCCGCAAAACGGCAATCAGCGCGGGTGGACTTCCGGGCAAGCTTGCGGACTGCTCCGAAAAAGACCCGTCTTTGTGCGAGCTTTACTTGGTCGAAGGCGACTCTGCGGGCGGTTCTGCAAAGCAGGGGCGCGACAGACGTTACCAGGCGATTTTGCCGCTTAGGGGCAAGGTCATAAACGTTGAAAAGGCGCGTCTTGACAAGGTTTTGGGCAACAATGAAATCAAGACGATGATTACCGCTTGCGGCACGGGCATTGGCGAAGAGGGCGAAGGCGCGTTCGACATTTCAAAGGCGCGCTACCACAAAATCGTGATTATGACTGATGCCGATGTTGACGGTTCCCACATCAGAACTTTGCTTCTCACTTTCTTCTTCCGCCAAATGCGTGGCTTGATTGAAAACGGATATGTTTATATCGCGCAGCCGCCCCTTTACAAAATCAAACGCCGCAAGAATGAACGCTACGTTATGAACGATGCGGAAATGAACAAGATTTTGATTGAGCTTGGCTCTGAGAATTTGACGCTTGTGCGCTTGTCGGACAATCTCGAATTCAATTCGTCGAAGGTTGATAAAATCGTAGAGCTTTTGTCGAGGCTTGAAACATTGTCAAGCGGCATAACCCGCTACGGTTGCCAGTTCTCTTCCTACATAAATTCGGGCAGGGACGGTCTTATGCCGCGCTATGTCGCCCGCATCCGCACTGGCAACAAGGAGGAATTCCGCTTCCTCTTCAACGACGAGGAGCGTTCGCAGTTCTTTGTCGAGTTCGACAATACCGAAGACCTTTTCAGCGCGGCGACCATTCGCGAAGTTCTCGATGAAAACGGCAACAAGGTCCAGCAGCGCATTGGCGTTTATGAAATTTACGAAGCCCACCAAATAGAAAAAGTCTTGCAGGATTTGGAAAAGCTCGGCTTTGACGACAAGGCTTATTCGCCTTCCGACGAACCGCGCTTCAAGCTCATAGAAAAGAATTCCGACGGTGGAATAGTCGCGCAGGAGACGATATTCACGGCTCTTGAAATGGTTGCGAAAATCCGCGAACTCGGCAAGAGGGGCATGTCAATCCAGCGTTATAAAGGCTTGGGCGAAATGAATCCCGACCAGCTCTATGAAACGACGATGGACCCCGAAAAGCGCACTCTCTTGCGCGTTTCCATTGAAGATGCCGCTTTGGCAGACAGCACTTTTGCAATGCTTATGGGCGAAGACGTGCCGATACGCCGCGCGTTCATCGAAGACAACGCGCTCAACGCATCTTACTTGGACATCTGATTTTAGAAGGAATTTACTATGTACGCAGAAAACGAAAAAGTATTGCCTGCCAGCATTACGGACATAATGCAGGGCGCATACATCGACTATTCGATGTCGGTCATTATTTCCCGCGCGCTTCCCGATGTGCGCGACGGCATGAAGCCTGTGCAGCGCAGAATTTTGTACGCAATGTTGCGCGAAGGGCTGCTCCACAACAGGGCTTTTGACAAGTGCGCGGGCGTCGTCGGCGAAGTTCTTAAAAACTACCACCCGCACGGTGACAGCTCCGTTTACGACACATTGGTGCGCCTTGCGCAGGATTGGGTCATGGGCTATCCGCTCGTAATGCCCCAGGGCAACTTCGGCTCAATCGATGGCGACAGCGCGGCGGCATACCGATACACGGAGTGTAAATTGAGCGCGCTTGCCGAAGAGCTCTTGCGCGACATCGACGAAGACACGGTTGACTTTGTGCCGAACTACAAGGAATCGACGACGGAGCCGTCCGTTTTGCCATCCGCCTTGCCCGCCCTTCTAATGAACGGCTCAACGGGCATCGCTGTCGGCATGACGACAAACATTCCTCCGCACAATCTTGGCGAACTTATAGATGCAACTTGCGCGATTATCGACAACCCTTCGATTTCCATTGACGAAATCATAAAGCTTTTGCCCGGTCCCGACTTCCCGACCGGCGGCGTAATTACCGGCAGAAGCGGCATCGAAAGCTATATGAAAACGGGCAAGGGCATCGTCAAAATGCGCGGCGTTGCGCATGTCGAGGACCTTAAAAACGGCAAGGAACAGATTGTAATCACTGAAATTCCCTACAATGTAAACCGCGCCGCATTGGTCGAAAAAATCGCGGATTTGGTAAGCGAAAAAGTCATTACAGAAATCAGTGACTTGCGCGACGAGTCCGACAAGAACACCCGCATTGTCATCGAGCTTAAACGCGGCGAAGCTCCGAGAGTCGTTTTGAACAAGCTCTACAAGCATACACCGCTTGAATCTTCTTTCGGTGCGATTTTGCTTGCCCTTGACAAGCGCAGGCCAAAGCAGATGAACATCAAGGAAATGATAGAGTGCTACATCGAGCACCGCCGCGACGTCATTTACCGCCGCACGCAGTTCCTTCTCCGAAAGGCGGAAGACAGGGCGCACATTTTGGAAGGCTTTAAAATCGCGCTCAACAACCTCGACGATTTTGTAAAAATTATCCGCGCAAGCAAAAACCGCGACGAGGCGAAATCTTCTTTGATGGCGAAATATCCGCTTTCGGAACGCCAGACAAACGCAATTTTGGATATGAGGCTCTACCAGCTCACGGGTCTCGAACGCGAAAAAATCGAAAACGAATACATGGAGCTTATGAAGCTCATTCAGGAATACCGTTCAATTCTTGAAAACGAGCATAAGCTTTTGAAGGTAATCAAAGAAGACTTGCAGGAAATGCGCAAGAAGTATGCAGGTGTCCGCCGCACGCAGATTGTCGCAGAAGAGGGCGAATTCCGCATGGAAGACGTAATCGCAAACGAAGGCTGCATCATTACGGTTTCGCACAACGGCTTCATAAAGCGCACGGGCGTAAGCGCGTACCGCTCCCAAAAGCGCGGCGGCAAGGGGGTAATCGGTTCGGGGCAGTACGACGAAGACTTCATAGAGCATCTATTTACCGCATCCACGCACGATTATATCATGTTCTTTATGAACAACGGCAGAGTGTATGTCCACAAGGTTTACGAAATCCCCGAAGGCACCCGAATTTCAAAGGGGCGTTCAATCAAGAATGTTTTGGACTTGCAGCCCGATGAAAAAGTCGCGGCTATGATTTGCGTAAAGAATTTGGACGATGCCGACAAGAGCCTCATTATGGCAACCAAAAACGGCGTCGTTAAAAAGACAGTTCTTTCCGACTACAAAAACTGCCGAAAAGGCGGCATAATCGGCATCAATTTGGACGAAGGCGACGACTTGATTGGCGTTGTTTTGGCTGAAAAAGATTCCGAAGTCGTGCTTATAACCTATGCGGGCATGTCGATTAGATTTAGCGAAAACGACTTGCGCGCGCAGGGCAGGGCGACCCGCGGCGTAAGGGGTGTAACCCTCAAAAAGGAAAACGACTGCGTCAAGGCGGTAGTGGTGGTTGACAGCGGTTCAACTCTGCTAATCGCGGGCGAGCTCGGGCAGGGCAAGCGCACGAATTACGATGAATATAGGCTTCAAAACCGCGGCGGTTCGGGCGTTATTGCAATCAAAACTCACGGTGTTGCGGGTGCGTTGTCAGTGCGCGAAGACGATGAAATTATGATGTTCACGCAGGGCGGGCAGGCTGTTCGCTCTCCCGTAAAGGACATCAGGGTAATCGGCAGAACAACTCAGGGCGTTCGCCTGATTAACCTTGCGGAAGGCGACAAGCTTGTCGGCATATCGCGCGTTGTCAATACCCGCGACGGCGACGATGTCTCCGCGGAAGAAGGCGGCGTTGAAGGCAATGCAGAGGCTTCGTCTTCCGAACCTGCGCAGGAATAATTCAATGCTCTTTTGGGCGGCAGAAGGGAAATCCCTTCCGCCGCTTTTTTTGTCCGATTTCCGGCTGATAAAAAAATATTTACTTTTTTGTAAAAATGGGAATAATTTACACTTATATTTTTATTAATACGATTCTCGAATGAAGGGGTATTTAAAAGTTAAAAGAGCGATGGATATTTTTATGTCTGTTTCTTTGATTGTGGCTTTATCTCCCATCTTGCTGTTAGGTTATTTGCTCTCAAAAATTTTCGTTTCAAAAAATGCGTTGTTTATTCAAGAACGCGGAGGTTTGTACGAGAAGAAAATCTATGTTTACAAACTTAAAACGATGAAAGACGCTTTTGACAAAGACGGAAATCTTCTTCCCGACGAATACAGAATTTGCAAAGTCGGCTCTTTTTTGAGGCGTTTTTCAATCGACGAACTTCCCCAGCTTTTCAATGTCTTGAAGGGCGACATGTCTATGATAGGCCCTCGTCCGCTTATGATTTCCACTGTTGAAAGTATGCCCAAGCAGTACCGCCGCAGGTCGAGTGTTTTGCCGGGCATTACGGGGCTTGCCCAGGTCAACGGTCGCAACAATTTAAAATATAGTGTAAAGTATTCTTTTGACATTGAATATGTTGACAACATTTCGTTTTGGCTCGATTTAAAAATTATATTTCTGACAGTTTTTGCGGTGTTGTTTGCAGATGACAGCACGAAATATACGGACGTTCAAGGGCTTGACGACGTTGGCGGGGTAGATCATGACCCTCGCGTCAAAAAATAAAAAACGGAATAAAACGGAATGGGCAAAAAACAAAAAATCTAAAAGATAAAGAGCTGACGCTTCCGTAGTAGATAGATTTTTTGCCCATTCCTCGCGCTCCATGTTGGTTTTGCTCAGGGGGCAGTACAAAGTACAGCTCCCCATTCGCAAAACGCAACAGCATCGCGCGTTTATTCCGTTTTTTACGTATCAAAGCCCACACCTATCAAGCATCACAACTTTTACAGCTTCGCAACCGTAAAAGAAGCCTTTTCATTTGTACTCGCTTGCTTCGCAAGTCTCGGCACTCGCTACGCTCGGCTCTTTGCTTTCGCAAAGCTACCCACGCAAGCGTGGTCTTGCCCTCCATCTTGGTTTTATTTCGGACTCACGACCAAAGGTCGCTTACGCCTCATAAAACACAAGAGCATCGGGCATTTCTTCCGTTTTTTACACACTCGCAACTTATCAAGCAACTTAATGAAATTCCGTCTCCATTCCAACACTGCGTATCAAATATATTTTTTTTAATCAGGGCTTGGGTCTCTGTTTGTTTTTTGGTTTTGCGTCCCAAAGTTCACACCTATAAAATATCACATATTTTACAGCTAACGCTTCCGTAGTAGATAGATTTTTTATCCATTTGTACTCACATTTGCATTTCGACATGTTTGAATCCTAAATCTTTTATTGCGAAGTTGCTTGATAGGTTGTGTAAAAAATAAGTCCTAATTTAAATTCAGCTACTTGATACGCGAAATTGGAATGGGTACGGGATTGCGTCAAGTTATTTGATAGGTGGAAACTTTGGGTACGTAAAAAACGGAATAAACGCGCGATGCTGTTGCGCTTTTACGAGCGTCGGCGGACTTACGTCCGCAAGTCGAAGTAAAAGCCAACATGGAGCGCGAGGGCGGAAAAAATCCTTTTAAGGAAGCGTAGCTGTAGAATTCCAAAAAGATTTTATCTTTTTTCCGCCCGTTTTATTCCGTTTTTTTCAATTTTTTGCCGAATAAATATGACAAAATACTGTATAACTTGGGCAAATACATCATCGGCGGAATCAATATGTACAACAAAAATATAATCGTGAAACTGTAAACACCCATGTAAAGAATTAAAAATATGCATGCTATTATCGCGACAAAAGAGCGAATTCTTGCACTGGTATTCCAGTTTATATGCTTAAATGACGGATAAGGTATGTTGCTTATCATCAAAAATGAAATGAGCAGCATTACAGGCACAATCCAAAGCGTGTAGTTCCAAAGATCCAAATGCAACATAGTAAGCGCGATTGAAGACATTGCACCTGCCGCGGCGGGAACGGGAAGCCCGCTGAAATCCCCTTTTTCGTATTTTTCATGGCCCGCAATGTACGGGTTTGTGATTACGTTGAAGCGCGCAAGGCGAATGCATCCGCAAAGAAGATATATGAACGCGACAAACCACCCGATAGGCGATATAAAACTTTGCATGCGCTCTGAAAACTGTTCGTGCATCGGATTTAAAGTCAATAGGAATGTCAAGAGGCTCGGCGCAACTCCGAATGCAATGGAGTCGGCAATGGAATCGAATTCCTTACCAAAAAGAGAAGTTTTGCCGCTTGCGCGCGCCACTCTGCCGTCAAGGGCGTCGCAGAAAACGGAAAGCAAAATCGCGAGTATCGCAACGACGTAGTAGCTTGCGCTCGGATTTGTTTTAGGATCCGTCTTTACGAAGAAATTTGCAATCGTATGTATTGCCGATTCCGTTTGGGCGTCAAATCTGCCGCGCATGCAAAGGATTATTGACAAGAAGCCGAAAAACAAATTTCCCGCCGTGAAGAAGTTTGGCAGAATGTAGATTTTGCTCGCCTGGTGGACGTTTGACCAAAGTGCCGGTTTTTCCTGTGTCATAAATTTATTATTTTTTCAATGATTCCAAGTATTTCCAGAAATTGTCTTCCTGCTCAATCATTGTTTCTTCCGTAAACGGGAGCTTGAAGCGGAACACAAAATCGGCAAGCGTGTGCTTGTGCAGGACGTAGTTTGCGGAAATTGTTTGGTTTTGTTCGCTGATTTCAAAATATATGCGGTAGTCTCCGACGCGCAGTCTGTAAAAATTTCTGCCAAAACGGTGGAAAGACCCCAATTCTCCCTTGCCTGACGCCAAGTCTTCGGGAGTGATGGAGCTGAGCTTTTCGATAATCTCGAATTGCGCGGGCTTGGAGAGCTTGTTGATTTCGCCCATCGCCTGATTGCTGAAATTTACCTGATACATATTAAAAAATCCCCCAAATTAAAATATTGTTAGTTTCAAATTGCAAGTTATATTATCCGCCTTTAAATGCCGATTACGAGAAAAAATTTGAAACTTTTTTTTTGCGCCGTTGTTTGTATGGGCGTAAACCAATTTAAACCACAACCCATAAATTAGTACAACCATGAAAAAAATAATATCAATCATTTGCGCTCTTTCTTTTGCCGCAATGCCGATGTTTGCGGAAGACGGCGCGCCAAAGCAGGAAAAGCCCGCAAATGCGGATTCTCAAAAACTTCCCGAGTCGTTCAAAAACAGAATGTTAAAGCAGTTTGACAAGGACGGCGACGGGTACTTGAACGAAGCGGAGCTTGCGGAGGCTAAAGCTTCCCTCAAAGAACGCCGCAAGCGTTTCGAGGAAATGCAAAAAAAGCATGCCGAGAGGGTCTTGAAGGAGTTTGACAAGGACGGAGACGGCAAGCTTTCCGCGGAAGAACTGGTGCCGTTAATCGAAAAACAGCGCAGAATGTTTGCCGAAATGTCGTCAAGGCGCGGACGCCCCGACGGAGTTCCGCAGGTTCGCGGCGAAAGACCCCGCGCAAAGGGCGCAATGATGCCGCCGCCGAATGTCGATGGCGAAACTCCTCCGCCTCCCAATGCAGATGAAGCCGCTCCGCGCCAGGGAAAGCAGCTCCGCCCCGACAAAAGGCAGATGCGTCCGGAAAGACCAAGATTCCGCCATCCTATGCCCGAAGACTTGGACGAGCTTGCGCTTCCGAAAGCAGAGGCAAAGTCGGAATAGTTGAATTTACGGAAAGCAAAAGCGCGAAAACCGAACGGAATTCGCGTTTTTTTGTGGACATTGAAAGCGCGGAGTCTATCTTTTATACACAATTATGGCTTTGCGTAAAATTGAAAAAGTAGAAGGCAGGGGCGTATTTGTCCCCGGCAACGACATTGACACCGACAGAATTATTCCCGCGCGTTTCATGGTATGCGTGACTTTTGAAGGCTTGGGGCAGTATGCTTTTTATGACGAGCGCAAAAATGCGGACGGCAGCGACAAAAAGCATCCGCTTACCGATGCCCGCTTCAAGGGAGCTTCAATTCTTCTAAGCGGCGCAAATTTCGGTTGCGGCTCGTCGCGCGAGCACGCTCCGCAGTCTCTTTGGCATTACGGCTTCCGTGCAATCATAGCCGAAAGTTTTGCCGAAATTTTCTTCGGCAACTCCACGACAATCGGCATTCCTTGCGTTATGGCAAGTGCTTCCGACATCGCGAAAATCGCGGCGTTGATTGAGGAAGACCCGAAGGCGGAAATCGTTATCGACTTGGAGCATCTCGAAATTTCCTGCAAGGATTTTTCTTGCAAATGCTCTATGCCCGAAAATTCCCGCAAGGCTCTTTGCAACGGGGTTTGGGATCCGATTGCGGAGCTTTTGGAAGCGGAAGCGCAGACGTCGAAGCTTGCGTCAACTCTCCCTTACATGAAGTAGCATGGATTTTCTCTTACAGGGGGCGGGCGTTTTCATTTATCCGCTTGGGCTATGCTCGGTAATTGCGCTTTATGTGATTTTGGAGCGTTTGATTTCCTTGCGGACTTCAAAAGTGGTTCCGAATGAGCTTGCCTCTTCCCTGCTTTCGGGAGATTTGAAAAAATGCGATTTAAACGACAATTCTTCGCTTGGGCGCATTGTCAGGTTTTTTTATGACAACAATCCCGACAGCGACGAATTAAAGTCTTTTGCGCGCCTTGAAATGACCCGTCTTGAAAGGGGAATGTTTCTGCTTGACGCCTCTATTTCGGCGGCTCCGCTTTTGGGGTTGCTCGGCACTGTGGCGGGTTTGGTTTCTGTGTTTTCTTCGGAGTCCGCGCCCACGCAAGAGGCAATATCGCGCGGCGTGGGTCTTGCTTTGTCAACCACTGTCCTTGGGCTTTTGATTGCAATTCCCGCGATTGTCGGAAGCTTGTTTTTGTACCGAAAAATCGACACTCTTTGCGCGCGCTTGGATGTTTGCGCCGAACGCCTTGTCAAGATGTGCGGGAAAAAATAATTTATGGATTCTCTTGAAAGAAGCCGCCGCCGCCGAAGAAAATTCGAGGTAAACATCGTGCCGATGGTCGATGTCATGACGGTTTTGATTTTCTTTTTTCTGCTTACCATGCAGTTTAAGGAAAACGGGTCGGTTCAAATAAATCCGCCGTCAATGTCAACCACTGAAAGAGCCGACGAAAACGCCAAGCCGACTGTTCTTGCGGTAAGCAAAGATGGAGAATTTTATTTAAACGAAAAAAAAATGCCGATAGAGGAAATATCGGAAACGCTGAAAAAAACTGCCGAATCTGATAAAGGTGCGGCGGTTTTGCTTTTGGGCGACGAGCTTGCGAAATACGGCGACATCGCAAAGGCGGTTGACTGCGTGCGCGCGGCGAACATAAAGAAATTGCGCATTCGCGCTTTGCAAAAAAAACAATAAATTTGCTTTATAAAAAGCAAAAAAAGCTTGCGAAATTATCGGCAATGGTTTCAATGGTGTCTGTTTTATTTTAATGCGCCGTTTTAATTGTGTTTGGCGCATTGCCGAATTTCTCGCAAATTTTATTTTTTGTTAAGCTTTGATTTGTTCGGAGTTTTTGGCGTTAAAAAAATTACAAGATATTCTATGCAAGATTTTGAAAACAATTCCAGCGGCGGCAGTGGCGACGGCATGAACAGGCGCGATTTCCGCTCTAACCGCATTCGCCAGAACAACCGCAGGCGCGGTTTTAATCCAAACAACCGCATGCGCCAAAATAGGAACAGGCCCCAAAACCTTTCCGAAAACGGCGAGCCGCGCCAGCCCGAGCAGGAGCTTGAAATCATAAAAGTCGAGGGGATTTTCGATTTCACGGTGAACAACAACGGCGTGTTGCTCGACCCGAAGCACGGGGGCAAAACCCGCCCCACCGACACTTATGTTTCAAGAGAGCTTGTTCGCAGATTTGCCTTGAAAAGGGGGCAGTATATTGTCGGCAATGCGCACAGGGCGCAGAACCACCGCAACCCCAAACTGCGCTTTATCGAAACCATTGACGGTGTAAACTGTCTTGAACGCAAAAATGTGCAGCCTTTTCAGAATTTAACCACAATCGCGCCTGATGAAAAACTGAAATTGGAAACTTCCGACGGCAGAATGACAAACCGCGTGATGGATATTTTTTGCCCGATAGGCAAGGGCACGCGCGGCTTGATTGTCGCCCCTCCGCGCACGGGCAAGACAACGCTTTTGAAAGACATCGCTTTCGGTGTTTTGGAAAATCATCCCGAATGCCATTTGATTATTTTGCTTGTCGATGAGCGTCCAGAAGAGGTTACTGATTTCAGAATGGATTTGCCGAAAGCCGAAATTTTCGCTTCTTCAAACGATGAAACGATAAATACGCATATTTCAATCGCCGATTTGGCTTTGGAAAGGGCGAAGCATCTTGTGGAAGTCGGCAGGGATGTCGTCTTGCTCATGGATTCGCTAACCCGCCTTTCGCGCGCGCACAACTCGGCAAAGTCGGGCGGCGGCAGGACAATGTCGGGAGGTCTTGATATCCGCGCGCTCGAACGTCCGCGCCAGATTTTTTCAGCCGCAAGAAATACGGAAGAGGCAGGGAGCCTTACAATAGTTGCGTCCGCCCTGATAGAAACAGGGTCGAGAATGGACGAGCTTATTTTCCAAGAGTTCAAAGGTACGGGCAATATGGAAATGGTTTTGGACAGAAAAATTGCAGAGCTTAGAATTTGGCCCGCGATAAATCTTGCGGCATCGGGAACGAGGCGCGAGGAGCTGCTTTTATCCGACAAGGAAATGGAAGCTTCCGCATTTTTAAGAAGAGCCATGGCAAATTCAAAGAACGAAGACGCCGTAGAAACTTTAATCGAAAGAATGAGGCAGACAAAAACAAACGCCGAGTTTTTGAATTTGATTTTATAAATTTTTGCCTTGAAAAATTCAATAAACATAGAATATAATATTTTCTATGTTTAGGAAATCAATGCTGTTTTTGTGTTTGCTGCTTGCGGGGTGGGGCAGTGCGTTTAGTAATGGCAATCTTCAAAACGGCGATATTGAGACTAACGAAAAAGTTTTAAAGGCGATAGATGACGTAAAAAACAAGCGTGATCGTTGCGCCTTTCGCGCCTTGGAGCTTTCTTTATACTATCAAGGTTTTGATCCTGATAAAAACTTATATTACCTTGATGAAATGTACGATGATGTGCTTACAACAGTTCCGTTTAATAGCGAACTTGTTGGCACTCGAAAGATACGCGATGCAAAAAAGGCTTTTGAGTACGCAAAAATTGCGTATGAATTATCAAGAAGAGCTCCTATATCTGGTCTTGATGAATGTGAGGGCGGGGTATATATGGGTTCTATGTTTGTCGCAAACCTTGCTTCTCTTTATATATCCGGTATTGGTGTTGAACAAGATTTAACAAAGAAAAAAGTCTTGATGAGATATAACAAGTTGCTTTCTTGGAGAAACTATTACATTGGCAAGTTTGCTCCTCTTGATAAAAAATATGCAATAAGCCTTTTGGAAAATGGCATAATTTATATTTTTGAATATCTTCCTTATGAAAAACCAAAAAAAGAATATTCTTCATATGTCTTATATTTAATTTATAACGGCGAGTTCGACCCCGCAGACAAAGACTTGGAAAAGGCAAAATATTGGAAAAATATACACGATAAAATAATATCTGAGCTGAGAGAGCAGGAAATAAAAAGATGGAATGAAAGAATAGAAAAATTAAGAAAAGAGGCAAGTGTAGAAACAGAAGAAGGGCGTAAAGCTTTTCGTAGTCTCGGACATGCTTATCTTCGAAAGCGTAAATATATAGGAGTTATTTACAACAGGCGTAGATATGTAGAAAACTCGAATTATAATCCGGAGCTTGCGAGAAAATTTTTGGAAAAAAGTGGTGCAGACGAAGAATCAATTATCACTATTTTTGTTAAAATGCTATCAAATCCTCTAACGGGAGATTTAAGCGAGATGAAGAAGTACTTAAAGGAAGTACTGTCTTCACCTGCGCTTTCTGATGATTTCAAAGAAAAGCTAACCAAGGAAGCAAGTTTGCTTGAAGACAGATATATAAAATATTATGGAGACGATTTTAATCTCGAAGAATGATTATTCTTTGTGTCGAACTATTCTCTAATTAAAGTCTTTCCGGATTTTTTAGATTTATTAGATGTATCTGCATGGTCAAATTTTCTACTGGTTTTTAAAGATCCTTTTTCTCCGTCAACATGAAAGCTAATCTTATCTGAGCTTTCAGGCTTGTTTTTAGGAACTCTGCCGTTTACACCACCGCCCGAACCTGGGATATCTTGGTAGGCATGTGCCGCGCCATAAGAACCAAGTCCATATTCTTTTTGAGACTCAAAATAGGGATCATTCTTGTTATTGATATAATCTTTTTTATTCTCTTTTGAACCTATCCAATGAACAATATCGGGGCTTCCAAAATTATCACTAACTTTGCCTTTTATTACGGCGATATTAACTTCAATATCCATATCTCCGCCCATATAGTTTTGTACTGAGTTTTTGGGGTCTTGGTTTATAATGCCGATGCGATCAAGGCTTATATTTCCATTTTTATCCGAAGTTTTATCATAAGCCCATTCGGCAGTTTCTATTTTACTTTCGCCTGTTTGGGGATCGGTATAGGTATATTTTGCTTGGAACCAAACTGTGTAATCTGTATTTGGCTCATTTGTGGGGAAATCCGCTTCAGCGGTTGCCCAGATGTATTGACGTTCTATCGGAACAGGATTATCGTTTGTCATTAGTTCCTCATCACTTGTTTCCTTGCGTCTATCCGTTGAAAAAGAATCTTCATTCATTTTAATGGCGTATTCTTTTTTGGGAGCTTCGTCGAATATGGTTTTTATTACTTCGCGATTTCTTTTCATTTCTTCAACTCCTATCTTGTTTGAAGAAAGTGCATTTTCTTCGCTGTTTGAATTTTCGGCAGATGAATTTTCAGAAGAGGAATCTTTTACGCTATTAGCAGAATTTTCTTTGCTTGCGGGTTTTGGTGTTTGGTTGTTGTTTGCGGGGGCGTTATTTGCGCCGTCTTTTGGCGCAAATTGACCTCCATTGGGCTGTCCCTTCGGCTGGTGGTTGGGGTTGTAGGGCAAGTCGCCAAAAATGCCGATTTGGGAATTTTTGTTTTCTGCGGGACTTTCTTCAACGCTTTCAGGAGCATTGCTAAACAAGTTTTCGGGCTTTGCGATTTCGCACGCCAAAATTGTGAAATTGCGCAGGCATTCCGCGCTATTAGTGGAATTTTCTTCGCAATCGCCCGTTAATCCTGCCAGATGGGCGACTTCGTGCATAATCACGCTCGGGCGGTCGTTTAGATTTTTATCGTCTCCAATGGCTTCGTTGAAAAAGGCGTCGAATATTCTTATGGTTTTGCCGTTCCCTGCATCTGCGCTTGCCAAAACTTCGGGTTTTGTTTCTTTTTCCTTGCTGACGAATTTCGGCATTCTTATTATCTTCAATGTGCTTTCGATTTTTTTTGTTATGGCATGGTAGGCGTCTGAAATTTTTCTTTGCTTTAATGCGTCGGGCTTGCCGAAAATTTCTTCAAAGTGCGGACTGCAAGCATTGTCTTTTAGTAAGGCAATGGATTTTTCCGCAAGATGGTATGCGCCTTTTATGGAAGATTCAACCTCAACTATTTCCTTTGCGTTTAGAGAACCTTCGTAGTTGTAATTTATGTTTTTATTTCCGATTTTGATGTTTCTTTTTGTCATGGCGGCAAAACGATAGCATCAATTTTAAAGGAGCGCAAAATTAGATTTGATTTGTTTTGTACTGTTGAAGTTTTCGCTAATTTTGAAGCGGAAAAATAAAAAACTCCCGAAGAAAAACTATTCTTAGGGAGTTTTAGGTAAAATCTCCGCAAATGCCGTCAAGCGATTGGGGTTCCTACTGCCTTTTTGTCAGCAGGTGGGTGCTACCGAAACACTTTCGCCTTCCGCGCTCGGCGGCATGGCGGCCGTATTTTGCGGGTCAAGCTCCCGATATATTTGTCATTAAGGCGGCGAACCCAAGTTGCAGGTCACGCACACCGCAGAGATTTTATGCCTTCAATAATGCACATCGGCATTTTTCTGTCAAAGAAAATGGCAGGCAATGTTTTCTTTTTATAAAAATTCGTGCGGCGAATTATTTTATTGAAAAAACTTTTTTTGTTTTTATGTTTTAAAACCAAGTTTAATTTTGTTGATTTTGTTGACGATATGAAAAAGAAACTATTTTTAATGGCGATATTGCTTGCTTTGGCAGGCGGCGTTTTTGCGCAAAATCCGCGGACGTTTTGCAATCCGTTAAACATCGACTACCAGCCATTCGGCAAACGCGCGAAAACGGCGGCAGATCCCGTAATTGTCCCATTTGAAAACAAGTATTATTTGTTCTGTTCAATTTATGCGGGCGGCGTGTCGGGGTATAGAATTTCAGATAATCTTATTGATTGGAAGCTTGTAAAATTCCCCGATCATATTTTGAAAAAAGTTTTGAACGGAAAAGGCGAAGCTTACGCGCCCGCCGCATTCGCAAAAGACGGTTATGTTTACTGGATGCGCCTTGATTCAAAAGTTGTCATACGCTCTAAAAATCCGTCAGACGCAAATTCGTGGGAAGTTTTTTCCGAAAAAGGGCATCTTTCTTTTGACCCTTGCTTTTTCTTGGACGATGACGGCAAAATTTACAATTACTTCGGCGCATTGGAATCAAACGTGGCGGAGTTGAATCCCGTTGATTTTTCGGTTGTCGGCGGAACTAATCGCCGGATAACGCCCAAGACAAAGGGTGTTGATGCGCTTGTAAATTCGCCTTACGGGCTTCATCAAGGCAAAAACGAATATGAAAATCCGTTTTGCGACTGGAACAAGCCCGAAACTCTCGACACTTCGCGCCTGATTAGAACGGAAAATCCGCAAAAGCCGCAATTTTCAACAGTCTCTGTCGATTCAATGCAAGAGGGCGCATGGATGACCAAATATGGCGGCAAATACTATTTGCAAAATTCAAACCCCGGCACCGCCTGCCCGTGGTACAGCGATTCCGTTTATGTGTCGGATTTCCCGAACAAAGATTTCAAGCTTGCAGACTACGCCACGGCCTCAATGAAAGCAGGCGGATTTATAAACAGCACGGGGCATAGTTGCGTGTTCAAGGATTTTAACGGAAATTGGTGGCGCATTACGACTATGTGGGTCGGAGTTTTGGCGGGCTTTGAGCGCAGATTGGGCTTGTTCCCCGTTGGATTTGACGATGAGGGCAGAATGTTCACGCAGACTCGCTTTGGCGATTATCCGATGGTTATGCCGAATAAAAAAGTTCCTTTCGGAAAGTCTCTTTTGGCGGGTTGGGAAAATCTGTCTTTGTGCGCAAAGCCGTCTTCAAGCACAAGCGACTTTGAAAAAGAGAAGCTTGCGTGCGACGAAAACGTGCGCACCTGGTGGTCGGCAAAAAGCGCACAAGCAGGGGCTTATTTCGAGCTGAATTGGGAAAAGCCTGTCGAGGTTTACGCTTTGCAGGTAAATTTCGCGGAAGAAAACATAGACCAAAGCGCGGTTGACGAGGATTATCATTCGTACAGGCTTTTTTATAAAAGTTCACCCGATGGCGAATGGAAAATCCTTGCGGATAAATCCCAAAACAGGGCGAATGCAGCGCATGATTACATAGAGCTTAAACCCCCCGTAAAACTTTCTGCAGTAAAAATCGAAAACGTGCATTCCGCAAAACGGGGCAACTTTGCGATACGCGATTTGCGTGTGTTCGGCAAGACCAATGTAAACGCGCGTCCGCAGGCAGTTAAAAATGCCCGCGCTTTAAGGGATAAAAAAGACCCGCGCAATATGAAATTTGTTTGGGAAAGCAAAAATTCGGACGTGAAAGGCTATATAATCAATTACGGAGTTGCCCCTAATGCCTTGCATTTAAACGTCCAGTATCAAAAGCCCGATGCCGACAGCCTGACTTTGTCTTGCTTCAATTCCATGGCAAAAGATTATTGGTTCAGGATTGATTCCTACAACGAAAACGGAATAACAAAGGGCGAAGTCTTAAAGGCGGAATGACATTTAAATCTTTGTATGCAAAAAAATCCGATTCTCAAAAAAGCAATCGGATTTTTTTGTTTATTTATTTGCGTCAGTCTTTTGGAAGCTCTTTCACAAAACCCGACTGTTCCGCTTTTCTGTTTCCGTAAGTGTATTTTACCGAGAACGGGTAGCCCTTTTCGGGAACGTAATTCGGATATATCGTAAGGTTCTCAACTGTTATTTTTGTGTTGTTCAGGTAATCTATTTCTCCTGTTAGAATCATTTTGCCGCTTGAAACTTTGTATGAGTATGTGCCGCTATAAGGCATATTGCCAATTTGCATGCTCATTGTTTTTTCGCCGAATGAAACAATCGGGTCGTCTCCATATTCATTGAAGGTTTCAAGCTCTGAAAATTTCATTGATTTGTTGGCGAGGGATTTTGGCGTTTTCTCAAATGAGTTTTTGTCGTATCTGATTATTTTACTGTCGATTAACGCCGTTATTTCCTTGGCTTCGTACTCATAATTATAGCATGCGCTCATTGTTCCCCTTGCCGATATTGCCGATGTGTTGTCGGAATTTACTATGCTTGAAGTTGTGGACAGTTTAAGCGTGATTTCAATCGGAATGCTCTTGTAGTAAAACTCTCCCCAAAGATTCGGGTTGGTAATTTGGTAGAGATCCCCGCTGATTGAAAGCTCGGCGGTTGTGGATGATGTGCGCTTGTAAGTGTAAGAAACGTTGGTTATATATTCCGCAAGAAAATTTCCTATCCAATATGTGCCTCCTTTTGATAGCATTGCTTCTGTTGTTGAAATAGGAGTCAAGGTGAAATCGTATCTTCTTATCGGATAGTCGGGAGATATAATGAATGAACCGTAGGAAGGGTTTATCTGCGTGGCGTCGAATATTACTCTGATAGACGTTCCCACCGGGTTTTCAGGTATTGCCGCGATGTTGCATTTAAGCTCAACTGCTTTTGTGTAAACCTGGGTTTGGGTTGCCGTACTGTAAACTTTGCAGCGGTAGGTATTGTAGAAATTTTCCACATCATTCCAGTCTCCGTTTACATCGGGAGTGAGTGTGTAGCTTCTGGAAGTCGCGCCTGAAATGTTTTTCCACGCGCCTTCGTCATTTTCGTTTTCAAATACAAGTTTCTGCCATTGATATTTTATTTTGTGTCCTGTCGCGACCGCAGAAAGCGTGAGTTTTGAGCCTTGCAATACTTCAAATTGCGCGTCGGATTTTAAAGAAGATTCTTCAGATGTTCCCTCCGCTTTTCCGTCAAGCTCGAATTCGGGTTGGGATATCGTAAGCATCTGAATTTCGCTTGGAGATACGATTGCGATTGAAGATTTCATCGCAAATGATTTGACGTTTGTTTTTTCTGCATCCAATGCGTCGTAAATTTCTGCTTTGAAAAATACTTTTTCCGCAGTTTTGAGTTTTTCTATGTCGTTTGGCGAGACTATGCAGGTGTTGAGAGTTCCCGATGAAAATACTTTCCACTCCTTGCCGTCGGTCGAATAGAACCATTCGTAGAAAATATTTTCTCCCGTTGCGGTTGCCGTGAGCGTTATGGAGTCGTCGCGAATGCAGGCTTTTTTGTCGGCAGTTATGGACTTCAAGGCGAGGGGTTCTATTACCCTCACAGTTGAAATTCGCGACGAGACGCTTCCGGATTCGTTTGAAACTTCAACGAAATAGGTTTTGCCGTTGTCTTTTGCCTTGTCGAATTTTTGCGTCAGTTTGTTCGTGTTCGCCTTGGCAATCGGTTCGGAGTTGCAGAACCATTGATATTTCAAATCCGTTCCGTATGCGACGACTTCAAGGGTCGCGCTTTTCCCGCTTTCAACCGTGAAGGTTTCAGGAAGGTTTTCCGAAATTTCGGGGGCGAGATATTCGTCTGAAACGTCGCCGTCCAGTTCTTCCGCGCAGAACTTCACTCCTTCAAAATCCGAATATTTTACGTTTGTCCAGAACTTGTTTGCCGCAGCGTAGAGATTAAATTCCGAAACGCTGAAATCTTCGTTTTTCAAAGAGGGTTTTAATTTCATGGCAAATGTGTTGCCCGACTTTTTCCCTCTGTAAGAGCCTTGTTCGAGAACTTTTCCTTCCTCGTTTACTATTGAGTAAAGTTTTGCATTTTCAAATATTATGCCGTATGAAACGCCGTTTGCCTTGAAAACCATATTCGTTTCCTGCAACGAATCAGGCAATACTGCGGCGCGTTCCGATACTTCAAATTCAAGGTTTGCGGATTTTATTTGAGATGTTGTTTTCCCTTCTGTGTATGTTCCGCCAACCGCGCGGGAAACGCCGTCGTATTTAAGCGCGAGATTGTATGATATTTTTACGGTCTGCTTTTTGCCGTTTTCGCCATAGGCGCATTGGTTTGCGGTTATGGAAAGCGAGGCTTCTTTTACATTTTTGAATTTGTATGCAACTTTTGTTCCTTCAAGCCACGAACCGCTTTCTTGGAGCGGGTTGTTTATCAGAATGGCATTTTTTGCGTCGGGGCATACGAGCGTGAATTTTTCGCCGTCGATGTCGAATTTCAGCGCGTTGTCCGCAATGCTTGCGGGAATGGGGGGCATAACAAAATCAATGTCGATTTGCGGAGTGAACTTTTCCGAAATCTGGGAGCCGAGTTCGCAATATACTTTGCATCTGTAAGAGGCGGAGCCTTCTTTGTTTTCTGTGAAAGAATAGGTCGGCTTAACCGCTTTTTCAATGTCTTGCCAGATTCCGTTTTCGGCGTCAGCCAAAATTTGCCACTGGTATTTGGGCTTTGCGCCTGTTGCGTTTTGAACGCTGAGCTCGGTTACAAAGCCCGCTCCGAGGTCTTCTATTTTTATGTTTGAGGCGTCGGCTGAATAGCTTTGGTCAAATTCCGCCTGCTTTTGGACTGCGCGTACGCCGCCAATTCCGGCGGGTTCAGACAGGCTTATTTTTGCTTCTTTAGAAGATACAAAACTGTTTGCAATTATTTTGCCGTCAACTTTAACCCCGACTTGCGCGCGGTAGCGTTCGCCCATATTTTCGCTTTGCAGGTTTTCAAGGACGATATTTTGCGAATTTTCGCCCTCGATGTCCCTCCATGCGCCGTCTTTGAACACCTGCCATTGGTAGTATAGATTTTCGCCCGAAGCGCCAACCGACAACACGGTGTTTTCCCCTCTGAAAGAACCTTTGTAATTAATGTTTTCGGTAATTTTCGGCTTGGGGAAAACCGATATCTTATGCTCGCCCGAATATGCACTTGCACCCGTTGCGTCGCTTACGAGGCACTTGTATGTGCTTTGCGGGATTTTTGCCGACGCCTTTATCGAAATTGTGTCTTTTTTGGAGCTTGCAGGAACAAAGCCCTTGCCGTCGTTTTTATCCACAAACCACTGGTAGGAGAGCTTGCCCGTATATTTGGTTGCGGATACGCTAAGGGCAAGCTTTTCGCCGTCTATTAAAGATACGCTTGTGTTTTCAGATGAAACTTCCACAAAGTCCCCCTTGTATTCGACTGCGCCGATGGTGGGGTTTGTGCCGCTTCTCGCATTTAAGAAAATATCGGTTGAAACGTTTATTTGGGCATCCGGTGCAAAAGTTGTTGCCGGGCTGTTTTGGGCGACGCTAAAAGATGTCATGACCCCTTCCGTGCGCAGTCCCGCAAACATCGGATTTGCTTCTTTTACGTTTTCCATTGAGATTCTCGCGGGAATTGCGGAGAGGGCGGGGACTATTGAATTTTTCAAGACCGCAACTGACGTTGTGTCGTCTCTTTCAATGTAAATTTCAGCCTGCTTTGCGGAGTCGGCAAATATGTTTGAGCTTGCGTAAAGCGAGCCTTCGAGGGAAATCGCACTGCCTTCTTTTGCCGAATTTTCGCGGAATGTGTTAAAAAGCACTTTTGCGGAAGAATTTGCGCTTTCGGGGCTTACGAGGTCGTCTGAATATGCTATCGCCCCGCCTTCGTCCGCCTTGTTTTTATAGAAAGTCGAGTTTGTGATGGAAACAGGCTTTGTTTCTGCGCCTGCTTTTTGAGCCAGCGCAATGCCCGCGCCTTCGTCTGCTTGGTTCGACTCAAAATAGTTCGCGTTTAGCTCGGGCGATATGTTCGGGCTTCCGATTATTGCTATTGCTCCGCCTTCGTCAGCCGAATTTTTTATGAAGTTGTTTTGTTCTGCCAAGACATCTGCATCTTCGCATTCAATGTAGAGAGCGCCGCCGAAAGCGTCGTCGCCCTTGGCAGAATTTGAAAGGAACAGATTTTGGATTATTTCGGAGGAATTTTTTGCAATTATGGCAAGCGCGCCGCCTTTTGCTTCGGTATCGTCTTTAAGTATTGACGAAGCTTCGTTCTTTTCAAAGTCGCAATTTGAAATCAAGCCTCCGTATGAGAAAACTGCGCCGCCTTGCGCGAGCCTGTTATGAATTTCGATGGGAATAAATTCAAAATCTCTTTCCAGTGCAATGATATATCTGCCTCCGCTGCTTGAGGGGCGCGCTGAAATCGCTTTGTTTGACGTAAATTTTGTGTTTTCTATTGAAACCAAAAGTTGCACTGAATTTTCCGCGTAAACCGCGCCTCCTTTTGCGGGGAGTGTGGATGTTGCTTTTGCGGAATTTGAAACAAATTCGGAATTTTTGATGCCCAATGCGGAGCTTTCAGTTGCAATAGCCGCGATTGCGCCGCCGAAAACCCCGTCTCCTTCCGAATAGCTTCCGCCCGATTCGGCGGAGTTGTTCTTAAATATGCAATTTTTTATGAAAAGCGGCGCATTGTTGGCGAGAATGGCTCCGCCCCAAGCTTTTAAGTCGGGAGTGTCTTCGGTTGCCATCGGCACGCGGATATATTCCTTTTCAATGGAGTTTTCTTCAAAAGGTCTTATGGGTATGGGATCAGGAATCGGTCTTATTGATACAAAGAAGCTTCTCGTCGCCTTTCCCTTTGCAAACGTAAGATATGACACGTTTAGCTGCGCTCCGTTTACGTATAAGAGGCGAAATTTATTGTTGCCTTGTATTACGGAGGGCTTGGCGTTTGACGGGGAAGATGATGTTTCGTCTCCGTTAAACCCGCCGGTTATTTTCAATTTTTTGGATATGTTTAATTGTTCAGAAAGAGTGTATGTGCCTGATTTTAGAAAAATTTCATCGTCAGGCTTTGATATTTCCACTGCTTTGGCGAGAGTCTTCAATGAGGATTGCCAGGAAGAGCCGTCATTTGAATCTTTGCCCGAAGGGCTTACATATATGCTGCTTGCGCAAAGAGCGTTGGCAAACATAAATATGCTTATATAGGGTATAATTTCTTTCATAATAAATATTTTACATTTCAAGGCTTTTGCCTGTCAATAGTTAATTCATTATTTAACGGAATTCCGCCATCGGAGAAAAATAAAAATTTTATATTAAAACGGGGTGAAAAAATACTTGCCAAAAGGGGCATGGGAACGCTTTTTTCCAAAAAAATGAAAAAAATGGGAAAAAAAGCTTGCGCATTCATGAAAATCCTATTTATTAACGTGTTTTTTTAAAGATTTAAGAAATGAAAGCGACAATTAAAGTTCAGGGTGCGCAGCTTACAGTGGCTGAAGGCGATATTGTTTTCGTCAACCGTTTTAAAGGTTCAAACGCAGGCGACGTTGTGGAAATCAAAGACGTGCTTATGGCCGGCGAAGGCGCAGACGTAAAATTTGGTTCACCGGTAATCGAAGGCGCGGTTGTTAAGGCGAAAATTCTTGAAAACAAGCGTGGAGATAAGGTTGTAATCATCAAGAAAAAGCGTCGTCAGGGTTATGAACGCAGGCAGGGTCATCGTCAAGAGCTCTCTGTTTTGAAAATCGAATCCATCAAGGCGTAATCGAAAGGAATAATCGGATATGGCACATAAAAAAGGTCAGGGTGCAGCGAAGAACGGCAGAGATTCCCGTTCACAGCGTCGCGGCGTCAAGAAGTTCGGCGGTGAATACGTTGTTGCGGGCAACATCATTTTGCGCCAGTGCGGCACAAAAATCCACGCGGGCGAAAATGTCGGCATGGGTCGCGACTACACTTTGTACGCTCTTGTTGACGGCAACGTAAAGTGGGACGGCGCGCATCGCAAAGTTTCGGTTGTTGTTGCGTAAATCGCGCACGCAAATTTTACATTAAGCCGAAGGCGGAATGCTTTTGGCTTTTTTTATTTTTACTTGAAGCTTTTATTTTCGCAAATAAATTAAAAAAATATGGAAAATCAATTTGCAAGACCCGATGGCAGAAGGTGCGATGAAATGCGCCAAGTGTCGTTTCAGACTAATTTTGCGCCGCACGCCACAGGCTCGGTTCTCGTCAGCTTTGGCAACACAAAGGTGATTTGCGCCGCGTGCCTTGAAAAGAAAGTGCCCTCTTGGATGAACAATTTGGAAACTCCGCAAGGCTGGATAAGTGCGGAGTATTCGATGTTGCCTTACTCCACGCTTACGCGCAAGCCGAGGCCTTCAATGGGCAAGCAGGACGGCAGAAGTGTTGAAATCCAGCGTCTCATTGGCAGGTCGCTAAGGGCGGTTGCCGACCTTTCCAAAATTGCGGGCTACACTCTTTGGCTCGACTGCGATGTGTTGCAGGCGGACGGCGGAACGCGCACTGCGTCCATTTCGGGGGCGTATGTTGCCGCAAAGCTTGCCGTAAGAAAGCTGATTGAGGCGGGAGAGTTGGCTGAAGATCCGTTTACGGATTCTGTTGCCGCTGTTTCTGTCGGGATATACGAAGGCAATGTCGTTTTGGATTTGCCCTATGTTGAGGACAGCGCGGCAAGCGTCGATTCCAACATCGTAATGACGGGTTCGGGCAAGTTCGTTGAATTGCAGTCAACGGGCGAGGAGGCGACTTTTAATGCAGACGAGCTTTCAAAACTCATTGAGTTTGCGAAAATCGGCATTGAAAACATCACAAAATTGCAAATGGAGGCGTTGGCTTAACATTATGGAGAAAAATACTGATAAAATAGAAAATGCGATTGCAACATTCCGCAATCCCTATTCCTGCGCGCAGACAATTTATGCCGCGTTTGCCGACAAGATTGACGAAGAAAAGCTCGCTTATTACAAAGCGATGAGCGGTGGAAGGAGCGAGGGCGGATTTTGCGGGGCGTTGTTTGCGGCGAGAAATTTTGTTCCCGAAGAAAAGCGCGGAGAGCTTGACAAGTTTTTTGAGGAAAACACAGGGGCGTTGACTTGCAAGGAAATCAAAACGAAATTTAAAACTCCTTGCGCGGACTGCGTGAAGTTCGCGGGCATGGGGATATTAAAATTTTCAAAATAAAATTCGGGGCGTCTAAAAAAAGACGCCTTTTTTATGAAAATTTTTTTGCGCGGATTAATTTTTAATTTGACTTATGCTGATACCCAACCAAGCTTCAATCAAATAATCAGTATATAATTTTTTGCGAAACACAAAAATCAAACGGGAAAGGATGGTTGGAAGTTCAATGCAGTTTTTTGCACGGGCAGCGTTTGCCGATACGTCGGCAATTCATGTGCGCTACTGGACTTCCCAATGCGAACAGATGCCGCGCGGCCTTTTCGGCGCAAGTCGCGGCTGATTGAAAAAATTTTGGCGCGCATGGATTTTCCCGCGTCCGAACCGCTTTTTTGTTTGCGGTTCTTCAAGTTTTCAAATTAGGCGTTTTGTCTCTTCTTTTTTAGGCGGGGGGGCGAAAACTGTCTTTTTTTAAACCTGTAAAAATTTTTACTATTCGCAAAAATGGAAAACAAATTAAAACTTTACGGTTTTAACAATTTGACAAAATCTTTGAGCTTCAACCTCTATGACGTCTGCTACGCAAAGACTTCAAGAGAGCAGAAAAACTACATAGAATACGTTGACAGCCAGTACAATTCAGACCGCATAACGGGGATAATGTCGGAGCTTACCGCGCAGATTGGCGCAAAAGTCATAAGCATTTCAAAGCAGGATTACGACCCGCAGGGTGCGTCTGTCACGTTTTTGATTTCCGACGACTCGATTGCCGCGCAAACCCGCAGAAGAGGGGAGGACATTGTGGCGCATCTCGACAAAAGCCACGTCACGGTGCACACCTATCCCGAATACCATCCCGAAACTTGCATTGCAACCTTCCGCGTTGATATAGATGTTGCGACTTGCGGGGAAATCACGCCCCTTTCCACTCTCGACTATCTCATAGCAAGTTTTAGTTCCGACATAATAACGATGGACTACCGCGTGCGCGGATTTACTCGAAACGTTGCGGGGAAAAAGATATTCATCGACCACCGCATAACTTCAATTCAAGACTACATAGACAAGCGGACTTTAAGCAAGTACGACGCCATGGATATCAACGTCTATCAGGCAAACACTTTCCACACCAAAATGCTAATAAAGGATATCGACTTGCAAAACTATCTCTTCCAGATAGACCCGAACGACCTGCCCAAAAAGCAGCGCGCAAAAATAAGCTCGAGCCTCAGGCGCGAGATGTTGGAAATTTTCAGCGGCAAAAATATTTACTAAAATGGCGGTCAAAACAGATTTTTCGCGCGCGCCTCTCTTTGAGGCGATGTTGAAATTCAGGGACATGCGCGTGGTCCCGTTTGACGTTCCCGGGCATAAGCGCGGAAGGGGCAATCCCAAGCTTGCGGAGTTTTTGGGCGACAAGTGTCTTTCAATCGACGTAAATTCGATGAAGCCCCTCGACAACCTCTGCCATCCGACGTCCGTAATCGCGGAGGCGCAGGATTTGGCGGCAAAGGCTTTCGGCGCGGAGCATGCGTTTTTCATGGTTAACGGCACGACGGGTGCGGTGCAGAGCATGGTTTTGTACGCGTTAAAGCGCGGCGAGAAAATCATACTTCCGCGCAACGTCCACAGAAGTGCGATAAATGCCCTCGTGCTTTGCGGCGCGGTTCCCGTCTATGTAAATCCTGCGGTCGATTCAAGGCTTGGCATCGCGCTTGGGATGCCGCTTGAAGGGCTTAAAAAGGCGATTAGGGAAAATCCCGACGCAAAGGCGGTTCTCGTGAACAATCCGACTTATTACGGCATTTGCTCCGACTTGAAAAAAATCGTCAAAACCGCCCATTCAAAGAATATGCTCGTCTTGGTTGACGAGGCGCACGGGGCGCATTTTTCATTCGGAAAGAATATGCCCGTCTCTGCAATGAAAGCGGGGGCGGATTTGGCGAGCGCAAGCATGCACAAGTCGGGAGGAAGCTTAACGCAAAGCTCGATTTTGCTTGCCTCTAAAAAGATAAACGAGGGCTATTTGCGCCAGATAATAAATTTGACGCAGACTACGAGCGCGTCATATCTCCTGCTTTCAAGTTTGGATTTGTCGCGCAGGGAGCTTTCTTTGCACGGCGGGGAGATTTTTGAAAAGGTCTGCGAGCTTGCCGAGTACGCGAGAAAAGAAATAAACGACATAGGGGATTTTTACGCCTTTTCGCGCGAAATAATAGACGGCGTGAATGTCTGCGATTTTGACATCACAAAGCTTTCAATTCACACTCTCGATGCGGGCATTGCGGGCATAGAAGTCTATGACATTTTGCGCGACGAATACGACATTCAGATTGAATTTGGCGACATGGGCAACGTTCTTGCCTATGTGTCTGTCGGCGACAGAAAGCGCGACATTGAACGCCTTGTAAGCGCGCTTGCCGAAATCAGGCGCGTGCGCAGAAAGCCGAAGAAGGGTATGTTTGAAAGGGAATTCATTACGCCTAAGGTTGCGCTTTCCCCGCAGGAGGCTTTTTATTCTCAAAAAGAGCAGGTGCCTCTCGCAAAATCCGCGGGCAGGGTGGCTTGTGAATTTGTGATGTGCTATCCGCCGGGCATTCCCGTGCTTGCGGCGGGAGAAGTAATAACGCCCGAAATTATCGAATACATAAAATACGCAAAGTCCAAGGGATGTTCCTTGACGGGAACGCAGGATTTGAGCGTGTCTAAACTAACTGTTTTAAAGGATTGAATTATGTCGCTTTGGTTTACTGAAAAACAGACGGAAAATGTTGGCTTTTCCATAAAGGTCAGCCGCCAGCTATTTTCAAAAAAGAGCGATTTCCAAAAAATCGAAATCTTCGATTCGGAAGAGTTCGGCAGGTTTTTGGCTCTTGACGGAATTATGATGCTTACCGAAAAGGACGAGCATATTTATCACGAAATGATTGTGCATCCCGCAATGGCGGTGCATCCGCGCGCAAAGGATATTCTTGTAATCGGCGCGGGCGACGGCGGCGTTTTGAGGGAGCTTGCGCGCTACAAGTCAATCAAGCATATCGATGTGGTTGAAATCGACGAGGATGTGGTGGAAGCCGCCAAAGAGTTTCTGCCCCAGACTGCATGCGGATTTAAAGATCCTCGCATAGACCTGCATTTTGAGGACGGGGTGCGCTTTGTGCGCCGAAAAAGCGATTGCTACGATTTGATAATCGTCGATTCCACCGACCCTTTCGGACCCGGCGAGGGGCTTTTCACAAAGGAGTTTTACGGCGGGTGCAACAAGGCTCTCAAAAAGGACGGCATACTTGTAAACCAGCACGAAAGCCCGTTTTACAAAGACGACGCGGCGGCGATGGCGCGCACGCACAAGCATATTTTCAAGCGTTTTCCGATTGCGAAAGTTTATCAGGCGCACATTCCGACTTATCCGTCGGGGCATTGGCTCTTTGGGTTTGCGTCGAAGAAATACCATCCGCTAAAAAATTTAAATTCCGACAAGTGGAACGCGCTGAAAATCAAAACGCGCTACTACAATACAAACCTTCACTTGGGCGCGTTCGCCCTTCCGACTTATGTAGAGGAGATGCTAAAAGATGTTGAATAAAAATATTGAAAACTTCATCGGTTGCGATTCCGATTTTGAAAATGCCGACATTGTCCTTTTCGGCGCGCCTTTCGACGGCACGGTTTCCTACCGCCCCGGCACTCGCTTTGCCCCGAAGGCAATCCGCGCGGAGTCTTTCGGGCTTGAAACTTACAGCCCTTATCAAGACAGGGATTTGACCGATTTGCGCGTCTTCGACATGGGTGATTTGGAGCTTTGTTTTGGCAACACTCCGAGAGTTTTGGACGAAATCGAAAAAACCGCTTCCGAAATTTTGTCGGCGGGCAAAGTTCCGTTTATGATTGGCGGAGAGCATTTGGTAACCCTCGGAGCGGTCAGGGCGGCGGCGAAAAAACATTCCGACCTCAGGATAATCCACTTTGATGCCCACACCGATTTAAGGGGCGACTATTTGGGCGAAGAGCTTTCGCACGCCTCGGTAATAAGGCGGTGCCACGATATTTTGGGCGACGGTAGGATTTTCCAATACGGCATACGCTCAGGCGACAGACCCGAATTTGAATGGGCGAAAACCCATGTGTTCATGCAAAAATTCGATTTGCAAAACATTGAAACTGCCATCGAGGGCGCGAATAATCATCCCGTTTACCTTACGGTGGATTTGGACGTGTTGGATCCTTCGATATTCCCGGGAACAGGCACTCCCGAAGCGGGCGGGGCAAGTTTTGAGGAACTCAGAAAAGCTCTCTTTTTCGCAATGAAAAACACAAACATCGTTGCCTGCGATATATGCGAACTTTCCCCCCACTACGACCCAAGCGGAGTTTCAACCGCGGTCGCGTGCAAGGTTGCAAGGGAAATGTTGCTTTCAATTTAATCAAGAAAACAAAAGGAAAAGAAATGGGAAAAGCATTGATAATAGGATGCGGCGCGGTGGCGTCGGTCGCAATTCACAAGTGTTGCCAAAATAGCGCGGTGTTTGACGAAATATGCATTGCAAGCCGCACCAAAAGCAAGTGCGACGCGCTTAAAGCCAAGCTTGAAAATACGACAAAAACAAAAATCAAAACGGCGCAGGTTGATGCCGACAATGTCGAAGATTTGATTTCTCTCATAAACGACTTCAAGCCCGATTTGGTGATGAATTTGGCTTTGCCTTATCAGGATTTGACGATTATGGACGCGTGCCTTGCCACGAAAACAAACTATATGGACACCGCGAACTACGAGCCGCTCGACACCGCCAAGTTCGAGTACAAATGGCAGTGGGCGTACCGCAAGCGTTTTGAGGAGGCGGGGATAACCGCGCTTTTGGGCAGCGGCTTCGACCCGGGAGTGACAGGCGTCTTTTCCGCGTACGCGATGAAGCACTATTTCGATGAAATCGAATATATAGACATCTTGGACTGCAATGCGGGCGACCACGGCTATCCGTTTGCAACGAACTTCAATCCGGAAATCAATATCCGCGAAGTTTCGGCAAAAGGCAGCTATTGGGAAGACGGCAAATGGGTTGAAACCGAGCCGATGGAAATCAAGAGGGTTTACGATTTCCCCGAAGTCGGCAAAAAAGACATGTATTTGTTGCACCACGAAGAAATAGAGTCTCTTGCCCTGAACATGAAGGGGATAAAGAGAATCAGATTTTTCATGACTTTCGGGCAGAGCTACCTCACGCATTTGAAGTGCCTTGAAAACGTCGGCATGACGTCCATTGTTCCGATTGACTTCGAGGGCAAAAAAATCGTTCCGCTTCAATTCTTGAAAGCCGTACTTCCCGACCCCGCAAGTCTGGGCCCGAGGACGAAGGGCAAGACGAACATAGGCTGCATATTCAAAGGCAAAAAGGGCGGAGTTGAAAAGACATACTATGTTTACAACGTCTGCACGCATGAGGAATGTTTCGCCGAAGTCGGATCGCAGGCGGTTGCCTACACAACGGGCGTGCCCGCAATGATTGGCGCGATGATGCTTTTAACCAAAACTTGGAATAAAGCGGGTGTGTTCAACATTGAAGAATTTGACCCGGATCCGTTTATGGACGCCCTAAACAAATGGGGCTTGCCGTGGCAGGAAAACTTCAATCCGGAATTGGTTGACTGATATGAAATTTTCCGAACTGCCGACGCCTTGCTTTGTGATAGACAAGGCAAAATTAACTGCGAATTTGCGGATATTAAAAAGCGTCCGCGAGCGCGCGGGGTGCAAGATTTTGCTTGCCCAAAAGGCGTTTTCCGCGTTTGCGGTTTATCCTCTTGTTTCTGAATATTTGGACGGGGCAACAGCAAGCGGCTTGTTTGAGGCAAGGCTTGGCAGCGAGGAGTTTCGCGGCGAAAACCATGTTTTTTGCGCCGCCTACAAAGACGATGAATTTGACGAAATCGCCTCTCTTTGCGGGCATGTCGTTTTTAATTCGCTCGGACAGCTTCGCCGATTTAAAGTCAGGGCGTTGAAAGCGGGCGCAAAAGTAGGAATCAGGGTAAATCCCGAATTTTCCACCCAGAGCGGGCATGCGATTTACGACCCTTGCGCGGAATATTCGCGCTTGGGTGTTTTGTGCGCGGATTTGAGCGAAGCGGATTTCGATGGCGTTAGCGGCATCCATTTCCACACTCTCTGCGAGCAAAATTCCGACGATTTGGAGGCTACTTTAAATGCAGTGGTTGAAAAATTCGGAAAATACTTCAAAAAAATCAGCTGGATAAATTTCGGCGGAGGGCACCACATAACGCGCCCGGGCTACGACATTGACCGTCTTGTAAACTGCGTTAAAAAAGTCAAAGAGGAGTTTAATCTGGAAGTCTATTTAGAGCCAGGCGAAGCAGTGGCATTGAATGCGGGCTTTTTGAAAGCTAAGGTCTTGGACATCGTAAAAAATGGAATTGAAACAGCCGTTTTGGACGCTTCGGCGGCATGCCATATGCCTGACGTCATTGAAATGCCTTACCGCCCCCCTGTATTGAATTCGGGCAAATTGGGCGAAAAGCCGTTTTCTTACAGGCTTGCGGGCGCGACTTGTCTTGCGGGAGATGTCATTGGCGACTATTCGTTTGATGAAAAATTGAAAATTTCAGATGAAATTGTTTTCGCGGACATGGCGATTTATTCCATGGTAAAGACAAACACATTTAACGGAATGCCGCTTCCTTCAATCGCCGTTATGGAAGAAGACGGGGATTGTACCATAATCCGCAATTTTTCGTACGCCGATTTCAAATCGAGGCTTTCATGACTTAAAAATTTGCTTGCAAATGGCTGTCGATATATAAAATTTTTACATAAATAATAAAAAGTTATGCCTAAGAAAATTCTAATCATATCTTCAAGCCCGAGAAGAGGCGGAAATTCCGATTTGCTTGCCGATGAATTTATGAGAGGCGCGCAGGATAGCAGGCATAATGTTGAAAAAATTTTCCTAAAAGATAAAAAAGTGAATTACTGCTCCGGATGCGGAGTTTGCTATGACACAAAAAAATGCGTCCAAAAAGACGATGTTTCGGAAATTCTTGAAAAAATTGCAACTTCCGACGTCATAGTTTTGGCAACACCTGTTTACTTTTACACAATGAGCGCGCAGCTTAAAACTTTGATTGATCGTTGCTGCCCTCGTTATGAGGAGTTTTCAAACAAAGAATTTTATTTTATTCTCACCGCCGCCGACGAGGACAAGGCAATGCTTGAACGCACTGCCGAAAGCTTGCGCGGATTTACCGCATGCTTGGATAATCCCGTCGAAAAAGGTGTTCTGTATGCAACGGGAGTTTGGAAACCGGCGGAAGTGAAAGACACTAAGTTTATGCGGCAAGCCTATGAGCTTGGCAAAAATTCCTGATAAATTTTTTTTAGGATTTGGTATTGAGCATGGCAGGGACAATTTTCACAACGTTTAACCAAATGGTTGAATTTTTTTCGGCTTAAAAAATATAACTGTATTTTATGTTTAATCGGGAAAAGGAATTGATGCTTTTGGGTCTTGAACCCGACAAGAAGTCTTACAAGGGAGTGATGCTTTTTTTGCTGGTTTATTTCGGCGCGACGCTTTTTGCCGCGCTCTTGACATCACCTTCTTATTGGTTTGTGCAGTGGCTGCATTCGGTGCATCCGAGCGGTCTTACGGAATATTTGCTTGGCAAGCGTTTGGATATTTATTTCAACCGCCTTCGCTATCTGCCGATTTTAATCGGAATTCCATATATGATGAATAAGCTTGGGCTTTTTTCCGTTTCAAATTTGGGGCTTAAATTTGAGAGAGAATCCCTTAAAATATTTTGCAAATACTTTTTGTTCGGAGTGTTGCTTGCGGGGTTTGTGTTCGCTTTCCAGTTTATTTTTTGCGATGTTTCCTACTCTCATAAAAGCGCGGGAAAAGTTCTAAGCGTGCTTTTTAGTGCGGCGCTCAGCGCGGTTGTCGTGGGAATTTTGGAGGAAGTCGTTTTCAGAAGTTTGATTTTCCGCTCCTTTTACACTGCTTTTACGCCTGTTGCCGCTCTTCTTTTCACGTCTTTATTTTTTGCGTACAAGCATTTCAAGGTTCCAAGCAGGGTTTTCAAGTCTCTAAACGGCGATACGGGTTTTGACGTCGGCTTTTTGGTCGCCTATTATGATTCGGTCGGGATTTTTGAGACATTTTCCGCCATAATTTTTATATCTCTTACGGTTTTCGGCGCGATGTTGACTCTGGTTTATATGCGCACTAAAAATTTGTGGGCGTCGGTAGCCGTCCATTCGGGCATTGTTTTTATGATGCTTTCGTATAAGAAGCTTTTTCGTATCGCTCATGATGATAATCTCATTTGGATTTTCGGAACAAACAGAATGACTGACGGAATCATTTCCATTTTCATTATGTTGGGGTTTGTTGTTATGTTCCTTTCTTTCTCAAACCCAAAAAAACGGAATAAAACGGAATGAAAAGGCATTTCATAAGAAATGAGAGATAGAGCTTCGCAACCGTAAAAGAAGCCTTTTCATTCCTTGCCCTCCATCTTGGTTTTATTTCGGACTCACGACCGAAAGGTCGCTACGCCTCATAAAACGCGCGATGCTGTTGAGCTTTTACGAGCGTCGGCGGACTTACGTCCGCAAGTCGAAGTAAAAGCCAACATGGAGCGCGAGGGCGGAAAAAATCCTTTTAAGGAAGCGTAGCTGTAGAATTCCAAAAAGATTTTATCTTTTTTCCGCCCGTTTTATTCCGTTTTTTTGCTTGAAAGGGGGGAAAGGGGTTTGTACCTTTTGTGTATGAAAAAATTATTACTGTTCCCTCTAATACTTGCAATCGCACTTTCTACTTCAATTAACGCCTTCGCCGCCAAAAAAACGGCAAGAAAAGTCGCAGTGCAAACCTATACTTTTTCGCAACTTCCGCTCGACGAGCTTATTCCCGTCCTGAAAGAAGTCGGCGCGGATTGCATCGGGGCTTCGGGCGGATTGAAACTTAGCAAGAAATATCCCGACGTGCGCTTCAACCCGTCAATGACAGACGAACAAAAGGCGTACGCGCACAAACTCCTAAAAGACGCAAAAATAAAGGTCGTTTCATACGGAGTTGTAGGCTCCAAAACCAGGGAAGATGTCGAAAATCTTTGCAAGTTCGCAAAAGAATTCGACTGCCCCGTAATCATTACGGAAGACAAGCCCGAACAGTTTAAGTTTTGGGATGAAATCGCGCCGCAGTACGGCGTAAAAATGGCTCTGCACAACCATGCCTACAACAGCTACAAAAACGCCTATTTTTATCCGCGCTTGGTCGAAATGCTTATCCGCCCCTATAAAAATGTATATGCTTGCGCCGATAACGGGCATTGGATAAGGTCAGGGTTGGACACGATAGAAGGGCACAACATTTTGAAGGGGAAATTGCAGGCAATCCATTTTAAGGACATGAACAAGGCGGAGCTTAACGCACATTGCGTGCCTTTCGGCAAAGGGGTTGCCAATATGAAGGAAGTCTTGAAAAATTTGGACGAGCAGGGCTACGACGGCTATTTCGTCATTGAGTATGAAGGCACGCGCCACCCCGTAAAAGAAGTAAAGCAGTGCATCGAATTTTTGCGCAACAATTAGTTGTATGTTAAAAAAGCTCCTGACTACCCGATATTTCGCAAACGCTTTCAATAGTTTTGTCGATAGGCGCATTGTGGATAAATTGGGTAAGTCGGGCGTTTTTTTATCAATAGTGCTAATTCCGATATTTGCATTGTTGCCAATGTTTGCTTATTCGTATTTTTTGCTTTTGCAAAATCCGCCAAGAAAAGAAAATGAAAACCTGATATTGGCAATGGCAATGTGTTTTAATTATCTGCTTTCGTTTGCATTGCCGGTTTATGTGCTTAGAAATTTCATAAAAAAATATTCTGCAAAAGCTTTCGCTTTTTTTATGATTTTCCCGCTCATTCAAATTGTTTATATGCTGTACGTCATGGATTTTCAAATATTGCCTGTTGAAACAAATGCGTTTGCAATTCTTTGGTGGGTGTTAGAAGTCTTGGCTTTGGTTGTTGTGCTTTTTTACAAGCCGTATTCGCATTACAGGGCGTTTCAAATTGTCGGCAGTTTGGCGTTAATTTCAGGGGCAGGCTTAATTTCGCCAAACAGTGCAATTCTTGCGTGGGCTACGGTCATATTCTGGATTTTATCAACGGCGCACATCTTGTTTAGGGACAAACTTTTGGATTATTTGGAAAAAAGATGAAAATTTATTTTATGGGAATTTGCGGAACGGCAATGGGCAACATCGCCGTCATGCTGAAAAGCGCGGGGCATGAAATTTGCGGCTCTGATACGGGTGTTTATGAGCCTATGAAAAGCGTTCTTGAAAATGCGGGCATCGAAATTTGCGAGGGTTGGAGCGTCGAAAGGCTGAAAAAAATCAAGCCCGACTTGGTTGTTGTCGGCAACGTCATAAGCCGAATGAATGTTGAAATCGAATGGCTTTTAAAAACGAGGGCGTTTGAATTTACTTCGCTTGCAGAATTGATAGGTTCCCGCGTGATAGGCTCGCGGGCGTCGCTTGTTGTGAGCGGAACGCACGGCAAGACAACGACTACTACCATTTCCGCGTTTTTGCTTTCAAGGCAAAATCCCGAAACGGGCTGGATGATTGGCGGAGTTCCCAAAGACTTGCCAAGCGGCTCCAATTTGGGTTCGGAAAACGCGCCGTTTGCGATAGAGGGCGACGAGTACGACACTGCGTTTTTTGACAAGCGAAGCAAGTTCATACACTACCGCCCGCGCGTTCTTTTAATCAACAACATAGAATTTGACCACGCCGACATTTTCAGGGACTTGACCGATGTAAAGCGCACTTTTACCCATGTAAGGCGCATCGTTTCTGGCGACGGCTTGATTGTGGAAAACGGCGACGACGCAAATATCGCATCCCTTGAAAAAACTCCGTGGGTTCGCAGGGTTAAGGTAGGTTTCGGCGACGGTTGCGACTTGAAGATTTCGGACTTCAAGGAAGAGCGTTTCGGCTCTTCGTTTAAGCTTTCTTTTGGCGGGAAATCGAAAATAATCGAATGGTCTTTGCAGGGGGAATTTAACGCGCGCAACGCCGCGATGGCGATAATGGGAGTTGCGGCGATTTCGGGATTTGAAAATCCGCTCGACTTGGATTTGGAGGCGTTAAAATCTTTCGGAGGGGTAAAGCGCAGGCAGGAAGTCATTTTGGATACGCAAGATGTTGTGGCGGTTGAAGACTTCGGGCATCATCCAACGGCGATAGCAGGCACAATAAAGTCCCTTCGCGAAAGGTTTGCGGGCTTTGAAATATACGCCGCCTTTGAGCCGCGTTCAAACACCGCCAAGATGAACATCTTTGAGGACGAATTTGCGCGCAGTTTGAGCGGAGCCGACAAAGTTTACATCGCACATATTCACAATGTAGAAAAGATGGACGAAAAAAAGCGCATGGAAACTTCCCGCCTCGCGCAAAAGGGCGGCGAAAAATTCGCTGCGTTTGCATCGAACGAAAAGCTTTTGGAAACTCTCTCCTGCGATGTGGATTGCGCGGTTAAATCGGGCAAAAAAGTTCTTTGCGCATTCTTTTCAAACGGCTCTTTTGACGGAGTGCATAAAAAATTCGCATCGTTATTTTCGGAAGAAAGGCGTTAGCATGGCTGTGGAAAAATTCAGGAAACAGGTTTGGTTTGAGGGCAGGGTGCAGGGCGTCGGTTTCAGATACAAGGCGCATCAAATTGCAACCGCATACGACGTTGCAGGCTTTGTGAAGAACTTGGACGACGGCAGGGTGCATTTGTGCGCGGTTGGCGACGAGCGCGAAGTTGACGAGTATGTCGAGGCTTTAAAAGAGAGCATGGCGGACTTCATCAAAGATTCTTACGAAAGAACGGATACTACCGATTTGAAATACAAGGGGTTTAAAATCGAACTGTAATGGAGAGCGTCGTCGAAATTTCAAATTTAAAGAAATATTACCACAGCGGTTTGCGCGGGGTTTTGGTAAACGCTCTTGACGGTATTTCATTTTCCGTAAAGCGCGGGGAAGTTTTCGGCTTGCTCGGTCCAAACGGGGCGGGCAAGAGCACTGCCATAAAAATTATTCTGGGGCTTTTGAGGCAAAATTCGGGGCAGTGCCTTGTTTTCGGCGAAAAAATTTCTTCGCGCACCAAAACCAAAATCGGCTATTTGCCCGAAGCTCCGAATTTCTATAAATTTTTGACGGCTCTTGAGCTTGTTGTCTTTTACGCGAGAATGAGCGGAATGGGCGCAAAGGAAGCGGAAGTTGCCGCAAAAAACAGCTTGGAAGTTGTCGGGCTTAAAGACGCCCTAAACCGAAATTTATCGACATTTTCAAAGGGAATGCTTCAGCGCGCGGGTTTGGCGCAGGCAATAGTGCACAATCCCGAACTCGTGATTTTGGACGAGCCAAATTCGGGTTTGGACCCTATCGGAATGAACGACATGGCAAATATGGTTTTGCGCCTCAAAGGCGAAGGCAAGACAGTTTTGATTTGCTCCCACATGTTGCGCGAAGTTGAGCGTTTGTGCGACAGCGTCGCGATTTTGTACAAAGGTTCGGTTGCCGCTTGCGGAAATTTGCGCGAGCTTTTGTCGGATAGTGAAAGTGTTTCGTTTAAGGCGAAAAATCCGTCTCTCGAATTTTTGGAAAGCGTGGATAAGTCTGCGGAAAAATTCGGGGTAAAACTTGAAACTGAAACTTCCTCCGAGTCTCTTGCGGACTTCTTTAACAGGATAATTCTCGAAAGGAGCGGCAGGTGAAAAAGATTTTGCTGATTGCCCAAAATTCGCTAAAAGACGCGCTCAGGCAGAAGCTCGTGTTTTTGATTGTGCCGATGGCGGTGGTTCTCACATTGTTTTCAAGCTACGCAATGCGCCTTGACTTGGGGCATGAGCAGCTCAAATTCGTCGGCAATTTCACGTCGGGCGCGCTTGGATTTTTCGGGGCTTTAATTGCCGTTGTTTCCGTTTGCCAGCTCTTTTATTCGGAAATCGAAAACAAGACGGTTGCGACTTTGCTCGCGCATCCCGTCAGCAGGCTCGACTTTGTGGCGGGCAAGCTCTTGGGCGAAGTTTACTTGATTTTAATTTTCGTTTTTCTCGTGCTTTTTGCGGGCGGAATTTCTCTTTATCTTGCGGAGCTTCGGCTTGCGGGCGTTCCCGACGAAATGCTTACGGGGGCGAGGCTTGGCGTTGATTGGGCGGGCTTTTTGGCTTTCGGTTTATTGCAGGCTGTAAAGCTTTCGGCAATCGCCGCGATGTCGTGTTTTGTGTGCGCGGTTTCAAGGTCGATGATGTTTGCGCTTGTCGTTTCTTTTATGGTGGTCGCGGCTTCTTTGATTTCTTATTCCGACTTCTTTTCAGGCGGCGGGTTTGTTTTGAATTTAATTACATACATTGTGCCGAACTTCACAATTTTTGAGCCGACTTTGGACTTCGCTTTTTACGGCGTTTGCTGGTATCGGTTTTTTGCGGCTTTCGGATACGGCGCAGTTTATGTTTTGTCGTTTTTGTTTTTGAGCGTTTGGGCTTTTTCGTCTCGTGAAATATAGGGGTATATTGAAGTTCTTGTTTGTCGCGGCGGTTTTGCTTGTGGCGGGATTTTTTGCGTCTTTTTTTGCGGGCGGCAGAAATTTGAATGCGCCGCAAAAAAAGTTTGACGCAAGGACTGCCGTTTTTTCGCTGTTTGGGGGGTACAGGGGATTTATCGCCGACTTCGCATGGCTTAAAGCCTATATGGCGTGGGAGAAATCGGATTTGTCGAAGTGCCTTTCAAACATAGAGCTTGCGGTTTCCCTCGATCCCGAAAACATAACGTTTTGGAATTTGGGCGCGGGAATTATCGCCTACGACACTCCGCATTGGATTTTTGACGGGCGCAATACGACGCCGATGCTTCAAAAAGTCGTCCGCGAAAGGCAGGGCAGGCTCGCCCTTGAATTTTTGGACAGGGGTTTGAAGGCAGTTCCGCACAGCCGCAGGCTTAAACTCGACAAGGCGTTGATTTACGAGAAAGTTTTTAACGACAAGCTTGCGGCTTTGGAATGTTATAAGGCGGCTTGCGACGCAACCGCTCCGATTTATGTTGTCCGCGACTATGCGAGGGCGTTGGAAGACTGCGGCAGGGACGCGGAGGCACTTAGGCTTTTGGAGGAAAGGGCGGATTTTTTCGACAAGAGCCATCCTTCTTATGATTTTTATTTTGAGCATATAAATTATCTTAAAAATAAGTTGAAATCTGAAAAAAATATGTTGGCTTTATAAATAAAAAAGTGTGAAATCGGTTGCATAGGATTTTGGATATGGGAAATTTTTTGTTTTTTTCGGCGGGGATATTTCAGTATTTTAACGACTCTAATACGGCGGGGCAGATTATAGTGGTTTTGCTTTGCGTATTCAGCCTCATTGCCTGGACCGTGATGCTTGGCAAGTGGTCGGATTTAAAGGAGCTTTCTCGCCTCAATAAAATCACGGAGCACAAGATTGCAAAGTCTTTTGACATTGCCGAATTTGCCGATGGCAACAGAAATCTTGCGGGGCCCTACGGAAAGGTTCTCAAAGAGGCGGCGGCGGCTCTTGAAAGGGCTAATTCTGGCGGCGGCGACAGCGCGGAAATGCTCACAATAAAAATGGGTCATGTTGAAAACGCGATAGGCAGGGCGGTTGCAAACCAGTCGCAATTATACGAATCAAAGATGGTTCTTCTCGGCTCAATCATAAGCGGCGCGCCGTTTTTGGGGCTTTTGGGAACTGTCTGGGGCGTTATGGACAGCTTCGGCGCAATGGGAATGGAGGGTGCTACGGCGACATTGCAGACTCTCGCCCCCGGCGTTTCGGGCGCGCTTTTGACAACTGTCGCGGGTTTGGTCGTGGCAATACCTTCGGTTTTCGGCTATAACTTTTTGCTTAGCATTTCAAGGGGCATGGTTTTGAGTTTGGAAAACTTTGCAAGTTCCCTCGCCGATAAAATAGAATTGGAAGAGCGCACCAAGCTTTCGCAAAAGCGCGTTTACAAGTCTGAAATGCCGGAAAAGGCAAAGCTAAACGCAGATTCCGGCGCAAAGGGCGAGTCTTCCCGCGGCGGCGCACTGCGTTTCGACTTGAATTTGGAAAGCGAAGAGGAATAGCAGATGGCGCGCAATTTCCATAAGAAGCAGTCGCTTAGCGCGTTAAACGATTTAAACGTTACTCCGCTTATGGACCTCGCGTTTTCGCTTCTTATCATATTCATGGTGTCCGCCCCGCTTTTGGAGCAGTCAATCGACTTGAATTTGCCGACGCAGGAAAAACGTCAAAGCGTTGCAAAAGCCGATGTCGAGTTTCAGGTGATAAATATCGACGCAGAGGGCAACATATTTTGGGGCAAGCAGGAAATCACGTTTGCAGAGCTTAAAAACCAGCTTGCCTCTTTGGCGGCAATGCCCGATCCAAACCCGATAAGCCTGCGTATTGACAGAGACCTTAAAGCGCAAAAGTTAGTTGACGTTTTGGACTTGATAACTCTGAACAAGCTTTCAAAAATAAGCATTTCAACAATAGTGGAATAAGTGCATGGGGTTTTCAGGGGAAAATGGCGGCAATTACAAGGCGGGCTTTTGGGTTTCGTTTGCGGGGCATTGCGTGTGCGTTGTTTTCATAATCGCTTCCGCCTTGTTTGGCAGTTTTTTTAAGGAGGAAAAACCTGAACCTGCGCCATTTACACTTCTTCCGCCGCCGTCTGAAAAAACAGATGTTTCAAATAAGAAAACAGTTCAAACGCCCAAACCGTCAGAAATCAAGGTTAAGGAATTTGAGAAGCTGGACGAAATAGAACTTCCTCCCGAGCCGCCCGCCGAATTGCCCGAGCCCGTTTCAAAGATTGAAACTCCGCAGCCCGAAAAACCCAAGAACGAAAAGCCCAAGCCTGTCGCAAAAGACTCAAACAAGGCAAAACCCGTTTCCAAAAAAGTTTCGGCGGCGGACTTTTTTAAGAACCGAAAGCCGCAAAGCAGGATTAAACCCACCCGCGTAAAATCCGATTATAAGATTGATAAAATCAAGTCGAATCTGGATTCAAAAATCAAAACCGCAGTTTCTTCCGAATATTCGGGAGAAGTTTCGACTGCCGAGACGGACTCTTATCAAAGCGAGGTTTATGCGTTAATTCGCAGAAATTGGATTTTGCCCGAAGAATGCGCGGGCATGGATTTGGTTGTAGGCGTCCGTTTTACTATTGGCTCTAACGGCAGGGTTTCTGGCATAAGAATTGTAAAGCCGAGCGGCGAGAGGGTTTTTGACAAGTCTGTCGAGAACGTTCTTAAATCATTGACATTCAGAAGCCCTCCGCGCGGAAAGCCGCTTTTGCTTGCCATAAATTTCCGCGCGGAAGATTTGTAGGCAAACTTTTTCTTGCAAAAAATCTTTTTTTGTTGAAACAAAGTTTGAGTTTGTGCAGTATTTATTTAATTTCAGATACTTTAAATTTATGAAAGCTGTAGTATTCAACAACACTGTTTTGCGCGACGGACATCAAAGCCTCGCCGCAACCAGAATGAAAACCGAACAAATGTTGCCGGTATGCGGCATTCTTGACAATATGGGCTTCGGCGCGCTCGAAACATGGGGCGGCGCGACAATCGATTCGGGTCTTCGCTTCTTGGGGGAATTCCCTTTCGACCGTCTTGACGCGCTCAAGAAGGCATGTCCTAAAACAAAGCACATGATGCTTTTCAGAGGTCAGAACATGGTGGGCTACAAGCACTATCCGGACGATGTCGTGGAAGCTTTTGTAGCCGCTTCCGCGCGTCACGAAATGGATATTTTCCGCATATTCGACGCTTTGAACGACACCCGCAATTTGGAATGCTCCATAAATGCGGTAAAGAAAGCGGGCAAGGAAGCGCACGGCACCATCTGCTACACTTCAAGCCCTGTGCATACTGTCGAAAAATTCGTGCAAATGGGTTGCGAATTGCAGGATATGGGCGCGGACGGCATCGTTTTGAAAGACATGGCGGGACTTGTTCCCCCGTATGTCGCCTACAAAATCATCAAGGGATTGAAAGACAACGTGAAAATCCCCGTGATTTTCCACACGCACGATACGACGGGCTTGGGCGCGACCGCTTATTATGCCGCAGTTGACGCAGGTGTCGATGCAATAGACGTGTCGGTGGTTCCTTTCGCAAACGGAACGGGACAGCCCGACTGCAACAGAATGATTGCAATGTTAACCGACCACGAACGCCAGCCGAAATACGACGTAAAGGCTCTTTCCGAAGTTCGCGCGCATCTCGAAAAAATTTATGCATCTTTGGGTGCATACACTGCAAAGAAAAACGAAGTCATCGATTCCGACGCCTTGGTTTACCAAGTTCCGGGCGGCATGCTTTCAAACTTCCGCAACCAGCTCAAAGAGCAGAAGATGGAAGACAAGTTTGAGGAAGTGTTTGCGGAAGTTCCGTACGTCCGCGAAAAGCTCGGCTGGATTCCCCTCGTTACACCGACTTCGCAAATTGTCGGCACACAGGCGATGATGAATGTGAAGTTTGGCAGATGGAAGATGTTTACACCGCAGGCAATGGATATCGCCTTGGGTTATTACGGCAGAACGCCCGCTCCCGTTGATCCTGAAATCAAGGCTCTTGCCGCCAAGATGTCGGGCAAAGACCCGATTGAATGCCGCCCTGCGGACTTGCAGAAGCCGGGCATGGAAGACTTGCGCAAGGCTTTGCGCGAAAAGGGTTTGAAAGACGACGACGAGCATTGCGTAATTTATGCAATGTTCCCGCAACAGCTTGAAGACATGTACAAGAAACCGCGCTCGGCCTACGAACTCAAAAAGCCCGCGTCTTCTTCGTCTTTGAGCGGCAAGGGCAAGGGCGAATTTACCGTCAACATCGACGGGGTAAGCCACAACGTCACAATCGAAGAAATCGCATAACACTTTTTCGGCTCGCGCACCATGTCAGATTTAGATGAAAAAAATCCTTCTCCCGTTCGCGGAGATTCGGGCGATGAAGTTTATGAAGACGAGCGCGAGCTGAAAAGGGGCGTTTTGGACGAGTTTTCGCGTCCTGCGGGAATTCCGCTAAACAGGTCGGACGTAAATCCGCGACTGCGTTCCGTGCGCGGAGACGAGTACGGAGTTCCTCCCTATGGGGCTCCCCCTCCGCCCCCTCCTCCTCCTCCGAATTTTTACGGCTATCCGCCGCCCCCGCCGCCGATGGGGGCTTTTGGCTATCCCCCGCCGCCTCCTCCTCCCCGAATGCCTCTTCCCGAAAATATGGGAATCGAGTATGATGAAAACGGAAATCCCGTTCTTGTTGAATACGAATTTGAAGAGGAAACCGTAGAAGAGACTGCGGAAGAAAATCCGCCGAATAATATTCCCGCGCCTGAAATTCCCGTTGAAAAACCCGCAGTTGTGCGCGAATCTCTTAAAGGCAGGAGCATATCTTTAAACGATGCTTCGCTACTATCAAAACAGCGCGAGGGCGCGGAAAAGGCGACCGAGCTTGAGCATCATGAAAAGAAAGAGCAAAGAAGGGTGTTTTTTGTTCGTCTCTTTTTCTTTTTGATATTTATGTCCGCAATCACTGCCGGCGCGTATTTTATTATCGACATAATCAAGCCACAGCAGGAAATTTTGCCCGACAATCTCGGTCCGAACCGAAATCTTGCGGGAAAAAATTATTGGAATTTGGAGCCTTCAAAGGCAAACAACGTCGTTATGCGCTTTTACGAGGCTTTGGGCGGCGTGAACAAATGCGGCGCAGTTTATGACAAAATGATATGGGGCTCTTTCCATATCGGTATCAGAATAGAGCAGTTTTACTGCATTGAAAAGCGCGGCATTGCTTATGTTAAGGTCGGTGTGTCGCCAAATGAAAGCATATTTTTGCTGAATGCCGAAGGCAAGGCAAAGAGGCTTTTGACCCCGTCTGTTTCCGGAGATTCCGAAGTCATGGGCGGCGCGGAAACGGAAGCGTTGAACGGCTTGATATTCTTTGACGAGCCGCTGCACAAGGCGGCGTTTGTGGACTATATGTCAAACCGCCATCCTTTCAAGGATTTGGGGCATATGACTTACAATGGCGAAGTTTTCGACGCAATCGAATTTCAAACTCTGTCGGGCGCGAAAATCAACTACTACTTTGATTTGAAAACAGGGCTTGCGGCATATAAATTCGTGGAGCAGAAAGACGCGTCAAGCCGCGTCGAATATCAGGATTATGTCGAATTTGGCGGCATAAAGCTTCCGCGTGTCCGCAATGTTTTCGTAAACGGCAAATCTTATGGAACGGCAGTTTTCGACACGATAAAGTTCAACCGCGACATAATTTTCCCGAGATAATTTTAAAAAGGCAAACACAATGCAAGATAATCCCGTACCTCTCTTTGATTTAAAACGGCAATATTCAAAAATCCGCGAGGAAGTCCGCGCGGCTTTTGACGAAGTTTTGGACAGCCAAATGATGATTGGCGGCGCGAAAGTCGCCGAGATAGAGGAAAAAATCGCAAAATATTTGAATGTCAAGGCGGCGGTTGCGATGTCGAGCGGCACAGACGCACTCTTGGCGGCATTGATGGCGAAGGGAATTTACCGCAGCCCTCTCGATGCCGACAATGCAGGCGAAGTAATAGTGCCTGCGTTTACTTTCTTTGCTACTGCCGGATGCGTATGGCGTGCGGGCGCAGTTCCCGTTTTTGCGGACATAGAGGAAGATTCTTTCAACATGTCAGCCGAAAGCCTTGAAAAAGCCATAACTCCGCGAACAAAGGCGATAATGCCCGTCCACCTCTTCGGGCAATGCGCAAACATGGACGCGATTATGGAAGTTGCAAACCGCCATGGCATTCCCGTAATCGAAGACTGTGCTCAGGCGATAGGCGCGTCCAGAAAAGGCGTGAAGGCGGGTGCTTTCGGGCTTTGCGGGTGCTTGAGCTTTTTCCCGACAAAAAATTTGGGAGGCTTTGGCGACGGCGGTATGGTCGTCACAAACGATGAAAGTTTTGCGGAAGAAGTTGCGAGGGTTCGCAACCACGGAATGCAGCCCAAATACTTCCACCGAAGCGTTGGCGGAAATTTCAGGCTTGACGCCTTGCAGGCGGCGGGGCTTTTGAAGAAACTGCCGCACTTGGACTCTTGGCATGAAGCCCGCAGGGCGAACGCGGCTTTTTATGACGCGGCTTTTGCTTGCGAGCCAAAAATTTTAACGCCGAAAATCGCGCGGGAAAATTATTCTGTTTACAACCAGTATGTGGTCCGCGTCCCAAACCGCGACAAGTGCCTGCAAGAGCTGCGCGCACGGGGCGTTAATTGCGAAATTTATTATCCTCTGCCTCTTCACAAGCAGGAGTGCTTCGCAAAACTCGGCTATAAGGACGGAGATTTCCCGGTCGCGGAGCGCGTTGCCGCAGACTGCATGGCGCTTCCGATTTTCCCCGAACTTGAAAAAAGCGAACTTGAAAAAGTCGCGCGGGAATTGAAAGCGGTTGTTTCGGGCATGTGAGAACGCTTAAACGGAAGTTCTGCTTCCGTTTTTTTATGCGCTTGCGCCTTTGTTTTTGGATTGTAAAATGCAATGTTTAGTGTTTGATTGTATCGTGATTTTCAAAAAAAAGGCGGCATATGTTTAATATGATGGTAAAAAATTTTTTCGGGGCGGCTTTGGCAAGCGCGGCGGTTTTCTTGTGCTCTTGCTCGGACGGCAAGGCGAGCGCAAACGGGGACTATGTGAAGGCTTCGGAAACGCTTGAAAAGGCATTGTCGCTTTTTGACTGCGGAAATTATGCGGAAGCCGCCAAGCTTGCGAAAGAGGCTGATGAAAAAGTTTCGGGAATTTTGAAAAAGCATCCCGAAAGCGATGTCGCGTTTAAAATCGTTTCTGACGACAATTTGAATTTGGGGGATGTAAAATATTCAAACTTCAAAAAAAGTATTTTGCCTAAATTAAGCATCGCGGCAGATCCCGATTTTGCGGAAATTGACATCGCATTTGCAATCGCCTTGTTTAACGGCGGCTGTTTGGACTTGGTTTCTTTGATAAATGATGATGTTAAAAATAATCCAAGCAAGGCAAAGCTGGAGCGCGCGGAAAATATTTATGACAAGCTTTTGAGCGATGTTTATCCGCAAGGCGATTCTAAAAACACAGAGGCGCGCGCAATAATTTTAAAATCAAAAGAATGCTTGAAAGAATTGCCGCCGAAAAAAGAAACCGCTGAAAAACGCGATGCGCGGGCTTCGGCAAGCCGCGCTTTTGTCGCGCCATTGCCGCAGATTAAGGATTCGCAAAAGTTTTTGAAAGAAGCGGAAAAAAACGCGTCGATGGCAAACTACAATTTGGAGGCGTCCAAGGCTCTCTTGGAGGCGTCTAAATTCGTGGGCAAAACTTCCGCCGAATTTGAAGCGTTTTCAAAAAATTTGAAAGTTGCGCTTTCAAACGTAAAAAAAATCAGCTCGAAAAAATTGCGCCTTCCCGCATTGAAAAACATAATTTTGGCGATGTCGCAAATAGGGCTTAATGCGGACGCCTTAATGGAAGTCGAAACAAATTCGGATTGCGCGGATATGAGGCAGGACTGCTATGCCGCCATATCGCAAAATCTCATGCTATCGGGCAATTTAAAGGATGCGGAAGCTGTGATGAAAAAAATAGAAAACCCGAGAACGAAAAACATTTTCTACGCTTGCTTGGCTGAATCTTTTCTTGAAAGAAAAGATTTTGCTTCCGCCTTGCGAATTTCAAATGAAATAAAAAGCGGCGCGATGGAGTCTAAAATTCTGTTGGAGCAGGCTGTCGGCTTGTGGGATGCCGACAATGGCAAGGCTCTCGAAATTTTGGCAAAGATAAATCCGCAAGGGTTGGCAGTTGCCGACTTGGATAAATTGAGAAACGCCGCAAACATTCCTCAGAATGGCGCATCGAATTTGCCTGCCGCAAGATATGTTGAAGTGGCAAGGCTTTTGGCGAAGTCAAACAAAGACGCGGCATTGAAGTGGCTTGGCATCGGCGTTGCGCTTTCTGCGAACGCCAAGGGCAAAGACTCGGTTTTAATGGCAGGGGAAATTTGCGGTGTCTTGATTTTCATAAATCCCAAAGACGCTGTTTTGTATGCGCAAAAAATGCGCGGCATTTTGGCTTTTGACGACATAAAAAACCTTGCCTTTTCCGCGATGGAAATCGGCGCAAAAGAAGAGTCTTTGGAATTTTTCAAAATGGCGTCATCTAAGGTATTGAAGCCAAAAGACGCCGTATCTCTTGCTTATGCAATGCAAACCTCAAATATTTCAAGAGACAAGGTTATCGAAACTTTAAAACCCCATTTGCCCAAATTCAATTAAATGAAAGCTGCAATGACAGTCGCAGGTTCGGATTCCGGCGCGGGCGCGGGCATTCAAGCCGACATATTTGCCATTGCAAGCCAGGGGGTTTTTGCGACGAGCGCGGTTGCGGCTCTTACCGCGCAAAACCCAAGCGGAGTCCGCTCGATTTTTCCTGTTTCCGCGAATTTTTTGACCGCGCAAATGGAGAGCGTTTGCGAGTATTTCAAACCGTGCGCGGCGAAATGCGGAATGATGTTCAATGCGGAGCTTGTAAACGCCGCGGCTGATTTTTTCGGGAAACACCGCGAAATTAAATTGGTTGTCGATCCCGTAATGATTTCAACGAGCGGAACAAAATTATTGTCGGACGGCGCGGTTTTCGCGCTTACCGCCCGCCTCATGCCTCTTGCGGTTTTATCGACTCCCAATTTGGACGAGGCGTGTTTTCTTTTAAACTGCGCAAAAATAGATTCTTCAAATTTGGAGAAATCGGCAGTCCGCCTTTCCGAGATGTTAGGCTCTCCCGTTTTGCTAAAAGGGGGGCATTTGCATGGCGACGAAATAATTGACGTTCTCGCCGAAAACGGGGAAGTTTCGCTATTTAAATCAAAACGCGTTTTGGGCGTCGATACCCACGGCAGCGGCTGCACTTTGAGCGCGACCATTGCCGCCCGCCTTGCTCTTGGAGACGGATTGAAAGATGCTGTTGCGTCTTCCCGAGATTATCTGCTGCGTTCGATGGAAAAATCATTGTCAGTTGCGGGCAAGCATTTCATAAATCATTTTCCGAATAAAAAATGAACGACAAAAGTTCAGACAATTTGGGGCACCGCCTGCGCTTGCGCGACAGATTTTTAAACGGCGGCGTTTCGGCGCTTGCGGAATATGAGATTGTCGAGCTTGTGCTTATGTTTGCCATTCCGCGCAAGGACGTAAAGCCAATCGCCAAAAAGCTCATTCAAAAATACGGCGGATTAAAGCAGATACTTAACGCGGATAAAAATGAGCTTATGGGTATCGAAGGGCTTGGCGAACATAGCGTCTGCCTCATAAAGCTTATGCGCGACTTGATTCCGCTTTACCATTTGCAGACTCTGGAAAAAACGCCAATAGAACTCGACAGCGTTGACAAGTTGATTGAATTTTTCAGGGCGAGAATAGAGGGGCTTAAAAACGAGGTTCTCGAAATGGCGTGTTTTGACAGCGAGCTCAGGTTGATAGAAAACGGGGCAATAAGGCTTTTTGAGGGCAGCTCAAACACTGCAAAAGCGGATATCCGCAGGATTATCGAAATTGCGATAAAATTTGGAGCCGCGTCAATAGTTATTGCGCACAATCATCCGAATGGAGACGCAAGACCGTCGTATGAGGACATCGCGTTCACGCGCAAGCTTTCTCTCGCATGCCGACCCATCGCTCTCAATTTCATCGAGCATCTGATTGTCGCCAAAAACGCGACGTTTTCTTTCAGGCGCGACGGCTATTTTGATTCTTTGTACGACACGTCAGTTCCTGAAGATTGCGGCGACGAAATTTCAAATGTCGCAAGCCCCGTCAAACGTTTAAAAATTTAAGAAGATGGAAACGATTTTTGCAATAGAAAGCTCTTGCGACGAATCTGCGGTTGCCGTTTTCAATTCGGAAATCGGCGTTGTGTCGAACATGATTCATACCCAGATTGACCTCCATGCCCTTTACGGCGGCGTGGTTCCCGACTTGGCAAGCACGGAGCATCTGAAAAAACTTCCGCATTTGATTGGCGCGGCTTTAAATAGCGATGGCTTCGACATCGAAAAAATAGATAAAATAGTCGCGACTTCGGGCCCCGGGCTTGCAAACTGCCTTGCAATCGGGATTTCTTGCGCGAGCGCGCTTTCCATTGCTCTTGGCAAAGAATTGCGCGGCGTAAACCACCTGCGCGGCCATGCCTATTCTCCGTTTATTTCCGAGCACGCCAAAAATCCGCGCGATTTCAGGCGCAGGTATTTGGAAGAGCTTTTGCCGCATATCGGGCTTTTGGTTTCGGGCGGCAATTCCATTCTTTTTGAAATCGGCAAAGACGCAAAAATGTCGCTTATTTGCGAGACTTTGGACGACGCGGCGGGCGAGGCTCTGGATAAGGGCGCAAAGCTTCTCGGAATGGCTTATCCCGGGGCTCCCATGCTTGAAAAAACCGCACTTGGTGGAGACAAAAAAAAGTTCGATTTTCCCAAAGGCTCAAACCGTCCGCCATCCGAAGATCCCGATTTCAGCTTTTCGGGATTGAAGACTTCGCTTAGATATTTTTTGGAAAAGCGCGGCGGGGCGGGGGAAGATTTAAAGGATATTTGCGCAAGCTACCAGTATGCGGTTGTGGAGCAGTTGCGCAAGAGGTGTGAATACTTTTTGTCGAAAAAATCCTACAAGAGTTTCGGGCTTTCGGGTGGAGTTGCAAATAATCTTACGCTTCGCGACGCCTTGGAGCGCACGGCAAAAAAATACCGCGCAAAATTTTTGCCCGCCGAAAGAAAGTATTGTGGAGACAACGCCGCAATGATTGCCTTTGCGGCTTATATCGACCCCGATTCATGCTTTAAATCGGAAGCGAACACATTGAAACTCGAACCATCGCGTCCGCTTGCTTAGCCGAAGAACTCTTTGGCGTCGGCTTTTGAGATGTTTTGCATGTTGACGTATCGGGAGCGGAGAAGGGAGAGGTCGCGGTGCTCTATATTGAGCCGGAGGTGTGGGAGGTCGGAGTATCTTTTCGTAAAGTAGCTTGCGTAGGTATGTCGAAGAACATCTTGTACCCACAAGCCCTTAAATCCCGAATTATCCCGAATCGGTTTACACTTCGCCGATTTCGTGGAGAGAGGAAATCTGTCTCTCTTTCAAGCAAAATATTCTTTAACTTCGGGCAAATTTCGACATGTCGAATGCCGCCCGTCTTGGAGCACAAGCACTCCCAATTCAAAGTCATTTATCGGACTTCTTTCCATTGCTTGTAGATACGAATTTTTATCGATATCTTGCCAATTTATTACTTCCTAAAAAAGGTAGTTTCTCGCAGATGACATTGTTGAAAATTGTGCATAGACCTAAAGTCATAGAGAGTTTCCATGAAGTAAATTAATGGTGTCAAAATCAAAACAGGTGGATTTTTCGTTTATAATAGCATCGTTCCTTCTAAGTACACAAAAAAAAGAGCTTTTTTTGAAAGCTCTTTAAATTTTATTATCTATTACTTTGTAATAGGTTCTTCAAACGGGCTTGCAGGTAAGTCGCCGGAATTATATAGGTTTACATCAGGGTCGGCTTCCCAAGCGTATCTTACAAATTGAGGATCTGTAATGCCATTTGGAATTTTTACCTTAACGCTTGATTTTGTAGCGATTTTTGCACTTGCTTTTACGAACTTTTTGTCGCTACCTGCCACTTCAAAGCAATTTACTTCTTTGCCGTCACCTTTAAGTTTCAAGCCCTTGTATGTGTTCTTGAATTTAACTTCTACATTGTCACCTTTTAGTTTTAAAGTATCAGGCATTGGTGAACGAGAAACAAGTTTTTTACCGTAATTATCTGCCAAAACCATACGTGACAAACGGTCAACCACCATGGTTTTATCGCGCGGGTGCAGGTCAATTTCGTTGCCGTCAATAGTAATTGCAACTCCTGTGTTTGGAACGATATCGGCAAGCTTGCGTTGAACGTCACGAGTTTTTGGCCAGTGATTTTCTTTATAGTCAGGCAACTGAACTGAATATATTGGCAATTTTGGATTTTCAAAAATTTCACGCATCATCTTTGCGTAGTATGGGAAAAGCTTGATATAGTTTTCCGGACCGGAATTCATTTCACCTTGATACCACAATACACCACGAATTGAATATGGGATAATCGGATTCATCATTGCATTATATGAATTTGATGGGCGACTTTCATAATTTAAGCGGGGGAAACGGAGTGTTGCCCTGTCTTTATGCGCGTCCCAACGCTTTACGTCGTCATTATGCCAGCTTCTGCAAGTATTCAAAAGCTTTTTTGCGTGTTCTGTCATGCCGGCTTCCGCGATAGCTTTTTTATTCATCCAAGTTTCAAGGTTTGCGCCACCATAAGCTACGGAAATTACACCGATAGGCACATCTAATTCAGCATACATTTTTTGCGCAAACAAAGTTAGAAGAACTGAAACATCTCTTGTAATTTCGTAATTGTCGCGATGATATTTTTTCCAACCCGCAGATTCCGGCAAATTATGCATATCTTCAGGAACCGGTGAGCCATGCGCTTTAATTAAGAAGTAGCGTATATTTGCAGGAATTTTTGGGTCTTTTGCGACATTATCAAGTTCTTTGACGTGGCGCATTTGAAATTCCATATTGCTTTGCCCTGAGCCTAGCCAAACTTCGCCTACAAGAACATCTCTAAAAATAATTTTATTTATGCCTTGTACGACTAAATCTACGCCCTCTTTAACATATTTTTGAGCGGGTAAATCAACACGCCAATAGCCGTTATCGTCGGCAACGGCCGAGGCATTTGTGCCCATAAATTCGACACTTACCTTTTCGCCCTTATCTGCAGTGCCCCAAACTCTAATTGGTACATTTGCCTGCAAGACCATATTATCAGTAAAAATTCCCGCTGGTTTAACTTCGGCAAAAAGAGAACTTCCTGCACCGATTAAAGCTAACGCCCCCATAAGTAGATTATTAATTTTCATAATGTTATTAAAATCTTAAAAAACAAATTTTTTAGTCAAGTTTTATTTAGATTGTTCTTTTGTTTTTATAAATATTACAAATTATGCAATTTTACGAAAATTTTTACAAATTTATTTGCCCGAAATTACATTTACACCCGCGTCTTTTAGAATTTTTACGGCCGGTGAATTCGCAGGCAAAACTTTTACCGGAATTTTCCCTTCGACAATTTTTGCAAAGCTTAAAGTTGCGTCAAGTTCCGGATTGCGCAGCAAAATGCTTTCAAATCTGTCTGAATATTTTTCAGCAAAAGCAAGAGCCAAATTTGCGTCTTTACCTGAAAAATCAATGGCAATTTTGCGAGATAAACCAAATCTTTCTACGCCGTAAAAATAAAATTCGTTAGACCAATCAAGGGCTTCATGCATTCTCTTGCTCCTTGTTGGAGTTTTCCAAAACATAAGTTGATAGCCCGCTTCAAGCAATTTTTTATATTCAGGTGTGAGTTTTTCAAAGTCATTTGCAATCCATAGCCAAGACTTTGTTTCATTTGCTTGCTTTGGGTAAACAACGCTCAAAGTGTCAAGACGCATAGGCATATCAAGGCGCACAAAACCGCTTTCGTTAAATTTTTTGCCACGAATAGGCTCTAACTTTGGCGGATTTTTACCAGTCAATACTTTGTAAAGAATACCTGACATTCTCATTGCGCCGGCTTCATTTGGGTGGACGCCGTCAGATAACAATTCACCATGCCCTTCGAACATTTTATGAAGGTCGATTAGCTTCAACTTTTCAAGTTTTGCCACTTTTCTTACGGCATCGCAAACGTCAGTATGTACGACTTCTTCTGTAATTCCCCAAGCAGGTCTTGAAACATACATTGGTGTGCATAGATAGATTTTGGGATTGGTTTCAAGATTTTTGAAGCTTGAAATCATCTCGCGCATATTGGGTATAAATTCGTCTTTATACTGCCAATTTTGGGGCTTAGAGTCATTCGTGCCAAGCTTTATAATTACGATATCCGGATTGAAGTTGATTGCATTTTTGTAGTTGCCATCAACCCAATAAGGATAGTCGCCCTTCTTTAGCAAGGTTCTGCCACTTGAACCGAAGTTTTTAACTTCAAACTTGCTACCAAGCATTTCTTGCAGGACAGATGGATATGTATCCATTTCCTTATTTTTTATACCATTACCTGCTGTAATGCTATCACCTACGCAGGCAACCCTGGTTATTTTTTGTGCTGCAAAGCTCGTGCAAAATGCGCAAAGTAATACATATACCCCCAAAATAAATATACGCCTTTTCATAGAAAAATATTTTCTTAAATTTACATTTAAGTCAAGATTTCATCAGTCTATAAAACAAATTGCCATGCTTTAATTTGTAGAATACACACTAATCTTCGTCAAGGGCTCTGCGCAGCAGATTTAAATTCGTCAACAATTTTTACGATAGCCGATGGATCTTCCTTTAAATTTGCGGACGGGGCAAAACTCGTAATAAATTTGGAAGATTTCGATTGGTCTGAATTAAATTCAGAAACGTTAAAATTTTCAGCTATGAATTGGAATGATGTTTCCAAAATTATAGGAATAGGAGGTAATCGGGGCGATTGCGTTTGCTGTTTATCGCAGAAGAAAGTAGCGGATAGTAAAAGTTATTGCAAAAACGCACGGTTAGGAAATCGCGCGTTTTTTGTTTTATAAATCCTGCTTTATTTTGCATTTTTCTTTTTTGATTTTGCAATAGCGATGAAAACAATTCCCAGTACCAAGCAGAATATTGAAAAAAACGTTCCGCGGCTAAGACCCACTATGAGGCTTACTCCGACGTCGGGTTCGCGGAAAATTTCGCACACGATTCTTGCGATTGCGTACAGTATGAAAAATTCTCCCGCGATTTGTCCTGCGGGCGGTTTCGACTTCCAGAAGCGGTATTGTAAAATCGCAAAAATCAAAAAACCCTCAGCAAACGCTTCGTAAAGCTGCGACGGATGGCGCGGCGCGATTTCGGAAATCGGTTTTGACGGGTCGCTATTTGGGAAAATCATAGCCCACGGCACATTTGAGACCTTGCCCCACAATTCCCCGTTTACGAAGTTTGCAATTCTTCCCAAAAATATCCCGGGGGTTGACACGAGCGCGACCAAGTCGGCGATTTTTAAAAACGGCGTTTTGTGGATTTTTGAGAACAGCGCAAGTGCTATTGCTACTCCAATAAAGCCTCCGTGGCTTGCCATTCCGCCGTTCATTATCTTGAATACGCTTACGGGGTCCGACACAAATCTGTCGAAGTCGTAAAATAGCATGTAGCCGAGCCTTCCGCCTATTATTATGCCGAACACAAGATACGTCAAAAGCGATGAGGTTTCGTCGGGGTTTAGCGGCGAGCGGCCTTTTTTGTAGTACAAATTAAGCAGCCAAAGCCCGATTAAAAAGCCCGCGAGGTATGCCAGCCCGTACCAGCGTATGCCCTCCAAAAACCAGCCGTCGGGAAAGCGTACCGCGAAAGGGTCGAGGTTCACGACGTAATGCGCCATGGGAAAAATCGTTTCCATATATAAAATCTTCTTGTTTTTACTTTTGATAAAAACGCGTAAAGGGCAAGTTTTTTATGGGCGAATTTTTCAAAATAAGGTTTGAACTTGGAGATGTCGGGGCTAATATTTCTTTCAAATTGTTTTTAATGATATGAAAGAATTTGACTTGCAGTCTTTGGTAAAATCGCGTTTCGGCGAAAATTACGAGCTTCACGAAAAGTACATGAATAAAACTTTCGTGAAAGTCTTGCGTACAATAGGTTTTGACAAGTGCTTTTTGAAGGGCGACGGCTGTTATCTTTACGACGGTCAGGGCAACGATTATTTGGACTTCATAAGCGGCTACGGCGTGTTCGGCTTGGGTAGAAACCATCCGGTTGTCGGCAAGGCGATAAAAGACGCCATCGACATGAAAGTTTCGAACATGGTTCAGCTGAACTGCGCGCTTTTAAGCGGGCTTTTGGCGGAGGAGCTTGTAAAGCGTCTTGGCGGGCGTCTTGAAGCGGTGTTTTTCTGCAATTCGGGAACAGAGGCAAACGAAGGCGCGGTAAAGTTCGCAAGGGCTTTCACGAAGCGTCCGAGGGTGCTTTCGCAAAAGGGCGGCTATCACGGTTTGACTTACGGTTCTCTTTCCTTGACGGTCAGCAAGAATTTTCAAGACGGCTTTGGCGGAATGCTTCCGGGGTTCGGTTGCGTACCGTATGACGACTTGGACGCGCTTGAAGCGGAGCTTAAAAAAGGCGACGTAGCGGCGTTTATCGTTGAATGCGTGCAGGGGCACGGCGTGCATATCCCGAGGGAAGACTACTTGCCCAAGGCGCAGGGGCTTTGCAGAAAGTACGGCACTTTGTTTATTTGCGACGAAGTCCAGACGGGCTTGGGCAGAACGGGCAAAATGTTCGCTTTCAACCACTGGAATTTGGACCCCGACATCGTGACTGTTGCAAAAACTTTGTCGGGCGGCTATGTGCCTGTTGGCGCGTTCATTACGACGCGCGCTATACACCAGGCAGCGTTCTCGAATTTGGAAAGGTGCGTTGTTCATTCAACGACTTTCGGAAGAAACGCCCTTGCAATGGTTGCGGGTTTGGCGACTTTGAGCGTATTGGACAACGAAAACATGGTTGAACGCTCCGCAGAGGCTGGCAAAAAGATTGTCGAAAGAATAAACGCTCTTCGCGAAAAGCACGATTACATAAAAGAAGCCCGCGGCATGGGGCTTATGATTGCAATCGAATTTCAAGAGCCGAAGTCGATATTAAAGAAAGCGGCGTGGAAAGCCTTGAAAATGGCAAACGACGCCTTGTTTACCCAGATGATTGTAACTTCCCTTATGGACAATCACCGCATCATAACGCAAGTTACCGACCATGGCTCCGACGTTTTGAAAATTCTTCCGCCATACATTTCGGGCGACAAGGAAATCGACAGGTTCATAAACGCCTTGGACGATGTTTTGACGAATGCGGGCAACATAACAGGTCCATTGTGGAAGTTTGGCAAGCGTTTGATGGAATCTTCAAAAGAAGCCAAAAAACAGCAGTGATTTTTTAAGATGATTTCCTTTGACGAATTTTCGCAAAATCTAAGCAGGCTGAGAGATAGAATTGGGCTTGCATGCGCGTCCTGCGGTAGAAATCCCGACGAAGTGCGTATTTTGCCTGTCACGAAAAACCATCCCGTTGACGCCGCCTTGCATGCGCAAAAAGCGGGGCTTCTTTCCGTAGGCGAAAACAGGGTACAGGAAGCCGAGGGAAAAATTCCTCTTTCAAGCGGTATTTCGTGGGAGCTTATCGGGCATTTGCAGTCGAACAAGGCGAAAAAGGCAGTTATGCTGTTTGACAGAGTGCAGAGCTTGGACAGCGTCCATCTTGCCGTGAAGCTCAATTCCGAAGCCGAAAAATCGGGCAAGGTTTTGCGCGTTTTAATGCAGGTAAATTCGGGGCGCGACCCCGCAAAATTCGGGGCTGAAATCGAGGAAGCTCCCAAGCTTTTGGAAGAAATCTTAAAGCTTTCAAATTTGAAGGTTGAAGGGCTTATGGCAATCGCGCCTCTTGATGAAGACTTGGCGTCGGCAAGCAGGGCTTTTTCAAACTTGCGCAATTTGCGCGACAAGCTGAGTTCAGAGTTTGATGTTGCTTTGCCCGAACTTTCAATGGGAATGTCGGGCGATTTGGAATGCGCCATAAAAGAGGGTTCGACTCTCATAAGGGTGGGGACTTTCCTTTTCGGAGAGAGAATTTATGTTTGATACCGACATTGTTTTGCATCTTGAAGACTTGAAAAGGCGCGGGGATTTTGCCGAAAATTCACTCGCCGTTTTCGGGAAGCCCATAGCGCATTCTTTGAGTCCCGCAATGCAAAATGCCGCATTGCGAAAATTGGCGCAGTCGGAAGGGCAGTTTGCATCTTGGAAGTATTACAAATTCGAGATAGACCCCGAAAATCTCGAAAAGACGCTTTCAGAGTTTCACAAGGCGGATTTTGCGGGGATAAATCTCACAATCCCGCACAAAGAGATTGTAATGCCGTTTTTGTGCGAAATATCGCCATTTGCGCAAATGGTCGGGGCGGCAAACACCTTGATTCGCACGAAAGGCGGCTGGAAGGGCGACAACACCGACGGATTCGGCGTGGCGTGGGCTGTCGAAAATTTCAGCGGGCGCGTTTTTAAAAATTCCGACGTCGTGATTTTGGGGGCGGGCGGAGCGTCAAGAGCCGCCGCTTTTAAGGCACTCGTTGACGGGTGCAAAAGCCTGCGCATTTATAACCGCACGAAGTCGAGGCTTGAAAAACTTTTGGCAGACATTTCCGCCTGCGGATTTTCCGCAGAACCTTTGGAGTGCTTTTCGGAAATCGCGCCGAATTCCATAATCATAAACGCAAGTTCCGTGGGATTAAAGCCCGACGACAAGCCCATCTTGGATTTTGCGAAAGTTTCCAATGGTTGTGTGTACTTTGATATGCCATACATCCGTTCGCGCGAGACTAACGCTGTTTTGGAGGCGCGAAAATATGGTTTCAAGGCGGCGTCAGGGCTTGCAATGCTTGCATCTCAGGGCGCGCTTTCGCTTTCTCTTTGGACATCGAGACCCTTGCAGATAGAAACAATGCTTGAAGCCTTGAAGAACGCTTAGCGGCTTTGCAGTTTTTTTAAGTCGGCACTTGTTTGCCGACTTTTTTGTGAATGTTAAATTTTGAGAAAACTTTACATAAATAAATCTTGGCAAAAAACGCTTGGTTTTAAGCGAATTTTTTTGGGAAAAGGATTTTTCCCCTGTACTTCCATCAAAGTAGGTTTTGCTTAATTTTTCGTCTTTTGCATATTTAATTTATTCCAAAAGCAAGGAAGAAAAAAGGCAAATGAAGAGCAAATAATATCCCTTTTTGAAGATATTTTAAAATGTTAAAACATTAATTGCCCAAAATGACTTAGGCTCAAAAGCTCTTGGCGGTAGCTTGCAAAGAGCTGCAAATTTGCACAGATTCTAGAAGCATTTGCGCTCAAAGATTATTCGCAAACATTGCCGTTTTGCGTGTGAAGAGGCTTATGCTGAAATTCAACGCGGATTGGCAGAGTGTAGGTTTAAATTTCGGAGAGGCTTATTTGGTTAGGCAATGGGCTTTTAATACCATGATTTCGGTAAAGTTTATTTATACAAAGTGCCGTATTTATTTTGGGATTTCCGCCTGCTAAAAAGAGTGATTGTGTGCGTAAAAAAAGAGTTTATTGCGGGCGTTTAATCGCTAAATGCAAAGGTGTGAAGGGCGATTTTGTTTTCAAAATCCTATTGGGAAGTATGCTTGGATTTTTCGCGTTTAAAATGGGCATAAAAAAGCGCGAAGCGCGCATTCGCACTTCGACGCCGATAAATTTTACTTTTCGCAAAAGGCAATTACGCCTGCTGCAAACGCTTTTCCTTAACCTTTGTGGCTTCCTTGCCGACTCTGTCGCGCAAGTAGTAGAGGCGTGCCTTCATCGGTACGGATTCGCGTTCAACTTCAATCTTTTCGATGTTCGGCGAGTTGAGCGGGAATACGCGTTCCACGCCTTCGCCGTAAGAAATGCGGCGTACCGTGAATGTTTCGTGAATGCCGCTGCCTTTGCGCGCAATTACGATGCCTGCAAATACCTGAATGCGTTCCTTGTCGCCTTCACGAACTTTTGTGTGGACGCGAACGCCGTCGCCTACTTTGAAGCTTGTGACGTTTTCCTTGATTTGCTCTTTTGTGATTTCTTTAAGCAATTCCTGATTCATATTGTCTCCTTAACTCTGCTTTAAAATATCCGGTCGCCTTTTGTTTGTGCGCTCAACTTGACGCTCGCGCCTCCATCTTTCAATTTCGCCGTGGTTGCCCGACATCAAAACTTCGGGAACTTTCATTCCTCTGAATTCCGCGGGTCTTGTGTATTGCGGAAAAGAGAGCAGGTTGTTGTTGAAAGAGTCTGCCGAAAGGGAATTTTCTTCGCCGAGAACTCCCGGCACATATCTTGCAACGGTATCGACCAAAACCGCCGCAGGCAAAGTGCCGTTTGTCAAAACGTAATCTCCGATGGAGATTTCCCTGTCGATTACACATTCGCGTATGCGTTCGTCAATGCCTTCGTAATGTCCGCTTAGTATTATCAGATGCTTTGATTTTGCAAGCTCCGATGCAATTTGCGGCGAGAGTTTTTCTCCGTCGGGGCACATGTAAATTCTTGTGCATTCCGAACTTTGCAACTCTTCGATTGCGGCGAATACGGGTTCCGGCTTCATCAGCATCCCCGGACCTCCTCCGAAAGGTCTGTCGTCGGTGATTTTATGCTTGCCTTCCGCCCAATCGCGAATGTTATGCGCACGCAATTCCAAAATTCCGTTTTTTTGCGCTCTGCCAAGCATGCTCTCCGTTAAAAATCCATCGAGCATCGCGGGGAACAGCGTCAAAAAATCTACTTTTAAAATTGCCATGCTATGTCGAATAAAAAACCGCCTTTTTTATATGGCGATTTTTGCGCCGCTTGCGCGATTATGCGTTAGCGGCTTCTTTTTTTGCGCGTTTAACAAGCGCTTTTGCGGTGTCGCTCATTTGTGCGCCGACGCTTGTCCAATAGTCTATGCGTTCGATGTCGAGTTTCGATTCCGCTTCCTGACCGCGCGCTTTCGGGTTGTAATAGCCGAGATTTTCAACGAACTTGCCGTCGCGTCTTGACGCCTGTTCTGCAACCACAAGCCTGTAAGTCGGGTTGTGTGTCGAGCCGTGTCTTTGTAATCTTATTCTGAGTGCCATTTTGATTTATTGATTTTCTTAAATTTTTAAAACGTAAAATGAAAGGTTGAAAAAGAGATTTTGTCAACCTCTTTTTTTCCCCTTTATTTCATATTTTTGAAGATTTATTCAAAATCGCCGAATTCAGCGATTGATTTCACGTTCAATTCCTTGTCGATGCGCTTTGCGATTCCCGCCAATACTCCGCCGGGGCCGCATTCATAATATTGTTCGATGCCGAGTTTTGCCGCGTTCCTTACGCACAATTCCCACTTGACGGGCGATACGACCTGCTTGACCAAAGCCTTTTTGATTTCTGCGGGGTCTGAAATCTGCTCGCCCGTGACGTTTGTAAATACTGCAATATTCGGTTTCTTAAATTCGATTCCCGCTAAGAATTTTTCAAATTTCGCCCTTGCGGGTTCCATGAGCCTGCTGTGGTATGCTCCCGCGACTTTTAGCGGAACAACGAGCTTGAATGCCTTGCGCTCTTTTGCCGCCGCGGTTGCGGCTTCGATTTTTTCCGCTTCGCCCGAAATCACGACTTGCCCCGGGCAGTTCAAGTTTGCCATGTCAACGTCGAATTCTTCGCAGTAGGGCTTTACCGCATCAATGGAAGCCCCGATGAAGCACGACATTGCGCCTTTTGAGGCGTCGCATGCCTCTTGCATGAGCCTTCCTCTTTCGGCGACAATCTTCAAGCCGTCTTCAAAAGAGTATGTGCCTGCAAGTGCGTGGGCTGTAAGTTCCCCAAGGGAAAGTCCGAGAGCTGCTTTCAATTCGCCGAGCATTCCGCGCTTTTTCAAAATTGTCGCAACGCATATGCCGTGCAGGAAGAGTGCCGGCTGGCATACGCTCGTTTTCGTCAACTCTTCCATCGGGCCTTCAAAGCATAGTTTTGAAAGGGGCATCCCAAGCGTTTCGTCGGCTCTCGAAAATAGCTCCCTTACGTCGCCGTCGGCTTCGTACAGGCTTTTTGCCATTCCGACGCTCTGTGCACCTTGTCCAGAAAACCATAAAGCTGTTGTCATATATTTTTCCGTTTCTTTTTTAATGGTTTGTTATTTGTTAAAATCCGACATTTTTTTGCAAATATCAAGACTTAAACTTTCAAGCGCCTTTGAAATCGCGCAAACATATTCGCTGTATGCCGCGCCTGCGTCTGTTGAGAACGCGAAAAACTCCGACACGGTTTTTTCCGAATTTGAAATGGAGTATTGAGCCTTGAAATTCAGCTTGCCGTTAAGCTCTCCGATACATTCGAGGATGTTTATTTTAAGCGCGACGGAGTTTTTGCCCGAATTTGAAACGAGGTTCGAGTGTATGTTATTTGAATTTGTCATCTCCGACAGGAAGCATACCACGGAGCGGGTTGCGGCGTTTTGCACGGGTTCAGCCCAGAGATCGGAATCTGCCATGAAAATTACCGATGAATTTTTGCCTGCATGGACGATTTGGCTGCGCGCCATGTAGCTTGGAATGCGCACTTCAAAGACGTTTACGCAAACTTCTTTCAAGCCTTCCGCTTTTTCGCTTGTTTGCGCGGGCGGGAGAACGTGGTAGTTTGTGTTGTCTTTCGGGCGGTCGATTTTAAGCCCTATGCACGAAGAAAGGAGAGCCGCCGCGATTGCGGGCAAAATCAGTTTAAAAAAGTTCTTTTTCATTTTTTTGCGTTGGTTATTCGTTTTCGGGTCTGCCTGTCAAAAGCGCGCTTGGGTTTCTGTCGAGAAAATCCGCGAGGGTTTTCAGCGAGTACGCCGTTTGGCTTATGTTTTGCAGGAATATTGAAATGTCGTACAAGAATGGCGAATTTGGCGAAATCAGGGCGTTTGCGTTCTCTGCAAGCCTGTTTATGTTTGCCATGGTTTCTTCCGCATTTGAAGCGAGTTTTTTTATGTTGTTGTCGGAACCCTTGAAGAAGGTTTTTGCGTTGGCAATGGCGGTTTTGATTTCTGCGGGGAGATTTTCTTTATTCGCCTTTTCGGTTATTGCGTTTATGTTTTCGAGCGCGCCGACAAGGTTTGAATTTATTTTTGCGACGTCTATTTGCGCAATCTTCTCGTTTGAAGTTTCAAGGAGCGCGTTGATGTTCTTAGAAAGGGCGTTAAAGTCTATCTCAGATACTTCCTTCAGCGTCTTTTCCATAAGCTTTATGGAGTCTGATATGTTTGATTCGACAACGGGGATTTCCATAATGTTTCCCGGCATTATGTTGAACATTCTAAATGGAGTGTTCGGCTCTTCAAAGTAGTCCAATTCTATGTAGAGCATGCCTGTAACGATGCTTTGGAAATTCAGCTTCGCGCGCAAACCGTCTTCTATTTGCTTTTCAAGCTGCGATTCGCTTTCATAAAAGTTGCCGAATGAATTTCTCTTGGTTTTTGCCAAATCTATTGAGAGCTTTGTGGCAATCATTGATTTGCGCGGATCGCGCGGAGAGGGGAAAATCATTATATCTTCTACCTTGCCGATTTCCACGCCTTTGTATTTTACGGGCGCACCGATGTCCAAACCGTTTATGCCGCTTTTGAAGTAGCATACGAATTTTTCGGTCTTCGTGAAAAATTTTGATGCGCCAAAAACCATTAACGCGGTGAGCGCGATTAAAAGCGCGCTAACCACAAAAATGCCTATTACAATGGGATTTGCCTTTTGTGTCATAATTTGTCTTGGGTTGAAAGCGGGTCAACGCCCCTGTTTAAGAAAGTTCTCACGTCCGCATTTCCACTTTTTAACAGCTCTTTCGGATTGCCGATTGCAGTTTGCGTGCGCGTTTTGTTGTCCAAATAAATCGCGCGGTCGGCGACTGTGAAGATGCTTGCAAGCTCGTGGGTTACAATGACAACCGTCGCGCCCGTTGAGTCGCGCATTTGGAGTATGAGTTCGTCGAGCCTTCTTGACGACACGGGGTCAAGCCCCGCGCTCGGTTCATCGAAGAAAAGTATTTGCGGGTCGAGCGCGATTGCGCGCGCAAGTCCCGCGCGCTTTCTCATGCCGCCGCTTATTTCCGAGGGGTAGAAATTTCCGAATCCCCTCAACCCCACCAGCGCGAGCTTTAAATTCACAAGCTCTTTTATGTCGCTTTCGGAAAGCTTGGTGAAGCGGCGCAGGGGCAGGGCGATGTTCTCTTCGAGCGTCATTGCCGACCATAGCGCGCCCCCCTGATAGAGAACGCCGAAAGAGCGCAGCATTTCCGATTTCTCATCTTCGGGTGCGTTGTTAAAATTCTTTCCGCCATAAGAAATTGAGCCGCTTAGCGCGTCTTGAAGACCTATCATTGTGCGAAGGAGCGTGCTTTTGCCGCAGCCGCTTGCGCCCATTACCACGAAAATTTCGCCGTTTCCTACCTCAAAATTGAGATTGTTCATCACTGCGTAGTCTTCGTAGCCTATCGAGAGGTTTTCGACTGTTATTTTTGGCGAACTCATATTCCGAAAATGTTAAACAGCACCGCGAATATTGCGTCTGCGACAACGATTAATGTTATGCTTGTCACCACGCTTGAAGTAGTGGCAAGCCCGACATCTTCCGCACTGTCGCCGCAAGTCATGCCTTTCATGCAGCCCACCATTGCGACTATTATGCCGAAAACCACGCTCTTGCCTATTCCCGCGAGGCATTGGGTCAGGTCTAAAAAGTTTGCGGTGTGCGCAAGATAGCTTTCATAGTTTATGTCGAACATGCCCCATGCTATCGCAAATCCGCCGATTATGCCCGTTAAGTCGGCAAAAATCGTTAGAAGCGGAAACATCAATACAAGGGCAATCATTCGCGGCAATACCAAAAACTCCATCGGGGAAATTCCGAATGTCCTGTAAGCTGAAATTTCTTCGTTTACCTTCATTGAGCCGAGCTCGGCGGCAAACGCGGCTCCCGTTCTGCCCGCCATCACTATTGCGACCATAATCGCGCCCATTTCGCGCACCATCGCCAATCCGACAAGATCCGCAATATAAATCGTGGAGCCGAATTTTGAAAGCTGGATTGCCCCGACAAACGCAAGAATAAGACCTACCAAAAAACTTATGAGCGACACAATCAAAAGCGCGTTTGGGCCCGAACGTTGTACCGCTTTCATAAGGTCGGACGCCATAAATCTGCTGCGAAGCCTGAAAATGTTGCAAAAAGCCATTGTAAATTCGCCCAAAAAAGCAAGCTGTTGCTTTACTTTTTGCAAAGTAGAAATCGTGTGGGTTCCGACTTCGTGGAAGATATTTTTATTGTGGTAGTTTTTACTTTCGTTTGTCTTGATGTTTACCGCGGTTGCGAGATTTAAAAGCGAAACCGCGCTTTCGGGCAAAGATGCGAGGCTTAAAGCTGTTTTTCTCTCGATTGAAGCATCGTAAATTTTAAGCAAAAAACAGATTAAGGCGGAGTCGAACTTGCCGAGGGCGGAAGCGTCGAATTTGATTTCCCTTGCATCAGGCGGAAGCTTACCGATAATTGCGCCCGAGTCGGGGCGTTTGTCCGAAACGAGCCAGTCCCCGCTTATTTTTATGATGGCAATGCCGTCCGCAATTTCAATTTGAGCGTTTGCGGGGCTTAAAACTTCTTTTGAATTTGCGGGGAGATCTTCCATGTAAAAATTGCGGACGAAATCTTAAAGAATTTTCGGAAAAAAGAAAACTTTTTTAATATTCGTCACTGTCGAAACTTTCGCCGTCTTCATCGCCGAAGTCGCTGTAAGAGTCGTCATCGTCCCAGTGCATGGTTTCGTCTTCTTCGATGTTTTCGTCTTCGCTGGGCAAGTCGTCTATATCGTCGTAAGAATCTTCTTCGTCTTCTTTTTCCTTGTCGAAATCTTCCTCTTCGTCGTCGAGCGAATAGCCTTCGGGAACGTACTCCAAGATGTCCATGATTTCGGGGAAGACGTGGATTGCTTTCCCTTCCATGTAGTCGTTGTGGTACTTTTCGCGGATTTCGTCTTCGAGGTCTTCGATTGTGAGTTTTTCTTCAAATTTGAAAGTGCTGTTTAGCATCTTTATTTGAAGGGAAGTGATATGATCCAAAAATTCCGCGTAAGGGGAAGATTCGTCGTCGAGATTGTTCGGCAGTAAAAAGTATTGTTCATCGTCGTACACCGAACCCGTCACGCGGACTATGCGCACGGTGTTTTTGTCGGTTTTCTTGTCGATTGCGAAGGTAAAAAACGCGTTTTCCACAATGCTTTCTTGCAGCCCGTATTCTTTGAGCGCGGAAAGCGATTCGAGGATATGGGTGGCTTGGCGCGGGTCTATGACGCTTAACCCGTCTATGTCCCAGTTTATTTTATCGCTCGTTTCCGAGACCCACCAGTTTAGGTCGTTGCCGAGCCTTACTTTGCACCATTTCAATTTTCCTGAATTTTTCGCCATAAATATTCTTATTTTTAAATGCCAAATTCTTTTAATGTATCCGCTTAAAAAAGCAACTTTCTTTTTCACTAAAATCTCGAAGAACGAAGAATGAGAATTAAGAACGAAAAATTGAGAAAACTTTGCTTTCCTATTCCCTCATTGATGTTGAAATTAGTTTCTTTTGCTATGTAAATATTACAAAACAGGGCTTTAGAAAACGTTTTTTGAAAAATTTTTTTAATAAAAATTCTCCTAACAAATGTTGCAGAACACTTACGTTGCCACCAAAACGAAAAGTGACACCTGTGGGAGTATTGGGAACGAAGCTCCCCCAATTCTTCATTTTTAATTCTTCATTCTTCGTTAAAATATGCTTTGTTCTTTGCCAAGCGTAGGCGGACAAAAGTCCGCAAGTCGCAGGCAAA
>URGP01000002.1 GCA_900547395.1 uncultured Opitutales bacterium | reverse complement strand
TAAATTCCATCTCGTTTTGTATCGGTTTATTGTTTATCATCTCATATCCAAATATATCAAAATATATCAAAATGTCAATCTGTTTCTTTCAAAAAAAACTGACAAAATACTATTTGTACTTTGTCAGCAGTCTGAGGATTTCCACTTGGAAATCCTTTTTTTTGTGCTCGAAATTTAAATGCGGCGCGCTATTGAAAAATATTCCATGCCTTGACGCATTCTGCCAGAAACCAAAGCCCGATGAGAAACAGAATGATAAGCAATATCTTGCGAATCGATTTTCCTGTTTCTCCCGGTATGTCAAACCTGTCGAAGCGCGTTTCGTTAAACGTCTTCGGCTTTCTCATTGGATCAATCTTTTCGGCGGGGATTATATCCTTTTTGATGACAATCTTTTTGTTTCGGCGAAACATAATTTACATCTTTTCGATATATAACCCAGATGTTATTTCGTCTATTTTCTGCATGTCGCTTTCGGATATTTCGCTGCTTGAAACGGCTTTTGCGCAGTCCTTTATCTGCTCGGGCTTGCTTGCGCCGATTAGCACGCTTGCGACCCTCTTTCTTTGCAAAAGCCAGCGTATCGCCATTTGAGAAAGAGACTGCCCGCGGGAATTTGCGATTTCGCACATCTTCTTGACAGCCTCGACTCTCGGGAAAATTGTTTCCTTGTTAAGCCATGGGTTTGTCGGCTCTCTTCCTGCGCGCGAGTCTTCGGGAATGCCGTTTACGTATTTGTTTGAAAGCAGACCCTGTTCCAATGGGGAGTAGCATACAAGGCTTAAATCGTCTGTGTCCTGCGCACCGTTTGATTCTATTCTTCTGTCGAAAATATTGTAGCGGACTTGGTTTACTATTAGCGGAACATTGCGCGACTTTGCGATTTCAAAGGCTTTTTGCGCGGATTTGCCGTCGTAGTTCGACACCGCAAGATATAGAGCCTTGCCTTGCTTTACGGCGTCGCAGAGCGCGTTTATGGTTTCTTCAAGAGGGGTGTTTGGGTCGAAGCGGTGGGAGTAGAAAACGTCGAAGTAGTCCAAGCCCGTTTTTCTCAAGCTTCTGTCGAGGCTTGCAATGACGCTTTTTTTTGAGCCCCATTCTCCGTACGGGCCTTCGATGTCCTTATAGCCCGCTTTTGAGGTTATCAAAATTTCGTCGCGGTGGCTTGAAAGATGCTTTCTGAAAATTTCTCCCGCAACTATTTCGGCGGTTGATTTGCAGTAGTTGTTTGCAATGTCGAACATCGTTATGCCGCAGTCAAACGCTGTAAAAATCATTTTTTTGCAGTTCTCGAAATCTGCGTCTGTTCCGAAATTGTACCACATTCCAAGCTGCACTGCGGGGAGTTTTAAGCCGCTTTTGCCTGCGTAGTTATACTGCATGTTGTCGTATCTTGATGAGGATGGTATGTAATTCATAAATTTTCATTTTTTACGAAAGGTTTTTTGATTGCAACAAATTTTTGGCTTTCAAACCGCTTTTTAAAATTGCAAATTTGCGGATTTTTCAAAAAATCAAGCTCATTAACTTAAAGAGGAATATATTTTATGTTTAAAAAAGTTTTGTTTTTGTCTGCCCTTTTGGGGGCGTCTTTTGCCTTTTCTCAGGATTTCGACATAAAAATTTGGGACGGCGTCAAAATGCCCGGAGATGTGTTTGAAAGAATTTCTGAAAAACAGCCCGACGGCAGAAATAAAAATACCGATGTTAAAATGTCTTATGAAGACGCAATCAAAAAGTTTGGCGAAAAGCCAAACAAGTCTTCAGGGCAGTACGGAATGCCAAACGAGGGCTTTCAAAGGGTCGTCGAGCCCACTCTTCGATGCTACAAGGCGAAAACCGAAAGCAAAAAGCCCGCTCCCGCAATCATAATCTGCCCCGGCGGAGGCTATGCGCACTTGGCTTACGGCAAGGAAGGCACGGACATTGCAAAATTTCTTTCGGAGGGCGGGACAACATGCTTCATTCTCGCTTACAGAATACCCGGCAACAACCGCGAGTGTGCGTTGATGGACATTCAAAGAGCGATAAGGCTCGTCCGCAAAAACGCCAAAAAATGGAACGTCGATCCCGAAAAAATCGGCGTGATGGGCTTCAGCGCGGGCGGTCATCTCTCTGCGAACGCGTCAACCAATTACAACAGGCAGACATACGCTCCGCTTGATTCGGCTGACAGGCTTTCCGCAAAGCCTAATTTTACAGTTTTGATTTATCCCGCGTATTTGGCGGATAGGAAAACTCTTGCATTGTCGCCCGAAATAAAAGTGGATAAAGATACCCCGATGGCGTTTATCGCCCAGACGCAGGGAGACTTCCATTATGAAATGAGTTCGGTCGGCTACATGCTTGCGCTTCGCGCGGCGGGAGTTCCCGTTGATTTCCATTATTTTCACGACGGCGAGCACGGTTACGGCTTAAACGAAAAAAAACGCCCCGTGAAGGACTGGGGTGAGCTTCTAAAAACGTGGCTTAAAGCAAACAAGCTCGCCTTGTGATTTCTTGTTTATTGCATATGGGAAAGCTTTTTCTCTTATTTTGCTTGGTTTGCCCGTCTTTTGCGTTTCCCAAAGACGTCTATATTTGGGACGGCGAAAAGATGCCCTATGCCGCCAAATCTTCAAAAAACGTTGGCGGAGGGGTGGAAGAGCGATATAGTGAAATTGCTTTTCCTTTTATGCGGTATTTTAAGGCTGAAAACAATAATGGCGAACCGACTGCGGCAGTCCTCATCTTGGGCGGCGGGGGATACAGACAGCTTGCTCTCCAAAAAGACGCAGTTCCGGCCGCAAAATTCTTGTCAAAAAACGGGCTTGCCTGCTTTGTGCTTGCCTACCGCCTGCCCGACAACCGCGACGGAGCGTTGCAGGACGCCCGGCGCGCAATGCGCCTGATATATAAAAACGCAAAAGTTCTCAATATCGACCCTGAAAAAATCGGCGTGATGGGTTTCAGCGCGGGCGGTCATTTGGCGGCGCGTCTTTCAAACGAGGATATGGATTTTTATGAAAAGCTTGACGATGCGGACGATTTTCCGAAAAAGGCGGCATTTTCAGTCTTGATATATCCCGCATATTTGGCGGACAAAGAAACTCTCGAATTGTTTCCTGAAATCAGGGCGTCGGAAAAATCTCCCCGTGCGTTTATAATGCAGACTCAGGACGACAAGGCTTACGAGGCAAGCTCTGTGTCATATATGCTTGCGCTTCGCAAATTCGGAGTGCCTGTCGATTTCCATTATTTCCACAAGGGCGGACACGGCTACGATTTGCGCATAAAGGGTGTTCCCGCAAGTGCGTGGACGGATTTGCTTTTGGAATGGATGCGGTTTAATAAATTCGCAAACTAATTTTTGTGTTGAAGATTTTACTCCGCTAAAAAAGAATAGTGAAAATTTTTATTTATGGCAAAAATCATCGCGATATTTTCTTTTCTCGCCGCAATGGTTGCAATCGTTTTGATGGCAGTCGGCGTGCGCACTTCTAAAACTCTAATGCCCCCCAAGCCCGAAGGGCACTTGGCTTTGGCAGTCCCCATGCAGTCGGGCAAATGGAAAGGGGAAGACACTCCGCTTGGGGCAACCGAAGAAGTCCAAAGGGCGAGTGAAAACTTGCTTTCGGTAAACGAATATTTGTCGCGAAAATACACTTCGGGGAAATCTGAGTTCACTCTTTACATTTCATACTGGGCGCAGGGCAAGGAGTCTGTCGCAAAGGCTTCCACGCACGTTCCCGACAACTGCTGGGTGCGCAACGGCTGGAAAAATTTAAAGGATAAAAAATCCGACGGCAATGTATTTTCTGTGGGCGGAAAAAAACTTAAGCCCTTTTACAAGCGCGAATTTGAAATAAAAAATCCAAGCGGCGAAGTCCAAAATCGAAAAGTTGCCTATTGGTATGTCGTAAACGGCAAAGCCTACGATTTCGGCAGTGGCGAAACTTCAATCCCAAGCCCGACAAAGTATGTGCAAAATATGATCAGGCAAAGCAAAGAGGGCATACCCGAGCAGTACTTCGTAAGGGTTGACTCCTCTTCTCCAATAGAAGAAATATTTGAAGATGCAGATTTTCAGAAAATCCTAAACGCATTGGGCGAACTTGTTTTATTTGAAAAGGACGGCGAAACGGAGGCAGAAAAATGAAACTTCCCAAATTCTTGGAAAAATACGAATTTTTCAAAATGCCGAAAATCGCAATTTTGTTTGCCTTTTGTGCGCTTGTGATGGTCGCCGCGATAATAGAGCCTCTGTCAAAAAATTGGAGCGGCAGGCAGGACTACGCCTTCGGATATTTGATGCCGTTTTTCGCCTTGTATGTTTTGTACGACAGATGGGGCAAAATTTTCGGATACTTTAAAAATCCGTCCGTAGAAAGTAAAAAATATTCCGTAGCCGACATTCTTATAATTTTGTTTTTCGGCGCGATGTTCTTTTGCGGAATAACAACTTATTTGTTCGGCGTCTTCTTTTATGCGGTGTCGTCAAACTTCGGCGCGCCCACATTTATTGCGACTTTCGGCTTTTCGTTCTCGGCGTTTGCAATGGCGTTTTTCGCGGGGGAAAAAAATCTTTCGGGAAGCCTGATGCCCGTAGGGGAGCGCGTAAAATTCGCGGGGCTTTTCATGTTCCCGTGCTTTGCCTGGCTTGTGTCGGCTCCGATATTTGAAGTGATAGAAAACAAAATTAGCTTGTTTTTACTAAGCATAGTTGCGGCAATAGTATATAACGTAATGGATATGCTTGGTTACGTCGTGACATTGAGCGGAAATACGCTGACTTTCCCGAACGGCTCTGTGGGCGTGGCGGACGCTTGCAGCGGCATACGCTCACTAACCGCTTGCCTCTTCGCAGGGTCATTCCTTGCCGCAGTGTTTTTGGATAAACTTTGGAAGAAAGTCCTGCTTGTGGCGTTTTCAATGCTCTTTGCATTTGTTAACAACGTGATAAGGGCGATGTTCCTTTCATTTTGGGCTTACACAAACGGGCCCGATTCAATCAGCGGCTTCGTGCATGACGCGGCAGGCTATTTTGTGATGATTATGACGATTGTCTGCCTTCTGCTGCTTATGCCTATTTTCCAATTCAGCGCAGTGCCGCCCGAATTTCGCGACAAGGAAAACGGCCGCGGTAATGATTGATTTTGCGCACATTATAAAATAAATCGGCAAAAAGGCGGCTGAAATTTGTTAATTGCTCTGTTTAAGTTTTGCCGATGTTAAAAAACGCCCGAAATCCCTTTTATTTAAAAGGGATTTCAGCATTTTGGTAGCCGTATTAAGAATACGGTTGTTTTTTTATTAGCGCAATATGCTTAAAATCAAAAACTTAATTTTTTAAAACAAAACAAAATCAAGACAACCCGCAAAATCTATTTTCAAATATTGCTTAGAATAAACAACTTATATTTTTGATTGACAACCGTATTCTTAATACGCATATTTTTTTCATAAATTTTTTACAATTAAGGATAAAATTCTATGAAAAAAGTGTTGGCTTCATTGTGCGCTTTAAGCGCGGTTTTATTTGGCTATTCGGAGAGTGTGGAAAGCCCCGTATGGGCGGCGTTTTCCGTAAATTGTCCCGCCAACGGCGATACTTATGTGGGCATTGTTTCAACAAGAGATGTCGTGTTTAAGGGTGTTGTGAGAAAAATAGATGTGAAAAGTTCATTGATAGCCCCATCGACTTCGCCAAACTGGGTTATAAACCAATTTGTTTATGACGGCGACGTTCAGTTGGAGCATTTTTATTTGAAATTCACCTCTGGAAATTTGGAGGGTGCTTGGTTTGACATAGTTGCAAACAGCGAAAACGGTGTTGAAATTTCCATTTCGTCCACAGAATTGTCTTTGGTTTCGGTAAACGACACTTTTGAAATTATACCGCATTGGACGTTTGATACCTTGTTCCCAGACGGCGGCGGTCTTACCAAGTCCACAGGCAGAGTTTCAAAGGCGGGGGCTTCCGTTATTTGGAAATTTACGAATTTCGGGGAAAACGGCGTTGAATGTCCGATTGGCGCAAACAACGCCTATTCAAAATCGTACTATTACAGGGAAAGGGGAGATGATATCGGCTGGCGGGACGGCAACGGCAATTCCGCAGATTTGGATGTTGTTGAGCCGAATACGTTTTTTGTTGTTCGCCAACCGTCCGATTCTTCGGCGGACGTGAATTTTTCAGGCGTAGTTCCTATGTGCGCGACATCGTTTGAAGTTTTTGCGGGCGGCGATGGCGAAAATGCGCAAAACCAAGACAACTATCTCGTAGTTCCGTCGGTTGTTGACATAAAACTTTCGGACTTGACCGAATGCTTGGTTGATAGCGGGGCTTTCAAAGTTTCAGAGGGCAGGGTAAATGCCGCAGAAGACACTTTGTTTTACTATTCAAACGATAGCGGAGAACTAAACCGTCTGCCGTCAAATTCCTACTATTTCAGAAACAGAGGCACAACCTGCTGTTGGCTGGATAGCGGCAAGGAAAACGCCGATGAAGACGTTTTAAAGGCGGGTGCGGGCATTATAATTCAAAAGAAACCGCAGGGTGCACCCGAAATTTCAAGATGCGTATTTTATCCACCATACACTTTAACAAAATAACAAAGAACCATTATGAAAAAACAAATACTTGGAATTATCGCCGCTTTAACGCTGTCAACAATATCGTTTGCAAAATGGCAAATAGACTTTGCCGGCGCAGACTTTTTCAATGCCGACGGGAGCTTAGTCACCGAGGCGTATAACTTTGCATTTATCGTTGACGTAAACAACATCGGCTTTTCCGGCTTTAAATTGTACGAGGGGGATAAAATCGCAAAGGGCGAATTTTTAAATTCGTCAAATTCATATAAGACATTGGTAACGGGCAAGCTCGAAGACGACGGCGGATATATGACGGCGTTTTCAAAAAGCGACTGGATTTTCGATAATAAAGACTACGGCTTTGTCGGCGGCGAAGAAGCCGCAATATTGGTGTGGACAGGAGGTGAAACAATCGCGCTAAAAGACGAGTTTATGCTTTTTACTCCATCAATGGATAATGGCAACAAAAGCGGAGGCATGGAATGGGTCATTCCCGAAACAAACAACAATCCGTGGACATGGCGCCTTCTAACCAAGTCAACGGAAGATGGAACAGTTGACGACACTTATACAATGCTAAACGGCAACGTTACCGTCGTTCCCGAACCCTCAACCTACGCAGCAATCTTCGGCGCATTGGTTGCAATGCTAAGCATTGCAAGACGTCGAAATTAATAAGAATCTAAATGAAAATAATATACTAAATAGGTAAAATAAAATTTTTATTTTAGCATATTGTTTATTTTTATAAAATGAATATAAAATGATAAATATGGGGTTTGGTGATTGTCTTGTTATAAAAGAAGGCAATCGCAAGTTATTAGTAGATTGTGGTAGTAAATATAAACAAAAATATAAAAATAGTCTTATTTATGTAGACGTGTAAATATCTAAAAAAATATGAAAAATTTTATATTATTAAGCTTTTTTTATTAACGTCAAATTTGTTTGCGGGGCAAATTTTTTATGTGACAGAAACAGGAGCAGGCTATAAGGACGGTTCTTCCTGGTCAAATGCTTATGCAAATGTTCAGTCGGCTATAGATGCTGCTGCAAGTGTTGCAACTTCTGAAAGTCCATCGGAAGTGTGGATAGCCAAAGGTACATATAAACATGGTAGTGCAATGACCATGAAAAATAACGTTGCAATTTACGGTGGTTTTGCAGGAACAGAAACATCAAAAGACCAACGTGTATCTGGCAACAATACAATCCTTGATGGCGAAGGTAAGTATAGAGTTTTCTATAATAATTATACTTCATTAAATCAGCTTACAAATAGTGCAAAATTAGATAATGTAACAATGAAAAACGGGTATCAGGAAGGTTCATCAGCTAGGGGAGCTGGTATGTATAACTACTACGCAAGTCCTGAAATCACAAATTGTATGTTTTATGCTAACAAGGCTGAATATAACATAGACTCGTATTACGACATTGAGATTTTTGGCGGAGGAATCTACAATTTCCATTCTAATCCAACTCTAAAGAATTGTACCTTTTTTTCGAATAAAGCATATTGTGGAGGAAATGGGCTAAGAGATCGTAGCGCTTACGGAGGTGGTATGTATAATGATTTCTCAAATCCAATACTGATAAATTGTATTTTTGAATATAATTACGCTAATTCAAACGCAACATCTACTCATGTTTATTCTTATGGGGGAGGGATGTACAATAATTCATCTTCCCCAAGATTAACTAATTGTTCTTTTTTTTCCAATGAGGCTAGTTCAATTTCGCGAGAATCTGATTATAATAGTACTATGGCAAACACTCGTTCTTATGGTGGAGGGATGTATAATAATTCATCTTCTCCAATATTAACGAATTGTACCTTTAGTAAAAATCATCTATCATCATATGCTTATGCTAGTTCTCATAATCCGGAATATCAGGAAGAAGAATCAATCTCTGATGGTGGAGGACTTTATAATTTTAAATCTTCTATCCCAGAACTAGTTAATTGTATTATTTGGGATAATGATAATAATGAAATCAACAACAGTTCATATGATTGTAAGCCGATAATTAATAACTGTATAATAAAAGGTGGTTATACAGGTTATGGGACATATAAAAATGTAATAATCGTCGATCCAAAACTTGGAACGCTTGGTTACTATGGAGGAAATGTACAAACAATTCCGGTCGCAATAGATAGCTCAGCACGTAATGCTGGTTTAAGCAATGCAATGAATGATAATGTTCCTACGATAGATGCTCGCGGATTCACACGTTTAGGAACACGACAAACATATACAACGATTGGTGCATACGAATACATAGAACCTGAAATATCAACTCAAATTACAGATAAAATTTTTAATATAGGAGATAATATTTCATTTAATGCTTCTGCAACAAGTAGAGCTGGTAAGATCGCATATCAATGGCAAAAATTAAATTCAAATAGTGAATGGGAAAATATCGCTGACGCAACATCATCTACACTAACTTTTGAAAATTGCCAATCAGACTTAGATAACACAAAATATCGTTGTGTTATTAGCAATGTTTGCGATGGTGTAAGCATAAATTCAACAGAAGTTACATTGTCTGAAAATAAAACCGTAACATCGGCATCACTTCAAACAACACAAGCAACAATAAATAATGGTGGTTATGCGTATTTAAAAGCTACGCACGATGCAAGTGATCCATCTTTCAAATGGTATGTTTCAACAGATTATGGCTCAACTTATACTGAAATAGAAGGTGCTACATCGTCAACATTGGAATTCCCGGTTGATAGCAGTATGAATCGCTATCTTTATAAGTGTGCTGTTACATCTAAAAATGGTACAACAGTTGAAACAACTCCGTCTGTATTGCTTGTTAACGATTCAGCAATAACAATATCAAAAGACATTGCCGACAAAGTTGTATCAAAGGGCGAAACTGCAACATTTGAAGTTGTTGCAACATCTGAAAGCAATCTCACATATCAATGGCAAGTTTCTTCAGACAAAGGTACAACTTGGTCTAATCTTGAAAATGAAAAAACATCAACGCTTTCGCTTTCAATTACAGACCATAGTTTTGATGGCAATTACTATCGCCTAAAAATCGATAATGGGTGTGGATACATTTATTCAAAGTCGGCAAAACTCACAGTTTACCGCTACACGACAATAACAGAGCAACCTGTAAATTCATATACGTTTGAAGGCAATACTGCAACGTTTAGCGTCGGTGCGGATTATTCGGGCGTTCTCACATATCAGTGGCAAGAAAAGGTTGACGGAGCATGGGTAATTGTAGAAGGTGCAACATCAGCAACGCTTTCAATTCCCGATATGCAAGAAAGCTACAATGGCAGAACATTCCGTTGTGTAATTACAAATGGCAATACAGCATTACTCTCAGATGAAGTTATTTTGTCTTTGGCAACCGACGCAACAATTACAACTCAACCAAGTTCAATAGATGTTGCGTATATCGGTAAGCAAGCAGTGTTCTCGGTTGAAGTAAGCGGTTATAACTTAACTTATCAATGGTATGTAATTGGTGGTTATGGCACACAAGAAGCTCAAGCTATTGAAGGTGCTACATCTTCAACCCTCGCAATAGATGTTGACGAAAATATACTTCAAAACACATACTATTGCGTAATAAACGATACAAAGAATACGCTAACTACAAGCAAGGTCTCGGTAGGTTCTGTAAAAGAAGCTACAGTATTTACACTCACTGTTGAAAACGGAACAGGTAGTGGCACATACGAAGCAGACGATGAAATCACCATTGTAGCAAATGAACCTCAAGACGGAATGGTATTCGACAAGTGGGTTGGTGATGTGGAGAATGTCGCAGATGTAACTGCATCTACAACTACAATCAAGATGCCATCAAAGAATGCTACAATTACTGCAACGTATGTTGAAAAACCAGTAGCATCAAATGACCCATTCGGTGAGCCGGTGGTTTATCCAAATATTCAGATGACAATCTTGGGCGAAGTTGATTTCTTTGGTTCGCCGGCAAACGAAGGTTGTGTAGTTGGTGCGTACGTTGGCGATGAACTCAGAGGTAAAACAACAGTTATTTCGTTCAACGGTAAAGCGTTTGTAAACCTTACTATTAACGTTTCGACAAATGGCGAAGAAGTAAAGTTCAAGATTTGGAATCCAGAAGACGACAGTATAAGTGATGCTACTGCTGATTCTGTAGTTTCGGCAACATCGGGCGAAGTACTTGGTAGTATGGATTCTCCATTCCAAATTGTATTTGCAAATAACATAATCGAACTCCCCCTCACTCTCAATGCAGGATGGAACCAAGTATCGTTCAATGTTGGCTTGGATAGTCTCAATATCAGAACAATCTTGGGCGACATCATCAACAGTGTAGCACTTGTTCAAGGTAACGGAAAGTCATTCAATCCAAGCTGGCCAGACGCGCTCAATACATTGACATCGTTTGACAACACATCGGGTTTCTGGATTAAGATGAACACTGCAAGTTCTATCATATTGACAGGTACGTCTCTCGACCTTGCGTCAAATGTAATCTCGCTCAAGGCAGGCTGGAATAACATCGGCTATACGCCATCAACTGCAGGTGCAATCAGAACTGTTCTTGCAACAGCTCTCGCAGACGGAAAGATTGAGAGAATCATCAACGCAAACGGAAATTTTGCGCCGTCAACACCAGATGTTCTCAACTCACTCAAGGAAATGAAACCAGGTGCTGGCTACTGGGTAAAGGCAACAGCTGATACAACAATCACGTTCGACGAGCCACCAGCGACAGCACAAGTTGCAACATTTAGTTTTAGACGCACAATATCGCTATCTGCAAGCGATAACTTCGGCGAGCCAGTTGTGTATCCAAACGTGTCGATGACTATAATGGCAGATGTTCAAATTGACGGCAAATCAGTTCCCTCAAATAGCGTAGTTGGAGTGTTTGCAGGCAATGAACTTCGTGGAAAATCAACAGTCATCGACTTTGAGGGTAAGACCTTGGCTAACCTTACAATCAACGTAAACACAGACGGCGAAGTCCTCACATTCAAGCTTTGGAACGCATCAACAGGCGAAACAGTTGACATTCCAAACGTATCTGTTTCTGCAAAAGCTGGCGATGCGTCATACTCATATCCAAACGATATGCTTATCTTGAACGTTGCTTCTTCAAGTGGTTCTGAAGATGACTCAGAAATTACAACATCTGAAAACTTCGGTGAACCTGTTGTCTATCCAAATGTATCGATGACAATTATGGCAGATGTTCAAATTGATGGAAAGTCAGTTCCAGCAAATAGCGTAGTTGGTGTATTTGCGGGTAACGAACTTCGCGGAAAATCTGCTGTAATCAACTTTGAAGGCAAGACATTGGCAAACCTCACAATCAACGTAAATACAGATGGTGAAGCATTAACATTCAAACTTTGGAACTCATCAACTGGCAAGACAGTTGACATTCCAAACGTGTCAGTCTCTGCAAAATCTGGCGATGCGTCATACTCATATCCTAACGATATGCTTGTGTTGAATATCACAACAGCAGTTGAATTGACAGGCTTCGCAAAGTGGGCAGACGATAATAAACTCACAGGAGACAACGCATTTTCATCTGCAACTCCACACAATGACGGAATTACAAATCTCGAAAAGTATGCGTTTGGGCTTGATGCGTCGAAAGCGACTTCTTACGGGGCGAATGGCAATTTTAAGCATTCGGTGGAAGGCGGCGTTGCAAGCTTTCAATTCCCCGTTCGCAAAGACGCTTCAGACATATCGGTAAAGCTTATGATGTCAAATGACATGTCAAATTGGGAAGAAGCCGACGCTGTTTCAATAGGGGAGAGCGGCGAGTTTAATTTGTTCAATTACTCTGCGCCTGTCCCTGTTAATGGCAAGCTTTTCTTTAAGCTCAAAGTATTGGAAAAATAGCTTGTTTTAGTTTGGCAGATTTCCTTTGGGGTAAAAAAAGATGGCGTCTTTTCGGGCGTCATCTTTTCTTTTTTTGGGTATTTTTTAGTGGCTTGGTTTTGCTTTCGCAAAAATCAGTCTCTTTGCATTGCGCTTGAGAGGGTTTTTACGAAATTAATGGCGTTTTCTATTGCCTTGTCTTCCCCGTCTTCGATGCGGGTTTTATAGACTAAATCGACGAGCTTGCTGCCCACAATCACGCAGTCGGCGTTCATTGCCGCAAGGTGTGCGCTTTCAAAATTTGAAATTCCAAAGCCCGCGCCGACGGGCAGTTCTGATGCTTCGCGCACGTCTTTTAAGCGTTTTGCAAAACCTTCGGGAAGTTTGTCTCTTATGCCTGTCACTCCTGCGACTGTCACATAATACAAAAATCCCGAACCTGTCTGCGAAATCTTTTTCACTCTTTTTAGCGGAGTGGTGGGGGAGGCTATTGCGATGAAGTCCAAACCGTTTTCTTTTAGGACGGGAACGACTTCCCCGCTTTCTTCAAGCGGCAGGTCGGCGACAAGCCATGCGTTTGCCCCTGAATTTTTTGTGCGCAGGGCGAGTTCTTCCAAGCCGATTTGCAGGAAGTTGTTGAAGTATCCGAATATGACAAACGGTGTTTTTACGCCTTTTTCTCTCAGCCTTTTTACCATGTCCAGAATTTGCAGAATGTTTGTTTGCGACTTCAACGCTCTGTTGCTTGCTTCTTGTATTGTTTTGCCGTCCGCCATCGGGTCGGAAAACGGGACGCCGAGTTCTATTATGTCCGCGCCGTTTTTTGAGATTGCCTCGACGAGCCTTTCGGTAAAGCCTATGTTCGGGTCGCCGCAGGTTACAAACAGGGCAAGTGCCGCGCGGTTTTTGTCTTTTAAATTTTTGAATGTTTGACTAATCATTTTTTTTGCCTTTCAGATAATTCATTACGCTTTCCATATCCTTGTCGCCCCTCCCCGAAAGGCATACGACAATGTTTTCGCCCTTTTGGCGTTTTTTCGCGCTTTTAATTGCCTGCGCGACTGCGTGCGAGGATTCGAGGGCGGGGATTATTCCTTCAAGTCTGCACAAAAGTTGGAAGGCTTCCACTGCTTCGTCGTCGTTTATGACTTCGTATTTCACTCTTGCGATGTCTCTTAAATAGGCGTGTTCGGGTCCGATGCCCGGGTAGTCTAAGCCTGCGCAGACAGAATGGGTATTTTGTATTTGCCCGAATTCGTCCTGCAAGAGGTAGGTTTTGTTGCCGTGCAAAACTCCGACGCTTCCCGCGTTTAAGCTTGCCGCGTGCCTTCCTGTTTCTATGCCTTCGCCGCCCGCTTCAACGCCCGTTATTGCGACTTCTTTATCGTCCAAAAACGCGCTGAAAAGTCCTATTGAATTGCTTCCGCCGCCAACGCAGGCGATTGCTTCGTCCGGAAGTTTTCCGAAGGCTTTCAGGCTTTGGGCTTTCGCTTCCTTTCCGATTACCGACTGGAAGTGGCGCACGATTTGCGGATAGGGGTAGGGGCCCGCCGCAGTTCCTATGACGTAGAAAGTGTTTTGGCAGGTTGCGACCCAGTTTCGCAGGGCTTCGTTCATCGCGTCTTTTAAAGTTGCGCTCCCCGCGTTTACGGAAATTAAGTTTGCGCCGAGCATTTTCATTCTATCGACATTCGGGGCTTGGCGGGCGATGTCTTCACTCCCCATAAAGACGTCGCATTCAAAGCCCAAGAGGGCGGCGACAGTTGCGGTTGCGACTCCGTGCATTCCCGCCCCTGTTTCCGCGATTAGGCGTGTTTTGCCCATTTGTTTGGCAAGAAGAGCCTGTCCCAAGGCGTTATTTATTTTGTGCGCCCCCGTATGGTTTAAGTCTTCGCGCTTCAAGTAGATGTTTGCGCCGCCGCAGTATTCCGTGAGCCTTTTGGCGAAGTAAAGCGGCGACGGGCGCCCGACGTAATCCTTTAAAAGACTGCCAAATTCAGCCTTGAATTTTGCGGATTTTTTTGCTTTCGCGAATGTTTCTTCAAGTTCGCGCAGAGGTTCCGCAAGCGTTTCCGCAACGTATGTTCCGCCGTATATTCCATAGCGGGTTTTGTCGGATTTTTTTAATGTCTTCATTGTCGTTATGATTTTTGAAATGCTTTTTATTCCTTTTTTGTCTTCCAGCGAGCTGTTTAAATCGAGCGCGCGCGGATTTGTTTTTTTGAAGGCTTCTTTGGCGTTTTCAGACGAAATTCCGCCTGCCAAAATAAGCTTTTTCCGTGAGGATAGCCTGCCTGCCAAATCCCAGTTCGATGTTTTGCCCGAACCGCCCTGTCTTGCGTCTGCGACGATGGTTTCGGCGGGGAATTTGGCGGCTGAAATTACGTCGCTTTCGCTTTCAAGGCAAAACGCCTTCCATATTTTCGCCTTTGTTTTTTTTGCAAGGGACGCCGCGAATGCTTCGTCTTCGTTTCCATGGAGCTGTATTGCAAATAGGTTTAGACTTTTTTGGGTTTTCAAAATGAAATCTTCGCTTTGGTTTTGAAAAACACCGACAAGCTTTGCGCCTTTTAGATGATTTGAAATTTTTTCAGCCTCCGGGATTTCAATTTTGCGCGGAGAGTTTTCGGCGAATATCAGCCCCAAAAAGTCCGCGCCGCTTCCGCGTGCGGCGAGAGCTGCTTCAAGGGAATTTATGCCGCAAATTTTTATCTTCATAAGCCGAGCAGGTTTTTTAATTTTTCGGGCGGATTTTCAGCTTCCATCAACGCCCCGCCTATCAGGCAGGCGTCGGCTTTTGCTTTGAACATAAATTCAAGCTCTTCATGCGTGTTTATTCCGCTTTCCGCAACTTTTTTGCAGTTATTCGGGATTAAATTCAACAGGTCTGAAACTGCCGACAAGTCCGTTTTGAACGTCGCAAGGTCGCGCGAATTTACGCCGATGATTTCAGCCCCGCATTCGGCTGCAATTTCGATTTCTTCCACATTGTGCGTTTCGGTCAAAATGTCTAACTCTATTTCCCTTGCGAAGTCGATGAGGTGTTTTAATTCGTCTTTTTCAAGCATTCTTGCGATGAGAAGAGCCGCGCTTGCGCCGAATAGTTTTGCTTCAAGAAGCTGGTATGGGTCGAAAATAAAATCTTTTCTTAAAATCGGGATTTTTACTTGTGATACTGCAATTTTCAGATTGTCCAAGCTTCCAAGAAAGAAGTTTTTTTCGGTCAGGACGGAAAGCGCGCTTGCCCCTGACTTTTCAAGCCCTTTTGCGAGGGTTTCGGGGTCGAAGTTTTCGCGTATGACTCCTCTTGATGGCGAGGCTTTTTTCAGTTCCGCTATGATGGCGGGCTTTGAGTTTTTTTGCGTTAGCGCGTCTTTAAATGACGCTCTTAACGGCGCGTCTTTTAGCATCTGCTTTTCAATCGGGAAGCTTTTTTTCCGCAGTTCAACTTCGATTTTTTTCTTTTCTAAAATTTTATCAAGTATGTTCATTTTGCGTTTGAAAATTCAATGAGTTTTTCAAGCTTTTCGAGAGCCTTGCCCGATGAAAGCGAGTTTTCCGCGAGTGTATAGGCAGATTTGAAATCGTCGGCAAGCCCCGCCGATATTATTGCGCCTGACGCGTTTAAAAGCACAATGTCGCGCGCAGATGAGAAATCTTTGTTTTCGAGAATAAGGCGCAGTCTCTTTGCGTTTTCGCGGGCGTCGCCGCCTTTTATTTCGGAATTGTCGCCCGTTTTGCCGATTATTGTTTCGGGGCGAAATTCGTATGTTTTTATCTCGCCTTTGCGCAGTTCGCTTATGCGCGTTGGGGAAGAAACTCCTATTTCGTCGAGCCCGTCTGCGCTATGCACGACCAGCGCGCGGGAAGAGCCGAGCCTTTGCAGAGCCTGCGCGAAAGTTTCGGTAAGTCTGGCGTCGAAAACGCCCAAGAGCTGCCCCTTTGCGCCTGCGGGATTTACGAGAGGCCCCAGCATGTTGAATATTGTGCGGAAGCCAAGCAGTTTCCTGACGGGTGTTGCGTATTTAAAGGCGGGGTGCATCTTTTGCGCGAATAGAAACGCAATGCCGTTTTCTTGCAGGCAGTGTTCCATCACGGTGGGGTGTACTTCGATGTTTACCCCGAGTTCCGACAGCACGTCCGCAGAGCCGCATTTGCTTGAAACAGAGCGTCCGCCGTGTTTTGCGACGTACGCTCCCGCGCCCGACGCCACGAATGCGGCGGTTGTAGATATATTGAAGGTGTCGGCTCCGTCGCCGCCCGTGCCGCAGGTGTCGATGGCAGGATGCGCGCTCGTGTTTATGAAAGCCGCCTTTTTCCTGATTGCCATGGCGGCTCCAACGAGCTCTTCGATGGATACGCCCTTCATGTTTTGGGCAACGAGAAACGACGCCGTTATGGCTTCTGGAACAATACCTGACATTATCTCGTCGAAGACTTCCGCCGATTCAGCCCGCGTCAAGTTTTCTTTTGATATGCTTATTTTTTTTACGGCTTCGAGCGTTTTCATTTTTTTATCGAATTAACGAAGTTTGCAAGAAGGCGTTTGCCGCCGGAAGTCATGATGCTTTCGGGGTGGAACTGCACGCCTTCGATGGGAAGAGTTTTGTGTTTCAGAGCCATGATTTCGCCGTCTTCGGCGGTTGCGGTTATTTCGAGGCAGTCTGGCAAATTCTCGGAATTTACCGCAAGGCTGTGGTATCTCACGACGCTTAAAGGGGAGGGAAGCCCCTTGAAGACGCCCTGAAAGTTGTGATCGATTTTTGAAATCTTGCCGTGCATTATTTTCTTTGCGCCGACGATTTCTCCGCCCAAAGCCTGCGCTATTGTCTGCATTCCAAGACATACCCCGAACAGGCTTATTTTTCTTTGGGCGCAGAGGTTTACCATTTCAAGGCATACTCCCGCGTTGTCGGGATTGCTGGGTCCGGGCGAAATCAAAACAGCGTCGGGATTTAGTGATAGCATTTCCTCCGCCGTCATTTCGTCGTTTCTAAGAACTTTCACGGGTTCGCCGAGCGTTTCCAAAAAATGGACGAGGTTGTATGAAAAAGAGTCGTAGTTATCAATTAGCAAAATCATAAAAATCCTTTCTATTACGAAAACAATTCAACGTCCAGAGTAAGCCTGCTTGCCGCTTCAATCGCGCGCGCCACTGCTCTTGCTTTTGAGCGCGTCTCCTCGTATTCCTTTTCGCTTTCGCTGTCGTAAACTATGCCCGCCCCCGCGCGCACCGACAGCTTGCCGTTTGTGATTTGCAGGGTGCGTATGGTGATTGCCATGTCCATTTGTCCGTTGTAGCCGATGTATCCCACGCATCCGCCGTATGCACCCCTTGCGGAGGGTTCAAGTTCGTTTATTATCTGCATTGCGCGGACTTTCGGCGCGCCGGAAAGAGTGCCTGCGGGGAATGTCGCGGCAAGGACGTCGAAGGCGTCAATTCCTTTTTTGGCTTCGCCTTCAACCTGGCTTACGAGGTGCATGACGTGCGAATATCTGCGTATTGACATATATTCACTAACTTGCACGCTTCCCGCGACGCAGACTTTTGAAATGTCGTTTCTGCCCAAATCCACAAGCATCAGGTGTTCGGCGCGCTCTTTTTCGTCTGATAGAAGTTCGTCTGCAAGCGCGATGTCTTCGGCTTCGTTTTTGCCCCTTTTGCGGGTTCCTGCAATCGGGCTTGTGAGGACTTTTCCGTTTTCAAGGCGGACGAGAGTTTCGGGGGAGGAGCCGACAAGCGCGTTGTTCCCGCTCTTAAAGCAGAACATGTAAGGCGATGGATTTATAAATCTCAACGCCCTGTATGCCGAAAGGGCATCGACATCGGCGTCGCTTGAAAATTCCTGCGAAAGCACGACTTGTATGATTTCTCCCTGTTTAATGTATTCCTTTGCCTTATCGACGATTTCAAGAAAGTCGTCTTTTGGCATATTCGAGATGAATTTTATCGACTTTGAATTTTCGCAAAACGAAATTTTCGCACTTTCGTGGAATATTTTTATGAGGCGTTCGATACGCTTGCAAGCGTGGTTATATGCGGCTTCGGGCGTATCAAATTCGTCGGTGTGGGCGCAGACTAAAATTTTTATCGTGTGGCGGATGTTGTCGAAAATCGCAAGTTCGTCGAAAATTCCAAGGCGCGCGGTTTTGAACGCGGTTGTGTTTTTGGGCTTTGGCAGGCGTTCAAACAAGTTTACGGTTTCGTAGCTTAAATATCCCGCGGCTCCGCCGAAAAATCTCGGCAGCCCCTCTATTTCAGCGGCGTTTCTCGTTTTTAAGTAGGAGCGAAGCGGGCTTAGCGGAGATTGTGTCCCTTCAGACGTAAAAACTCTCCCGTCCTTGAATTTCAAAACAGATTTCCCTTCGTCTGCTTCAAAAACCGCTTTCGGCTCAAATCCGATAAAGGAGTATCTGCCGTAATCGTTGGCATTTTCCGCGCTTTCCAAAAGAAAGGCGTCTTCGCGTTCGGCTATTTTTGAAAAAGCCGACACTGGCGTTTCGACGTCCGCCAGAAGTTCGGCGTAAACGGGAATTACGTTGTGGTTTTGCGAATATTTTTTGAATTCTTCTAATGCAGGTTTCATAATTTGGACACAAAAAAAGCGGCCAAAATACAAAAGGCCGCCACCGCTTTAATTTGAATTAAACCGTTATGCGACCTTCGACTTTGTCCACCAAGAGTTAAACATATTTGTGATTTTTTTAATGATTTATTTCTTAGGCTTTTGATGTTTGTGTTGTCAAATATTTTTTTAAAAAATTTTTTCTTTGAAAAAAAACGCGAACGTATGCTATATTAAAAAAATCGACAAATTTAGTTTGCAAAATAAAATAGCCGTGCAAGAAGCCGCCCAAGAAATAGCCTGTATGTTCCCGCGCCGCATTCCATCAGAAATCGTGGCGGAGCTTCCCATGGCGTCTTACAAAGGCGACATTGTGCTGGTAAATTCCGAAGAAGAGGCGCAATCGGCGGTTTTGGAAATTTCAAAGGAAACTCTTTTGGGTTTTGACACCGAGTCGCGACCGAGCTTCAAAAAGGGTTTTTCGTATCCCGTTTCAATCCTGCAAATAGGCGGAGCGGAAAAGGTCTGGATTTTCAGGCTCGCAAACATTGGTTCTGCCATTGAAAAGGTATTTTCCATATTGGAAAATCCGGTCATAAAAAAAGTCGGGGTTGCCGTAAACGGGGACATCGCTAACTTGAAGGCTTTGCGCGACTTCACTCCCGCGGGCTTTGAGGATATAAGCGTCAAGACGCGGCAGGTTGGAATAGTAAACACGGGGCTTAGAAATTTGCTTTCGCTTTTTACGGGGCTTAGGATTTCAAAAAGCGCGCAAATGAGCAACTGGGCGGCGGAAGAGCTTTCAAAAAAGCAGATTTCTTACGCCGCAACCGACGCTTGGGCAAGCAGGATTTTGTATTTGGAAGTGGAAAAGCTTTTCGAGCACGGCTATGTATTGGAGCCTGAAAAACCAGTTGAAGACAAGCGCGGAATTGTAAGGCGATTCTTTGAAAAGTTGCGCTCGAAGTTTTGGTGTTGATTCGAGGTCATCTTGGTTTTTTGCGTGGCGTTTTTTGCGTTTTATTTTACTGTAATATAAACGTCGGCTTTACAATTCAATATTTGAAAAGTAAAAGTAGTGTCATAAAAAAGAAGCAGTCCGTTAAAAGTGCATGCGCATTATTTGTTAGGGGCTTAAAATTCAGGATACATCATGAAAACTACAATAGGGGTTGATTACGGAACCAATTCGTGCCGCGCGGTCGTTGTCGATTGCTCGAACGGGCGCGAGCTTGGCTCCGGAGTTTATAATTACGAAAGCGGCTTTCAGGGCGTTTTGATTGACGCAAAAGACGCAAATCTTGCGCGCCAAAAGCCCGCCGATTATCTGAAAGGCTTGGAGATTACGATAAGGGATGCCCTAAGCGAAGCTTCTAAAAATTGCAGGGATTTTTCCGCAGACAGCGTTTGCGGCATAGGCGTTGACACCACGGGTTCCTCGCCGCTTCCTCTTTGCAGGGACAATTCTCCGCTTGGCGAAACCGATGAATTTAAAAATAATTTAAACGCCCAGTGCTGGCTCTGGAAAGACCACACCTCTATTTCGGAAGCCGAAAAAATAACTGCCCTTGCTTCTAAAATCCGCCCACAATATTTGGCAAAATGCGGCGGAGTTTATTCTTCCGAATGGTGGTGGAGCAAAATTTGGCACTGCTTGAACGTAGATGAAAAAGTTTTTGACGCCGCGTTTTCGTGGGCTGAAATCGCCGACTGGATTCCGTCGGTTTTGGCGGGCGTGAAAAATCCGCTTGAAATCAAGCGCGGCGTTTGCGCGGCGGGGCACAAGGCTTTTTATTGCGAAGAGTGGGGCGGTCTTCCCGACGGCGAATTTTTGTCGGCTCTTTCCCCGAAGCTTGCAAAATTAAAGGAAAATTTGTATTCAAAAGCCTATTCAGCCGATACTGTTGCGGGATATTTGTGCGCAGAGTGGGCGGAAAAGTTAGGCTTGAAGGAGGGAATTGCAATCGCAATTGGCGAGTTCGACGTCCACTACGGCTCAATCGCAAGCGGAGTTTCGGAGGGCGTGCTTGTAAAGGCTGTCGGCACAAGCACTTGCGACTGCACCGTAAAATCGGCGGATTCAAAGCTTCCCGACATCAAGGGTATTTGCGGAATTGTAAACGGCTCGATTTTGCCGAATTGCTACGGTTTGGAAGCGGGGCAGTCGGCGGTTGGCGACATCTTTAAATGGTGGATTGAAGTCCTGCTTGGAAACGACGGCTCCGCTTTCAAGAAATTCAGGGAAGAAGTCATATCCCAAAAGCCGGGCGAAGCGGGGCTGCTTGCCCTCGACTGGAACAACGGCAACCGCACCGTTTTGGTTGACCAGCGTTTGACGGGGCTTGTGATGGGGCAGACTTTGCACACAACTGCAGCTGAAATCTACCGCGCCTTGATAGAAGCCACGGCGTACGGCGCAAAAATCATAATCGACAGGTTTGAAGAAAACGGAGTGGAAATCAAAAAGGTCGTCTGCTGCGGCGGCATCGCGCAAAAGGACGAGATGACAATGCAGATTTATTCAGACGTCTTTAACCGAGAAATTTATATTGCAAAAAGCTTTCAGACTTGCGCGCTTGGGGCGGCTATCGGGGCGGCGGTGGCTTCGGGCGTTTACGGCGGCTTTTCCGAAGCTCAGTCGAAAATGGTTTCGTTTAAGGACAAGGTTTACAAGCCAATACCCGAAAATGTCGAAGTTTACGCAAAACTCTTCGGGCTATACAGGCAGATTCACGACGCTTTCGGCGGCGTAAAAACTGAAAGCTTGGCAAACGTGATGAAAGATCTTTTGAAAATCAAAGAAGAGGCGAGAAAATGAAATTTGAAGACATAAGAGCGGAGGCGTGCGCCGCAAACAAAATGTTGCCGCCATCAAAACTTGTGGACATGACCTTCGGAAATGTCGGGGTTTTCGACAAGGAGTGTGGCGTTTTTGCCATAAAGCCGAGCGGGGTTGACTATGAAAAGCTGACTCCCGAAGACATGGTAATTGTCGATTTAAACGGCAAGGTTGTTGACGGAAATTTGCGCCCTTCAAGCGATACCCCGACCTATGTAGAAATTTTCAAGGCGTTCGGAGTGCGCGCCATGGTCCACACCCATTCAAGGGCGGCAACCGCCTTTGCGCAGGCTCTTATGCCAATTCCCGCCTTCGGCACGACTCATTCAGACTATTTTTATGGCGACATTCCCGTAACGCGCCCGATGACGGCTGATGAAATTGCCTCTGAGTACGAAAAGAACACGGGGCTTGTTATTGTCGAAACTTTCAGAAAGCTGAATTTAAATCCCGATGAAATGCAGGCTGTTTTGGTTGCTTGGCATGCGCCTTTTGTTTGGGGAAACAGCGGCAAAAAGGCAGTCGAAAACGCAAAGGCTTTGGAAATTTGCGCGGATATGGCACTAAAAACTCTGTCGCTAAATCCATCGGCTGCAAAAATTTCGGAAGAGCTGAAAGACAAGCACTTTTTGCGCAAGCACGGCAAAAACGCCTATTACGGACAAATTTGATTTTTGCCTTGAAAGAGAATTTTTTTCGGCATATTTTGTTTTTTAACTTTTAACAAATAATATTGAGTATGCAAGAGATTATAAATTGGCAGGATTGGCTGGTTATTGCCGCCTATTTCGTAATTATCGGACTTGTAGCCTGGTGGAGCGGGCGCGGTCAAAAATCGACTGAAGACTACTTTTTGGCGGGCAGAAACGCGGGCTGGCTAACGATAGGCGCATCAATATTTACCGCAAACATCGGTTCGGAGCACATAGTCGGCTTGGCAGGTGCGGGCGCAAATTCTGGCATGGCGATGGCGCACTGGGAAATGCACGCATGGGTTCTCATTCTGCTTGCCTATGTATTCGTGCCTTTTTATTACAAGGCGGGCGTTTCAACGATACCCGAATTTTTGGAAAAACGCTTTGGCTCCAAAACAAGATGGCTTCTTTCTGTCGTCTCTTTGGTTGCATACATCTTTACAAAAGTCAGCGTAACTGTCTATGCGGGAGCAATAGTATTTGGCGCGTTTTTGGGCGATACTTTCGGTTCTGTTGAAAACGCATTCTGGGTCGGCGCGTTCGCAACCGTTATATTGACAGGCATTTACACTGTTTTTGGCGGCATGAAGGCCATTCTTTATACAGCCACTCCGCAGGCGGTAATCTTGATTTTGGGTTCCGCTCTCATCACATACTTCGGCTTGTCCGAGTTGGGCGGAATGAAAGAGGGTTTTGACGCGACCATAACAGGCGGTTGGAACGCCTTGATTGACTCTGCAAAAACAAAGGCGGGGGATTTTGCATTGTGGCGTCCGCTTTCAGATCCCACTTTCCCGTGGCTTGCCGTATTGATAGCTTCCCCCATCATCGGCATCTGGTACTGGTGCACCGACCAATATATTGTTCAGCGCACGTTTTCCGCAAAGAATTTGGAAATCGCCCGCAAAGGTGCGCTTTTCGGCGGGCTTCTTAAAATAACACCCGTTCTCATTTTTCTTATCCCGGGCATGATTGGCTGGGCGTTGTTTGACTTAAATCCCGAAAAATTCAAGCTCGCAATCGACGCAGAAGGTCAGATTATGGGCGACGCGGTTTTCCCAATGCTTGTGACCACGCTTTTGCCGCACTGGTTCAGGGGCTTGATTGTCGCATGCTTGTTGGCGGCGCTCATGAGCTCTTTGGCTTCCTTGTTTAATTCTTCTGCGGCACTTTTTACCGACGATATTTACAAAAAAATCGTAAAAGGCAAAACTCAAAAGCACTATGTAAACGCAGGCAGAATTGCGACAGTCGTCGTTGTCGGCATCGGCATGATTTGGATTCCCATCATGAAGCAGGTTGCAAGCGGTGGATTGTTCCCGTATTTGCAAAATGTTCAGGGCTTTATCGCTCCCGCCATTGCCGCGGTGTTCCTTCTTGCCATTTTCTGGAAGAGAATGAACGAATTTGGCGCGATTGCGGGCTTGGTTTTGGGCTTTGTGGCGGGCATGGCAAAGCTCACCATACAGACATTCTTCGGCAAGGGAAAAATAGACGTTCCCGTGCTGTCGCAGATTGGCGACTTCAATGCCTATTACGCGACGGGCGTTTTGTTCTTGTTTAGCATCGTTGTTATTATATTTGCAAGCAAGATGCGTCCTGCGCCCGCTTCGGAAAAGACAACGGGGCTTACGTACGCGTGGCTTTTGTCCGACAAGCAGGCGAAAAAGGAAATCGAAGATTCTTGGGATTGGTCGAACAAGATTTTTGCGGGCTTGATTTTCTTTGGCGTCTTGGGAATGTACTTGTACTTCTCGTTCTGGCTTTCATAAAGTATAAAAATTTCCGACGCTTTAAAGGCGTAGAATTGAAAGGCAAAAGATGGCATCGGCGTTTTCGGTGCCATTTTTTTTATGCGGCTATGGAAATCCGTGGAATGCGCTTTGTGGGAGATGTTAAGCGGTTTTTCCTTTTGCCGAAGTATCGAGTGCGTGGTATTGCATTAAAGGATTTTTTTGCGTTTCCCTGAGAGGAGGTTTTCTTTTTTGGGAAGCGTATTCAATTTACAGTAATATTCGTTTTGATTTTCTAATACGCGTCTTTTTGCGCTGAAAATCGGGGAAATCCGCCTAAAAGAAAGCAAATAAGCGTGATAATTTCAATGCGCGTTTTAAATCTGAAATTTTCGGTTTTATGGATTTTTTCGCTTCTTGGGCTCATTCCATTTTTTTGTTGAAAGGGAGGGGGGAAGTGGTACATTTGTTTTCCAATAATTTTTATATGGCGACGTCTGATCATTTAGAAACATTTCAGGAGCAAGGCATTGTTTTTTCAAAACTTGATGCCGTAATTAACTGGGTTAGAGCAAATTCCATCTGGCCTCAGCCCATGGGGCTGGCATGTTGCGCCATTGAACTTATGGGCGTCGGCGGTTCAAGGTTCGACATCGGCAGGTTTGGAGCGGAAGTCATGCGTTTTTCACCGAGGCAGAGCGACTGCATGATTGTGGCGGGAACAGTGACTTACAAGCAGGCGGGCGCGGTCAAGCGAATTTACGACCAGATGGCAAATCCCAAATGGGTAATTGCCATGGGCGCGTGCGCTTGTTCGGGCGGAATGTTCCGCACTTACTCAACGTTGCAGGGCTTGGATAAAATAATTCCCGTTGATGTTTATCTTGCGGGCTGTCCGCCGCGTCCCGAAGCTTTGCTCGATGCTCTGATAAAGCTTCAGGAAAAGATAAAGACCGAACATTCCGCAAAAAATTTGTTCAAAGCTGTCCAGTAGAAAGTTTTTAAGATGAATGCAGATGAAATTTTAACAAAAATGCCGTTCTTGAAAGTCCGCGAAGGGGGCAGGGACGGCATTGCGGCTTTTGACTGCCCTCCGCAAAATCTTAAAGAGGCTGTTTCGGTTTTGAAAAGCGACTTTTCGTTCGACAGCCTTTGCGACATCGCTTCCGTCGATATGGGCGAAGATGCTCCGCGCCGCTTTGGTTGCGTTTATCATTTTTATTCGATGAAAGGCAAGTCGTATTTGCGCCTTGCCTCTTTTGCGGAAAGCGCGGAAACTCCCAAGCTCCAATCCATTTCCGATATTTTTGCAAACGCAAATTGGTTTGAGCGCGAAGCCTTTGACATGATGGGAATTGTCTTTGAAGGGCATCCCGACTTGCGCAGAATTTTGATGTGGGACAAGTACGAATGGCATCCGCTTCGCAAGGATTTCCCTCTCGCGGGGCGCGAATCGACTTTGCCCGACACTTATGAGGACGCGGTTGGCGACGATCCGATGTTTGTAAAGCCCGCCCCCATGGAAGGCGGACCTTTCCACAGCGAACCCGGCGCAAAATTTGCGGCTTGCAAAGAGCCCAGAAGCCGTGAACAAAAATAATTTCCACGCGCGTATGAAAGAAGAAAAAATCATAGATGTAAAAGACGTTGCGGCAATGGCTGAAAGCGGCGAAATCGGCGAGCGCATGATTGTCAACATGGGGCCTTCGCACCCGTCCACGCACGGCGTGCTTCGCATGGTGTTTGAGCTTGACGGTGATATAATCACAAAATGCAATCCCGTCATCGGATATTTGCACAGAGGCTCTGAAAAGGTTGCGGAAAACATGACTTACAACCAGTTCATACCTTACACTGACCGCTTGGACTATCTTGCTCCCCTTTGCAACAATGTGGCTTTCGCAACTTGTGCGGAAAAAATTGCGGGAATTGAAGTTCCCGAACGCTGCAAGGCAATCAGGGTCTTGTGCTGCGAGCTTTCAAGAATTGCAAGCCATTTGATAGGCGTAGGCGTTTACGGCATGGACGCGGGGGCATGGACTGTTTTCATGTACGCATTCACACAGCGCGAAAAGCTTTACACACTCTTTGAGCGTTTGACGGGCGCAAGGCTTACCTGCTCTTACGCGAGAATAGGCGGGCTTGCAAGAGATATACCCGAAGGCTGGCTTGGCGACGTTGCAAGTTTTGCAAACCAGTTTTTGCCCGCTCTTGACGAAATGGACGGCCTCATAACGCGCAACCGCATATTTATCGACAGAACCGAGGAAATAGCGGTGATTTCGCGCGAAGAAGCGATAAACTGGGGGCTTACGGGGGCTAATCTCCGCGGTTCGGGCGTCGAAAGCGACATCAGAAAAGACAACCCCTATTTGGGGTATGAAAATTACGAATTCGATATTCCCGTCGGCACCAAGGGCGACGCCTACGACAGGTGGCTTGTAAGAATGGAGGAAATGCGCCAGAGCATCAGGATTATCCGCCAGGTAATAGACAAAATGCCAAAGGGCGCATGGCACGTTGACGATCCCAAAATTTTCGCTCCCGAAAAGCACAGCGTGCTGACGCAAATGGAGTCTTTGATTTCAAACTTTGTATTGACCACCGAAGGACCAAATCTGTCCAAGGGCGAAGCTTATTTCGAGGCTGAAAATCCCAAGGGCGCGCTCGGATTTTTCATAATGAGCGGCGGGGGCGGAGTGCCGTACAGAGTTCGCATCAAAGGACCTTCGTTCGTAAGTTTGAGCATTCTGCCGAAAATAATGCCGGGGCATCACATAACCGACGTTCCCGTAATTTTAGGCTCTTTGGACTTCGTTTTGGGAGAATGCGACAGGTAATTTTTAAGCGACACTGACATGGAAATTTCACAAGATTTGGAAAAACGCGCGGATGCCATTATTGCGGAATACCCCGTAAAGCGTTCCGCCGCGATGATGCTTATGCATCTAATTCAGGAGCATTTCGGCTATTTTGATGACGATGCCATAAATTATGCCGCTAAGAAATTAGGGGTTCAGCCCGTGGAAGTTTACGGAATGCTCTCTTTTTACCCGATGTTTTCCGACAAGCCGCGCGGCAGAATCCACATCAAGGTTTGCAGGACCTTGTCTTGCGCATTGGCGGGTTCGATAGATTTGGCAAACAAAATATCGGAGCTTGTAGATTGCCCCATAAACGGTACAAAGGGGGTTTACACTCTCGAATTTGTCGAATGCTTGGGCAACTGCGTGAAGGGCGCAAACGTGCAGGTAAACGACAAGCTTTATGACGGCTTGAATCCTCAGGATGCAGAAAAGTTTGTGGAGCAGCTTAAAGCGGACGACTTGGCGGGCAAGTTAAATTCGGTTTCGGCATTCGAGCGTCCGCAGGGCGCAGACTTTAATTCGCCCGAGTACAAAGGATAATTTTATGGCAGTTCAGGAAAAAAGAATTCTTTATCGCCACATCGACATTCCCGATTGGAACGCTTCCATCGAGTGCTATGAAGCCGACGGCGGCTATCAGGTCTTGAAAGAAGCCGTAAAGCGGGACAGGCAGGAGCTTTGCGACGAGGTTTTGAAGTCGGGTATAAAAGGCAGGGGCGGCGCGGGCTTTCCGATGGGCATGAAATGGAAATTTTTGGACAGAAAAAGCGGAAAGCCAATCTATTTGGTTTGCAACGCCGACGAGTCCGAACCCGGAACGTGCGTTGACCGCGAGATAATTTACAAAGATCCTCACCAGCTCATTGAAGGCATCATGTGCGCCGCTTTTGCGATAAATGCGAAACAGGCGTTTATTTACATAAGGGGCGAATACATAAACGGATACAGAATTTTAATCGAGGCTGTAAAGGAAGCGCGCGCAAAAGGTTATGTGGGCGAAAACGTCTGCGGTTCGGGCTATTCCTGCGAAATTAACATCACGCGCGGCGCGGGCTGCTACATTTGCGGCGAGGAAACGGGGCTTATCTCTTCTTTGGCGGGCAAGAGGGCATATCCGCGCATTAAGCCGCCTTACTTTCCCGCAGTAATGGGGCTTTACGATTGCCCGACTGTCGTAAACAACGTAAAGAGCCTTTGCTATGTCCCGTACATATTTAAAATCGGCGGCGAAGCGGTTTCAAAAATCGGCGTTCCGAACGACCCTGGCACCTATGTCTGGGGCGTTAGCGGACAAGTTCAGAAGCCCGGGCGGTACGAAATCGAATCGGGCGCATGCACTTTGGGCGAGATGTTGTACGACGTTTGCGGTGGACCTTTTGCGGGCAGGACTTTCAAGGCGATAATTCCCGGCGGTTCTTCAATGAAAATTTTGAAGTGGGGCGAGAAGTTCGACATAAAACAGCCAGACGGTTCAGTCAAGGAATTGAAGGTTGAGGACATTCCGCTTTCAGCCCCGTCTCTTATGTCTTGCGGCACCGCGCTTGGCTCGGCCGGTATTATCGTTATGGACAATACCGTTGACATGGTTGAAGCAATGGCGAATTTGAACGCCTTTTACGCGCACGAAAGCTGCGGTCAGTGCACGCCGTGCAGGGAAGGCTCTTTGTGGATTTCAAAAATCACGAAGCGCATTTGCTCGGGCGGCGGCAGGCTTGAAGACCCAGAACTTCTAATGAGCCTTGCAGACAATATTTGCGGGCATACCATTTGCGCACACGGCGAAGGCATGGCTTGGCCCGTCCAGAGCAATGTCGCCAAATTCAAAGACGAGTACATGGCAAAAATTTCGCGCCAGCTCGCGGGAGAGGGCGAAGCTCGTTTGGATAAAAATTCTTACAGGTTGATTTAATTATGGCGGACTTGGTAAACATAAACATAAACGGCGACGACTTTCAAGTGCCTGCCGGTCTAAACGTAATTGAAGCGGCAAGAATTTCGGGCGTGGAAATTCCGCATTTTTGCTACCATCCGAATTTGCCGATAGCGGGTTCTTGCAGGCTTTGTTTGGTTTCGGTCGGCACTCCCGCCCGCGACAGGGCGACGGGAGAGCTTGTCAAAAACCCCGACGGCTCGCAAAAAATTGCTTTTATGCCCAAGCTCGCGATAGCCTGCGGCACGAAAGTTAGCGAGGGTATGCACGTCATAACCAATTCCGAGCGCGTCGTAAAGGCGCGCCAAGGCGTGCTGGAATTTATTTTGGCAAACCATCCCCTCGACTGCCCGATATGCGACAAGGCGGGCGAATGTAAGCTTCAGGAATACTCGCAGGCTTTCGGAAACTGCAAAAGCAGGTTCGTGGAAGACAAGAACGTAAAGCCCAAAAAAGTTTCGATTGGCGGCGGAAAGGTGATTTTGGACGCCGAAAGGTGCATACTTTGTTCCAGATGCATACGCACTTGCCGCGAAATTGTCGGCAGGGACGTTTTGGGATTTTCAAAGCGCGGCTCAAGAAACGAAATCTCAGTTTACGGGGACGATGGCAGAGATTCAAACTATCTTTTGAACATTGTTGACGGATGCCCCGTGGGCGCGCTGACAGAAAGCGCGTTCCGCTTTAAAATGCGCACTTGGTTTTTGAAAGTCGCAAACTCCGTTGCAACGGAATCGAGCGCGGGCATAAACACAAAAGTGTGGTCGCGCTCAAACAAGGTTTACAGGATAACTCCGCGCTCAAATTCCTTTGTAAACGACGCGTGGTCAACCGATTCTGCCAGATATGAATACCGTATTTTGGATTCTGAAATGCGCCTTAAAACCGCGAGGGTTGACGGTACTCCATGCTCTACTTCCTACGCGGTAAGCAGGGCGGTTGAAGTCATGGCGGCAAGCGGTCGCATGGCGGTTGTTGCAAGCGCGCGTTTAAGCCTTGAAGAGCAGTTCATTCTGAAAGAATTTGCGGACTTGACTAACTCGAAAATTTACGCCGCCTCCCATCTTGGCGAAGACGACGGTAAGCTTCTTTCGGCGGACAGGACTCCGAATATGCGCGGCTTGTTCATTACGGGGCTGGTTTCGGAATACCCGAAATCCGATTTAAAAAATCTTGCAGACGACATCAGGCGCGGGGAGATAGAAAGCGTAGTGGTCTGTGGCGAAGACTTGTGCGCTCTCGGTTTGGACGAAAAGGATTTCAAAACCGCGAACATTGTCTATTGCGGCGTGTTGGATTCGGAAACCGCGCAGAGGGCGAAAGTTGCAATTCCAACCGCTTCGGTGTTTGAAAAATCGGGCATATTCGTAAACAGGCAGTTCAGGGCGCAAGTTTTTGAACGCGCGGTTGACGCTCCCGAAAGCGCAGTGTGCGAAATAAGCCTGTTTTCAAAATTTATAAATGCGCTAAGCCAAAGCGAATTTAAAGCTCCTTCCGTGCAGGCTCTGCGCAAGCTGATTTCATCAAAAATCGAAATGCTAAGCGGCATTTGCGACATTCCCTCAACGGGGCTTTTGCTCGACGGCAAAAAGTTTGACGCCGTGAAGTTCCCCGAACCCCAAGCTCTAAAAGAAAATGAATAGTTTGTTTTTATTGTCAACACTTGCGGCGCAAAGCGGCGTGGCGCAGGCTTCGTCGATTGGCTTTATTGACGTATTGCTGAAAATTCTTTTCGGTTTTGCGGCGATTGGCGTTGTAATGTGCTTTGCGGCTTTAAGCGTGGTTGTCGAAAGAAAGGTTGCCGCTTTCATTCAGGGGCGGTATGGTCCTTGCCGCACGTTTATTCCGTACGTTATGCTTATTCCGTTTGTCGGAAGATTTTTGCAAAGGGCGGGGCTTATGCAGCTCGCGGCGGACGGCTTGAAATTCTTGTTCAAGGAAGAGCCTCTGCCTTCGCACGTCAACAAGTTTTGGTTTACGGTTGCTCCCGTTATGTCGCTTGCGCCCGTTTTGATTGCCTCTTGCGCAATCCCGTTCGGATTTTTCATGTATGACGGAAGCCCGCGCGCGCTTGCCGCCGCCGACTTCGACTTGTCGCTTTTGTTTGTGCTTGCGCTTGGCTCTTTGGGCGTTTACGGCGCGGTCTTGGCGGGCTGGTCTTCAAATTCAAAATATTCTTACATGGGCGCGATAAGGGCGTCGGCGCAGATGATAAGCTACGAGCTTACGATGGTTCTTTCCCTTGTGCCTGTCATTATTTGGATAGCTCCGAATTGCGAAAGCCCCCTCAGCCTTTTTGAACTGGGCTTGTCGCAGTCTTCGATGTGGAACTGCTTTATGTTCCCGCTTTCGGCGTTTCTCTTTCTTGTTGCATTGTTTGCTGAGACAAACCGCCAGCCGTTCGACATGGCGGAATCCGAAACAGACTTGGTAAGCGGCTTTCACACCGAATACGGAAGCTTCAAGTTCGGCTTGTTCTTCGTGGGAGAATACGGGCACATGGTGCTTGGCTCTTCGCTTTTCATCTGCGTTTTCCTCGGAGCGTGGAGCCCTCTTCCGGGGCTTTCATACCCGACGGACTGGGGTTGGATTACTGCGGTTTTGGCAACTCTGACCTTCCTTGCCAAAATAGCGTTTATGATATTTTTCTTCGTGTGGGTGCGTTGGACGCTTCCGCGGTTTAGATACGACCACGTCATGAATTTGGGGTGGGGTAAACTTCTGCCACTGGCGGTTGCAAATTTGGTATTTTATTTGCTGTTGGCGGCATTTGTTAAATAAGGATTTTTATGGCGATAATAAAAGTTGAGAGAAAGAAGCTTTCGTTTTGGGAGAAAACTTATCTCCCCCAAATCGCAGGCGGGCTTTGGATTACACTGAAAAATTTGGTAAAGCCGAAGGTGACGCTCAAATATCCCGAACAGCGTCCCGCCCTTCCAAAGGCTTACAGGGGCGCGCCCACGCTCGTAAAAGATCCCGACGGGCGCGAGAAGTGCGTTTCGTGCCAGCTTTGCGAGTTTGTGTGCCCGCCAAAGGCAATAAAGGTTACTCCTTCCGAAATCGACCCGAACAGTCCGAATGCCTTTATCGAAAAGGCTCCCAAGAATTTTGAAATAAACATGATAAGGTGCATATTCTGCGGATTGTGCCAGGAGGTATGCCCCGAGCAGGCAATCGTTTTGCAGAAGGAGTTTTCAATCACATCTTACGACAGGGCTTCAATGAAGAGGGAAAAAGCGGAGCTTTACCGCCGCGGCGGCGTTCTTCCCGACAGCGTGATGAAGTGGAAAAAAGTCAAGGACACTGCTCAAAAATCGAAAGGAGCGCACTGATGGAAAATGTTGTTTACGGAATTTTTTGCGCAATGGGCGTAGGCGGGGCCTTGGGGCTTCTGCTAAACCGCGGGTACATAAACGCGGTGATGTCCATGCTTGTTTCGATGCTTGGAATGTCGGGGCTTTTATTTTTGATGAAGGCGTTTTTTCTGGCGTTCGTAATGCTCGTGGTTTACGCGGGGGCTGTGATGGTGCTCTTTGTCTTTACCGTGATGCTTGCGGGGGAAAGCCGCGACAATTCTTCGTTAAAGCGCAGGGCGGGCATTGTATTGCTCTGGCTTTTGATGGGGCTTTCGGCGTCGTATTTTGTTTTGAACTGCCCGGACTTGAAAGTTGCGCTTGACGGCGGGGTCTCGGCGTTGTCGGTTTCAAAGCTTTACGGGCTTTCGCTCTTTACCAAATTTATGCTTTTGTTTGAAATTGCGGGAGCGGTTTTGCTGGTTGCGATGGTGGCAATCATTGCGATAGCAAAAGAGCCTTCGCCAAAACGTCCTAAGAGGGAAATGCTTTAAGAAAGGTTTTTTATGGAAAATCTAAACGACTTTTTAATTCCGTCCCTGCTGATTTTCTTTGCGGGGCTTGCGGGGGTGGTTCTCAAAAAAAACCTGCTCGTTGTTTTGATGTGCCTTGAACTTATGCTGTGCGGGGCGATGCTTGCGCTTGTGTCGTTTTCGGCGGCGTATAACGATATGGACGGGGCGGTGTTCGCTTTCTTTGTCATGGCGGTGGCGGCGAGCGAGGTCGCGGTCGCGCTTGCGGTGGTTGTTCAATTCTTTAAAATAAGACGCTCGGTTTGCGCCGACGACGTCGATACGCTTTCAGGGGAATAGTTTATGTTTTCTTCAATTTCAGGTTGCGAATTTTCTGACATGTGGGCGATGCTGCTTATGCCGCTTTTTGCCGCGGCTCTAAGCGCGTTTTTCCTGCGCAAGTCAAAATGGGGGGCGGCTGTCGTCTCGGTTTTGTCGGCGACTTTCGCGCTCGTTTTGGCGATGGGGCTTTTGCTTGGCGAAAGCGGGGAAGCTTCTTCCAAATCGGTTGAAATTTTCAGGCTTGGCAATTTTTCGATAAATTTCGGATTTTTGTTCGACGAAATTTCAAAAAACATGGTTTTTGTCGTATGCTTCGTCGGGTGGCTAATTCATATTTTCAGTGTCGGATATATGGATAAGGACGATGCCAAGGGCAGATTTTTCGGCGGTCTTAGCTTTTTCATGTTCTCAATTACGGGGATAATGCTTGCCGACAATCTCTTTATGATGTTCATCTTTTGGGAGTTTGTGGGTTTCAGCTCATACATGCTGATTGCGCACTACGCCGACACGGAATATTCCAAAATGGCTTCCAAAAAAGCGTTCATTGCAAACAGGGTGGGCGACTTCGGATTTTTGATTGGCATAATTTGGTGTTATCACATTTTCGGAACGACTGAATTTGGCGCGATTGCCTCCGCATTGAAGGCAAATCCAAGCTTGGCTTTGACTCCGATGGCCCTTCTTTTGATATGCGGATTTCTGGGCAAGTCCGCGCAATTCCCCTTGCAGGTTTGGCTTACGGACGCAATGGCGGGCCCTACGCCTGTTTCAGCTCTAATCCACGCCGCCACGATGGTTGCGGCGGGCGTCTTCATGACTGTGCGCCTCGGTGTGGTGGGTTTGCTTACGCCTGCTGCTTCCGCGTTTATGGTTTTTATATGCTCGCTTATGGCTATGTGCGCGGGCTTCTGGGCTTTGGGACAGCGCGACATTAAAAAGACTTTGGCATATTCCACTTTGGCTCATTTGGGTCTTATGGGAGTTGCCGTCGGTTTGGGCGCGTACGGAATTGCGATGATGCACCTTACAATGCACGCATTTTTCAAGGCAGCCTTGTTTTTGGTTGCGGGTTCTGTGATTTACGCCTGCCATCACGAGCAGGATATGTTTAAAATGGGAGGTCTTGCAAAGAAAATGCCTCTTACGACCATTGCGGCTTTTCTTGCAACATGCTCCATTATATCGGTTCCGTTCTTTGCGGGCTATTACAGCAAGGAAATGATATTAAACATATCGCTTTTGAGCCTCGTAAACGAATATGTGAACGCTTCCGTTTCTGACATATCGGGGCTTTGCAGGCTCGGCGCATCGGGCGTTTTTAAGATTGCGACTTTTGCGTTCGTATTGATTGCGGCTCTTCTTACTCCGCTTTACATGGCAAGGCTTTTCTTTGCGGTGTTCTTGGGCAAGCCTTTGAGCGAAAAGGCTTCAAATGCAAAGGAAAATTCGCTTTTTATGACGCTTCCTCTCGTTGTATTGGGAGTGTTTTCGCTTGCCGGCGCATGGGGCGCGGTGTTTGGCAACTTAAAGTGGCTCGGCGGCAAAATGTCTGCGCTTATGCCGTCATCTTCGCAAAGTTTTATGTCGGGAAGCTTCGGCTGGGAGCATTTCCACGGCATGATTGAAGGAGATGTTTTATTCACTTGGGCGGGAACGATAATTCTCGTTTGCACGGTTTTGCTGATTTTGATTGCCTATTTCCTCTATGGCAGGGGCAAAGACAAAATCGAAAGCGACCACCCGATTATGTACCATGTTTTGGAAAAGCACGGCTGGTTCGACGATGTTTACAACTATTACGTTTTAAAGGTCCAGCAGCGTTTTGCAATTTTGGTAAACGCTCTCGACTTGGTTTTGATACAGGGTTTTGCCGTTAAGGGTCTTGCTCTCATATCGTGCCTTTTCGGGCTTGTATTCAAAAGTTGGCACGTCAAGTGGGTTTCAAGCTATGTGGTTTGGATGGTTTTGGGTCTTTTGGCGGCGTTTATAATTTTAGCGGTTTAATACTATGGAAATTTCTGAAATTACATTTTTATCGGGTGTTTACGCACCGTTAATTTGCGCAGTTTTGGCGTTTGCCTTCTCAAAGATTGCGGGAGAGCTTGCGGTAAAGAGCGCGGCGTTTTTCGGTTTTGCCGCCGCGCTTGCATCGTCTGTTTTAACAGCGTTTTTTTATGCTGAAAACGGGGCGTTGGAAGTTTCGTCGGCATTCGGACTGATGGGCGTAAACGGCGTGTCTTTGGCAATGTATCTTTTGGCGGGCATCGTCGGTTTTGCGGCTTTTTTATGGACAATCGCAAGCCCCGTCAAAATAAAGGGCATTTCAACCTACTTGGTTTGCATGCTCTTTATGCAGGGAGGCTTGATGGGAATGTTTGCAAGTCAAAACATACTTTGGATGTACGCTTTCCACGAATTTGCCCTTGTTCCGACATTCATTGCGATGTGTGTCTGGGGCGGCGAAAACCGCAAGCCCGCGGCGATGGAAATGGCGATATATTTGACTCTTGGCGCACTTTTGGTCTTATTGGGAATAATATCAATCTCGTTTATTTCCACAAAAACGCTCACGTTTAATTTGCGCGAATTGACGGACGCTTTCGCCTCGGCGAATGTCGGCGCAAAATCTGCGGGCATTGCTTTTGCCGTTCTTTCGGTCGGCATTGGCGCATTGGTTTCGCTGTTTCCGCTTCATTCATGGGCTCCTAAAACATATAACGAAGCTCCCACGGCGTTTTCCATGCTACATGCGGGCGTGCTTAAAAAGTTCGGCTTGTACTTGCTTATTCAGGTTGCTGTTCCACTGCTTGGTGTAAATGCGGGGCTTTCAATGGGCGTGATTACTGTTCTTGCGCTTTTGAACGTTATTTTGATAGGTCTTTGCACGATGGCTCAAAACGATTTCAAGATGATGGTTTCGTATTCGAGCGTTTCTCACATGGGGCTTTGTTTTTTGGGCATAGCCTCGATGGGCGTCTTGGGCGCGGGTGGAGCGGTTATGATTATGTTCGGGCACGGGCTGAGCGTTGCTGCTCTCTTTATCTTTGCGGAAATAATCAAAAGCAGGTTTTCAACTTGCGACATGCCTTCTCTTGGCGGAGCGTACAAAAGCATGCCTGTTTGCGCGGGTCTTTTTGTCGCGGCAATTTTGGCAAACATAGGGCTTCCCGGCTTTGCGAATTTCTGGGGTGAAATCTCGGTTTTTGCGGCATTGTGGAGCAAGGGGGCTGTTGTTTGCGCATTGGCGGTTTCGGGCATAATAATTTCCGCGGTTTATGGATTGAGGGCCGTTGCAAACATATTCTTTGGCGCGCAGTCCTGCGCCGTGAAAAAGGCGGGGAACTGCGACATTTCATGGAAGGAGCGCGCTCCTGTTTTGATTTTGCTCTTGGCTTTGATTTTGGTTGGCTTTGCGCCCAAGCTTATAACCGTTCCTTTGGACGAAACGCTTGGCGGTGTTCCCGCATACAATTTAACTGATAAATAGTAAAACTATGGAAGATTCTATCGAAAAATTTTTAAGCGGGGCGGATTGGATTGCTGTTCTGCCCGAGGCAATATTGGCGTGTTTCGGCGTCATTTTGATATTGCTTGGCGCGTTCAAAAAAATTCAGCCCAAATATTGCTGTGTTTTGGCATTTGTCGGCTTTATAGCGTCGATTTGCGCCGTGGTTTCAAGTCCGAATGAGTACGCGTTCTTTCAAATGCTTGCGCCAAGCCCGTTTTCTTCGGCGTTTTTCATAATGTGCGGAGTTCTGACGGCTTCGATGTCGCAAAAATTCTTAAATTCGCTGTCTCAAAAAAATGCGGGCGAATTTTTCGGAATTTTAACGATTGCGGTTGCGGCTCTTTCCATATTTGCAAGAAGCAGGCATTTGATGCTCACTTTCGTTGCGCTGGAAACTTCGGCGATTTGCTTTTACGCGCTCATCGCGTGGGGCAGGAGAAACATTGAAAATTTGGAAGCTTCAATAAAATACATAATAGTAAGCGGAGTTTCGGGGGCGTTCTTCTTGCTTGGAATTGCGTTTGTTTATGCATCGTCCTTTGAGTTGGGCAGCGAAATGCTATATTACGGCAACTTTACCGAAGGCGGCGGCAATGTCCTTTTCGGCGTTGGCGCGGTTTTGGCGGTTTCAGCCGTATTTTTCAAGCTGAGCGCATTTCCATTCCAATTTTGGTCGCCCGACGTTTATCAGGGCGCGCCCGCTCCCGTTGCGGCGTTTTTGGCGGTTGCGTCGAAGTCTGCCGCCGTCATTGCGCTTTTTAGCATGTTGATTAGTATGCCGTTTTCGGACAATCTCGTGACGATTTTAAGCGCGTCTGCCGCGATGGGCATAATTATCGGCAATTTCGGAGGGCTGAACGAAAAGAACGCAAAGAGGATTGTGGCTTTTTCGGGCATCGCCAATGCGGGGTATTTGATGGTGTTTTTAACTGCCGCGGTTGTCCTTACAAATATTTCAGGCGAAAATTCGGACGCAATCGGGTACACTCTCGTTCTTTATGTGTTGTCTTACGCCTTTGCGCTGTTTGCCGTATTTTTCGTGCAGTCCTTGAACAAGTCAGCAAACGACGCCGATTTGTGCGTGTGCGCCTACAAGGGGTTGTGGGGCAAAAATCCGACTGCGGCGACATCGCTTACGCTGGGGCTTGCATCTCTTGCGGGCATTCCCCCGACTGCGGGATTTTTCGCAAAACTGTTCGTCTTGGTTTTGGCGTATGCGGCGGGTTTGTATTGGCTTATGTTTGTTTTGGTTTTGGGTTCCGCGGCTTCGATATACTATTATTTCAAATGGATAAGAGCCGCTTTTGAGCCCTTGCAAGGCTCTGAGGAATGCCAATTCGTCAAGGGGCATTCGGCAGTATTGATTGCGCTTTGCATGGCGATACTCGTCTTGGGCGTTCGTTTTGCTTTTTTATTGACGGCGAACGCATAAATTGTCGATTTGTAAAATTTAATGTCGGCGCAAGTTAAATTGTGCCGATTTTTTTATTGAAAGCGCAATGGCTTGTGCTAAATTTATTGGTTTATTTTGAGCGGTTTTATGTCAAGAAGAGACTTTCAGCGCGTCATAGAGGCGATTTTAAAGGACGACAAACGCTATGCGGTTGGCGCATACGTTTTTGTGCGAATGGCATTGGATTACACCGTAAAAAACCACAAGAAAACCGACGGCGAAAAAGGTTCCCACGTCAGCGCGGCGGAGCTTCTGGAAGGATGCAGGGTTTTCGCCCTCGAAACTTTCGGACCGATGGCGGCGGTATTGTTCAAGGAGTGGGGCGTCAGGGAGTGTTCAGACATAGGGCAGATTGTTTTCAACATGATAAAAGTCGGCGAAATGAGCAAGACCGACGAGGACAAAATTGAGGATTTCTCGGTCGGATACGATTTTTACGAGGCGTTTGAACGCCCGTATTTACCTAAGAGCAAAGGCGGATTATGAAACAGGGGCTTTTAATTGAAGACTTGGTTGTGGAAGTGGCGGGCAAGCGCGTCGTGGACGGGCTTAATTTGCATTTGCCAAAAGGCGAAGTCCACGCGATTATGGGGCCCAACGGGACGGGTAAAAGCTCTTTGAGCAAGGCTCTCGCAGGGAGCGGAGACTACAAAATCCTTTCAGGCAGAGTCTTTTTGGACGGGGTTGACATTGTCGGAAAAGCCCCTGAGGAAATTTCAAAGGAGGGGCTTTTTTTGGCGTTTCAATATCCCGTTGAAATCCCGGGAGTCAGCATTGCAAACTTTATCCGCGCCTGCCTGAACGCCCGCCTGCCTGAGGGCGAAGAAATAAACGCGCCCGCATTTTACAAGGAGCTTTATGCGAAAATGCAGGAACTTGGCATGGACAAGTCTTTCACTTCCCGCAGTCTGAATGTAGGGTTTTCGGGCGGGGAAAAGAAGAGGTGCGACATTTTGCAGATGCTGATGCTAAAACCCAAAATCGCCATTTTGGACGAAACCGACAGCGGGCTTGACATCGATGCTTTGAGGATTGTCTCAGACGGTGTGAACGCGGCGCGCTCTTCTGAGCTTGGAGTTCTTTTGATTACACACTACCAGCGTTTGTTGGACCACATCGTTCCCGACAAAGTGCATGTAATGTACGGCGGAAAGATTGTCGAAACAGGCGGCGCGGAGCTTGCGCTTGAACTCGAAAAAAGCGGCTACGAAAAATTTAAGGGATAATGAGTAAAAAACCTGAAAATTTGGATTTTTCTTCCGAAGCGGGCAATTTCAGCTATGCCGAAGACTACGCTTTTGACGCCGGCGTCGGGCTTAGCGAACAGACAGTCCGCTATATTTCAAAAGTCAAGGGAGAGGACGAATGGCTCACGCAATTCCGCCTTGACGCTCTCAAAATTTTTAACGAAAAGGAAAATCCTACGCATTGGGCGACTGAACGCTTAAACGAATTGGATTTTTCAAAAATCAGGTATTATCTTGCAAAGGACAAGAAAAATCGGCGTTCGTGGGACGAAGTTCCCGAAGATGTCAAAAAGACTTTTGAACGCTTGGGAGTGCCTGAGCAGGAGCGCAAGTTTTTGGCGGGGGTTGACGCGCAGTTCGATTCGGAGTCGGCTTATTCGAGCATGAAGGCGCATTTGGAGGAGCAGGGCGTAATCTTTGTCGGACCCGACGAAGGGCTTAAAAAATATCCCGAAATTTTCAAAAAATATTTTTGCTCCGTAATTCCCGTTGACGACAGCAAGTATAGCGCGCTTAATTCCGCGGCATTTTCGGGTGGAAGTTTTATTTATGTTCCTAAGGGTGTCAAGGTAAAGCAGCCCTTGCAGGCGTATTTCAGAATAAACGCAGAAAGCTTCGGTCAGTTCGAGCGCACCTTAATCATTGCCGACGAAGGCGCGGAGCTTATGTACATGGAAGGATGCACCGCTCCCCGCTTTGAAACGAGCACTTTGCATTCGGGCGTTGTGGAGCTTGTCGCCTTGAAGGGCGCGAAAATTCAATATGTTACAGTTCAAAATTGGTCGAACAACATATTCAATTTGGTAACCCAGCGCGGCAGGGCGGAGGAAGGGGCTGAAATCAGCTGGATTGACTGCAATGTCGGCTCCGGGCTCACGATGAAATATCCGACAGTCGTTTTGAACGGCAAGGGTGCAAGGGGCGAAGTCGTTTCAATCGCGCTTGCCAATCATTTGCAGCATCAGGACACGGGCGCAAAAATGATTCATTTGGCCGACGACACGACTTCCAACATAATTTCAAAATCAATTTCAATCGCCGACGGCAGGGCTTCTTACAGGGGAATGGTTTACATCCCCGAAAACGTCAAGGGCTGCAAAAACAACACTGTTTGCGACGCGCTTTTAATCAATTCCGCCTCGCGCACCGACACTTATCCCGCAATAGTTTGTTCGGGAGAGAATAATTTTGTCCAGCACGAGGCGAGCGTTTCAAAGCTTGGGGACGAGCAGATTTTTTACATGCGCCAGCGCGGGCTTTCCGAGCAGGAAGCCATGAGCCTTGCTGTAAACGGATTTGTAAACGATTTGGTGCGCCGTTTCCCGATGGAATATTCGGTTGAGTTAAAGCGTTTAATCGAGCTTGAAATGGAAGGGTCTGTGGGATGACAAAGGAAAAATCGGTTTTTTCGCGTTTCAATTCTCTTACTTTCCCCGGTAAAAAGGACGAGCATTGGCGGTTTTCAAACCTCGCTTTCTGGGGTGGGGAAGTTGAAAAATTCATGGATTTAAATGGCGCGGACTTTTCCGAACACTCTTCGAGCAGTGGTGTTTTTGAAAATCCGACTGCTGAAAAGTTCTTAAAAATCCTCTTGGGCGGCGGAAAGTTTGACGCCTATTGCGCCCGCAATTTCTCATGCGCAAAAATTTTCAGCATCTCGAAAAACGCGAAAGTAAAAATCACGAACGCCGATTTTTCCGATGTCAATATTTTTGAGATAGAAGAGGGGGCGCAGGTCGATGTCTTTGACGAAAGTTTTTTTGAATACGGCAAGCTTTCAACCCGCGCAAATTTCTATTTTCTGAAAAGGGGCGCGAAGATAAACGTAAATACTTTTTATAACTCAAAGGAAAATTCCCCGCGCTACACCCGCGCCGACTTCTATTTGCAGGACGGGGCGCAGGCAAACGATGTTTTTGTGGAAGCGGGAAAGTCGAATACGAGGGTAGAGCGCAATTTTGAGCTTGCAGGCAAAAATTCGAGGGCGGACGTTTCCGCGCTCTTTGTGTCGTCTGGTTCTATTACGCACGATTTGCGCACCCGCCAGCACCACACATGCCCCGAAGCTTTCAGCAATTTGAAAGTGAAAAACATTCTTTCAGGCTCGTCGCGCACTGCATTCGGCGGGCTTATAAGGGTCGAGGAAAATGCCCAAAAGACGGAGTCGTACCAGAGTTGCCGCTCTTTGCTTGTTTCGGAAAAAGCCCGCGCATCGGGAATGCCCGTCTTGGAAATATTGGCAAACGACGTTATGTGCTCGCACGGCTGCGCCGCTTTCCAACCCGACAGGGAGGAGCTTTTTTACATGAAATCGCGCGGGCTTTGCGAAAGCATGGCGCAAAAGCTTTTGGTGGACGGCTTCGCAAACGAAATAATAGGGCGTTTCAGCGATGAAGTTTTCGCATCTGCTGTTTCTGAGAAAATTTCCGCCATGTGATTTCGTTATTGTTTGACAAAATTTTTTTCGGTTTCTATTTTAAATCTAATTTTACCAAATAAACATATGAGAAAATTCCTACATATTGGCATTCCGTCCGCTTGCAAAAAAGAGGGTATGACGTATATCCCCGAAATGAAGCTTGCGATAACCGACCCTTCCATGAGCAAACACAACATTGAATGGCTTTGCTTCGACTACGATTGCCCCATGCCGAAGCTTTTGCAGGAAAGCACGCATATAGCATACGAAGTTGAAGATATCGACGCCGAGTTGAAGGGCGCGAACATTCTTGTCGGCAAGTCTCCGCTTGGCGACAAGGCGGTATTGGCTTTCATTGTTGAAGAGGGCATACCGATTGAACTCATACAGAATTTGTAATAACAGTATTTACAAAGCCTTGAAAACATAAGGCGAAAAAAGTGGCATTGATGTTTTTCAATGCCACTTTTTTTGAGTTTGCGGGAGAGAAGATATTTCATTGATAGCCTTTTTACTATCGCATTTTCAGTCTTTTGCGTGGCATAGATGGAGAATTGGAATTTTTCGGGAAGACAATTTGTAAATTTTTGCCTGAAAATCTGTAAGTCTTGGCGTGAAAAAATATTTTTATTTTTCAAAAAATGCGGGCATAAAAAAAAGGAGATTGCGTTTGCAATCTCCCATGAAATTTTTGTTTAAAGCGTTATTTCATTTTTACGATGTCCACTCTTCTGTCGTGCTTGGCTTCGGGAGAGTTTTTCGCTACATCCATTGACGCGCCGTTTTTGCCGCGGGCGACAACTTCGGAACGGGAATTGTCGATGCCCAAATTCTTCAAGTACGCCTGTACGGAAGAGCCGCGCTTATCGGAAAGAACGAGGTTGTATTCTTCGGTACCGTACCAGTCGGTATGCGCAACCAAAGCGATTTTTGCATCGGGGTTTGACTTCATGAAGCTTGCGGCGTTTTTAGCCTTTGAGCGTTCGCCCTGCGGAATTGCGTATTGGTCGAAGCCGAAGTAAATTGTTTCGAGTATATCGGCGGGGTCGATGTTTTCCCAGTTTATAGAGCCTGCGTTTGCGCTCGGATCTCTATCCATATCCTTGTTGTAAGCCGAGCTTATGCCGCCTTGGTCTCCAAATGGATCGCTTATGTCTGCGCCGTTAAAGCTACTCGGAGCGGAAGCGCGCGTGTCTCCGGGCTGGGGTTTGTCGTAGGATTCGCAGCCTGTCATAAAGAATACGGCAAATGCCGCTACGAGGAATGAAATAGATTTTTTCATAATTTTTTTTGCATTAAATTTATATAGTTTTAAAAAATTCATTTTTCACCGTTTTGGCAAGCATTTTTACAAAAATTACTCCGTTTTTGAATTTTTTAACTCTTCCGAGAGTTTTTCGTTTGATTTTTTAAGCTCGTCTATAATTTTCAGGTTTTCGGCTATGGTTTCGAGATGTTTTTTTATTTCAGATTTCAAGCTTGCAATTTCTTTGTCTTTTTGCGCGGAAAGCTCTGCAATTTTAGAGTTCATTTCTATTTTGCCGCTGTCGAGTTCAGCCGCCATGTAGAGCATGTCGCGTTCAAGGGATTCCCTTGCGCTGTTTGCCTTTTCAAGCTCTTTTTCGGCGGCGGTTCTTGCGGCGGTTTCGCGCTCTATGCGCGCTTTATAAAGGGCAATCGCCTCCTTATGCTCGACTGCATTGGAGGCTTCCAGCCTTTCAAGTTCGGCCCTCGTGAAAGCCGCTTTCGTGAAATATTCCTGCGCTTCTTTTTGCGCCTGCTCCGCCGTCTTCTTTGCGGTTTCTGCGCGGTCGTTTATGTTTTCAGCCTGTTTTATGCTGCGTCTTGCATCGACATATGCGGCATCTTTTTGCGCCTTTAAGTCTTGGGAATACGCTTTTTCCGCCGCGAATTTAAAAAAGAAAAAGAGCGTTGAGAAAAACAAAACGCAGGCGGCGAGAAGCAATGTCTTGTTGAGGTCGTTCATAAAAAATTCAAAATTAAACGATAGTCCTGTTTTTTCCAATGTAAATTCAAAAATATTGTTGAAAATTTTTTAAGCCTACAAAATAATCTGATTTATGATAATAGATTCTGAAATTAAAAACGACATAGCACAAATAAACAAACGCGCGGCGCACTTGTGGAGGTTTCTTTGACGTCCCGAAAAAGCAGGAAGAAATAGCGCAATTAGAAGAAAAGATGGGAGCCGCCGATTTTTGGAACGACAGAAATTCGGCGCAGGAAATTCTTTCGGAAGCGTCGCGGTTAAAGAGGATTGTCGCGCCTCAGCTTGATTTTCAAAAGAGGCTGGGCGATTTGAACGCGCTTTTGGAGCTTGCCGAAGAATCCGATGAGGACGCGGATTTATCGGCGGAATTGGCGTCCGAAACCAATTCGATGTCCTTGGAAATAGAAAAGGTTGAGATAGAGTCGTTTTTAAGCGGAAAGCTCGACAACTCGAATGCAATCGTCACAATCCATGCGGGCGCGGGCGGCACGGAGAGCTGCGACTGGGCGGAAATGCTTCTTAGAATGTACACTCGCTGGGCTGAAAGGCGGGGCTGGAAGTGCGATGTTCAGGACATTGTTGCGGGCGAAGAGGCGGGGGTTGCGAAAGTCACAATCCGCATCGAGGGCGCGAATGCCTACGGATACGCCAAAGCCGAGCGCGGAGTGCACAGGCTCGTGCGCATAAGCCCGTTTGACGCTAATAAGCGCAGGCATACATCGTTTGCTTCTGTTGACATCATAGCCGAAATCGAAGACGACGTTGAAATAGAGATAAAGGACGAAGAATTGCGCATCGACACTTATCGTTCGAGCGGTAAGGGCGGACAGCACGTCAACAAGACCGATTCCGCCGTGCGCATAACGCATATCCCGACAGGCATCGTGGTGGCTTGCCAAAACGAGCGTTCCCAGCTTAAAAACAAGCAGACCGCGATGAAGATTTTAAAGAGCCGCCTCTACGAAAAGTTGGAAGACGAAAAGCGCGCCGAAATGGACAAATTCTACGGCGAAAAGGGCGAAATTGCATGGGGCAATCAAATCAGAAGCTATGTATTCCAGCCCTACCAGATGGTAAAAGACTTGCGTACAGGTGCGGAAACAGGCAACATTCAAGCCGTCATGGATGGGGATATCGACATGTTTGTCAATGCGTGGCTAAGGGCTGGCGGACCGACTTCGCGAAACAAGAATTATTTAACCGAAGAGTGATATGGACTGGCAAATTAAAACTTTGTCAAAAAAATCGTTTGGAAGCGGCGCCGAATTAAAGCCCGGCGACGTTGTCGTAAGCGTCATTTTCGTAAACGAGGCAAATGAGCTTGACAGGCGCGATTTTTTGAAAAAGGAGCTTGAAGAAAATCCTTTTGAGGGCAAGTTTGTCGGCAAATGGGAGCGCGTCGTTAGCGAAAATCCCGAAGAGGACGAGCGTCAGGCGCGGCGCATGGCGATAGCCGGCTCCGAAGACTTCTTTTTGTCTTTGTACGACGAAAACGGCGTCGAGGTCGAACAAAAAGACGTTTTAAAGCAAATGCTCGCCCTTCTTCTTGAAAGGAAGAGAATTTTGAGGGCAAAGGGAAGGCCTCAAAACGGCGTCCAGCTTTATGTCCATTCTTCGTCCAAGCGCGAGTTTTTGGTTCCGCAGAAGGAGCTTGGCGAAGAGCTTGTTTCAAACATACAAACACAGATAAACGCATTTATTGTTTAAATTTATGAAAAAAATATTACACTACGCATTGTTGGCATTTTCGGCATTTTCAATTTCGGGATGCATTTGGGACGAAACAATCGAAAATTATTTGACTTTGCATGTTTGCGAGGCGCGCAACGAAATAGGGGTGTCGCGCGAAAGGGTTAAAATGCCTGAAACCGGCGTTGAGTTTATCGTCCAAAAAGAGGCTTTTATGACCATGGGCGACTTGGACAGCGTTGATGTCGCCGAAGTTTACGATCCGTCGTCGGGGACAACGATTCGCGGTTTCGTGCTGAACTGCAACGGCAAGGGCATAAAAAAGCTCTTCCGCGAAACGTCTAAATCTATGGGCGGGTGGATTTTGTTAAAGGAAAACGGAAATCCGCGCGCAATCCGCAAAATAGATTCAATCATATCAAATGGGAAGCTTTTCATGCAGCTTGAATATCCGCGCGAAACGGACTTGTTTAAAAAAGCGCAGGATTACACCAAAGACATCGTAAAAGTGCAAAAGGAAATTGCTGAGCGCGAAGCGGGCTGGTAATGAGGTTTTTTCATGCAGTTGTTTTATTTGCGGCATTTGCCGCAAATACGGTGTTTGCGGCAGACAAAATAGTTTGGCCTACCGAATCCACTGCGTTTGTAAAAGGGGAAAGCTTTGAAGCTTTCATTCAGCCGACGTTTGGGCATGAGCCCAAGAGCGGGCTTTTTGGCGATGTCCGCAACAACGGCTACCGTTTCCATGAGGGCATAGACATAAAGCCCGTCCGCAGGAGCAAGCGCGGAGAGCCTTTGGACAGTGTCTATGCGGCAATGCGGGGTATTGTCGCGCTTGTAAACGACAGCCCCGGAGCCAGCAGCTACGGCAGGTATGTCGTGATAGAGCACGATGCTTTGGACGTGCCTGTCTATACTTTGTATGCCCACTTGCGCTCGATTGACGAATCTATAAAAAAGGGCGTAAGGGTTGAGTCGGGTTGCCGTCTGGGGCAGATGGGAAGAAGCGCGGATTACGCAATCGCAAGGGAAGCTGCGCATTTGCATTTTGAAGTAGGCTTGCGCTACGGGGATCATTTTCAAAAGTGGTACGACTTGCAAAAGTTCGGCAGCAAAAACAAATTCGGAGTGTTTAACGGAATGAATTTGCAGGGCATGGATCCCCTCGATTTCATGAATGCGGCGCGCGAAGGCAAGCTGTCGAACGGACGCGTTGCAGACTACATTTCGTCTTTGCCCACAGCTTTTATTGTGAGATACTATACCGCAAAAATTCCCGACTTCGCGTTGAGGTATCCCAAGCTTGCGGATTTAAACGGTTCGCAAAGGGGATGGGACATACATTTTACATGGTACGGGCTTCCGAAAAAAATCGAAAGGATTAAAAATCCGTCGCAATACACCGAACATGACGGGATAGAAATCATTTACGCAAATCCATTTGAAATAAACAGAAAATGCAGGGTTTTTGTAAAAATCAAGCAAAACGGCAAATTCCAATATACCGAGCTTTTAAAGGATACGCTGAAAAAAATGTTTATGTGATGTTTGATGGCAAAAAAAAGAAGCACGTTTTGCGCTTCTTTTTTTTTGAGGCTTATTTGGTTTATTTTAGGTTTGTCCTGATAAAGTTTTCGATTTCATCAAAGGGGATTTTTTCAAGATTGTCGTACAAATCGGTATGGTTTGCGTTTGGCACAATCAATAGCTTTTTGTTTTCTCCCTTTAATTTTTTGAAAGCGTCTTCACTGAAATACCTCGAATGGGCGTTTTGCCCGTGGACAAGCATTACGGCGTTTGCGCCAATCCAGGCATTTTGTTTGATTACTACGGGCTTTATTAAAAGGTTGTGCCTTCCTTCGGGATTTTCGGGGTGGGCTTCTGTCGTTATTTTTACACAGGGGGCTATAAATACATCGTCTTCTATCGTAATTGAGCCTTGGTCAAGGAAGGTGCAGCCAAAATTGATGAACACGTTTTTGCCGATTTTCGTGAGCTTGCCGAATGCCGTGTAAAACGGCGGAAAAACTCTTACAGACGAATCCAATTTTTGCCCCCAAATTTCTTCCAGAAGTTTTCTTGCTTCATCGTCTGTGTGGGGAGAATTGTTAAGTTCACAAACAAGGCGCCTCGTGTTTTCAACTTCTTCGCATATTTCATTGAAATCAGGGTCGGTGTTTTTTATGACGCTTTTTTTGAGCATCCTTTCCGTCAGTTCTTTTGTTGTTCTTTTCATTGGCGCGTTTTTTTATTTTTTTGATTATGCCGCATTTTTTATGAAATAGCAAATACTTATATTTTATGCTGTACAATGCCTTTAAGCTATGCTACAAAATTTATATGGAAACAAGAGTTTTGAAGTATTTTCTTGCGGTTGCAAAAGAGGGTAGCATGACGTCGGCGGCAAAAACTTTGCATATTACCCAGCCGACGCTTTCGCGGCAAATAATGGAGCTTGAAGAGGAAGTCGGGCACAAGCTCTTTGCAAGGGGCTATCACAGTCTTTCGCTTACGAGGGAGGGAATGTTTTTGAGAAAGCGCGCGGAAGAGATTATGGACATAATTTGCAAGACCGCTTCGGAACTTAAATCCGCAAATAAGGGCGTTTCGGGCGATGTTTACATCGGGTGCGGGGAAAGCAAATCAATGGAAATAATTGCGGAAGCCGTAAATGAAACAAGGAAGGAATGTCCGGAAGTACATTTTCATTTTTTCAGCGGAAATTCCATATACGTTTCTGAACAGCTTGAAAAGGGCGTTTTGGATTTCGGGGTGTTTATTGAGCCTGCCGACACGTCGAATTTTGAAAGCATCGCTTTGCCTGCAAAAGACGTTTGGGGCGTTGTAATGAGGAACGATTGCAGGCTTGCAAAAAAGAAGTCGGTTAAGGTTAAAGATTTAATTGGCTTGCCGCTCATATGTTCAAGGCAGGCGTCAGACGAATTCAGCCCGAACAATGCGTATAAAAAATGGTTCGGCAAATATTTTGAAAAACTCGACATTGTAGCGTCATACAACTTGATTTACAACGCATCGATAATGGTGAGAAGCGGGGTCGGATACGCCATAACTCTTGACAAGCTTTTAAACGTTATGGGCGGCGGGGATTTGTGTTTTAAGCCGCTTAGCCCAAAGCTTGAATCGGGGTTGAAATTCGCATGGAAAAAACGCCAAGTGTTTTCAGGCGCGGCTGAAATGTTTTTGGAGCGCATGAAGCGGAAATTCGCAAAATAGATTTTTAGGCGTCCAAATCGACAAGCTCATAGTCTGGCGAGCCTATGCCGAGATTCTCCGAAGCTTCTATTATGAGAACGCCGCGCCTGTCTTCAATTCTTCTTATTAGCGATGCTTTCCCTTTGTCTTTTGAGGCGTAAACCATATCAACGCACGCTTTGTCAAGAGCCACGGGGTCGAGCGACGACATTATTCCGATATCAGACATTTCGGGCTTTGCAGGGTCTGAATCGCAGTCGCAGTCTATGGAAAGGTCTTTCATTACGTTTATGAACGCGATGTTGCCTTTCATGAAGTCAGTTATCGACTTTGAAGCGTCCGCCATCGACTCCAAAAATTTATTCTGCTCGCAAGACCATATTTTTTTAATGTCTCCCGCGCCGTGGATATATGCCTTCCCGTGCGAAGAGGCAATCCCTATTGAGATGTTTTTTAACGCCCCACCAAATCCCGCCATCAAATGCCCCTTGAAATGCGACAGCACCATAAGGGAGTTGTAATTTTTCAGATGCGAGCCGACATAATTTGATTTAATCCGCTTCCCGTTTGGAATTTTAAGCTCAATTTCGCCGTCGGAATCCATGATATCAACATTTGCGATTTTGGAAAAGCCGTGTTCTTCCATAACCTTCAAATGCTTTGGGGTTGTATCCCTGCGGCCTTCGTAAGCCGTGTTGCATTCAACAATGGTTCCTTTTAGCAAATCCACAAGCGGCTTTATGAAATCCGGCTTTAAATAGTGGTTTCCTCCGGGTTCGCCCGAATGTATTTTTACGGCGACTTTGCCGGATAATTCCCGCCCCAAAACTTTATACACATCGACAAGTTTTTCGGGAGTTATTATTCTCGAAAAATAAACTTTGGGTTTTGAGTTTTTTCGAGGTGATGGCATATAACTTTTATTCGCTTGCGAATTTAATTTTGCGCTTCGGCTTGTTCTTCCGCGAGGCGTTTTTGCGCAAGCCTTATTTCTTCGGGCGTCGGCGGCAAAGGCTCGCCGAATTTCGGAAATATGAACTGTTCGATTGATACGGGCTTTTTTGAAGCATCGTCTATTTCGATAATGCAGCCGCAAATTCTCGGGTCTTTTTCGGCGACTTTGAATGCGCGCGGCCTGCCGTCCATGAATTTTTGCAGTACGGCGTTTTTGTCCCTGCCGAGGCAGCCGTCCCAAGGGCCCGTCATTCCCAAGTCGGAAATGTACGCAGTGCCGTTTTCCAAAATTCTTGCGTCAGCCGTCGGAATGTGCGTATGTGTGCCGAAAACTACGGCGGCTTTCCCGTCGAGCAGGTTGCCCATCGAAACTTTTTCCGAACTCGTTTCAGAGTGGAAGTCCAAAATTATGATGTCGCACTTGTCTTTAAGCTCTTCGCAGACGGAGACTGCGGCGCGGAAAGGGCAGTCCGCCTTTATTTTCATTAGGGTTTGCCCAAGCAGGGAAAATACTCCTATTTTCATCGAGTTCTTTTCGATGACCAAATATTTTTTGCCGGGGTTTTCGGGCGGAATGTTTGCGGGGCGGCAGAGGTTTTCTATCGAATCTATTTCGCCCTCGAAGCACCTCTGGTCCCAGATGTGGTCGCCAAGCGTGATTGCATCGACGCCGAAACGTGTGAGATATTCCGCCATGTTCCGCGTAATGCCGCTTCCGCCGGCAGAGTTCTCGCCGTTTGCCACGACAAAGTCTATGCCGAAATCCTGCCTTATTTGCGGCAGAAAATCGCGCAGTATGTCCCTGCCGGGCTTGCCGACGACGTCTCCGATGCAAAGAAGCTTCATTATGCGATAAAGCCCAATTTTTGCGAAAGCTTCTTCATGTCGGCGTTAATGCCTTCCGAAGATGTAACAGATGGAATTTCCGTAAGAAGCCCGCGCTCGGAATAGAATTTCACGAGAGGGAAAGTGGTTTCGTGGAAAACCTTTAAGCGTTTGCGGATTGTTTCGGGATTGTCGTCGTCGCGGACAATCAAATCTCCGCCGCACTTGTCGCACTTGCCTTCAACTGCGGGCTTGTGGTCGCGGACGTGGTACGGAGCCTGGCATTTCGAGCAAATCATTCTGCCTGTCAAACGGTTTACGATTTCCTCGTCGTCAACTTTTATATAGATTACGGAAGTTATTTTGTCGCCGCTTTTTTCGAGCATATCGTCGAGAATTTCAGCCTGCCTTACCGAGCGCGGGAAGCCGTCCAAAACAAAGCCGTTTTTGGCGTCGCTTTCGGAAAGCCTGTCTTTTAGCATTGCAGCAGTTACTTCGTCGGGCACAAGTTCGCCCCTATCGATGTAGCTTTTGGCTGTTTTTCCGATTTCGGTCATCTCTTTGAGATTTTTGCGGAACAAGTCGCCCGTTGCAATCTGGGGAATTCCGAGAACTTCGCAGAGGGCGACTGCGCGCGTGCCTTTGCCGCTGCCGGGTGCGCCCAAAAGAATAATGCGTGGTTTTTCCATAAGTTTTTAGTTGAGTAAGCGAATAAGTTTGAAAAATCTTCAAATATCCGCAAGCATTTTTTCCGGAATTTGACTATTTATGCAGAATTTAAACATCTCCGATTCTTCCGTTTGCGGCGTTTGGGTTGCGCCAAACTCCGAAGTACATTTGCGTTTGCGCTCCAAAGACGGGCGGCATTATTCTGAAAAATGCGAATTCAAGCCGTTTTTATGGGCGGGAGGCGATGTTCAAGAGGGCGGCATAATTGAGAGTGTGGAAAGTTTAAAATGTCCAGAGGGCAAAACTTTGCCGCTATCGAAAATTTTGCGCTTTAAGAACATCGGAGACTATGCGGATTTTTTGAAATCGCGCCCGAAAACGCTTGCGGTTGAAAAAATCGCAAATTTGGAAAACCAGTTTTTGATGCAACACAAGGCAAGGATGTTTGGCGGAATGCGGTTTTCGGATTTAAGGCGAATCCAGCTTGACATTGAAACGTCTTCGGAATTCGGCTTTCCCAATCCCGACAGAGCAGGCGACAGGGTCATTGCAGTAGGCATAAAATTCGGGGAAAAATCAAAAATTCTTGAAATTGAGGAAATGACCGACGACGCGGAGCGCAATTTGCTTTTAGCGGTGCAGTCTGAAATTCAAAACATTGACCCCGACACTATTGAAGGGCACAACATTTTCAGGTTCGACCTCGATTTCATAAGGCGGCGTTCAAAGCGTTTGAAGATAAAAATGCAGTGGGGCAGGTTCGGGGCGGAATGCGCCTTCCGATCTTCGAGGATAAAAATCGCAGAGCGTATTTTCGACTATCCGCGCTGCGACATTGCGGGGCGCACGGTTGTCGATACATTGCTTCTTTTGCAGATTTACGATATTTCAGCGCGCGAGCTTTCGTCTTATTCGCTTAAAGCCGCCGCTGTGCATTTCGGCTTTTCAAAGCCCGAAAGCAGGACGTACATAGAGGGGTCGAAGATTCAGGACTTTTTTGTGTCTGACAGGGAAACTTTCAGAAAGTATTTAAAAGACGACATACGCGAAACTTTCGAGCTTTCAAACAGGCTTCTTCCGTCCTACTTCGCGCAGGTTCAGAATTTTCCGCTTACCTTGCAGGAGTGCATTTTGCGCGGGACGGGCTTGAAGGTTGAATACATATTCCTTGAAAAATATTTGCATGCCAAATCCGCTCTTCCCGAAATCGAGCCTGCGGCGAATTTTGTTTCGGGCGGATTTTCCGAAAGCTTCAAGTCGGGTGTGTTTAAAAATGTCTTGCACTACGACGTTGCTTCCCTTTACCCAAGCTTAATGCTCGTTTTGGGCAAATGCCCCAAGAACGACTATCTTGAAATATTTTTAGATGTTTTAAAGGAGCTTAGAGCCTACCGCCTGCAATATAAACAGCTTGCAAAAACTGCCGAAAATCCCGACGAGCGCAATGAATTTAACGCGCGGCAGGCGAGTTTTAAAATACTCATAAATTCGTTTTACGGCTATCTCGGGCTTGCGACCGCGCGTTTCGGCGACGCAGCTCTGGCAGATGAAATAACCACAAAGGGCAGGGAGCTTTTGGCGGGGCTTATTGAGAATTTCAAGCGCGAGGGCTGCGAGATTTTAGAGGCCGACACGGACGGAATTTACGTTTCATGCGGCGGATATTTTTCATGCCCGCAAAATCTTCTTCCGAAAGTTATAGAACATCTGCCAAAGGGGGTGGATTTGGAGTTCGACGGAGCGTACAAGTCGATGTTTTGCTACAAGGCGAAAAATTACGCGCTTCTTACGGACAGCGGGGTTGTTTTGAAAGGCTCCGCCCTTAGAAGCAGGTCGATGGAGGGCTTTTTAAGAAAGCTTACTTCCGATTTCATAGACATAGAGCTTGGCGCGTCTAATAAAAATTTGGGCGAACTTCTTGCGGAGGTTCGTGAAAATATCGAAAGCGGAAATATGGACATATCCGAGCTTGCAAAGAGCGAGTACATAAGCATCTCGCCCGAAGCCTATAAAAAAACCATCGAAGTTGCTGGCAAGGGCAGGAGGGCGTCTCTTGAAGCGGCTTGCAAGCTTGAAAATCCCGCGCGCGTGGGGGACAAAATTTCGTACTTCATAAGCGATGCCGAACTGAAAAAAGGCGCGGACTGGAAGAGGGCGTATCCGATTGAGATGTACGACAAAAACACCCTGCCTTACGACGCGAAATACTATCTTAAAAAGCTCGACGACTGGTGCGAAAAATTTGCGGACTTTCTGCCGAAAACCATTTCTTCTTCCGTCCAGCCTGAATTCGATTTTTAATGCTCAGAGCGTTTTTGAGTATCTGAATTTGTCGGACAATCTTCCGTCAAAGAGCATTGCGATGTTTCTAAGGAAGAGCCTGCCTGTTTGGGAAACTTCCACTGCGCTTTCGCCAATTTCCAAAATTCCGTCTTTTTGCATTTCCAAAAGAGCGGGGAATGCGCCTTGGAATTTTTCCCTGAAATTAAAGCCGTGTTTTTCTTCAAACTTTTTGAAGTCGAGCTTTAAAAGGCACATTATGTCCATTATGATTTCGCGCCGCAATTCGTCTTCTTCCGACAAAATTATGCCGCGCTCTATTGGCAGTATTGAACTTTTTACTGAATGTTCGTATTCTGCGTAGATTTTGAAATTTTGCCTGTAAGTATTTTTTGTCTGAGATATAGAAGTAAGCCCAAGCCCGAAAGATTCAAGCCCCGCGCGCGTGCTGTATCCTTGGAAATTGCGCTGGAGCGTGCCCGACTTCCGCGCCAAAATAAGCTCGTCTTGCGGGAGCGCGAAGTGGTCCAAGCCTATGTATTCAAAGCCCGCGTCTTTGAATGCTTCCATTGCATCGCCAAAAAGCCCGACTTTTTCCGCGCCCATCGGCATGGGATATTTTTCGAGAGTCTTTTGGGCTGCTTTCATCCACGGCACATGGGCGTAGTTAAATAGCGCAATTCTGTCGGGCTTTAATTGAAGGGCGTCTTTTATCGTGTTTTTGAAATTTTCGGGAGTTTGAAGAGGAAGCCCGTACATTAGGTCTATGTTGATTTTTTTTATCCCGAATTCGCGCAGCCATTCAAAAGCTTGCAAATTCATTTTTTGCGGCTGTATTCTGGCAATCGCCTTTTGGACGCTTTCGTTTGTGTCCTGCACGCCGATTGAGGCGCGGTTTACGCCGATTTTTGCAAAAGCTTCAACTTTTTCTTTTGTAAGCGTGCGGGGGTCGAGTTCTGCCGAGTATTCGCAATTCGGGGAAATGTCAAATCCGCTTTTTATTATTTCGCTTAATCTTGAAATTTGTTCGGGCAAAAGAAAGTTAGGAGTGCCGCCGCCGAAATGTATTTGTTCGAGCGGGCATCTTTTAAGCCCCGAATTTTGCCAGAGCCTTAGCTCTTCTTCGATAAGCGAAAGATATTCGTCCGCTTTTTTTGCGTCAGTGCAGACGCTTGAAGAGCATCCGCAAAAGAGGCACTGCGTCCTGCAAAACGGTATGTGTATGTAAAGGGAGCGCGGCGAATTTAAGTCAACAGCTGCCTTCGCCAATTTTTGCTTGTCGCATTCGGAAGAAAAATGCGGGGCTGTCGGGTATGAAGTGTATCGCGGGCCCGAAGTTTCGTATTTTAAAATGAGCTCTGTAAGGTTTTTCATTTTTTGAAATTTTTTGCGGCGTTTGCGAAGGCTTCGACATTTTCTAATTTGGCGTCGGGCAGTATCCCGTGCCCCAAATTCAAAATATGCCTAAACGGCTTCATCTCATTCAAAAGCGAAAGGGTTTTTTCTTCGACCTCTTTGGGAGAGGCTTCCGATAAAATGACGTTTGGAATATTGCCTTGCAGACAGAATTGATTTTCGTTTTCTGTGGCAATTTGCGGCAGATTTTCCTGCGAAGACAGGCTGTAAACATCGGCGTTTACTTTTTTTACTTCGTCAAACCGTCCCTGCATTCCGTTTGCAAAAAATATGGTTTTTACTTTGTTTTGTATTTTCGACATCGCGAAATTCGCGCTTATCGCTGACAGGTCTTCGTACATGTTAAACGGGGCGCATGACGCCTGCGAATCAAACATTTGAAATCCGTCAATGCCGCATTCAACCTGCATCTTCGCGTATTCTGAAATCGCTATGGCAAGTTTTGCAAGGAGCATTTCAAAGGCGTATTGCTCGTTTGTGAAAAAATCGTGGAACTTTTGGAAATCCCTTGAAGAGCCGCCCTCAATCATGTAAGAGGCGAGTGTAAAAGGCGAGGCAGAAAACCCTAAAAGAGCTTTATTTGGAAGCTCCTTTCTGATTAGAGAAAGGGCGTCTTTAACATAGCTTAACTTCTCGCGGATTATAGATGCAGGCGGAAGCTTTCTTATGTCTTCCACGCTTTTTATTGTGCTTTCAAGCTCTATTCCTCCCTTGTCTCTAAAATTATATTTAAAGCCGAGAGCCTCTGCCACGACTAATATGTCGGAAAACACGATTGCGCAGTCAAAGTCAAACCTGCGTATTGGCTGCAATGTCGCTTCAAGTGAAAGTTCAGGAGTTTTCACTATTTCCAAAAAACCGTGTTTTTCTTTTAGCGCGCGGTATTCGGGCAGGTATCGCCCCGCCTGGCGCATAATCCAAAACGGAGTGCGTAAAACGGGTTTTCCTTCCACAGCGTTTAAAAAAAGTTCTCGTGAAGTCATTTTAATCTTTCCTTCTCATAAGTTTTTTTACTTCTCCAAATTCCCTGAATTTGAAAACAAAAAGCAGCATTGCGTAAATTGCGATTCCAAACGGAACAAGTATTGCCGCGTTCGCGGCGGCGGAAAGCTTGCCGCTTAAAAGGCTTGAAAGGCACGGCTTTAAAATCCAAAGAGAAAACCCCATAAGAATTGACGCCGTAAGAATTTTCAAAATCTCAAAAAACACGTTTTGCATTTTGCGCCTCTTTGAAAAGAGCGCACTTAAAAGCGCGGCTTGGAATATCCCTGAAATCACGTTTGCGCCGACCAATCCCATCGCGCCGAATCTGCCCATTAAAAGCAATGCCGAAGTCAGGTTGACTATGAAAGCCATCGCTGAAACTTTCATCGGCGTTTTCATATCCTTTACCGAGTGGAAACCCCTTGAAGAGAGGGTTGCGAGGGAATAAAACGGAATGCCTATTGAACCCAATATCAAAATCGGAGTGCAAAGTTCGACGTCGGCGTTTCCGAATTTTCCCCATTCAAAGAGCAGTTTCAATATTTCGGGGGCGAGGGCAATCAGCCCGACGCAGCTTGGAACGCAAATCAGCATAAGAGATATTACTGCGTTTGAAAAGTGGCGCGAATATTCGCCGCCTTCGCTATTTGCCGAGGCGAGGGAGAGTTTGGGGAAGTACACCGTTATTATCGCAAATGTGAAAATCCCGAGCGGAAGCTCTATCAGTCTGCTTGAAACGTAAATCGCGCTGACTGCAATGTCGCTTACTTTCAGCGCGAGCATGTTTGAAACAAGTATGTTTGCCTGTATTACCGACGCCCCTGCGAGCGCGGGCAGAAACAGCGCGTTGAACTCCCTTACTTCGCTTGTCGATTTCAGGCTTGGTGAAAATTTCCAGCCGCTTCTTTTAAGCTGGAAAAGCGGAATAAAAAGCTGGGCGAGCCCGCCTGCAAGAACTCCTGCGCACATACATTTTGCAATGGCGTTTGAGTTCCCCTTGAAAAGCGCGGCTCCTATTAGTATTGATGATATTATCGCAATGTTAAGCCATACCGCCGTAAGAGCGGGGAGCGCGAAATGCCCCAAGACGTTCAAGGCGGCGCAAATTAACGCCGCAAGGCATATCAAAATCATGTATGGCAGCATTATAGAGGCGAATGCCGAGCCTGCCAAAAACCTTTCGCCCGAAAAGTGCGCGGATTTCTCGGCGAAAAAGTAAAAAATTTCCGATATGGAAATTCCCAAGACTACAATCGCGCACAAAACCAAAAACGCGCGGGTTATTATTTTGTTTAGGAAATCGAAAGCCTTTTCTTCCCCGCCGTTTTTGAGGGTTTGCGAAAAAATCGGAATGAAAGCCGAAGACAGCGCGCCTTCTCCCATCAGACGCCTGAAAAGGTTTGGAATTGTAAAGCCGAAGAAGAATGCGGAACTGACCGCGTTCACCCCCAAAAAAGCGAGTGTCAGGGTGTCTCTCAAAAGCCCCAATACGCGGGAGCCGAACGTGCCGAACGCGACTTTTAAAATGTTTTTCAAACTGCGGGAGGATTTTGCCATTATTTTACAACCCAGTCGTAATGGAAATTGGAAAGCTTTTGGCATCCGTTTTGAAGCACAAGCACGTTGTCTTCAATTCTGCATCCGCCAACGCCTTTGTAATACAGCCCAGGCTCTACGGTGACAACTTCGCCGCTTTTCAGCGTGTTTTTTGCAAGACCTAAACGCGGCTCTTCGTGGACTTCCAATCCGATTCCGTGCCCCGTCGAGTGGAAAAATCCGCGCCAGCCGTTGCCGTCAAAATCTGTTTTGTAGCCGTTCTTTTCAAAGAAAGATGAGACGTTTTTATGGATTAAGTCGGCTCTCTTGCCCGCCTTGATTTCCGAAATTGCGTTTTCCTGCGCTTTTTTTACGCTTTCAACAAGCTTTATTTGCGCACTGTTTGGCTCTCCCTTTAAGAAAGTGCGCGTCATGTCCCCGAAGTAGCCCGAAGATTTCAGGCGCGGGAAAATGTCGAATACGCAGAGTTCGTTCGCCCTTATTTTGCCGTATCCTTCGCAGTGGGGGTCGCATGCCTGGTCGGCGCAGGCGGCTATTGTGTTTTTGGATTCCGCCCCCATTTTGAGGCATTGCAATTCTATTTCAAATTTAAGAATTTCGCTTGTTAAAAACTTTCCGTTCCATTTTAGAAAACCGTTTTCAATCGAGCTTTCCCTGAAAATCTGCCAGACTCTTTCAAAGCTTGCGCTTGCGGCATCGTTCGCCTTTTTGATTTCAGAAATTTCGGCTTCGCTTTTTATTCTGCGTTCGGGAAAGAAGTCTCCGCCAGAAACTTTTATTTTAAGCCCCGCTTTTTTTAATTTTAGGAATATACCTGTCGGAAAAGAGTTCGGGACTTCCGCTTCCGATATTTTAAGATTTGAAAATATTTCTAATAGAGTGTCAAAATCGTTGCCGTTTGACGGGTAAATTCCGTCAAAATCCGATTCTTTTTGTGCGCGTCCGATTTCAAGAGGCGAGCAAATTGCGTATTTCTTCCCCTTGTGGGTGAAGGCGAAAACGGCGTCGGGAATATTCATTTTTGCAAAATACAGCATATCGGGCGATTTTTCCGTATTTGCGTAAATAAGCTTTTCCATAATCATAAAATTGTTGCCTACAATCCAAACATATATAATGCTGTTTTGCCATGAAAATTTTTACAATTTTACTGGCGGCGGCTTTGCCTTTGATTTTCGGCTGTTCAAAAGCCGAAACCGAAAAAGCGGGCATTGACGCTCTCTTCCCCCAGAAAATCGGCAATGCGGAATTTTCCGCAAAAATAGCCCTGACAAATCAGGAAAAGGCAAAGGGGCTTATGGGCGTAAAGCAAATGGGGGAAAACGAGGGAATGATTTTTGTGAGCGACTTTCCGCACATGGCGTCGTTTTGGATGAAAAACACTCCGATTGCCCTCGACATAGCCTTTTTGGACGCCCATGGCAAGGTTTTGGAAGTCAAGCAGATGTTTCCGCACGACGAAACCGCAGTGAGAAGCACGTCTTCCGAAGTATGCTACTGCATCGAAATGAACAGTGGATGGTTCCTTAAAAATTCGGTGAAATCGGGCGATTTTTTGGACATGAAAAAGTTTTACGAAGCCGTAAAGCGGCGCAGGGGCGTAAATTGACATGGGCAGAAGTTTTGTTTCAAACAACTTTTCAAGGCGAAAGTTCATTCTGCTTGCGGCGAGCTTTTTCATTTCGACCATAGCATGGCTCGGAGCGTACGAGTTCTTTTCAAGCAATATGACAAATTGGCAGAAAAACCGTCCAATCGACATAAGAAACGAATCGGGGCTTACGCGCGCGAAAGTTTACATAGACTCTACCACTGCGGCGGGAATTGCGTTTTGCGTTTCTGCGGCAATTCTTGCAGTGATTGACAAAAAATCTTCAAAAAGGCAGAAAAAATGACATCAGACACCATAGCGGCTCTTTCCACTCCCAACGGCGAATCTGCGATAGCGGCAATCAGGTTAAGCGGCGGAATGTGCCTTGAAACGGCAAAATCCTGTTTCGGCAAATCCGAAATTTCTCCGCGCTTTGCGTCGCATTCGTCCTATGTTTCAAAAGACGGGAAAATTTTGGACGATGTTGTTTTCACGTTTTTTAAGGCTCCAAATTCATATACGGGCGAAGACATGCTTGAAATATGCACGCACGGCAACCCGTACATCGTGCAAACGGTGCTTGAAGACTTGTTCGCGAGGGGGGTTAGGGCGGCAACGCACGGGGAGTTCACGCGCAGGGCTTTTGAAAACCGCAAACTCGACTTGTCGCAGGCGGAGGCTGTCGCGCTGATGATTGCCGCAAGGAGCGAAAAATCTTTGGAGGCGGCCAGAAAACAGCTTGGCGGCGAGCTTTCAAAGCGCGTAAATTCGATGTGCGACACTCTTATAGAGGCTCTTGCGTATATGGAGGCATACATAGATTTTTCTGACGAAGACTTGCCCAAAGAGTCTTTCTCAAAGCCGAAGGAGCTTCTTGAAAAATTCGTTTGCGACGCTTTGCGCCTTGTGTCAACAAGCCGCTACGGGGCGGTTTTGCGCGACGGGCTGAATGTCTCCATCATCGGCGAGCCAAACGCGGGCAAGTCGTCTCTCATGAACTGCATTTTGGGCAGGAACCGCGCGATAGTAAGCCCCTCCGCAGGAACTACGCGCGACTTTATTGTGGAACGCTTTTCGATTGGCGGGTATTGCGTGAATTTGGCTGACACTGCGGGGCTTAGAACTTCGGGCGACGAGATTGAGACAGAGGGAATACGCAGGGCGCTTGAAGTTGCCAAAGACTCAGATTTAAAGCTTCTTGTTTTGGATGTTTCCGAAAATTTTGGCGGCGTTTTTGAAATAGCCAAAAGTTTCATAAGCCCAAGCAATACGATTTTGGTCTTAAACAAAATCGACAAGCCGCGCGCGCAGAATGCGGGTATTTTTAAAGATTTTGTGTCTGTGGAAGTTTCCTGCCTTGAAGACAGGGGAATAGAAAATTTAAAGGAAAAGATTTTGGAATTCATAACAAAAAATTCCATAACATCTTCATTTGACGATATTTTGGTTAGCGCACGCCATTCGGGTCTTGTTGCGGATTCTCTTGAAAACGCAAAGTCTGCCGTTGAAAAAATCGACTCTTCCGCCCCATCGGAACTCGTCGCAAGCGATATACGTGCCGCTTTGGACAGCCTTGGAGAAATTGTGGGAAGGGGCGACAGAGAGGAGGTTTTAAGCAAAATATTCTCGACTTTCTGCATCGGCAAATAGAAAATATAAAACGTTTTATTTTTTATCTATGTGGTATTACCTCGACAATAAGAAGAAAAAATGCGGTCCCGTTGCCGATGCCGCGCTTAACGAACTTTACACAAAACATATAATAAATCAGGACACGAAAGTCTGGTCGCGCGGAATGCAAAGCTGGGCGCAGTTAAAAAGCACTGATTTATTCAGGCAGTTCGGGCGCAAAACATACACGAGGTTAAAAGAGCTTTCAAACGCTACCAAGCTTTTCAGGGGCTTGCTTTCGGCTTTCACAATTTTGGTCTTTTTGACACTGCTCATAGATTTTAAACGCTTGGCGTATTTTGAGAAGCTTCTCGTATCGCCCGACACTTCTTCAACTTTCTTGAAGTGCGTCGGTTTGGAATACCACAAAATATCGTTTTTGACTTCGCTTGTTTTGTTTATTCTTTTGCTGTTTATTGCAAAGGCGGCGCAGAACTGGATTTTCACGATAGTTTCAAACCTCCGCGCGCTCGACAAAAGCTGCAGGCTTTCGCCGTCTTTTTCGGGCTGGTCGCTTTTCATTCCCATTGTCAATTTGGTAAATCCGTTTATTGTCGTTTTTTATGTTTACAAGGCGTCAAAGAACGCGAACGGCAAGGCTTTGAATATTTTGGATTTGAATTTTTTGATTTTGTGGTGGTTTTTCACCTTGTTTGAGTTTTTGATTTTGTTCTTTCAAAAAATATGGTTTTCGGGCTTTGTCAACATAGACGCTGCGAAGGGAATTTTGATTTTTGCGATTTACCACACGGTTATTCTTACAATCGCCTGTATTTTCTGGATAGTGCTTGTGTCGAGGATTTTCCTTTTGCAGCGCAAGATTTTTTATAAATGACGAAAACAGCCGAACTCAAAAAGTTCGGTTGTTTAGTTTTTCGAGAAGTCCAAATCGGTAAAGACTGCCGCATGGTCGCTTGCGGATTTCACTATGGGCAAAACGTCTGCTTTTTCCGCGTATTTCTTCATGGGTTTTGATATCATGAAAAAGTCGAATTGCCTGTATGCGTTTTCTTTTGCCCAATGGTATGAAAATGGCAAGCCGTTTGGGTTTTCCTGTTTTAAAGGCTCAAACCCCGCTTTTTTCAGTATGGCTATTGCTCCGTCTTTTGGCTCTTCGTTAAAGTCTCCGCCGATTATGGCAAGACCGCCTTTTCTCAAAAATCTCGACATGTCTTTTGCGATTAACTCCGCCTCTTTTTGCCTGAACAAATTGTTTTCCCTGTCGCGGGCTTTTGCTCCGAACTTGCTTTTAAGGTGTATCGAGCCGAACCTCCAATCCTTGCCGCCCGTTTTAAAATCTGCAACAAGCATTCCGCGCGGCGAGCGCGCGCTTTCACCGAAATAGTCGAAGTTCTTTACGGCGAGAATGTTTGTTTTTTGAAACGGGATTTTTGAAAAAATCGCGCATTGCGGATATTCGGAGCTTTCTTCCGAAACCGCGAAATAGGGGTAGTTCATGCCGCTTTGCGAAAGGCGTTTTGCAAACTCTTTCGCGTAAGGCTCTCCGCCGATTTCCTCTATGCCGAGAACATCGGGGTTTATGTCTTTTATGATTTTTACGATTTCCTCTTTTTCGTCTTCGGGCTTTGGAGATTTTATGCGCCTGCCGTTTTTTATTCGATAGGTGTCAAGATAGCAATGTACGTTCCATATGCACACCCTGATTTTACCCTCTTCGCGTATTTTTGAAGGCTCGAGTTGTGCGGAAGTTTGGACTATATGGCGGTTTTTGCCAAAATTTCCGCTTAGAATGTCCTGCGGGGAAACTTGGTAAAAGAGGGCGGCAAGCAAAACCGCCAAAAGCCACACGAGCTTTATCCAAATGTTTTTAGACGGCTTTTTTCTTCTTCTCATTGAGGCTGGTAGGGGGATTTATCGCGGTTGCCGAGAGCGATTTTTTCAACGTATTTTGCGAGAAGGTCGAATTCCAAATTTACGAATTTGCCCGCGTGCGCCTGCGAAAGGTTTGTGACTTCCAATGTGTGCGGTATAAGCCAAACTGCGAGAGAATCGGAATGCACTTCCGCGATTGTTAGCGAAATGCCGTCTATTGCAATTGAGCCTTTGTAAACCGCGTACTTTGAAAATTCTTGCGGGACTTCCACTCTCAAATAAAAATTCTTGCCCCTCTTTTCAAAATCGAGGATTTTTGTGCGGACGTCGATATGTCCCGATACAAAATGCCCTCCGAGCCTTGCTCCCGACTGCAAAGGTCTTTCCAAGTTTACGAGAGAGCCGCTTTTAAGACCTTCAAAGCTTGTGAGCCTCAAAGTTTCTTCCAAAAGCTCAAAGCTTATTGTTTCTGCTTCTTTTTGGACGACAGTGAGGCAGCAACCGTTGTTTGCCAGAGAATCGCCGATATTTAAATCTTCCGCTATGAACTTGGGGGCTTCGACTTTCATAAGCCAAGCCTTGTCTTTGTTTTCCAATGAAATCACTTTGCCTGTCGCTTCAACTATGCCTGTAAACATAAAAATCCTCCTGTTTTAAATTAAAGAACGCATACTAAATCGGAATTTCTTTTAGTCAAGGTTGCGTTTTTTGCGAGGCGAATTTTGTACTAAAATCTTGAAATTCTTTCCGTGTCTGCAATAATTCTTGGTAAAAAGTTTAATTTTTGTCTTATTTATGTAAAAAATAAGAAAATATCGGGAAAGGAAACATGAAAAAACTATCGAGAAGAGACTTCATAAAGAAGTCTGCCGCCGCGGCTTTTGCGGGAGCGTTTTTGCCGACAATCATACCTGCGTCGGCGTTGGGGAAGGGCGGAGTTTTGGCTCCGAGCGAAAGAATTGTGTTCGGCTGCATCGGCGTAGGAAGCCAAATGCGCGGGCACAGGGATTTTTATGCGGGCTTCGGAGGCTCGCAGGTTATTGCGGTTTGCGATGTTCGCAGGTCTAACAGGGAAGAATCAAAGCGCGTTGTCGAGGAAATTTCGGCGCGCCGCAGCAATCTTGAAAACTACAAGGGCTGCGACATGACCGAAGACTATCAAGACATCATAGAGCGCGACGACATCGACGCCGTTGTAATTGCAACTCCCGACCACTGGCACGTTCAAATAGCCCTCGCCGCCGCAAAGGCGGGCAAGCACGTCTATCTTGAAAAGCCCATGAGCCTCACAATCGAAGAGGGCAAAATATTGTCGGACGCAGTGCGGAGAACCGGCATAAAGCTTCAAGTCGGCACACAGCAGCGAACGGAGGCTTCTTTCCGCAAGGCGGCTGAAATCGTGCGCAACAAGCTGATTGGCGACGTCAAGGAAATTTATACCGACATCGGGGTTTTCGCGCAGCCGAAAATTTTGAAGGAAGAGCCCATTCCCGAAGGATTTAACTACGAAAAGTGGCTTGGACCGTCTCCGTGGTATCCGTATAATTCCGAAAGAGTGCGCAGTTTCTGGAACGGCGGCTGGCGTTGCTTCTGGGATTACGGCTGCCGAAAGGACGGCGACTGGGGCGCGCACCACTACGACATCATCCAGTGGGCTTTGGGCAAGGACGATTCATTCCCGACACTATTTTGCCCGCCGAATACAGACGGCTCCGTTTGCAGGTTTTTCGAGTATGAAAACGGTCCGAGAGTGTACATAAATCCGTTCGGTCAAAATGGCGGAACAAAGGGGCACATGATTAGATTTGTCGGAACAAAGGGCGAAGTAAGGGTGAGCCGCGGCAACCGCATCGACTCCGACCCCGAATGGCTTGCAAAGGGCTTTTTGCCAAACGGCTCGACAAAGCTTCAAGTAGTTCCGAATATCCGCGAAGATTTGATAAACTGCATACGCACGGGCGGAACTCCGATTTGCAACGCGGATGTCGGCTACCACACGAGCGCGACATGCCAGCTTTCCGCCATGGCGCTTCGCTTGAACCGCCCGATAAAGTGGGATGCAAAGGCTGAAAAAATAATTGGCGACCCTGTTGCGCAGTCGATGACTTCGCGCGTGCGCCGCGCGCCGTACTTCCTTGGCGTTTAACATCAAAACGGAGATTTTTTTATGAAATACACACATATTTTGGCGGCATGCGCGTTTATGCTTTCAGCATTTTCAAGCTTTGCCGAAATCGATGCCGCAAGAATAAAGCGCGACGTCCAAGTAATGGCGGGTGAAATCGAGCAGCCGATTAAATTCAACAACCAAAACCGCTCTTTCCGCGACAAGAATAACCGCGAGTACGAGTACCGCGATGCGGATGTCAACGACATGTCGAGGTACCAGTATCAGGACGACTTGTTAAACATACTGTTTGACGCGACGAAAAATCCCGCGGACTTGCAGGCTTTCGAGCGCGAAATTCTCGCGAATTTGGAAAGTGTAAAAGACGCGAACACGAAGTGCGAACTCGTGAGAATGCTCGAGTTTGCGGGTTCTGAAAAGTCCTTCGCCTTTCTTAAAAAAGCGGCTCTTTCAGACGACGAGACTCTCGCTCTTATCTCTTGCGGCGCATTGCAGAAAATGCCCGCAAAAAATGCGGGAAACGTTTTGGTTGAAATATTTAAGAGCGCGAAAAATCCAAACGTAAAGAATATGGCTCTTTATGCCGTCGCAAAGCGCGGCGATAAAAAGCAGTTTGTAGATTCCCAAAAGAAATCAAAAGATTTTGCCATAGTTGCAATGGACGGCGCGGGCGTTTTGGTGCCGACAAGCCTTGACAAGTTTCAGCAGGACTTTTTGAAAAATCCCTCAAAGGCAAAAGCGCAGGAAGCCTTGAAATCTGCAAACGAATGGGAAGTTGCTTTTGTGGTCCCATATATCGCAAGCAAAGAAAATTCGCTTATGGCGGATTTGCAAACGGCGTATAATTCAGCCTCTCCGACCTTGAAGGCTTGGATAATCACAAATCTTGCAACTGTCCAAAATGAGGCTGCAAAAAAGTTCGTTTTTGACAACCTTGAAGATGCAAAAGACCCATTTGTTTGCGTTTCTCTCGCCCTTGCTCTCGAAAAAATCGGCGGCAAGGAAGCGGTTGTTGAAATGATAAAACTAAGGGACAAAACGCGCGGTCTTCCGCATGCAATCATCGCTTGGGCGATGGAGGGAATGCAGAAAGGCGGAGCTGAAATCGATGCTTTTATAATCGAAAAGGCAACGCAGGACGATTCTAATGCAATTCGCTTGATTGGGCTTCGTTCAATAGACGCAAAGCCAATTTTGTTTGAAAAGCTCAATTCGCGCGTCTGGGGCGACGCTTTGGCTTCATATGAAATTTTGGCAACCGATGAAGATGTCGAAAAAATCATTGAATTTGCAAAGCGGAACAAGCCGAACGACAAGCAGTTCGTTTACCGTTTGGGTTTTGTTGTTAGAAATGTCGCAATCCGAACATCTGACGCTCAGAAGTTCTTGGGAATGCTTGAAAACGCATTCAAATCCGCGCCCAAAGAAATTTCGGAAGGCTTGGAAAAATGCTATTTCTTAGCCCTTATGGAATGCGGAGACGCGAATGCGTTTATGGCTCTTGCAAAGAAAGTTGCAGATGGCAAGGCCGGCAAAATAGAAATTTCCCAGCTTGCGCCTTTTGCCAAACGTCTGACAAGAGACAACTGGCGCAGAATGCCCGACCATCAAAAATGCGAACAGCTTGTGTCGGATATGATTGCCGGCGCAAAGTGCGGCGAAGCTGAAAAGTCCGCACTGGAAAAATCTTTGGGCTATATTAAGAACAGGGGCGAAGAACCGAGATAATATTTATTTTTTTCAAGCGGCGCGGAGATGGAACGCGCCGCTTTTTTTGCGCCTTGGCTTAGAATTTGGTTGAAAGGGCGGGGGCTTTTTTGTTTATTTGTTTTATGATGAAAGAAAAATCCAAGGCAGTGATTTCAATTAGCGGACTTCGCCACAATTACACCGAAGGCGACGGCGTTAAGGAAGTTTTGCACGGCATAGATCTGGATTTTTACGGGGGCGAAATCGCAATAATTATGGGGCCATCGGGGTCGGGTAAATCCACGCTCTTAAAGCTGATTGGCGCGCAGCTTACAATCCAGAGCGGCGACATCGTGATAGACGGCGACCATTTAAGCGGGGCAAACCAGTCGAGGCTTCGCGAAATAAGGCGCAAAATAGGCTTTATCTTCCAAAGCCACCATTTGCTTGATTCGATAACCGTTTTGCAAAATGTGCAGTTGCCGCTTGCTTTCGACAAGTCTCAGAATTCCAAAAGCTCGCGCGAACTTGCCTATGAGGCTCTTCAAACCGTCGGCATTGCGTCTCATGCGGAAAAAAAACCCGCGCACTTGTCGGGCGGTCAAAAACAGCGCGTTGCAATCGCGCGCGCGCTGATAAGAAAGCCCGCGATTGTTCTTGCAGACGAACCTACGGCTTCTCTTGACGAAAAAACGGGCAGGGAAGTTGTGGAGCTTATCAAAAAGATGTCGAAAGAATTGGGTGTTACGGTTGTGCTTGTAACGCACGACAACCGAATTTTGGATATTGCCGACAGAATCATACGCATAAACGACGGTTGTCTTTTATCTTGATTTTTTATTTGCGCAAAAAAAAGCGGCGTTTTGTTGCGCCGCTTTTGGGATTTAAGCCTATTCCATGAGTTCGAGCGTTGAGTCAAACTTTTCGCCTCCTGTCTTTACAGGGGCGGCAACGAGGTTCCACGCCTTGTGCTTCATAAACTCGCCTTTTTTTGCCATTGATTCGAACGAGTAATGCAAGCCTTCGTGGTTGCCTTTTCTCATGTACCAAGTGGCATTTTTCTTGTATTCATCGCTATCTTCAAATGTCTTCAAAGTGATGTTTCCGTCAGGGTTTAGCGTCAGGTATTTGTCGGGGTGGCTCATAGACCTAAACGACACTCCGCTTTTGTCGGCAAGACCCGCTTCAAGCTCCCAATGGCAGTCGCCCATAACTTTGGGATTGCAGTCGAAGATACAGCGGATTTTGTCTTTTTCCTCCCTTATTACTATAAATTTAACGGTTGTCTCTGTCGCGCGAATTCTGCGGGCAGGGTTTCCGATTTTGAAGTTCTCAAATTTGACTTGCGAGTTTTGCGCGAAAACTCCGCACTTGCCGTAGGAATTGAAGGCGTCTTTTGCAAATATGCGGTTGCCGTTTGCGTAAAGGTAAAGAACCGAACCGAAAGCCTGCGCTTTCAAATGGATTTTCCCCTTGATTTCGGTTTTCTTTTCAATGTCGATTTTTTCTGAATTTTCGCCTAAGCTTTTTATGAATATCGTGCCGTCTGATTTTATGCCGAAAAGATAGCCGCCGCCATTTACCGCGCGCATTGCAATGCCTGCGGAGGCGTCTTTGCCTTCGGGCAGTTTAAATTCGCATTCGGCTATTGCGGAAGTTATGTTTGCGTCTTCTTTATTTTGGTTTTTCAGATACGCAAACTGCAAGTCTTTGCTCTTTTTAAGAACGGGATTTTTATCTGCGAACGAAAGCTTGTCGTTTGCATTGGTGATTTTTGGCATATTTTTTGACGCTGATACAATTTTATCATGGGCGGCTTTTATCTTTTTTGCGTCCATTTTCAGCACTTTGCGGTCGTATGTGTATAAGCCGTTTGTCTCGCCTTCCACGTCGGAAATCTGGGTGTACATCGACGCGCTTAACCCCGGGTGGTACATCAGCGAATACAACTCGTTTTGCATTTGCAAGTACCGCTTTGTGAGGTCTTCGTTGGTTTTGTTCATCTCTCCGTAAGCCCAGCCGCCCCTGTCGAACCAGTTGTGCCCCTTTACGTTCAACCCCACTCCGCCAAACTCTCCGAGAGCCGCGAATGTGTTGCTTTCAAGAACGCCGGCGGAAGGGCCTTGGTATATGTGAAGGTCGTAAACATCCCCGCTTACATGCTCGTTGGGAAGCCCCGACGAGTCGTTTACGAAGCGGGACGGGTCGTACGCGCTGATTTTGTCGGAAAATCTTTTGATGTCTTCGCGCTTGCCGTACATCGACCAGCCTTCGTTAAATAAAATCCAGGTTATTATGCAAGGATGGCTTATGTGTTCGTCTATGATTTCCTTGGCGTAGTTTTCAAAAATTTTGCGCTCCTCTTCGTTGGGTCTGAAACTTTCCCTTTTTACTTCTTTTTTGCCTTCCTTTATAAGCACTGAGTGCGTGTGTGAATTTGGCATGTCCTGCCACACGAGCATCCCGATTTTGTCGCACCAGTAAAACCAGCGCGCAGGTTCAACTTTGATGTGCTTGCGGATTAGGTTAAAGCCCAAATCCTTGTGGTTTTGGATATCGCTTTTCAATGCTTCGTCTGTGGGGGCGGTCAGATTGCCGTCCGGCCAGTAGCCTTGGTCGAGAGTTCCTATTTGGAAAATAAATTCGCCGTTTATGGTGGGGCGGGTTATGCCGTTTATTACTTTTTTGCCGATTTCGCGCATTCCGAAATACGAATCGACTTCGTCAATGGTCTTGCCGAATTTCTTAACCTTTATTTTTAAGTCGTACAAGAATGGAGAGTCAGGCGACCACAGTTTTGCATTCGGGATTTCAAGCTTTATTTCCTTGTTTGCGACGCCGCTTGCTTTGGCAACTTTTTTATCGCCATCGTACGCTTCGACTTCTATTTGCTGTAAAATTTCTTCGGCATTCGCGGTTATCGAAAGATAGCCGTTTTTAACGCTTGGTATGAGTTTTAGGCTGTCTATCGACCCTTTTGAAACGGGTTCGAGCCAAACCGTCTGCCAAATTCCGCTGCACGGGGTGTACCAGTAGCCTTCGGGTTCGATTCTCTGCTTGCCGACGGGATTTATGCCGTTATCGGTCGGGTCGTAAACGGAAACTATGATTTCGTTTTTGCCGCTTTTCAAAAGCTTTGAGATGTTGAACGAAAACGCGTCGTATCCGCCTTGGTGCGAGCCTGCAAGCTTTCCGTTTATGTAAACATCGCACATGAAATCGACAGCCCCGAAGTTTAGCTTTACGTCTTTGCCTTTCCAATCCTGCGGAATTTCAAATTCGCGGCGGTATTTTAAGTATTCGTAATGCTTCATAACTCCCGAAAGCGCGGATTCTGCGGGGAATGGGACAAGAATTTCTCCCGAAAGTTTTTTGCCGCTTTTGATGTCTTTAAAAATGCTTTCGTCTACGCCTTTCCAGTCGTATGATGGAATGCGCTTGTTGATGCCTTCAACCCCTTCAAATTCCCAGACGCCGTTTAAGTTCAGCCATTTTTCTCGCACGAGTTGCGGGCGCGGATATTCGGGCAGGGCATTTTCGGGGCTCACAAGCTCTGCCCATTTTGTCATTAGAGGAGCGGTTTTCTTTTCCCATGCGCCAAGCCCCGAAACAAGCGAAAGCGCGGCGATTGAAAAAGCCAATATTTTCAGTTTCTTATCCATGGTGTTTTTTGCTTTTTTAAACTTGGTTTCAATTTAATGGCAAACTTTTTGTTTTTACAACTCTTTTTTTGAAATTTTTTTGCGGAATCGAAAAACTGAAATTAAAGGCTCAAAAAAAAGAGGGAACAAATGCGTTCCCTCTTTTAGTCTTTTTGGATTTTAAAATTAAAGCATCGTTGCCCTTAATTCCTCGCCGCTTTTTGCGCTTAAATAGGCAGGGGCAATGTCAAACACAGTTTTGCACCCGCTTGCGCCTTCTTTGGAAAGCCTGTATGCCGCGCGCGCGTAAGCGAGAAGCACGCATGAAGTAAATTCGGGGTTTGAGTCAAGCTTCAAGGAGTATTCGATGATGTGCTTGTTCTTGCCGCCGTTTGTAGAGCCGCTTCTTAGCACAATGCCGCCGTGCGGAATGCCGCTATGGTTTTTATCCAACTCTTCCTGCGAGATGAAATGCACCGTTGTGTCGTAGTCGGAAAAATAGTTCGGCATGTTTTTGATTTCTTTTTCCACCTTTGCCGCGTCCGCGCCTTCCTTCAAAACCACGAAACATTCCCTCGTGTGCTTCTGACGCGTTGTAAGCTCTGGATTTTCCCCCGCTCTCACTGCTTTTAGCGCGGAATCGACGGGAATTGTGTATTGCTTGCCGTCTTGCACGCCTTCAACCCTTCTGATTGCATCGGAATGCCCTTGGCTTACGCCTTTGCCCCAGAAAGTGTAGTCTTTGCCTTCCGTTAAAATCGCATTTGCGTAAAGGCGGTTTAGCGAGAACATTCCCGGGTCCCAGCCGACGGAAATTATTGCGACCTTGCCGCCTTCTTTTGCGGATTTGTCAACGTTTGCAAAGTGTTCGGGAATTTTTGCGTGCGTGTCGAAACTGTCGATTAAATTAAAGAGCTTCGCATATTTCGGGGACTGCTTGGGCAGGTCTGTCGCGGAGCCTCCGCACACGATTAAAACGTCGATTTTGTCCGTCCAGTTTTGGATTTCGTCAACGCTTGCGACTTTTGCGGACTGCGTTTGGATTTTTAGGGATGCGGGGTCGCGCCTCGTAAAGACGGCGGCAAGCTCCGTATCGGGGTTTTGGCGTATGGCGCATTCAACGCCGCGTCCGAGATTTCCATAACCTAATATGCCGATTTTGATTGCCATAAATTTTCTTTTCTAAATTCGAGCTTTTTCATTGAAATCCGCGCACCCTGCGGGGACTTGTGAAAGTTGGCGTCGAAATTTTTATGAGCTTTATCTAAAAACGATTGCGCAAGTTCAATAAAAATACAAAAATGTCCTGAAAAAAATGCGCAAATTCTACAAAAATGTAAGATTTTACATCGCGAAAAAAGTTTAAAATCTTAAAAAAACGAGATTTTTTTATTTTTAAGAGAATGCTTTTATGCTAAGTTGAAAATTTATTTATGAGCTTAATTTCTCTTAACAATGTATCGCTTAGGTATGGGGCGCATGTCCTTTTGGACAGGGCGGATTTGAACGTCGCAAAGGGCGATTTTCTTGCGATTGTAGGGCGAAACGGGTGCGGAAAAACGAGCCTCTTGAAGATTATAGCGGGCGTTGGAGAACCCGATAGCGGAATTGTCGAAAGGCTGCGCGGAATAAAAACCGCCTATTTGCCGCAGGAAGTTCCGACGGATTTGTCGGGGAGCGTGTATGATGTTGTGGCGGGCGGATTGAAGGAAATAGGGCAAAAGCTTGTCAGATACCGCAATCTTTCGGCAACCATTTCCGCCGCGCATTCCGTTGAAGTTCAAAATGAATTTGACCGCCTCGTCCACGAAATCAACGAACTTGATTTGTGGAGTTTCGATGTTAAAATTTCAGAGACAATCGAAAAGCTTGAACTCGATGCAACTATGGAAGTTTCCACTTTTTCTGCCGGTCTTAAACGCAGGGTTTTGCTTGGCAGGGAGCTTGTGCAAAATCCGGACGTTCTTATTTTGGACGAGCCTACAAACCATTTGGACATAGAATCGGTGATTTGGCTTGAAAGCTTCTTGAAAGAATCGGGAAAAACTCTCGTGTTCGTTTCTCACGACAGGGTTTTTTTGGAAAATTTGGCGACGAGAGTTGTGGAAGTTGACAGGGCAAAACTCATATCTTTTGACTGCGGATTTAAGGAGTTTTTGAAAAGGCGCGACGAGCTTTTGGAGTCGATTTCGCGCAACGAGGAAATTTTCGACAAGAAGCTTGCGCAGGAAGAGGCGTGGCTTAGGCAGGGCATAAAGGCGCGGCGCACGCGCAACGAAGGCAGGGTTCGCGAGCTTATGCGGCTTCGCAAAATCCGCAGGGAGCGCAGGGAGCGTTTGGGCAGCGTCTCTTTAAAAATTCAAGACGCCAACGCAAGCGGACAAAAAGTCATGGAAGTCGAAAACATCTGCGTGAATTTCGGAGAGCGCAAAATTATCGACGGATTTTCAACCACGATTTACCGCGGCGACAAAATCGGAATAATCGGCCGCAACGGCATCGGCAAAACAACTCTTTTGAACGCTCTTTTGGGGAAGATAAAGCTTTCTCAAGGCGTTGTGAATTTCGGTACGCGGCTTCAAATCGCATACTTCGACCAGCTAAGGCAAAATCTTAACCCGGGCCAAAAGCCTTTCGACTACATCGGGGAGGGCTCAGACTATGTGACAGTTGGCTCTCAAAAGCAAAGCGTAGTCGGCTACCTTCAAAATTTTCTGTTCACACCCGAACAAATACATGGCGAAATCGCAATGCTCTCAGGCGGCGAAAAAAACAGGCTTTTGCTTGCAAAACTCTTTTCAAACCCCGCGAATGTGCTTGTCTTGGACGAGCCTACAAACGACCTCGACATGCAGACCATAGAGATTTTGGAAAATACCCTCGTGGATTTCCAAGGCACAATTCTGCTGGTTTCGCACGACAGGCAATTCTTAAACAATATCGTAACCGCTGTTTTCGGATTTGAGGAAAACGGAAAAATAACCGAGCTTGTCGGCGGATACGATGAATGGTTTAAATACAGAAGCCAAAAAATTCAGGCGGCTTCCCCAAAGCCCAAAGCGGAATCTTTGCCGAAACCAAAACCCGCCAAACGCGAAAAATTCACAAACAAAGAACGCATGGAGCTTGAGGGAATGCAGGGGAAAATCGAAGCGTTGGAGCGCGAGCAGGAAGAACTTTCAAATAAACTTCAAGATGTGGATTTTATTCGCCAAAATTTTGAAAAACTGCCCGAAATAAACGCTCGCCTTGAAGAAATCCAAAGGACGGAAAACGAACTTTTCGAGAGATGGTCATACCTTGAAGAACGCAAAACCGCCCTTGAAACCCCAAAAATATAAATTGAATTTGAATATGTTGCTAATTTTTATTGACATAAAAGCTAAAATAAAGAACATATAAAATTTTTCAATTACGGGTGATAGCGCAGTCTGGTAGCGCATCTGGTTTGGGACCAGAGGGTCGTGGGTTCGAATCCCTCTCGCCCGATTGATTTTTAAGCTTGTAAACAAAAGCGTTTGCGGCGTGGGGCTTGGTGGGGCTTTATTTCGTTAATTTCACTTTTATGTTTATCCGCCTTTGGGCGAGGCGTTTACTTTATCCGATTTTATCTTTTTGCGTTTATTCCGATTCGAGTTTATAGCTTACGAAGGCTAAGTGTTTGTTGTCGGGAGACCAGGAGTTAACGTTTATTGTGCCTTGTCCGCCAAACAGTTTTGCGATGGTTTTTGCGTTTGTGCCGTCGCAATTCATTACTCTAAGCTCCACGTTTTTGTTTGCGGGGTGGCTGTCGGGTTTTACATCTCCCTTTTTGTAGGAGAGATATGCCACAAGCTTATTGTTTGGCGATGGATGGGCAAACCATGAATTTCTTGTTTCGTCGAATGTAATTTGCGTTTGGTTTGTGCCGTCCGGGTTCATTCGCCAAATTTGCATAAGCCCTGTTCTGCATGAATTAAACCAAATTTGACCGTCCGGAGCAAATTCTGCTCCGTCGTCTAGTTCGGGGGCGGTTGTAAGGCGTTTTTCAGCTCCGCCCGTTGCGGAAATCACATAGATATCGTAATTGCCATTTCTACCTGCGCAATATGAGAGCATTTTTTTGTCGGGGCTCCAGCCGTGCAGATAGCTTGGTCCCGCCGCGGTGATAAGCGTCGGTTTCCCTCCCTCGATTGGCAGGGAATATATGCGCGACTGTCTGTCTTCTTTGGAGTGGTGGCTTATCGCGATTTCTTTTCCGTCGGGGGACAAAACGTGGTCGTTGTTGCAGTTGTCGGCAAAATCCGTATTGATTTCAACGGGGTTTTGCGGATTGTCGGGGGATATTTTGTAAAGTTTGCCGCCGCTGTTATAGATTAGCCATTTGCCGTCCTGAGTCCAGTTGGGGGCTTCGATTTTATGAGGAAACGTTTTTACGATGCGCCTTGATCCGTCTTCGATGTTTATGATTTCCAAAAAGCTTGTGAGCTTTTCCGCGTTTAAATTGGCAAGTGAAAATAGAAGCGATGTAAGAATTGCAAATTTTTTCATAAATTTTGAGATATATTTAACAATAAAATTTTTACTTTGTAAGTATTTGCTTGTCAAGATTTAAAATTGAAAATGGGCGGGTTTAAACGGCAAAAATACATTTGTTTTACAAGGAATTTTAAAATTTTTTTATTTTCAGGCGGTAGATTTTTTTTGTTTTCGCGAATAAATAACCAGAACAACTTAAACCAAAAAAAGGATATTGAATATGAAAAAGTTAGTATTTGGCGTTATTTGTTGCGGAATGCTTTTTTTAAGCGGTTGCGGACAGTCTCCTGAAGAAAATTTTAACGAGGCTGAAAGTCTTTATGAGGCGCAAAACTATGATAAGGCTTTCAAACTCTATCAAAAAGCCGCTGAACAGGGACATGTTAAGGCTATACATAGTCTTGCATGGTGCTATAATGATGGTAAGGGTGTCAAAGAAGATAAGGCAGAGGCTGTAAAGTGGTGGCGTAAAGCTGCCGAGCAAGGATATGCAAATTCCCAATGCAGTCTTGGTTATTCTTATAATGAAGGAAGAGGAATAGAAAAAGATTACAAAGAAGCTGTAAAGTGGTATCAAAAAGCTGCCGAGCAGGGGCATAATGGTGCTCAAAATAATTTAGGAACAATGTATGAATTCGGACAAGGTGTTTTTCAAGATAAAAAGGAAGCACTAAGATAGTATCTATCGGCAGTGGAAAATGGAAATAATGACTATGCCGTAGGAAATATTGGAAGGCTTTTAAAGGAGCAGGAAAAAAATGAAGAAGCTTATGCTTTTTATTCTTTGGCAAGTAAAAATGGTAGTGATCATTCAGGATCAATGAACTATCTAAAAAACTATGTTTCAGTAGGGAGTGCAGTCGAATTGTCAAAAAAATTAGAAGATGAATTTTTCAATAAAGAATGCAAAGGAGATGCCAAGACGCAATTTATAATAGCGGAAATTTATAAAGATGCTGAAAATTATAAAGGTGCAATGCAGTGGTATAAAAAGTCAGCTGAAAAAGGATATGCGGAGGCTCAAATGGGAGTTGCAGATCTTTATTATTACGGACGAGGAGTTGAGGAAGATCGTAAAGAAGCTCTGAAATGGCATCGCAAGGCAGCAGAAGGAGGTATGCCTCAGGCTCAATATACTCTTGGTTTAAAATATTTTAACGGTATGGGAGTTAAAGAAGATAAAAAAGAAGGAGCAAAATGGTTTCTACGTGCGGCGTATAAAGGTCATTTAGATGCTATGTGCGATATCGGATTATGTTATTTACGTGGCGATGGAGTAGAAAAAAATTATACAGAATTTGTTGAGTGGCTTGGACGAGCTGCCAATCAAGATCATGCAAGATCAAAAAGAATATTAAGAAATTATGGATACGGTAATTGAAAAATTACCATTTTGTGAAAAAAGCAATCAAAGAGACTGTTAAATTTGCAGTCTCTTTTTTTGATTTTGGCGCGGGTAAAAGTTTATTTTTACATAAAAATGAACGTAAATTTTGCGGAGAGGGCATATAGGCAAAAAAGATATTTTTACTTGCCGGATTTTTTGTAGAGTTGGGCGAGGATTGCGCCTGAAACATTGTGCCATACTGAAAATATCGACCCGGGGACTGTCGCCATTGCGAGGCTTGGGAATGCGCTTGAAGCAAGGCTTGCGGCGAGCCCCGAATTTTGCATTCCTATTTCTATCGACATTGCCTTTATTTTTGAAAGGCTCATGCCGAACATTCGCGCAATCAAAAATCCGCAGGCAAAGCCCAAAATATTGTGTAGTATCACAACGCAAAAAATAACTCCCGCGCCGTCAAATATGTTTTGCGAATTATGGGAGACAATACAGCCCACGATTAGCGCGATTGCCGCAACTGCCATGCTTGGCGATATTTTTGCGAGCGTATTCAGCTTGTCTTTAAAAATTCTTTTGATTGCAAGCCCGAACGCGATTGGGATTATCACTACTTCAAATATAGACCACGCCATTTTTAGCGCGTCAACTTCTACATTTTTACGCAGGCAAAGATATACTATAAACGGAGTAATGACGGGCGCAAGCAGGGTGTTTACGGCTGTCATTCCGATAGACAAGGCGACATCGCCTTTCGCGATAAAAGTTATGACGTTGCTTGCCGTTCCGCCGGGGCATGCGCCGACCAAAATCACGCCTGCCGCAAGCGCGGGGTCGAGAGCAAAAATCTTTGAGAGGGCGTACGCAATCAGCGGCATTAGCGTAAATTGCGCGGCGCATCCTATTAAGACATCTTTGGGATGAACCAGAACTTCTTTGAAATCGCGCGCATTCATGTTCAGCCCCATTGCGAACATTATGAGCATCAAAAGCGGCGGCACAAGCGAGCCGTCCATCCACAAGAAAGTTTTTGGGAAATACAGGGCGCATATTGCCGCGCCAAAGACGATTAGGGCGATGTGCCGAGAAATAAAATCGCAAAATTTCATGGGCTGCGGTTGTTATGGATTGTAGGAAAATGAGCGTGCTTTTTTATTTAAAAATAATTGTTTGTTTTGCGGGGTGGTCAACATTTTTGTATGGTGGTTTTTTGCTTGAAAAATTTTTTTGATGTTGAAAATATACATATGGTGCCCATGAAATATTATTTATTGCTTTTCGTTTCGGTTTTTCAAATCTTTGCGGGTTTTGCGCTTGCGAAAGACTACAAATTTAGCGGCTCGATTTCGAGGGAGGTGCTTGAAAACTATTTGGAAAGGTCGATAACTCTGATGGATTTTGCAAACATGCCGAAGTTTTCGACGGAGGGCGATTATCCGCGCAAGGAGCTTGACATTGAATTTGTTAGGGACGTTGGTGCGAAGTTTGTGGGAAGGGCCGTTTACAGGTGGGGCGGCGAGGACGCCTTGAACAATCCCGAATTTTTTTCTTATGCGAAAAATTTAATCGAAAAACTGCATTTGGTTGACGAAGAAATCATTGTTCAGGGTGCGGTGTTTGAGGCGGTGTATCCGACGGTGGAAAAAGTTGCTATTCCCGCATGGGTATTTGAGGAAATGTCTTTAGCAGTTGAAAAGCGCAACTTCTCATACGAAAATATGCTTTATGAAAACGGGCTTTACCGAAACCATTGGGGGCGCGGCGGAAGTGTTCCCGACATCACCCGACTTGAAACCAAGCTTTGGTTTTTGTATCTTGTCGGCTCTTATGTTAAAATCGGCGTTGAGGCTATCCACTTGGGGCAAGTCAAGCTAATGGGGGCAAATGACCCTGAAATGGAGGTTTGGGCTGACTTCATAAAGTTCCTGCGAAAATTTGCCGACCGCCATGCGCGCCGCAACAAAATCATATTTGACGCCCACACGCCCGACGGCTCAATGCTTTACAAGGGCGAAAGTTTGCTCGACTTCAATTCGTTTCCGCTTCGCATAAAGGAAGACTGTTTGGACGAGCCTGAAAAGATGAAAGGAATTTTGGAAGTCGGGCATACTGATTCGATTTACAAAAGAAGCGCGGGCTGCAAAACCCCTAACGGATGGAGCTGCGACAGCCTGCCTTATCTTGTCGAATTCGATAATTTCGGAATATCAAACCATGCGGGAAAGGCGGATTTAAGCGACCATTTCATTTGGGGGTACGACGAAATAACATGGCTTTATTTGCAGCCCCAAAAAGAGAGGGAACGCTGGCTTAAATACGCTTATGAATGGATTAAGAAAACCGATAAAAACGGACATCTTCAAATGCCCGCAACGCGTATTTTGACTTTGAAAAAGTCTCAGCGCGGAAAGATAACAGTTCGCAGCGTTCCGCCGCAAGAAGGCATTTCGCATACTCTTAATTTGCAGTCTTGCATAAAAAAGATATGGGAGGGCGGAAAATAAAAAAGGGCGCAAAAAAACATGCGCCCGCAAAACAAAAAAGATTTTAATTTCTTACTCGCGGAAATTCTTTTTCGTGATTATTTCGGGAATGATTGCCACGTCTTCATCCTTGATTTCTTCAACCCAGATGTTGCGGAATTTTACGGGGTCGCCGTGCCACTGCAATTTAATCGGGACGGGTTGTTCGCGCAGGTTTTTTAAATCTTTATCTCTCGAAAAATATTCTGTGCCTTCCCAAATTTCAATATCGTTATGGATTCTAATGCCGTTATGGTAGACTGTTATACGTGGGTAGCGTTCGAGCCTGCCGTTTTTTTCCTTTGCGCCGTAGAAAATTACATCGTATGTTTGCCATCTTTCGGGGGGAAGGCAAGCGTTTATTTGCGGCGGAAAAAAGCGGTAGAGCGAGCCGCATTCGTCCCACTTGCCGTCTAGTCCGAAAGAATCGATAATTTGCACTTCAAACCTGCCTAAGAACAATCCAGAATTGCCGCGCCCCGGCGCAATTTCTCTTTCAGACTGGTCGGGTATCATAAATTCCATGTGGAGGCGGCAGTTTTTGAATTTGCGCTTGGTTTCGATGTCGCTTGACTGATTGTTTGCGTCGCGCGCGCCCATCATGGATTTTTCTTTCTTATCGAGCTTCCATGCGATTGGTTTGTTGTTGCATGCCTTCCATTCCGAGAAATTTGAGCCGTTGAAAAGAACCGTTGCGCCTTTGGGGGCTTTCATGTTCAAGGTGGGGGATTGCCTTTCGATGCGCTTTACTTCAAAGGGGAATGTATATTCTTTTTCGACACCGTTTTCGTTCTGCTTGAAATAGTAAGTGCCTTCAACCTTGTCTTTTGTGATTTTGCCGTTGAGCGTAACCTGTGGACCCAAAAGATATGATAGGCGGCAATTTTGAATGATAATTTCACCGTCTTGCTCTTTGGTGTTGAAACTTGCGTAAGTTTTACATCTGCGCCACAAGTCGCGCATGATTTCAACCTTGTAGTTATCGCCTTCTTTATGCACTCTAAAACACAGCTCGGGGTTCACATTGAACGGTCCCCTTTGAGCCTTTATTTCGCCACAATATTCGCCTACGAGATCGTTAGTGTAAGCTAAAAGTGCGCCCGTTGAAAACATTGCCGCAATCGCCAAAATTGATTTTATCTTCATAAATTTTTCCTTTTTTATCCGCCATATAATTACACTTAACTACGAATTATAAAAAATTATTGGTGATTTCTTCAAGTCAAAATGTTTTAAATAATATTCTCGTTGGCGAAAATTTAAGAAAAAACAACGCAGTTTGGGGCGTAAAATTTGCGGGGAAACAAAAAAAACGCGCTAATTTGCGCGGTTTTTTGAGGTTTTGCTATTTTTTTGTCCGGAGCTACTCGCGGAAATTCTTTTTCGTGATTATTTCGGGAATGATTGCCACGTCTTCATCCTTGATTTCTTCAATCCAGATATTGCGGAACTTCACGGGTTCGTTGTGCCATTGGAGCTTAATCGGGAATGAGTGTTCGCGCAGGTTTTTCAGTGATTTCCAGCAGGAGTTATAATCAGTGCCTTCCCAGATTTCCACGTCGTTATGGATTTTCATGCCGTTATGGTAAACCGTGATGCGCGGATTGCGTTCGAGCTTCCCGTTTTTGTCTTTCGCCCCGTAGAATACGATGTCGTATGTCTGCCATCTTTCGGGGGGAAGGCTGGCGTTGAATTGCGGGGGCATAAAGCGGTAGAGCGCGCCGCATTCGTCCCATTCGCCGTTCGCGCCGAAAGAGTCGAGGATTTGGACTTCAAATCTGCCGAAGAATACGCCTGAATTTCCTCTCTGTTGTCCCATATAGCCTCTTTCGGACTGGTCGGGCGTCATAAATTCAATGTGGAGACGGCAGTTTTTGAATTTGCGCTTGGTTTCGATGTCGCTTGACTGATTGTTTGCGTCGCGCGCGCCCATCATGGATTTTTCTTTCTTATCGAGCTTCCATGCGATTGGTTTGTTGTTGCATGCCTTCCATTCCGAGAAATTTGAGCCGTTGAAAAGGACCGCCGCTCCTTTTGGCGGCTTCATGTTTAGCGTTGGGGATTCCCTTTCAATACGTTTTACTTCAAACGGGAAAGTGTATTCCTTTTCAACGCCGTTTTCCTTTTGCTTGAAATAGTAAGTGCCTTCAACCTTGTCTTTTGTTATTTTGCCCGTGAGAGAGGCTCTTGGGCCTTGCAGGTACGGAAGTTGCAAGTTTTCAAAGACGATTTCGCCGTTTTGCTCTTTTGCTGAAAATTGCGCGTAGGTTTTGCATCTTCTCCACAGGTCGCGGACTATATCAACTTTGTAGTCGCCGCCTTCTTTATGGACGCGGAAGCAGAGTTCGGGGTTGTCCTTGAAAGGACCTTTGTCGGCTTTAATAACGTCGGAATATTCGCCGACTAAGTTGTTTGTGTATGCCAAGAGCGCGGTGTTTGCGAACGCCAAGGCAAGTGTGATTACGTTTCTTAATTTCATAAATACTTAAATTTCCTCCGTTTGAAAACTGTTATTTAGCGTACTAATGGAGGCTATTAAAATATTTTTGAAATTTTTATCAAGAAATTTTATTAGAACAGTAATATTAGAAAGTCCCGCCAATCATAATGGTTGAAAAATATTGGACTCCGCCGCGCTGGGTTTTGTATTCCTTGGAGCGCACGCACCAAGAGTAGGATACATAAAAATCTTTGTATCTTAAACTTGCGCCAAAGTTAAGCTCACCGACAAGCCATTCCTTATCGACGCTTCTATCGTATTTTCTAAGTACGTTGCCGTCTAAGAACATATTGTAGCCGACCGCTTTGCCTACAAATCCCGCGTATATGTACGCATGCCAGTCGGGGCGGTTTTGCATGGCGTATTCCACTTGTTGGGAGCTTGAAAATTCAATTCTTGCGGCGTCGAAAGAGTAGGGCATGTTAAATCCGAAACGCCACAGCCCCTTTACAATTCCCTCCGTCGATACCGTCCCAAGGTTTGCGCCTGCCGAACAGATAAAGTCAGTGCGGAAATTGTCGGAAAGCGAATGCTCAAACACGCGTTCCGAGTGGTTTAGGGATATCGTGAAGGCAGGCTCGTTTTTTAGCTGGGTATCCCAGCCCATGGGTCTATCCACATTTATAAATTCGTGGTATCTTTTTTGGGTGTATTCCGCACCTGAAATTTCACCGACCACCCCGATTGTTATGGCGAAACTGTCTAAGGTGTTTTTTGTCGCGATGTGCGTCCCGTCCGTGATGTAGAGCCAGCCCGCGTATGGTCGGTCTGTCATGGGGGGATTTGTGTCATCTATGTCGTAGCTTACATACATGTCCTGCCCGAGCGACAAGCTTTGGGTTGTCTGGGTGGATTTATCCGAATTTAAAAGCCTCAAAAATTTGAATTGCAGTTTATTTAAAAGCCAGTCGTCCGACGGCGACAGATAGGTGAGTTTCAAGCCGTTTGTATAGTAGCGGTCTGAAAATCCGATGTCGTTTTCGGCGATAAAGTATATCGAACTCTTGCGCGCAGGGCATTCTTCCGCCCGTGAGAGTTGCGCAAAAAAGCCGAGCAGAATTGATAGAGCGATTGACAAAGCCTTTAAATTTTTCATAATTTTATCAAATAAAAAAATGAGAATTACATCGGGAAAGGCAAGAGGAATTATTTTAAAGTCTCCGAAAGGCGACGCCACGCGCCCCGCAACCGACGCGGCGCGTCAGGCCGTGTTTTCTTCGATTTCAGACTTCGTAAGCGGCGCGAAAGTTTTAGACCTCTTTGCGGGAACGGGGTCTTACGGCTTGGAGGCTCTGAGCAGGGGGGCAAGAAGCGCGGTTTTTGTGGAAAATTCAAGACAGGCGGCGGTTTGTCTTAAAGAAAACGTTTCTGCAATTAAAAAATCCATGGGAGAAATCGAGGCGCGGATAGTTTCGGCTGACTGTTTCAATTTGAAACCGGAATCTTTTGAAGAGCCGTTTGATTTGATTTTTGCGGATGCTCCGTATCCTTTGCTTCAAAAAAAATCGGATGAAATTTTCGCCCTTTTGTTGCGCTTTTCCTCTCCCGAAACTCTGGTTATGCTCGAAGCTCCCGCAGAATTTGAGCCTCCCGAAACTTCGGCTTTTGAGGTCTTGAAAAGGCTTGGCAAAAATTCCAAAGGCAAGCCGTCCCAGCTTTTAATGCGAAGAATTTAATTTCATTATGAAGATAAAAAAACTTTTGATGTTTGCCGCTGCGTTTTTGCAGGTTTTTGCTTATGCGGATTTTTCCGCGCAGGACCTGATGGAAAAGTCTGCGCAAAAAGTCGATATTTTGAAAAAAATCGCCGAGGCAAACGAGGCGTGGATTGCGGAAAAAAGCGAACTGGAAGCGAGGCTTGCCGCGCGGCGGTCATTGAATGCCCGCATAAAACATGATATCGCGGAAGCGAAGGCGGAAAGCGAAAAATCGCAGGCGGCGGCTTCAGAAATTTTGGCGTCTATTGAAAAATTCAAAAAATTTGAAATTGATTTGGAAAAATCTTTGACTGATTTTACAAAAAGCTTTTGGGAAAAATCGCAGAAATTGCCCGCTTTCTATGTATTGAAGGGCGCGCCTGAATCTGGTGGGACTTTCAAAGACGTTTATTCGTTTGCCGAAGCCGCTATCGAAGCGAGAATTTTTGCGCTAAAATCTTCAAGGGAATTGAGCGCGAGGGAGATTGACGGCGAAGAAGCCGTTTTTATCGGCATTTGCGCCGCGCTAAAAAAATCGGAATGCGCCGAAGTTTCGGAAATCATCGACATCTTAAACGGCAGGTCGGCGCATAAAATCATTTCTATTTCAGTTGAAAGGAAGGGGAAATGAAGAGAATTTCTGCTATGATTTTTTTCTGCCTTTTAAACTGTTTTGCATTTGCCGACGCTTTGCAAAATATGGAGGTTCAATGTTCGGATTTATTGAAAACTTACGGGCAAACCCTCTCTCAAATAGCAGATGAACGCGCCAAGTTAAACGAAAAAATCTTAAAGGCGGAAGAAGAGACGAAGTCGCTCGAAGCCAAGCTTAAATCAATTCGCGAAAATTCCGTAAATTACGATTTGGCGTTGAAAAATCTTGCCGCAAAGACTTCCATGTATGACGGGCTAAGAAGCGCGGTTCAGGAGCTTGCAGCATCTTTAAATTCCCAAAAAATCATGCCTGCGCGCGATTTTGACGGTGTTTTGTCGCAAATTTCCGAATTGCTTGAAAAGGCCGACGCGGAAATATTTTCCGCAAAAATTTTGGATTATGCCATTGTCGGGCAGAATGGGGAAGACTTCTTGAAATCGCTTGAAAGCGGCGGGCGTTTTAGCGCGAAACTTGACACGTCTTTGGGCAAAATTCCGCTTGTTAAAACGCGCACGTTCAAGCAGAAAATCGAGGCGGGCGGCGTGTGGATTTATCCGATTTTGGCATTTGGCGCGATGGCGTTTTTGGTTTCGATTTTTAAGGCTTTCACATCGCTTTCGATGGGCAGGATAAGCCCCGAATGCGTCGCAAAAATAAGTTCGCTTCTTGAAAAGGGCGACGAGGCGGGCGCGGTGAAGCTTGCGGAAAACGCCCCCAAGCCGCATTCTGCGATGCTCAAAAAATTTTTGGAAAACCGCGGAATTTCAAAGAGCCTTACAGAGGAAATTGCGTACGAGCAAATGCTTTCCTGCGGAGAAAAGCTCTTTTCGGGGCTTGGGGTTGTCGCGGTTTCGGCGGCAATATCTCCGCTTTTGGGGCTTTTGGGAACTGTGACGGGCATAATAAAAACATTCGGGGACTTGTCGGTTTACGGCGCGGGAAATCCGCAGCTTATGTCCGGCGGCATAAGCGAAGCGCTCATTACGACGGAGTTCGGCTTGATGGTTGCAATCCCGTCTTTTGTTTTGCATGCCGTTTTGTCGCGCAGGGGCAAGGCGATTTTGTCAGACATGGAGAAAGCGGCGTCGGAATACATATCGAAAAATTGCAAGTAAGATGGACGGTTTTTTTAAAGAGGCGGCATTGTATGTAAAAAGCGGCGGGGTTTTGATGCTTCCGCTTTTTATGCTTGCGGCGTATCTTTATTACGCGGCGTTCATGCTCTTATTCAAGCTTCTTAAATTCTACGCGGCGTGCAGAAATTCGGATTTGGTAAAGCGGAATTTGTGCGCTTTTTTTAACGCTGAAACTCTTGAAGATGCGCTCGGCGGCAGGGATATGATAAAGGCGCGCTTTGATGCGGTAAGGCGCGAAATCATGCCGCCTGTATCGCGCTCTTTGGCGATGATAAAAATTCTTGCCGCAATCGCGCCGCTTTTGGGGCTTCTTGGCACGGTGTCGGGAATGGCGTTTGCGCTTTCCGAAATCGGCGGCTCTTCGAGCGGGGTCGCGGAGGGTGTTTCACGCGCATTGATTACTACCCAGTGCGGGCTTTCAATTGCTTTGCCCGCCATTATTATTGCCATGTTATGCTCGATGTTGAGGCAGAAAATTCTTGTTAATTTAAGCAGGTGCGAGTCCTGCCTGATTTTGGGGGAAGAAGAAAAATGAGCTTGCGCAAACCCTCTTTTGAAAATCCCGACTCGTCTTCGGAAATCAACATTTCGCCTCTTATCGACGTGATGTTCATACTGCTCATCTTTTTTGTGGTCACGATGGCATTTGCGGAAAAGTCGGCTCTTGAAATAGACCGCCCGAAGTCGGAAACGGCTTCGCAATCTCCTGAAAAGGCGTTAAACATTTTTGTAGAAAAAAACGGCAGAATAAGCGTTGCGGGGGCATACGTAAGCATTGATTCCCTCGAAAAGATAGCGTCTTTGCGCGGCGAAAAAAATGCCGTTATAGATTCAGACGCGAGCGTTAAAATCTCGACGATAGTGGAAATCATGGACGCATGTTCGCGCGCGGGGATAGAAAAAGTTTTCATTGCAAGCGACAAGACAAGGGAGGGCGGATTATGAGCGCGCAGTTTCGCAATTCAAATCCTTTGTGCCTGCACGCCGCAAGTTTGACTTGTGCGGTTTTTTTAGGCGTTTTGATGTTTTTGGTTTTTCCTTTTTCGCGATGCCTTTCTTTGAGGGACGCCTGCGAGCCTGTAAAAACCTCTAAAAGGACGTTCGTTGAATTGCTGCCAAAGAAAGCTGAAATTGCCCATGACAAAAATTCGCTTAAAGAAATGCGGGTTTCAAACTTGCCACTTTCCGCTGAAAAAATCAAAGTTGAAATTCCCGCGTCAGATTTTGCAAAGTTTGCGGTTGAGGGGGCGGGCGATGCGTCTCTTTTCGGATTATCCGAATTTGATGGAGAGCGTGCCGCTTGGGACGCTTCAAATTTCGGCGTCGAGGCGTTTGAAATTTCCGAGCTTGATTTTACTCCGCGGTGCAGAAAGCGCGGGGCGTTGCAGTATCCGCGCAAGCTTTTTGAGCAGGGCATCGAGGGTGAAGTCCGCCTTATGGTGCAGATAAACGAGGACGGTGGCGTCGAGCTTGAAGGCGTCGAAAGCTTCACGCACGAAGAGTTTTTGGTTTCCGCAAAGAAATCCTTAAAGAGCCTTTTATACGACGCGCCGACCCGCAACGGCAAGCCTGCAAGGGCGCGTTTTATTTTGCCAATCACATTTAAAATCAACAAGAAATGAGAATTTTTGCACCTCTTTTATTTTTACTTTTTTTCTTCGCGGCATTTGAGTTGAACGCGGCGGAGATTGAGCCTGCCGCCAACAAATTTGAAGCGGGCGTATTGAAAAGGGCGGCTTCCATTGAAGATTTGTCTCAGAGGGCGCAAGTCATTTTTGACGCTTTAAGCGACGAGCGCGCGGGGGCTCCGCTGTTATTTAACGCTGCCAATGCGGCTTGTCAAATTTCAGAAAAATCAAGGGCAAAAGAGTTGTTTTTTGCGTCGATAAAGAAAATGCCGAATTTTTACATGGCGCACCGCAACTTGGCCTATTTGCTTTTGGAGGAAAATGATTTTGAAGGCGCAATTAAAGAATTTGGCGTTGCGCTAAGCCTTTCAAATGCCGACTTCCAAAAAATATGCGCATCTCTCGGCTACTGCCATTTCTCGCTTGAAAATTATTCGCAGGCTTTGCTTTGCTTTGAAAACGCGCTTTTGTTTGCCCCAAAGGATTTGAAGATTCTAAAATCTAAGGCGAGGTGTTTAAGCGAAATCGGCGACTATGCCCGTCTTGAAAACACGCTAAACGATATTTTAAAAATAACCAAAACAGATGCAGACATTTGGCGAATGCTCGCATTTTTGCGCCTTAAAAACGGCGATAAATTCGGGGCTTGCGCGGCGGTTGAAGCTATGAAATCCCTGTCGCTTTCTGAAGAAAAAGACTCTGTTTTGCTCGGGGACATATATGCCGATTTAAATATGTTATCCCCTGCGGCTGCGGCGTATTCAAGCGCAAAAATTCCCGAAGAAAAAGCCTATGAAATCGCGCGGTTTTTCGCTCTTTCAAACCATGTCGAAGAGGCGGAAAAAATCGCGTTAAATATTGGCAAGTCTTCATGGCGATATTTTGAAATAATGGGTATTTTGTCTGAGGCAAAGGGCGAAAGCGCAAAGGAATTTTTTGAAAAATCGCACGCAAAAAATCCTCTAAATCCGTTTGTCTGCCTGAAACTTGCCGACATCGCGCTTGCGGAGGGCAATCTTGAATCTGCGCGCACTTTTTATGGCGCGGCAAAATCCAAGTACAGGAGGCAAGCCGTTGCGGGGCTTGCAAATGTAGCCATTGCATCGGGGGATTTTTCTGCCGCCGCCGACTTGCTTGAAGGCTTGAAGCGCGAATTTAAAACAGGTGATTTTGACGAATTTATATTGAAACTTAGAAATGCAAAATAAAAATTTACAGATAATGGGAATTTTAAATTTGACCCCCGACTCGTTTTCGGACGGAGGCAAATTCAATTCAGTCGAAAACGCCTTAAAGCGCGTTGAAGAAATGGTTTCAGAGGGCGTTGACATTGTTGATGTCGGCGCGGAATCGACCCGCCCCGGCTCTGTTGAAATTACGGCGGAAGAGGAGCTTTCAAGGCTTGAAGAGCCGCTTAGTCAAATCAGAAAATCGTTCCCGAAAATCAAAATTTCCGTCGATACCTACAAGGGGGAAGTCGCAAAAAGAGCCTTGGAGCTTGGCGCAAACATAATAAACGACGTTTGGGGCGGAATGTGGGGCGCGTATTTCGGCGGCGAAAGATTTTCCACTTGCGACGTTGCAAGCGACTATTCCTGCCCGATAATTTTAATGCACAACCGCCCCGATTACGCCGAGCCGATTAAAAATTTAAAGGCGGAAATTTTTGCCGATTTTGAAAAAATTTTGGAAAACGCCCGCGCATGCGGAGTGCCATACAAAAACATAATTTTGGACGGCGGCATTGGCTTTGCAAAAACTTCGGAACAGAATTTGGAGCTTTTGAAAAACTACGGCGCGCTTCGCAAATTCGGCTTTCCTCTGCTCTTGGGGCTTTCGCGCAAGAGAATGGTAAAAAATGTCTTCGGCGAGAATTTTGAAGACGGGACGCTCGCTTTCAACTGCTACTCGATGGCGCGCGGGTCGGCGGATATTTTCAGAACCCACGAAGTCGGAAAGCACAAGCTTTTCGCAAGGGGAATCGGCGAGCTTAACTTGCAAAACGAATGGTAATTTTATGGACAAACTGATTTTAAAAAACATTAAGTTAAAGGGAAAACACGGCTGTTTCGCGCACGAATTGGAATATCCCTGCGAATTTTGGGTTTCGATGAAAATCCATCTTGATACGCGAAAATCCGCAAAATCGGACGCTTTGGAAGACACGGTTGACTATCCCGCGGCAATCGCAATCGCAGAGGGCGTCATTATGGGCGAAAGCGTAAGGCTCATCGAAAAGCTTGCTGACAAAATCGCAGAAAGGGTGCTTTTCAGATTTCCAGTCGCAAAGAAAATCGAAGTCAAGGTTGTCAAGCGCAATCTTGAAAACGTGCTGGACGAAATTTCCGTAAAAATAAAACGCAAGCGCGAGGATTACGCATAGTGGACGGCTTTGTTTTGGCATTGGGCTCCAATTTGGGAGAAAGGGGGCGCACTTTAAAAGAAGCCGTAGTATCCATCGGCGAATTTTGCGAAGTCAAAATGCTTTCAAAAATATACGAAACTCCGCCTGTCGGCTACGAAAACCAGGGCGATTTTTTCAATATGGCGATTTCTTGTCAGGCGGAAATTTCGCCCGAAACCCTCCTTGAAAAGTGCAATGAAACAGAGGAAAAATTCGGGCGAGTGAGGAGCTTTAAAAACGCGCCGCGTACACTCGATATAGACATCGTTTTTTTTGAAAATTTGCAAATTAAAACACCGCGCCTTGAAATTCCGCATCCGCGCTGGAAAGAGCGCGATTTTGTCATAACGCCGCTTTTGGATTTATTGGAGCATGGGGCGTTTGACGGCGAAAATTTCGCTTTTGTAAAGGAAATCTTAAAGACAAAAACTCGAAAATTTAACCCCGTAAAAGACTTATGAGCGAAGGAAAACTTTATTTGGTCGCGACTCCAATCGGAAATCTTGGCGATATTTCAGAGCGCGCCGTCGAAACTTTGAGAAACTGCGATTTGCTTGCCTGCGAAGACACCAGAAACGCCTCCACCATACTTAAAAAGCACGGCATTGAAAAGAAAATGGTAGTTTATGAAGACAGCCGCGAACAGAGGGTTGCTCCGGAACTTTTGGAGAGGTTGAAGTCTGGCGAAAAAGTCGCGCTGATTTCCGACGCGGGAATGCCTTGCATTTCAGACCCCGGGTTTAGAATTGTGCGCCTTTGCAGAAAAGAGGGCATAGATATTGTTCCCGTTCCGGGGGCTTCCGCATTCACTGCCGCGCTTGCGGCTTCGGGGCTTCCCACAAACGGATTTTTGTTTGTAGGCTTCCTCCCCGCAAAAAGCGCGGCGCGCAAGGCGTTTTTCGAGAAATACAGGGATTTCGACTATACTCTTTGCTTTTACGAATCGACCCACCGCATTGAAAAATTCGTGGACGACGCCCTCGAAACATTGGGAAGAGATCGCATAATTTGCGTCGCAAAGGAAATCACGAAACTGCACGAAAGATTTTTCACGGGAACGGTTGCGCAAGTAAAAGAGGAGCTTTCAAAATCAAACACCAAAGGCGAATTTGTCGTCCTCATCGCCCCCAAAGACTTTGAGCTGTAAGGCGGCTTAGTTTTGGATTTGTTCTTTTAAAAAGTTGTATAAGGTTGAGCGGCTCACCCCGAACATATCTTTGATTTTTCTTTTGGAACAGCCTTCGCTGATAAGCTGTTTTATTTCATTGATGTTTTTTATTAATTTAGAAAACCGCCCGCCTTTTGGGCGTCCTATTTTGCATCCTTCCGCTTTCTTTCTCGCGATGGCTTCTTTTGTGCGCAGAGAAATTAAGTTGCGCTCTATTTCCGCCGAAAGGGCAAAGGCAAAAGCAAGCACTTTTGAATTTATGTTGTCGCTTAAATGGAAGTTTTCTTTTATTGCGATAATGTTTGTTCGTTTTTCAATTGACGAATTTAATATTGCCATAATTCCCATTAAGTTGCGGCTAAGCCTTGACATTTCCGAAATTATCAAGGTGTCGCCTTTATCCATTTTTTTTAATAGATTTCCAAGTTTGCGGTCTTCAACTTTTTTTGTCCCGCTAATGGTTTCTTCTATCCACTTGTCGATTATAATATTTTTATCTTTGGCATATTTTGTTATTTCGTATTTTTGGGTTTTAGTTGACTGCTTATCGCAGCTTACTCTTATGTAGGCGTATGTCTTCATGTTGATTTTTTTTCTTTACATTATTTTATGATATTGTACAAAAATAGGAACAGTTTTTTAAACATTTTTTAATATAATGAATGCAATAGGTTAAAGTGGTGTTTTTTTCAATGTTTTCTTGACATGATGTTGTAGGTTAAAATTTGGTTTGGGTGTGTTTAAAAAACTGTTCCTATTTTTTGACGATTGGGGATAATATCTAAAATGGAAGCAAGAATGGTTAAAGTTTGCGCTTTTTATGGCAAACCAAACTTTACATTCCGCAAAAAAACAAAAGAAAGATGAATTTTATACGCAACTTTCAGATATTGAAAAGGAGCTGAAACATTATAAAAACCATTTTAATGGCAAAACTGTTTTGTGTAATTGCGACGACCCGCGCGTAAGCAACTTTTTTAAATATTTTAGCTACAACTTTGAGTATCTCGGTTTAAAAAAACTGATTTCGACTTGCTATAAAAATCAAGATGCAGACTGGTTTTCCAAACACAATGTTGAAAAGGCGATATGGCTTGAATATAATGGCGATAAAAACGGCAATAGAGTTCCCGATGCCAATGAAATCGGAATAAGGGAATTTAATGGAGACGGAGATTTCAGAAGCGATGAATGTATAGAGCTTTTAAAGCAGGCAGACATTGTTGTTACAAATCCCCCATTTTCGCTTTTCAGGGAATATGTTGCGCAACTTATGGAGTACGGCAAAAAGTTTTTAATAATTGGAGATAAAAATGCAATTACCTATAAGGATATTTTTAAAAACATAAAAGAAAATAAAATATGGCTTGGAATAAATCCAAAAGTAAAAACTTTTTTAGTTCCAGATGATTATGAAGGTAAATTAATTGTTTTAGGCGATGATGGGAAAAAATATTCAGTAAATAATGGAAATAAATGTTGGTTTACAAATTTGGATTATAAAAAGCGCCATGAAAATCTTATTTTATATAAAAATTATACATCAGAGGAATATCCCAAATACGATAATTATGATGCAATAGAAGTTTCAAAAACAGCTAATATCCCTTGCGATTATGACGGAGTAATGGGAGTTCCTATTACATTTTTAGATAAGTACAATCCTGACCAATTTGAAATTATCAAGTTTCGCAAGGGAGATGATGATAAGGATTTATCAATAAATGGTAAATACCCATATTTTAGAATTTTGATTAGGAGACGTAAAAAATGAAAATAGAGCTTAAAGAAATTTTGGTAAGGGACTTGGTTGAAGGGTATATTGACAATCAGGAAGATGGCGTTTGGGGATATGGAGGAAAGTTGAATATACGCCCTGCATATCAGCGCGAATTTGTTTATAACGACCAAAAGCGCAACGAGGTAATACAAACCATTCGCAAGGGATTTCCTCTTAACATAATGTATTGGTTTAAAAACAAAGACGGCAATTTTGAGCTCTTGGACGGGCAGCAACGCACAATCAGCATTTGCCGATATGTGGAAAATGATTTTTCTATAAAATGGGACGGATATGAGCTTTCTTTTCACAACCTTACAGACGACAGAAGAGAAAAAATACTTAATTATAAATTGATGGTATATATCTGTGAAGGGACTGACGAAGAGGTCATTGACTGGTTTAAAATCATAAATATTGCGGGAGAAGTCCTGACAAATCAGGAAATTCTAAATGCCGTTCATACAGGAATTTGGCTTACGGACGCCAAGCGGTATTTCAGCAAGACAAATTGCGCGGCTTACAATTTGGGTAAAGATTATTTAAAGGGATCTCCCATTCGCCAAGATTTTTTAGAAACTGCAATCAAATGGATATGCGATGAAAAAATTTCCATAGATAAATATATGTCTTTGCATCAAAATGACGAAAATGCGGGCGAACTTTGGCAATATTTTCAAAACGTCATTAGCTGGATAAAGATTATTTTCAATAATTATAGAAAGGAAATGAAAGGCATTGAATGGGGATTTTTATACAACAAATATAAATATGCTGATTTAAATGCCGCAAAAATTGAAGAGCGCGTAAAAGCCCTTATGGAAGACGATGATGTTTCAAACAAAAAAGGCATTTACGAATATCTTTTGGACGGAAACGAGAAGCATTTGAATATTCGGGCTTTTTCCGATTCGATGAGAAGAAGCGCGTATGAACGCCAAAACGGGGTTTGCCCGCATTGCAAGAAAACTTTTGAAATAAAGGATATGGAAGCCGACCATATCACTCCTTGGAGTAAAGGTGGAAAAACAGTTCCTGAAAACTGTCAAATGTTGTGTAAAAACTGCAATCGCACTAAAAGCGGAAGATAGCCTACTTATATACTGCGCCGCCAAGGAGGGTGTTGCCGCGGTAAAGCGCGAGAATTTGTCCGCTTGCGATTGCCCTTTGCGGTTCGGAAAATTCCACTCTTGCAGTCCCGTCCGAAAGGGGCGTGAATTTGCTTTTCACAAGACCGTCGCGGTATCTTACGCGCGTTTCGATTTCCGTTTCTTCCGCAAGCTCCTTGTTTATCCAGTTTATGTTTTCAACTTCGACTTCCGTTTTCCACAAGTCGGGCTGGGTCGGCGAATCGAAGTCTATGCGGAGCACGTTGTTTTCAAAATCTTTTGCGACCACGACATAATTTTTGTTGTCGGTGTTTGATGGAACTCCTATTCCCTTGCGCTGTCCGATTGTGTAGTTGAAAAGCCCCTTGTGCCTTCCGACTGTTTTTCCTTGTGCGTTTATTATGTCGCCTGGTTTTTCTTCGATAAATTCGCGCAAAAAGTCTTGAATTTTGATTTTGCCCAAGAAGCATATTCCCTGGCTGTCTTTTTTGTCGCAGTTGGGCAGTCCGTTCATTTTTGCGATTTCCCTCACTTCGCTTTTTAATAGAGAGCCGATGGGAAAGCTTGCCGATTGCAGCTGGGCTTGGGTAATCATTGCGAGGAAGTACGACTGGTCTTTGCTTGGGTCTGCCCCGATTAAGAGGTCTTTTGTGCCGTCAAAATTTTCGGTTGAAGCGCAGTAGTGCCCCGTTGCCACGACATCGCAGCCGCGAGATTTTGCGAAGTCGAGAAATTTGCCGAACTTCATTCTGCGGTTGCACATAACGTCGGGGTTGGGGGTAATTCCACGCTTGTAGCCGTCAACCATATATTCCACGATTTGTTCGCGGTATTCCTTTATGAAATCGACTACTTCAAAATCAATTCCGATTTTTTTCGCGCACGCTTCCGCGTCTATTATGTCCTGATGCCACGGGCAATCGCCCATAAAGCTTGAAGCGTCCTCGTTCATCCATGTTTTCATGTATGCGCCGCATACGTCGTAGCCCTGCTGTTTTAAAAGCAGGGCAGCCACTGCGGAGTCCACTCCGCCTGAAAGAGCCGCCATTATTTTCATGTCAAAAGATGTCTGCGGGGTTTGCCGCGCGCAGTTTTCGGGTTGCCAAAAGCCCTGCCGAAGCGCACATAAAAACTGTTAGAAGAAATACTATTGAAAGGTTTGTGAAAGTCAGATAGGTGGGCATATTTGCGATTTCTCGCGTTGCGTAGTAGAGCAGGGCGGCGATTGCACTACCTGGGATAAATCCGAGAACAGAGAGTATAAGCGATTCCTGGAAAATGACGCTTATAAAGAATTTGTCGTCAAAGCCTATTGCCTTCAATGTTGCGTATTCAGGGAGATGGTCAGTGACGTCGGTATATAGAATTTGATAGACTATTATGGCTCCCACAAAGATTGCGACCGCCATTGAGGCTGAGATCACAAAGCCGATTGGCGTGCGCTTGTCCCAATAGTCGCGCTCTTTGTCGATAAACTGTTGTTTTGTCATTATCGAAACGTCGCTTGGCAGGATTTTTTTCAGCTTCCCCGCTTCCTCTTTGGCGTCGAAGCCGTCTTTTAGCTTTATGACGCCAACGTTTACCACGCATTTTGGCGCGCTCCACATTCCATCGAATGTTTGAATGCTCATGAGGACGTTGCCGTCTGCCGCGAATGTCGCCCCGATTTCAACAAGCCCTTCTATTTTAACGCGTTTCCCGCCGACTTCGGTTTCAAGGTGCGGATTTTTCAAGAAAGCCCGTTCGACTTCGCCGTATTGCTCACGGGAGAGCTTGTCGAATAAAATTGAGCCGCGTTTTTTGAGGGCTTCATTCCCGCTATTTATGTCTTTTGGAAGGAAGGTTTTTTTTGACGGGTCGTAGGCTATTGCGAAAATGTCCCGCTCCTGTCCCGTATCGACATTTTTAAACGACATTGTGCCGAGTTTAAGCGGCGTTGCGTACTCGACTGAATCGAGTGCGTAAGATTGGTCTAAGCGGATGTCGGGAAAGCCTCTTCCAACTCCGAAATATTCGTAGTGGTTGCCGACTACCACCAAGTCGGCGTTTAGCAATGCGATTGGGGCTATTACCTGTTTGAAAAGCGCGGCGCGGAGCCCCATCTGAAACAGCATCATTGCAACTGCAAACGTAATACCCGCAAGCGCGACGTAAAAACGCTTTTTCTCTCCCGTAAGTTGCAGCCAGGAAAGGGGAATTCCAAGCGGAATGGCGCGTCCCAATATCTTCTTGAAAAGCCCCATTACTTTGCCGAAATCTTGACGCGGACAAGCGAGCCTATCAAGTTCTTAACTTTTTCAGGATTATCCAGCTTGATTTTTACGAAAATTACTTTGCGGTCGGTAAATTCCGCGGGGTCTTGGCTGAAAAGGCGGTTGCTTTTGACATACGGGGATATTTCAAAAACCCTGCCTTTTAAAACCTCGTTTCCCAGTGCTTCGGGGACGCATTCGCATTCGTCGCCTGTTTTCACTTTCGAGATGTCGCTGACATATACTTCGGCTTCGACGAACATTGTGGAAGTGTCGGAAATTTCGCAAATTCCGCCTTCGCCCACGACTTCGCCGAGCTTTGAATTTATCTCGACGATTTTGCCCGAAATCGGGCTTGCCAAAATAAATTCGTCAAGAACCGCCTGCGCTTCCTTAACTGAAATTTCTGCAAGGGCGATTTTATTTTTCGCGTCCGCCTTGACGAGTTCGAGCATGTTTTTCGACTGGTTAAGCTTGCGGAGAATTGACTTTTGCTCGTAGTTTATCTTTTCGCGTTCGACGCGCGGAGGGTCTTTTTTGAGGACGTCAATGTTTTGCTCGTAAGTTCCTGCAAGCTCTTCAATTTGGTTTTTTATTTCCTCTATTGAAATTTCGCATGAAGATTTCAGGGCGGTTAGGTTTGCCTTTGATTTTTCAAGAGCCGCTTCCGCTTTTGCGCTTCCCTTTAATATCGCGATTTTCTGCCCCTTTGCGACTTCATCGCCTTTTTTTACGAATATTTGCTCAACTATGGGAGTAGAGCCCATCGGGGAGGGGGCGGCAAATCGGGCGATGGTTTCAGACGCCGTGATTTTGCCGAGGCAGGCCACTGTTTCCTGCGCGTTTAACGACGCGCAGATTGCTGCAAATGCCATTGGCAGTAGAAATTTCTTCATAATCTGTTTTGTTTTAAAAGTTTGCGTCGGGAAGCTGTAAGCCGAATTCTGTTTCGGCGCAAAGGCGTTTCTTTGCGCCATAGCATTCATTTATCTACGCCGAGGCGTCTCCGCAAGGAGTGCGACATACCCGAAGATTAGCGGACGAGCAGTCCTTCTTCTTACGCTGTCTTGCACCGAATTGGGTTTGCCGTGCCGCCACAAATTGCTTTGCGGCGCGGTGGGCTCTTACCCCGCCTTTTCACCCTTGCCGATTTCTCGGCGGTTTGTTTTCTGTGGCACTTTCCGTGAACGTTATTCAAGCTTTTAACCCAAAAACGTTCCCCGACTTTTCAATCGGAATTCCGCTCTGTGGTGTCCGGACTTTCCTCTTCTTTTTAAGAAGCGAATGCGCACTTCCCGACAATGAAATATGCTTGTTATTCGCCATCTTTTTGCAAGATAAAAATTTCGGCGCGCGCAGATTGCAAAATTGGGAAATATCTTGAAAAAAGATTGACGAAAAGGCGATTTTGTACGACTATAAAGATAATTAAGCGATAGCGGTCTATCGAATTTTTCAACAACAAAATCAAAAAGTTAAAACTATGGCAGACAAAGCAGACAAAAACGAAAATAATGTACCCGGCAAATTCTATGTCGACAAACAATGCATCGAATGCGGACTTTGCAACGGCACTGCTCCCGACAATTTCTCAATGGGCGACGGCGGAGCGTTTGTTTCCCGCCAGCCTGAAAACGACGAAGAGCTTTCTTTGGCAAACGAAGCCAAGGATTCCTGCCCTGTACAGGCAATCGGCGACGACGGCGAATAATCGTTAAGATAAATTTTCCTCGGGCTTTCCTTTTGGTGGAAAGCCTTTTTTTTGCAATTTTGAGACGCAGGAGGGCATTCTTCGTTTTTTTTAAGTTGTTGCAAATAATGGCAAAATTTATTCAATTTGCGCTTATTTGGCGCGATTTTTGCTTGCGGCGTTTTTTTTTTGAAAAAAATTAAAGCGGAAAATTTTTTGCCGATATTGAAAATACAATACGTTAATATATCTTTTGGGTAAACGTACTGTTTTTCATATTCAATGTTATAATGGTTAAGGCGGGCGTTCTTTTTGGGAACGCCCGTTTTTTTGCAGGGGAGTTTGTAGGGCGCGCGATTTCGTTTTTTTTGCGGCGCGGCGAAAATTTGATTTTACAAAATGCAAGACAGGGGATTTTCTTGTTTTGTTATGGATAAAAATACTTTCGCAGAAAACGAGGCAAAGTTGAAATTCCGCGCGCAGTCGTGGATAGTTTGCGGTTCAGCCGTTTTGCTTGCCGCAAAATTTGCGGCGTATTTTTTGACAAATTCCGTTGCCATATTTACCGATGCAATGGAAAGCATTGTGAATGTTTTGGCGGGATTGGCGAGCCTTTACTGCATTTATTGCGCAAGCATGCCAAAAGACGGCGACCATCCTTTCGGGCACGGCAAAATCGAGCTTCTTTCCGCCTCCTTGGAGGCAATGATGATTATCGCCGCGGGCGGGCTTATTATTTTTGAGGCGGCGGGCAGGTTTTTTAACGCCCAGGCAATAAGCCGTCTGGATTTGGGCATTGCCATTGTTGCGCTTTCGGGGCTTGCCAATTTCATTATGGGGCATATCAGCGTGAACATGGGGCGCAAGCACGATTCAATCGCCCTTGTCGCAAGCGGCAAACACTTAAAAAGCGACACTTATTCGACCATCGGGCTTGTTTTGGGGCTTGTCGCCGTCCGCTTGACGGGCTATTTGTGGCTCGACTGTGTTCTTGCGGCGGTTTTCGGATTTTTGATTTTGTTTGCGGGATTTGGCATTTTAAGAAAGACAATCGCAAACTTGACCGACAAGGCGGACGGGGAGTCTCTCGAAAAAATGCTTGGCGCGATAAATGGTAATATGCAAAGCGACTGGATAAACATCCACAATTTGAAAATAATAAAGTACGGCTCTTATTTCTATGTGGATTGCGACCTGACTTTGCCGAGATACTACAACATTTCGGAAGGGCATTGCGCCTATGAAAAATTGAAGGATGCCATGCGCGAAAATTTTTCGGACAAGATTTTGTTTTCGGTCCATTTCGACCCGTGCAAACCCGAGCAGTGCAAGCATTGCCAAATGGATAATTGCTCATTGCGCTCAGAGCCTTTCCATTCGCGTGAAATTCTCACCATAAACTGCATGACGGAAGTCGAAAAGCACTAAAAAAAAGGGGCGGCGAACCGTCCCTTTTTGGCATTCTCTTTTTTTCTTAAATTTCAACGTCTTCTTTGTAGTCAACCCCTTCAAGCCCGAAGCCGAAGAGCTTTAAAAATTCCTTTTGATAGCCTTCAAAATCCGTAAGCTCTTTCAAATTGGAAGTTTCGATTTTGTCCCAAAGCCCGAAAACGCCGTCTTGAACGTCTTGGCGCATTTCAAGGTCGTCGATATGGACAAGACCGTCGTCCTGATAGTTCAGGCAGTTGTCGTTGTAAAGCTGGGTTGAAAAGAGTCGCTCAATTTGTTCGATACAGCCTTCGTGTATGCCTTTTTCTTTCATTACCTTGTAAAGTATTGAAATATATAAGGGAACTACGGGAATAGCCGAGCTTGCCTGTGTCACAAGAGCCTTGTTCGCTGAAATAAAAGCTTTTCCGCGATGGATTTTTAATGTGGCGTCTATTCGTTCTGCGGCTTTTTCCAAATCTTTTTTTGCCTGCCCGATTGTGCCTTCGCGGTAAATCGGGTAGGTGAGCTTGGGCCCGATATAGGTGTAGGCAAGCGACGTGCAGCCTTCCGCAATCACGCCGGCTTCGTCGAGGGCTTTAATCCAAAGCTCCCAGTCTTCGCCGCCCATTACTTTTATGGTGTCTGAAATTTCCTTTTCCGTTGCAACGGGAACGGTCACTTCCACAATCTGCCCCTTGTCGGTATCAAGAGATTTGTTGCGCGCGGGTTCTCCGACCGCTTTTAGTACGCTCTTGTATGTTTCGCCCGTTTTGGGATCTGTGCGGCGGGGGGAAGCGAGAGAATAGACGATTAAATCGACCTTGCCGGAGGGCGAATTTTTTATGGCTTCAATCGTCTTTTGCTTGATTTCGTCGGAAAAGGCGTCGCCGTTTATGTTGGCGGCATAAAGACCTGCTTCTTCGGCTTTTTTGGTAAACGCAACAGTGTTGTACCAGCCTGCGCTTGCGGTTCTGCCTCTTTCGGGATCGGCGGGGCGTTCAAAGAAAACACCTATTGTGTCTGCATTGCAGCCGAACGCCGCGCATATGCGACTTGCCAGCCCGTATCCTGTTGATGCGCCTATGATTAAGGCTGTTTTGCAGCCGTTTTTCATTGCGCCTTTTTGCTTTACATATTCGATTTGATTTTCAACGTTTTTTGTGCAGCCCTTCGGATGCGAAGTGATGCACAAAAAACCTTTCACTTTGGGTTCTACTACCATAATTTCCCTTTTAGTTGATGCGGTTTTGCATATATAAAATCAAGTCCTTCAAGAAGCTTTCGTCTTTTCCCGTAAGCTTTTTGCAGGCTTCTATCGCCTTGTTTGAGAAATCCGCCGCAATCTCGCGCGATTTTTCAATGCCGTACAGGTTGACATATGTGAGCTTTCCGTCAGCCGCGTCGAGACGCACGGTTTTGCCCATGGTTTCGGTGTCGCTTGTCGCGTCCAAAATGTCGTCGATTACCTGGAAAGCCATGCCGACGTTGTAGCCGATTTCCCTTGCGAGCTTGAACTTTTCATCGTCCGACGAATCCGCAAGGCGTATGCCCATCGTGATAGCCGCCGTAATGAGAGCTGCTGTTTTGTTTTCGTGGATGAAGTTTAGCTTTTCAGGCGTCATTTTGCCGTCGCGCTCTCCGAGCACGTCTTCGACTTGCCCGCCAATCATCTTGAAACTGCCGCCCGCTTCTCCGAGGTCGCGCACCAAGTTTGCCGCAACTTTGGGGCTATCCTTGTAAGATTCTGCCAAGAACCAGAGCGAGAATGTCAAAAGAGCGTCTCCCGCAAGGAGTGCAATTGCTTCGTCAAACTGCTTGTGGCAGGTGGGCTTTCCCCTTCTCAAGTCGGAATTGTCCATTGCGGGAAGGTCGTCATGGATTAGCGAATAGGTGTGCATGCTCTCGATTGCGACGCACGCTGGAAGCGGGTCTAATGACGACGGCAGGAGTTCGTAAGACGCCAAAAGCAAGATTGGGCGCAGGCGTTTGCCGCCGACTTTCATGGAGTAGCGCATTGCCTGATGTATGAGCGACGGGCGCGCGTCCGATGGCGGGAGATATTTTTCTATGGCGTCTTCAACCATTTGGCGTTTTTCTTCAAATGCCTTTTTAAATTCTTCTTTTTTCATAATGGCTTTAAATTCTCGAATAGATGCCGAAAAAAGTCAATTTTTATTGTTTCGGCGGCAAATCCTGCAATTCTATGATTGACAAATTGTTATTTAATAGTTTAACTTGTTGGCGTCTCTTAAATCTTATCTATAACCTCTTTCCCGCAATGAAAAAATACATTTTTACTTTTGTTCTGGCTTTAACGTCGCTTTTAAATTCCGTATCTTTTGCGGACGAAATGTCCGATAATCCCGCGTTTTCAGACTTTGAAAAGTCTGTTAAACGGGAGTTTTTGCAGGACGGCTCAAAATTTACTTTTATTTTTTCCGCAAATTCTGAGCAAAAACTGACAATCGTGGGCGATTTGAAAAAGGGCGCAAATGTATTTGTTTCCGGGCAATTTTTCCTGTTAAAAAAAACGGGGCTTGATACGCTTTTGCCGAAATTTAAAGAAAATGCCGAAATTAAAAATGCGCCGAGCGCAGACTTGGTGTACGGCGACAATATGTATATAATAAATCCTGATGATGTCGGGTTTATCATGAAAGAAATGGCATTGTCATCTTATGCCGAAATTTATAGAGACGATATTTTCGGCATGAACATAAGCGGCATCGCGCAAAAGTGCGCACTTGCAATTATGTTGGATAGCAATTTATCAAGAGATGAAAATTCTGATTTCTTTTTAACCGAGGCAGAAAAAATATATGAAGAAATAAAAGGCAAGAATGTATTGCCGGAGTATAGAGTTTTGAATTTTGTTTTTGAGATTCTTGAAAACAGCAAAGAAAAAAAACCGTATTACAAGGCTGAATATTTAAAGCTTCTAAAAGAGTACAAGAAAAACCACTCTTTTAATCCGCTCGACAGAACTTTTTACCACTTGCTTAAAACTGACGATGTTCAAATTAAAGATGAATTGACCTCCTTTGTATCTTCTAATTTCAAAAACTCTTCAAATTTTGCTGCTTTTCCAATTTGGTTTTCAATTACGAATGCGTTTGCAATAAATAAAAGTCAAAATGAACGCAATTTTAGCTTGGTTTACGGACTTTTGGAAGAGCTTTTAAAAAGCGAAACTTTTGCAAAAGAGCGCGAAGATAAACTTCTTTTTGAAAGAGTTTTAATCGAAATTGACATGCTATCCAAAAATCCGAATTATGCCGAAATCAAAGATAGGTTGCAGGCAAGGAAGGAAACTCCGTTTGAAATGTTGAAGCTTGCCTATGTATTTGAAAAATTGGGTGGCGCGGAAAATTTGGAAAAATCGCGGGAATTTATGGCAAAATTTAAAAGCGAAATCCAAGGCTTTCCTCCGCTATATTCTCTTAATATAATTTTTAATGAAGATTACGCGAAATTTATACTAAAAAACTTCGGAGTTTTAAACTATGCCGATTTTTTGGCAAAGTCGCCAAGCGGCAAAAAAATTCTTGAGGAAATCAAAGCCGACAAGTCTTTCAACTTGTCAAAAGAAGACTTGATGAAAATTAAAATGCACGGCTATCTTTCCGACATCGAGGCTTGCGAAGAGCAGGAAGATTCGGAAGACAGAAAACTTGCGTTTAAAATTTTAAAAAGCCATCTCGAAAATGATGAAGAATGCCGCAATATAGGCTTTTTGCAGTATGTGCTGTTTTGCATGTGCGAGGGCAGGAATACCGAAAAAGATATTGAAGGCGCAAAAAAACTTTTAAGAGAGTATATTGGAAATCTCAAAAATTTAAAAGGTGAACACAAAGATTGGGCATTGAGGGACATCTTGGAAATTCAAGAGACCCGCAATACTTTCGTAAATGGAAAGATAATCGAAATTAAGTTGCCGAGTGAAATTATCGAAATTGCCAATAACTACAGCAAGGAAAACCGAACTGCCGACTTCTGCATGAAGGAATGCCAAAAGCTTTTGGAAGCAGGCAATCTTGAAGAGGCTTTGAAGTTGTACAGGGAAGCCATCGAAAATGGATATACGGATACTTTTGAGCAAACTGATGCTTTAACGCGTTTATCAAAAATTTTGCCAGATGACGCGCTTGTGAAAGAAGCATGCCAAATAGGGCGAAATAGGGACGATAAATATTTTGACGCGTTTTCAGACTCAAGCATTTTTAAGGTATTTGCGCACCAAAAAAGGTATTCGGCTCTCGTAAAATATTTAAATTCGTCAAAGAAGATAAAGCCGTTTATAAAAGACGAAATTTTTGCAATCCTTTACAAGAAAGGCTTGGGCGTTCCCAAAAATGAGGAAAAATCAGAAGAGCTTTTCAGAAAAGCGGAAAGTTTGAATACAAAACAGCTTTCGCTTATGGTAAAATTTTTATACGAATATTGTTTTTGGAGCGAAGCAGAAAAATCGCGCAAAGATTATCTGAATGAATTGCTCGTTCAAAAAAATCCAAATGATGTGGAGGCTGTTTTAAATCTTGCAGGCACTGAAATCCCGTCGCACAAGCACCCTGAAAAATTTGAGAGGATTGACAGGCTCTATCAAATGGCAATCCATTCTCCAAAATACGAAGGCGAAAAACTCGAATATATTTACAGGTTTTACGCTCTCGAAAACCGACCGAGCAGCGACTTGAAGAAGGCGTTTGAAGTTGCAAACATTGCGGCGAAAAAGAGAAATTCCTACAACAAAAACGAGGCAATGGAACGCCTTGCAACCCATTATTTATGCGGATTGGGAGTCGAAAAAGACGAGAAAAAAGCGGTCGAAATTTTAAAGAATCTTTCCGAAGATAAAAGATGCGGAACATACGCGCCTGCCGTCTTGATTTACTGCATGGAAAATGGCGTGGCGGGGCTTGAAAAAGACGAAAAAAAGATTGACGCGCTTTATAAAAAAATTTCGCCTGATGATGTCTTTGGAATTACAAGCGCGCTAAGGGGCAGGCATTCCATTTACAAAAACCGCGCGCCTTTAAACAAGAAGTTTGCGACAAAATTTCTAAATGAACTCATTAGGCGCGGCATAAACAAAAAAGAAGCTTTGTTTACGGTTTACCGCTATGCAACAGAAAACAAGAACTTTGATCCGCCCGAATATCGCGATGAAAAACTTGCGTGGGATACTCTTCTTGAAATGGAAAAATTGAATGCAAAGGATAGTGGCATAAAACTTCGCAAGGCGCACCATTTGATAACGGGAGTCGGCGTTGAGGCAAATGTTGCGGAGGGGCTGGAGATTTTAAAAGAAATGGAAAGGCAGGGAAGCAAAATAGATGTTCCGCTAACATTTGCGTATATTTACTCTAACGGCATCGGCGTCGGGCGCGACGAGGCAAAGAGTAGAGAATACATCGCAAAATTGAAAAATAACAATTTTATAAATGGATGCCCGACAATAACAGAAAACAGCATTAATTACGGATATGTTTTGCCTTTCGGCAGAAAATGGCTTGAAGACTTGAAAAAGAATTTAAGGAAATAGTTTATAAGTTTATAAAGGCATAAGTCAAAAGGGCGCGGGAAGCTGCGCTCTTTTTTGTGTTTTGAATTTGGCATCTTGACAATCAAAGAAATTGAATTTAATTCTTTTATCATGAAAAGATTATATGTTTGTGTGGGGATTAGTCTTTTTGCGTTTTCAACTTTGTTTTCGCAAAATTTGGATAAAATCGAGCTTAATTCGGGGTGGATGTTGCAGGATTCTGAAATCGTCCATGAGGAAGCTCTGAAAGGGGACTGGTTTGAGCAAAACCAAACCAAGCTTCCCGCAGAGGGCAAGAAGCTTTCAACCCTTTCTTACGAGCCTCAAAATTGGCATAAGGCGACAGTCCCGGGAACGGTTCTTACAACTCTTGTAAATAACAAGATTTATGACGAGCCTTTGTATGACGAAAACAACCGCCCCGAAAAAATCCCCGAGTCTTTGTGCCGCAAGGATTGGTGGTACAGGACTGTCGTAAATATTCCCGAAGATTTTAAAGGAAGGCGCATTTGGCTGAAATTTACGGGCGTAAACTACAATTCCGAAGTCTGGCTAAACGGCAGAAAATTAGGCAACATAAACGGCGCGTTTATCAGGGAAAATTTCGACATCACAAAAGATTTTAAAGTGGACGCGGGCAAGCCGTCGGTTATTGCGGTCAGGGTTTTTCCGCCGCCCAACCCCGGTATTCCGTCGGAACACACAATGGGAACGACGAGCGGGCCCTGCGGGGGAGAGTCTTGCATGGACGCGGCAAGCTTTTCGAGCTCTCAGGGCTGGGACTGGCAGTCGGGCATTCGCGACAGAAACAGCGGCATTTGGAACCGCGTATATTTGGCGGCAAGCGGCGATGTCGTGTTGGAAGATCCCTATGTAAAAACAGACTTGCCCGATTTGCCGAAGCTGGATTTGGCAACGGTGTCGATAGATGTTCCCGTAAAGAATGTATCTGAATATCCCAAAAAGGCATTGGTAAAAATTGAGTTTGAGGGCGTGAAACTTCAAAAGGAAATCGAATTAAAAGGTTGGGAAAGTGCGGTTATAAAATTTACTCCGCAGGAATTTGAGCAGCTCAACATAAAAAATCCTCGCCTTTGGTGGTGCAACGGGCTGGGAAAGCCTGAAATGTACAAGCTTGAGTTGTCCGTTGATGTCGAAGGGCGCGAAAGCGATGTCAGAAACCTTAATTTCGGCATTCGCAAATTCGAGTATTTTGAGGAGGGCAACAAGAATTTCGCGCTTTCCATAAACGGCGTAAGGGTATTTATGAAAGGCGGAAACTGGGGTATGGACGAATCCTTGAAGCGTCTAAACCGCGACAGGCTTGAAACGCAGGTTAAAATGCACCGCGACGCAAATTTAAACATGATTAGAAACTGGGGCGGTCAAAGCAGAACCGACGAGCTTGCGGAGTTTTGCGACAAATACGGAATTATGCTCTGGGAGGAGTTTTGGCAGTTTGCAGAGCCGCAAAACAATTTGGTTTATCTTTCCAATATGCGCGACAAGATTTTAAATTACCGCAATCACCCGTCAATCGTCTTGTGGTGCGGGAGAAACGAGGCCACTCCGCCCAAGTATTTAAACGACAAGATGCGCGCGCTGGTCTTGGAGTTGGATCCGCTTCGCCATTATCAGGCAAATTCGGGAGACAAGCTTGGCTTTAATTCGGGCGGGCCTTACTGCTGGTTTCCGCAAGTCGCATTTCAGCGTTATATGGAGAGCCCGCGCTTCAATAAAAACGAAACTTTCAAAACCGAAATCGGCGCGCTGTCTGTTCCCACCATTGAGTCCATTCAAGGCATGTTCCCAAAAAGCGAATGGTTTGGCGTGACGGATTCCTGGGCGGAACACAACTATTGCGCAGGAGACGGCAGAAAGCATATCCGCTTCATGACAACACGCCTTGGCGCGCCAATCAATTTGCCTGACTTTGTGCGCAAATCGCAAATTATGAATTACGAGTCGCACAAGGCGATGTATGAGGGCAGGCTTTCCAGAATGTTTAACCCCGCGCAGGGCGTTTTGCTTTGGATGACAATTCCCGCACAGCCGAGCTTTGTATGGCAGATGGTTCAGTATGACTTGGAGCCAAACGCGACATTCTTTGCCATTAAAAACGCCAACGAGCCAATACATATTCAGTATAGCGAAACTGACGGCGGCGTTATTCAAATTGTAAACCACACACAAAAGCCGCTTTCAGGGCTGAGGGCTGAACTTGCCGTTTATAATTTGGACGGAACTGTCGCTTTTCAAAAGAATTTTGGCGCAATCAAAGTCGGCAAAACCAGTGTCGAAAAAATTGCCGATGTGAAATTTCCGAAAGAAACAAGTAAGGTTCATTTCATAAAGCTAAAACTTTTTAGCGGCAAAAGTTTGGTTTCTGAAAACTTCTATTGGCATAATTGCGCGGCAAATCCTGCGGATTCAAAACGCTTAAATGACGATAATTGGCTTGCTTCTGCCGACGACATGAAAGACTTGAACAATCTGCCGGAAGTCCTGCTCGAAACCAAGACGAATATGCGCATGGTCGGCAATCGGGTAGTTTTGGATATGATAATCAAAAATCCGACGCCAAACATTGCGCTTATGGCACACTTGCAGTTGCAGGGCAAAAAGTCAAAAAAGAGAATTTTGCCCGCGTTCTATTCCGATAATTACGTCTCGCTTGTTCCGAACGAAACCAAGCGCATTGCAATCGAATGCCGAAAGGAAGACTTGAACGGAGATTCTCCCGTAATCAAGGTTGACGGCTGGAATGTAAAGGTAAAGGAGTCTTTGTACGTTTCGCAAAATAAAAATGCCGACGTCAACAACGAAAAGTGGGGCAAAAACGGTTTTGGCTTTATCGCGCGCGAGCCTGTTCGCAAAGAGGCAGTGCGCATAAATTGCGGAGGATACAACCGCGGCAACTTTGAAAAAGACCCCGGGGGAATGGAAATCTGGATGGGATACTCAACGCAGGACATGAAGACCTACGGACTGAAAAATCCCGCGCCAAAAGACGTTTATCGAACAGTGCGCTGGGCTGACTGTTCTTATAACGCATATCTTTCGGGCAAGCCGGGTTCGCTTTACACCGTGCGCTTGCACTTTGTCGATCAAGGTGAAGACAGGAAACCTAACCAGAGGGCGTTCAATGTTAAAATCAACGGCAAAGAAGTTCTAAAAGACTACGACGTGGTAAAAGAAGCGGGAATGCCATGCAAGGCAGTAATCGAAGAATTTAAGGACATTCCGTCTGACGCCGAAGGCAAGATTAACATTGTCTTGTATGGCGGCGCGCCGCGCTTTGACGAGGACAAGCGCGACCCTCAAATAGCCGGCATAGAAGTTCTTCCACAATAAGGATGGATTTTTAACTGCCTAACCCCCAAAAAGGCTTCGATTCCCGAAGTCTTTTTTTGCGCTCAATTTAAATGAATTTACATATTTTTCTTTCGGAAAAGGATTTTCTAAAAATCAAATATGATAAATTTTGCGCAAGGTGTTAGGCAGAAATAAAAAAAGCGGAAAGGTGGTTCCGCTTTTTGTTTTCTTATTTTGAATCTTTATACATGATTCCGCGCATCAGTCCGCGGATTTCGGCAAGCCCTTTCATTCTGCCTATGAAGTTATAGCCTGGGTTGTCGGGGAATTTCTTTTCAAGGTCGTCTGCCATGTCTCTTCCGTGGTCTGGGCGGAAAACCAGAAGCGGCTCGCCCGCAGCCTTGCGCTTGCCCTGCAATTCCATAAGCTTTTCAACGACAACAGGCATTGGAACTCCGCCTTCCAGATGTCCCGCTTCGTAGAAAGAGCCGTCCTCTTCTATTTTTGTGGAGCGCAAGTGGGTGCAGAAAATCTTGTCCTGCAATTCGTCTATCATTTTTGGCAGGTCGTTCTTCGCGCTTGCGCTCAAAGAGCCCGTGCAGAAGCAAATTCCGTTTGCGGAATTATCGCAGGAATTTACAATGTCTTTAAAATCTTCCACATTGCTTGCAATGCGCGGAAGTCCCAAAACGTCAAAGGGCGGGTCGTCGGGGTGTATTGCCATTTTCTGCCCCAGTTCGGCGGCGACAGGAGTAACTTCACGCAAAAAGTATGCGAGGTTTTCCTTCAATTTCTTTTCGTCAATTCCCTCGTAATTAGCAAGCATTCTGCGCAGATCTTCCGCCTTCAAGCCCATTTTGCATCCCGGGAAAACGTCCATGATGGAGCTTTCAAATTCGGAAATTTGGCTTGGCGAAAGGGCGTCGAAGAATTTTTTTGCGCGGGATTTTATTTCTTCCGAATATGTGTTTTCCGCGCCGTTTCTTTTTAAGACGAACATGTCGAATGCCGCGAACTGCGCCGCGTCAAAGCGCAGGCAGCGCGAGCCGTCAGGCAGCCTGAATTTCAAGTCGGTTCTAATCCAGTCGAGAACGGGCATGAAATTGTAAATTATGATTTTTATGCCGCATTCTGCGAGGTTTCGCAGGCTTATTTTGTAATTTTCTATGTATTTTTTCCAGTTGCCGCGCTGTGTTTTTATGTCTTCGTGTACGGGCAGGGATTCCACTACCGACCAGTTAAGCCCCGCATCGGAGCAGATTTTTTGGTGCGCTTTAATCGCGTCTATGCTCCAAACTTCGCCGTATGGAATTTCGTGCAAGGACGAGAACACATCGGTTGCCCCCGACTGGCGAATATATTGCAAGCTTACGTGGTCGCGCTTCCCGTACCACCTGAATCCTTCTGTCAAATACTCTTTCATTTTGAAAATCTCCTTTATACTCCCGAAAAGCACGAAAATCCGCCGTCAACGGGAATTACCGTACCCGTCAGGAAAGCCGAAGCGTCGCTTGCGAGAAAATGTATTGTGCCAAACAAGTCTTCTGCGACGCCGAACTTTCCGAAAGGCGTTTTCTTGATTACATCGTTGCCGCGTTCAGTGTAAGAGCCGTCTGGATTTGTCAAAAGGGCCCTGTTTTGGTCGCTTATGAAAAATCCGGGGGCAAGGGCATTTACTCTTACGCCCGAGCCGAATTTCTTTGCAAATTCCACCGCGAGCCACCTTGTGAGGTTGTCAACGCCCGCTTTTGCGTTTGAATACCCCATAACCCTTGTGAGAGCCTGGGTTGACGACATTGAGGAGAAGTTGATTACAATGCCCTTTTTTTGGCGTTCAAAGGATTTGCCGAATACCAAAGTCGGCAAGACAGTTCCGCCCAAATTGAGGTTTAAAACTGCCTGCCACTGCGCGAAATCGAGGTCGAAGAAAGTTTTGTCGGGAGTTATGGTTGCCCCTGGCATGTTTCCGCCTGCGCCGTTTATAAGGACGTCAATTCTGCCGTATTTTGCCAAAATTGCTTCGTTTGCCTTTTCGAGGGACGATTTGTCCAGCACGTCGCAAACGCAGTACATTGAGTCGCTTCCCGATTTTTTTGCGGCGGCAACCGCTTCTTGCAGCTTTTCTTCGCGCCTGCCCAAAAACACGACGTTTGCGCCTTGGCTTGCCAAATATTTTGCGGCGGCTCCCGCGAGGACACCTGTTGCGCCTGTTACCACGATTACTTTGTTTTTGATGTCAAAAATATTTTTCATTATGGAGTTAAATTAAAGTCTGTTTTGTCCTTTTCACAAGCTTTTTTAAGCTAAAAAAAGACGCACTTTTTCGGGTGCGTCTTTAAATTTTTTATGCGTTTTTCTTTTTATTTTGCAAGAGAATGTAGTTTATTACAACAATCGCCATAAATGCAAAGAACGCAATCGGTCCCGCAATCCCTATTTTGCTGTGCAAAACGTAAAGGCTTGCAATCGAAGTGCAAAGGAGCGTCATTCCCAAAAGGGCGTTCCACGCAACTCTTGAAAGCCCGCGCGGAGCGGCGTCTTTTAATATGTTTTTGCTGTTTAATATAGCGAGGAACGAGCCGCTTGCAACGGGCAGAAGCACCATTGTTATCACGCCTGCGTAGATAACAAGCCACATCTTGGCTCCCGCCAAAAAGAGCGATACGCACGCGCTGAAAAATACGAGGGACGACCCGATTATCTCCCATTTGCGGTTGCCGAATTTTCCGAAAATTTCAGCGAAGCAAAGACCGCATATAAGCATATTCATAAGCGTTGCATTCATCGCCATTCCGAAAACGCCAAGCCCGAAGATGTATTTTGCAACTTTGTCTCCGACGAGCGGGGCAAGCGTAGAGGCAAGATTCATTGCGTCTCTTTTTACGAGCATTGAAACCACTTGCTTTTCAACCTTGTTTTGGTTTTGCATTAACGCAAGTTTTGCGGAAACAGGAAGGAATCCGAGAGCGTTGTTCCCTTGGCTTATCATGCTTTTTTCAAGCAGGTTTAGATAGGGGGCTACGAGGTTTTCCGGCGGAAGAGCCTTGTCTTTTTGAAGCGTTAAATAAATTACCTTTGCGCCGTTTGGCACAAGCTCTTTTATGTAGTTTTGGTACTTGCCCGAATTATCGACGTATGCCATCGGGACAGATTTTACGATTTCGCCTTGCACTTGGCTTGTTGACCAAGCCGCATCAACCAAGCCGTCAACGGGCTTTGCGTGGAATTGCGAAGCCGCCGCAATCACGATGCAGGAGGTCGCGAGTAAAAACGGAATGAAGAGACTCGAGCAGAGGTTGAAAATCGCGAGCCCGCGGAAGTCTTTGTCCCAGCCCTTTTTTAACATTGAATAGGGGAAGAGGAATGTCATATTGATTCCGACTGCCATCGCGGAGGCTGAAATTATGACATCGCGCTGTTCTTTTACGATGGAGCTTGACCAAAATTCCCTTGCGCCGTCGCCGAGTTGGTTCAAATAAACCATAAAGTCGGGAGATGGCGCGCTTAGCACAGACAGATTGGGGATAAAGCCCCTGAATACTTTTGCCCAGTCGATTTCGCCCTGAGTCGCAAGAAATATGACGACGCTGAAAAAGCATATTACAATCATTGCTACGCTCAAAGTGATGATGCGCTCAAAGATTTTTGCCGCCTTGCCGCCCGCGGAGTAGAGCAAAATAAGCCCCATTGCCGCCAAGAAGAAGCAGAAAGTTATCACGCATTCGCTAACTTTTCCCATTGGCACGATGCCGCTGAAAATATTTTGCTGGATGGACGCGACCCCCAGTGCAAATTGCGGCATTGCATTCACAAGGCACGCCACCATTGAGGCGACCGCCCAACCGTAGCCCAAAATCGGGCTTATGTTCGAGTTCAGTTCGCGCATCGGTTTTTCGGTTATGGATAGCGATATGTATGCTATTGCCGACAATGTGATTATGCCCAAAACCATTGCAAAAGGCTGGAGCCACATAAAGCAGCATCCGCCCAAAACGCCGAGATACAGGGCGGATGCGAGAGATCCTCCGCCAAGCGTTGTCGCGCTTTGCAAAAAGCCGGGGGCAGAATATTTCAGGTAAGTTTTAATTGTTGCAAGCTTGCCTTGCGCTTTCGCGTTCAGGATTTTTTTTCTGTCCGCTTCAAGCTGGAGGTTTGTGGTTTTGGATTGTTCGCTCATGATGGATTTTTAGTGTTGAAATTTTGATCTGCTTTTGACTGCGCATCAAGGCATAGCCGAGCCGCCGCGAATGCGTGCGATTGCGCCATCGCGTTTTCAGTCCTGTTTAATATGTCGAGGGCGAAGTTTGCAAAGAAAGGGAAGCCCAGCCCGCGGCAGTCTATGCGGCGCACTCCGAGGCTGTCGACGCAGTACAAAGTCTGGGGCGGATTGCCTTCTTTGGAATAGTCTATGTATTTGCGTATTTCGATGTATCCTTTTGTGCCCAAAATGAAAGTTCTGCCGTCTCCCCATACGGGAAGCCCGTCGGGAGTGAACCAGTCAACCCTGCAATAGCATGACGCCCCGTTTTTCGTTTTGACGAGAGCCTCCCCGAAATCCTGCAATTCGGGGTATTCGGGATTTGCCATGTTTTCCGCCCTCGCGCTCAAAATTTCGGCTTCGTCGCAGCCCGTAAATTCCAAAAACTGCTCAAACTGGTGCGAGCCTATGTCGCACAAGATTCCGCCGTACAGGTCTTTTTTGAAAAACCATTCGGGGCGGGCGTTTTTTGAAAGCCTGTGGGGCGCCAAAATCAGGACTTGCAAAACCTTGCCTATTGCGCCCGATTTTACCAGCTCGTTCGCCTTTTCCGCCGCTTCGTTATGCACTCTTTCGGCGAAGTAGGGCATATATTTTTTCCCTGTTTCTTTTGTGAGCCTTTCGGCTTCTTCGAGCTGCGTCAAGGTCGTAAAAGGGGGTTTGTCCACAAAGAAGTCTTTGCCCGCGCTTAAAACTTTTTTCCCCATGTCGAAGCGTTTTGCGGGTATTCCCGCATTGGCAACCAGCTTAATTTCGGGGTCTGACAATATTTCTTCAAGGGAGCTTGCGGCTTTTATAAACGGGAAGCGTTTTTGAAATTCCGCGATTTTGTTTTTATCGGAATCCCAGACATATTTGCATTCCGCGCCCGTTGAAAGCATGCCTTGGGTCATTGCGTATATATGTCCGTGGTCAAGCCCTGCCGCCGCAAATTTCAATTCGCCGTCTTTTACGACTTTTCGGCTTCCGCCGTCGGGAACATAATCGTATCCTGTCGCGTGTTTTTGCATTTTAGCGGAATGATTTTTTGAAGTCCAAGATGAAGTCTTTGCGCACCTCTTTGCGAAGTTCGCTCGAAGCTTGTTTTTCTGCGAGAATTTTTGCATACAATTCATCGTCAAACGGAACGGAAATTTCCGAATTTTTAAACGACGAAAGAAGCATTGCGTTTGCAAGAGTAAGAGACAGCACGCCCTGCGAGGCGTCATAATCGCACTTTGACTTGCCAAGGCACGCCGAAACAAAGTTGTTCATGACTTCCGCGTGCTGCCCGCCTTTGCCTTCAAACTCTTCCACTGTTTCAACCGTTTCGGGAGTGCCGAAGGCGTACTTTGTGTCAAGCGTAAACTCGCGCAGCGAACCGCCAACAAACTTGTGGATTTTAAGCTTGCCGTCTTCGGAGACAACGTAGGCTTTGTCGCCGGAAATTTCAAATCTGTTTGATCCGGGGTGCTCTCCGCTTGAAGTTATGAAAGTAGCCGTCATGTTTTCGGGGTATTCCATGTAGCAGGTCACTTCGTCTTCCACTTCAATATTGTGGTATTTGCCGAACTTGCACCACGCCCTGAGCGACTGCGGCAAGCCGAAAATCCACGCAAAAGCGTCGATGTTGTGGATTGCCTGGTTTATGAGCACTCCGCCCGCTTCGCCTTTCCAAAGCCCGCGCCATGCGCTCATGTCAAAGTAAATCTGGGGTCTGAACCAGTTTGTCATGTTCCAAGACACCCTGTTTACCTTGCCGATTTCACCCGAAGAAACCATCTCTTTTATGCGCTTGTAAATCGGAGTTGTGCGCTGGTTTAGCATGACGGCGCAAATTTTTCCGCAGTCTTTCGCGAGGGCTTCCAACTTCTTTGCATCGGCAGTGCAAAGCGATATCGGCTTTTCGACAAGGACGTTTTTGCCTGCAAGCAGGCATTTTTTCGCAAGCTCAAAGTGCGTGAAAGATGGGGTTGCGATAACGATTGCGTCCGCGCCCCCTTCTTTTATCATCTGGTCGATGTCTGAGTAAAAAGGGATATCGGCGATTTTAGGATTGTCGACTTTACGCATGTCGCACACGCATGAAAGTTCGGCATCCTTTACCGCGCCCGAAGTCAGATTGTCGATGTGAAGCGAACCTATCGGGCCCAAGCCTATTAAACCAATTTTCAGCATATTTTCCTCCTGTAAGTTGTATTAGAATTTGAAATAGTTTGCGGCGTTGTTGTATGATATGTCGGAAACCATTTGACCGACAAGCTCCAAATCGTTCGGCAAAATGCCCTTTTCCATTTCGTCTCCCAACAGATTGCACAAAATTCTGCGGTAATATTCGTGGCGCGAGTAGGAAAGGAATGAGCGCGAGTCTGTGAGCATTCCCACAAACCTACTTAAAAGTCCGAGTGAAGAAAGGGCTTCCGTCTGTTTTTTCATGCCGTCAATCTGGTCCAAGAACCACCATCCCGCGCCGTATTGGATTTTCCCCGGGCAGAGACTGTCTTGGAAATTTCCCGCCATCGTGGCGAGCATTTCAGTGTCTTTCGGGTGCAGATTGTAAAGAATTGTTTTGCCGAGCGCGTCCATCGAATTCAGATTGTCCAAGTGCCTTGAAAGCGGAAGCGCGAAATTTGCTTCTCCGATTGAGTCAAAACCCGTGTCAACCCCGATGGATTTTAGCATTTTTGCGTTATTGTTGCGCATTGGTCCTATGTGGAGCTGGCGAGTCCAGCCGCAGTCGTAGTCCATAATCGCGCACTGCGTTAAAACCGCGCTTTTAAACTGCGCAAGCTCTTTTTCGGAAACGGGCTTTCCCGACATGGCGGTTTTTAAAATCGCGTCCAATTCGCTTTCGGACGCCTCTTCGTGCCAGAGGGTGGGAACGCCGTTGTCGGACATTCGGCAACCCATTGAGTGGAAATAGTCGTGGCGGTTTTTGAGAGCTGCAATCAGGTCTTCAAATTTTTCGATTTCAATGTTTGCGCTTTCGCCAAGCTCTTTCATGTATGAGGCAAAAGCTTGCGGAGCTTCGACTGAATGCGCCTTGTCGGGTCGGAAAGTCGGCAGGACTTTTACGCCGATGTTTTCTTTTGCTATTTGCTTATGGTATTTCAAGTCGCTTGCGGGATCGTCGGTGGTGCATACGGTTTTTACGTCGTAGGCGACTTTCATGCACTTTCTCGCGCCAAGCCCGTTTTGCAGGACTTCGTTTGCGCGGCTCCAAATTTCGTCGGATGTTTTCGGGCTTAGCAGAACGTCGTCTATGCCGAAAAAGCGCGCGAGTTCAAGATGGGTCCAGTGGTAGATGGGATTTCTCAAAAGTTTTGGCATTGTTTCCGCGAATTTTTCAAACTTTTCGCGGTCTGAGGCGTCGCCTGTTATGAATTTTTCGTCAATGCCGTTTGAGCGCATTGCGCGCCACTTGTAGTGGTCGCCGCCCAAAAAAACTTGGGCGATGTTTTCCCAGTGCTTGTCTTCGGCAATCTCCTGTGGAGGGAGATGGCAGTGGAAGTCTATGATGGGCATCGGTTTTGCGTATTTGAAATACAACTCTTTCGATGTTTCGTTTAGCAAAAGAAAATTGTCGTTTATAAAATGTACCATAAGCACTTTTTATAATCTCATTCGATTGAACACATAGTCAATCTTTTTTATTTAAAAACTCGACAAAACGCGCCCGCTTTTGCAGAATGGGGAAAATTTATATATTCAGTTTCTATGAAGGTCACGCAAAAAGACATAGCGAAAAAATTGGGAGTTTCAACCTCTTTGGTTTCGAGGGTTCTGTCGGGCAGAGCGGAAGAAATCGGCATAAGAAGCGAAATCATCAAAGAAGTTGAAAGCCTTGCAAAAAAGATGAACTATGTTCCGAGCCTTGCTGCGCTTTCCTTGAAAGGCAAAAAGAGCGCGACAATCGGGGTGGTGGTTTACGACTTTTACGACCCGTTTTTTACGAAGGTGATAGGCGAGCTTCAAAAAGTCGCAAACGATGAAAATTTCTCAATACTTTTGGTGGGGCTTACAAACCGCTCCGTTTCCGAGCAGAGTTTGCGCCCGCTTTACAAGCACAATGTCGATGGCATCATAATCGTCGGCTCATACGGCAACATGTCGTGGCTTTCCGATTTCAAGGAAATCCCGATTGCAAGAATCGGGCACGGAGAGGACGGCGAGTTGAAGCTTTCGGCATCGGTTGACGAAAATTTGGCGATGAACTCAATCAGAAGCCATCTTTTGGAGCAAAAAGTTTCAAAAGTTGTTTTTGCCCGCCGAAACACATCCATCCATTCCCGAAGGGAAACGGCATTTTTAAATTCTTTCACCGGTGAAAGGTTCGCGCAGGCGTATTCGCTAAACAGCCTTTGCGAAAACGATATGGATTCGGGCGTCGATTTGGCTGAAATAATCTTGAAAAAGGGCGATTTGCCCGACGCAGTTGTCTGCGCTTCCGACGTCATTGCAATGAGCATAATAAAACGCTTTGCACAGGCGGGCATTCGCGTTCCGCATGATATTCTGATAACCGGTTTTGACGATATTTCAACTTCCGCATGCTTTATGCCGTCCATCACGTCCTACCGCCAGTCGGTTGACATAGCGGTGCGCAAGGCGTTCTACGCAGTCGCGAAAGGACAGGGCAACGGGCATTTCGATTGCGAGGGCGAACTGGTTATCCGCACATCTTCTGTAAGAAGCTGATTTCTGAGCTTTCGATTTTTTAAAAAATGCTTGTGTTTTTTGTCTTTTTTGAAAATCTTTAAACACATCAACAAAAAATTACCAATATGATTAAAGTTAAGTCCTCAAACGATTGCAAATACGATATTTTGTCTCTTGGCGAAGTGATGCTGCGCCTCGACCCGGGCGATACGCGCACGCGCATTGCCCGCAGTTTCACCGCGTGGGAAGGCGGCGGAGAATACAATGTTGCAAGGGGCTTGCGCCGCTGTTTCGGGCTTAGGGCTGCTCTTGCGAGCGCGTTTGTCGAAAACGAAATCGGCTATTTGCTTGAAGACTTCATCTTGCAGGGCGGCGTTGACATGAAATACGTCAAGTGGTTTGAAAGCGACGGCGTAGGCAAAAACGTGCGCAATCCATTGAACTTCACCGAGCGCGGCTTCGGCGTGCGCGGTGCGGTGGGCTGTTCCGACCGCGGCAATTCCGCATGCTCTAAATTAAAGGCGGGCGACTTCGACTGGGAAAAAATCTTCGGTGAAGACGGCGTAAGATGGCTCCATACGGGCGGGATTTTTGCGGCTCTTTCCGAAACAGCCCCCGAAGTCGTTATTGAAGCCATGAAAGCCGCGCGCAAACACGGCACCGTGATTTCATACGACTTGAATTACCGCCCGTCGCTTTGGAAGAGCGTCGGCGGGCACGCAAAGGCTCAGGAAGTCAACAAGGAAATCGCAAAATACGTCGATGTCATGATTGGCAACGAAGAGGACTTCACCGCATGCTTAGGCTTTGAAGTTGAAGGCTTGGGCGCGGACGTATCGAACGTTCAGGTTGAGTCCTTCAAAAAAATGATAGGGCAGGTCGTGAAAGCCTATCCGAATTTCAAGGCTATCGGCACGACCTTGCGCGAAGTAAAGAGCGCGACCGTAAACGATTGGAGCGCAATCTGCTGGCATGGCGGCGAATTTTTTGAATCGAAAAAACGCCCCGGGCTTGAAATTTTCGACAGGGTAGGCGGCGGCGACAGCTTCGCTTCGGGCTTCATTTACGGGCTTATGGAGCTTGGCGACCCGCAAATGGCGGTCGATTTCGGCGCGGCGCACGGAGCCTTGGCAATGACCACCCCGGGCGACACATCGTCAGCCCGCCTCGCGGAAGTCAAGAAACTCGCAAGCGGCGGTTCGGCGCGCGTGCAAAGATAATTTGAAAGGCAGTTATGGCAGATATTCGTAAAATTATTGAAGAAAAGAAAATCATCGCGGTTTTGACAATCGACAACGCAAAAGACGCAGTGCCTGTCGCAAATGCGCTAAAAGCGGGCGGCGTTACGGCAATCGAACTTACCCTGCGCACCCCTGCTGCATTGGAGGCAATCCGCAGAATACGCGGGGAAGTCGAAGGCGTGACCGTCGCGGCGGGAACGGTTTTGAAGCCCGAACAGGTAAAGCAAGTGGTTGAAGCAGGCGCAGACTTCGCTGTGTCGCCGGGCATCAATCCGCGCGTAGTTAAGGCGGCGCAAGACGCGGGACTGTTCTTCGGGCCCGGCATTATGACGCCTTCGGAAATCGAAATGGCATTGGAGTTGGATTGCACTCTCCTTAAATTCTTCCCCGCAGGGACAACGGGCGGCTTGAAACACCTAAACGCAATGGCGGCTCCCTACAAACACTTGGGCGTAAAATTCATACCGCTCGGCGGCATTACCTGCGCAAACGTAAAGGAAATCCTTTCCGACAAACTGATAGCAGGCGTGGGTGGCTCTTGGCTTGCAAAGCCCGACGTCATCAACAGCGGCAACTTCGCCGAAATCGAACGCCTCGCCCGCGAAGTAACAGAAGTCATCAAAGGTTGAATTCTTCCTTTTTAAACTTTTAATGCGCACCTAAACAGTGCGCATTTTTTTTGTGCGATTTGTTTTCTTTTACTTGATAAATTAGCATCAAACTTTGATTTTATCCAAAGAGTAAAACATTATGCAGTCATAAAATATTTTATAACTCCAATTTATCTTTTAGATAATTTATGATTTTTAAATCTTCTTCTTTTGTGCGAGATTTAAAAAAATGATTATCTTGGTTGGTGTGTATGTCTTGTACGACCTCCAAAAGCGTTTTTCCAAACATATCTTTTACGAACAAATTTGGGGAATAATTTTCAACTACATATTTCAGAGTGTCGAAATTCCCAAAACTGACAATATTGTGTAATAAAGTATTGTCTTCATCTGGCAGATTTACATCTGCTCCATATTTTTCAATCATTTACTTAATAGCATCGAGATTATTATATGCATGTGGCAATATTTTTTTATTTTTTGCAATCGCGATGTTTTTTGTTTTACAGGGCGGGGGGAGGCTTGTAGGGTTTGTTTTTTTATGAGCGAGGTATTGCGCAGGCTGGTTGAGATGTCGCCGATGTCGGTTGGCGAATATGTGGATTTCTGTCTTTTCGATTCCGTTTTCGGGTATTACAGGAAGGACAGGTGTCGGGTTGGCAGGCGCGGCGATTTTTACACGGCGTCGTCTTTAAATCCGAAGCTCTTTTCCGCTCTTTTAAAAGAGGCGTTTTTTAATGTTGCAAAATCGAATTTTAACGATTTTGAAATTTGCGATTTCAAATTTTGTGAAATAGGCGCGGAGCCTGAGCTTAATTTGTTTGAAAATTCAAAGGTGGTAAGGATTGGCGAGCCTCTTGATTTGTGCGGCAATTTGTTTGTTTTTTCAAACGAGCTTTTGGATGCCCGTCCGTTTAACAGGTTTTGTTTTACAGGCGGCGAAGTTTTAAAGCAGTATTGCAGGTTTCAAGAAAGCGGCAAGGTTGATATTTTTTACGAAAAAGCATCGGATTTTGAGGCGGAGTATTTGCGCGGGTATTTTGGGGATTTGGACGGAGGATTTATTTTGGATTTTTCTTTTGACGCGCTGGATTTGCTAAAAAAAATATGTCGCCAAAGTTGGAGGGGCGTTTTGATTTTTGCCGACTACTTCCGCACTGTTGAAGAGCTTTTAAGTTTTGAGCGCGGCACTGCGCGTACATATTTAAAGCACGCCGCAAGTTCCGACATATTTTCAAACTCTTGCGAATGCGACATAACGTTCAGCCCTGCAGTGGAGCCGTTTTTGGATATTTTAAAAGCCGAGGGATTTAGCTTTGCGGAGTGCGCGGCGCAGGGGAGTTTTTTCATGAAAAATTCTCAAAATGAAATCAGGCGCGTGGTTGAAACTGTTGGCGTGTTTTCCCCTGAAAAGCGCGCCCTTGCGGAGCTTTTGACGCCTCCGCACATGGGCGAATCTTTCAAGGTTTTATGCGGTGCGAGGTTTTAAGAAACTTTTACCAGCTTCGCGTTGCGGGCTGACAGGATTTTAAGCCCGATTTTTTCAAGGGGAATGCCCGAAGATTTTGAGAGGGCGTGCGCGTAGCGTTTCAGTTGCGCGGAGTGCCTTGAAATCAATTCGCTTTCGCTTGCATCGTCGGTTTTAAAATCTATTATTTCGGCGCGCGTTCGGTTTTCAAAGAAGTTCACCCTGTCAATTCTTCCGCATTCCGCATCGTCTCCGTTTAAAATGCAGTAGGGGAGTTCCGCGCAAAAATCTTCGCACTCGAAAATCTTTTTGATTTCCGCATTTTCAAGGGATTTTTTGACTAATTCAAGCGCGTCTTTAAAATTTTCGGGGCAATCCAGATACTGATTTTTTGCGGCAAGGGCGGCTTCTTCAAGGCTCTTTTTGCCGTTTAGATTTTCAAAAATCGAGTGCGCGGCAAGCCCTGTCAAGTTTGCGGAGTTTCGGTTTAGAAAGTCGAATTCAAATTCGATTTGCCCGTATTTGGTTTCGTATTCTTCTTTCGGGGCTTCCGATTTTTCGATTTCTGAAAGATTTTCCTTTTTGGGGAAATCTTCAATCCAGGCTTCGTCGCTCAAATCGGTTTTCAAGCCGCGCAAGTCTTTCCCTTTTTCGTAAATGCCGAAATATTTTCCCAAGAAATGTTCAAAATTTCCGTTCCCTTCGCTTTTGGGTTCGGTTTTGTTCTTGTTTAAAATTATATGGATTGCCCGTTTTGCCCTCGTTAATGCGACATATAATTTGCAGAGCTTTTCAAAATTTTCGCGTTCTTTAAATTCGTCGGCAACTTCTTTTAAGTTTGCGTCAAATTCGCAGACGTTTTTATTCGGCATATAAACTACATCTCCGTTATTTCTGCTTTTTAAGTTTACGGAATGTCCTCCTTGCGTGTTGCCGAGTTCGGGAAGGATTACGATGTCGAAGTCAAGCCCCTTTGACTTGTGTATGGTCATGACTTGTATGGTGTCGGACGCCGCGCCTTCGCGTATTTTATACTTTTGGATGTAGTCGATAAAATCGTCGGCGTCGCGATTTTGCTCTTTGTCGAAATCTTTGCAGGCTTCCATGAATTGGCTTATCCTGTTTTTTGTGAAGCCATCGAAATCTTTTAGGTTTTCAGATATGATATTTACAATGGGCTCTAACGCCTTTTCAAAACCCAAAGACGATATTTTTTGTCCGAGCTCTTCCCTCCATTTTGCATTTTTGAAGACGCAATTTAATGGGGACATTGAAACGTAATTTTGTGCAAATGTATCGCTTGGATGGAAGGCAAATTTTAATAGCGCGAGAATTGCAGGGATTGCAAGGTTGTCTTGGGCTATGTTTATATCAAGCTCGCTTGCGACTCTTATGTTCGATTTTTCCCCGTCTTTTTCCTCTGCGACCTTTGCTCTGATATGCCTTATTATATCTTCTGCCTTGGGGTTTGTTTGAACAAGAACGGCGCAAGTAAGACCTCTTGCGATTGGATTTTTTTCTTTTATGTAATTATAAATGGCGTCTAACAAAGCATCTTTTCCGTCTTCTTTTCCAATGACTTTGACGGAAACTTCACCTTTTTGTTTTTGAGTTTTTGAAGAGCAATCGTGGTTTTCCCATTTTTGAGCCCAAGCATTTTCCGTCCTTTCACCAAAGTATGTTTTAAGCAGGGGATAGTTTGAAAAGAGTTGATTTACAAAATCTATGATAGCCGGACACGAGCGGTAAGATGTTTTCATTTGCTCGTTATCTAACATATGTTTTTTGTAATGCTCGTAAATTTCACCGAAAAGCTTCATGTCGCCGCCGCGCCATCCGTAAATCGACTGCTTTATGTCGCCAACGAAGTAGAATGATTTTTCGGGGTCTTGTATGGCTTCGTCTATTATGTCTTTAAAGACTTCCCATTGCAGGCGCGAGGTGTCTTGAAACTCGTCGAAAAGCCAATGTTTTGTGCTTGAATCGAACCTGTATTCGGCAAATTTGCGCTCTACGGGATTTTGGCTTTTGGCGATTGAAATTGTCATGTCGTTAAAGCTTAAATGCCCCTGCTTGCGCACGGTTTTATCGTAAATTTTTTCGTATTCGGCAACTATTTTATAAATTGCAGCCAATGCCTTTTTTGCGGGTTCTGTTTGCGCGTACAAAAGGCGTTTAATATTTTGGTCGATAAGCGGATATTCGTCGTCTTCGATGGTTTCCACGCCTTTTGCCGAGCCTGTTTCGCGGAAGGATTCTGCTATTTGATTAACAATAGAAGAGAGTGAATTTATTTTATTAAAATTGGAATTATCAAAAAATGTAAAAAGGGGATTTCTTTTTCCTTTTACAATTCCCTTTCCTCTTTCTGTAAAAATTCTTTTTAAAAGCTCTGTGGTTTTTTCATATTCTTCTGTATTCCATTCGATAAGCGGAAAGTTCATCTTTATTGCGTTCCAGCGGCTTTTATCCTGTTGGATAAGGTAGAGAAAATGGGCTTTGTCAATAAAACTTTTAACGGTGGAAATAATCTTTTTATTGTCCTTTCCAAAGCTTGCTTCTTTTATTGCCTGCGCAAATGTGGCAATCGTGGAAGAGTCGCCTGAAAACTTTTTCAAAGTCTCTGAAACAGACTTTTCTTTGGCTTTATCTTCCGAAAATTCGTCGAGGATTTCAACGTCTTCATTTATGCCGAGTTCGGAAGTAAAGAGCTTTAAGAATTTGGACGTAAAAGAGTCGATTGTGGAAAAGTTTAAATTGGGCAAGGCATGCGCAAATTTTTCCAGTATGTTTGCAAAATCCTCTTTTGCAAGAGTGCCGATGTTTGCGATTTTATTGATGTCTTTTGAGAGGCTGTTTGCGTACGCGTCGTTTTGGGCGGCTTCGGCAAGCTTTTGCATTGTTTTGCCGAAAAATTCCCCCGCGGCTTTTCGCGTGAATGTGAGTGCGCAAATTTCCTTTGGCTTTGCGCCGCCCGCGACAAGCGCGATTATGCGGTTTGTAAGTTTATAGGTTTTCCCCGACCCCGCGCTTGCAAGTGTTCGTTCGTTATTAAAAATTATCTTATTCATTGTTTTTTAATTGAGATAAATCCAAAAAATTTTCGAGGTTTTTTGAGGCAAAACCGAAGTATTCCGGGGAGTATTTTTCAAGCGGGGTTTTTTCGCTCGGATTGAATTTATAATCCAAAATGTCTCGGACTGTTTCTTCCGCTTTTTTCATCGCGCTTTCTTGGATTTCCGTCGAGTTTGCAAAATAATCAATTCTTGTATCTTCTGCGGATTTTGCGATTAAAAAGTATGCGGCTTTAATATTTTCTGTTTTCAAGAAATTTTTTGCGTATTCAAGATAAATCGGGAGCTGCAAGTCTATCCAAGTTATGCCTTTTTTTTCATTTCCTGAAAAGTGGTTTTGTGTGGCGATATTTTTATCGGTAGAATCAATCGTCTTGTAGTCTATTATTAGATATTCGTTTTCTCGTTCGTTAAAATCTATACGGTCTATTTTTCCTTTAACCGGATAGTTTGAAATATGGAAGTCTTTAAATTCTTCTTCGCAATGTATTGTGCGCCAGCCATTTGCTCTATGTTCAGCCTCTTTCTTTGCCAATGCTTCAAATTTTGATATTATAAAATATTTTTGAATCGCGAGGGCGGTTGTCATATTTTTGCCGAACTTTGACTTAAAAATATCATCGGTACTTCTTTTTAAAATCGCAAAAATTTCATTTTCGGATTTTGTTTCGGGATCTTCTTTTGCAAGAAGCTCCAAGGCCTTGTGCGTTATTGAACCAATATCCAATGCGTCAAGTTCGGTTTTTTTCGCATCGAGTTCGTTCAGTTTTAATACGCGCTTTAAGTAAAAGTCAAACGGGCAGGCGATATAAGTTTTAAAGTCTGTTACGTTTAGATGATTGGGGAGGGGGGCATATGGAACTTTCATCTTCCACGAATATGAAAACGCCCGCGAATGCTTGTCGCTTTCGGCGTCTTGAAATAGGTGCTTTGCCCGCGCGGCAAGGTCTGATTTCGGCGTTTGTAAAAGAAGCCGCGATGGTCGCAGCGGCTCGCCGTCAAAGTCTGTTTGCGGAGCGTATATTTTAACTGCGGATTTTTCTCTCGAAGATAAAATTGTATGCAGGAAGTAGGAGTCTCGCGCATGCCTTGCGTTTGCGGCGCGGATTCCCAAAAATTCGCGCAGGGAGTTTGGCATAAATGCGTCAGATGAAATGTTTTCTGGAACTTGCCCGTCGTTAAAGTCGGCTATCAAGAGGTTTGGCTCTGTTGTCCAAAATATTTCAAGCCAGTTTTTCATTTGAATTTCATCATGCGCGCGGATTTTTCCGAAAGTTTTTTTGTCGGCGGCGTTTAAAAGAATTTCTATTGTTTCCGCCAAACTTGTTTTTCCGAAAACTTCTTCCGCCGCCTTTATTTGGCAAAGAATGCCGAATATGCTTTCGGCTTCCTCTTTTATGTTCGGGTCGAAAGTCTTGGTTTTAGAGAAGAGGTTTTGAAGAATTTGCGCGATTTTTTCCGAATTTAATTCGGCATTCGGCTCCAGAACGGAGCTTATCGCGTTAAAGAGCGAAAGGGCATTGTTGTCGCCTTTTTCTTTCGCAAAATCCATTGCCGTTTTGAGGTCTAAGGAAAAATTTTCAAATTTGTATTTGTCGATGATTTCAAAAATCTTTTTAGCGCATAAATTGGTTTTATGTTTTAGGAAAGACAGCATTGCGTCCTTTTGGACAATCGTTTTCAGGGAATCGAAGCCGCAATCGGTGAAGTAGAGCCTGAGCGTTTTCAAAAAATCGAAAATTTCCCCGTTTGAAAGCTTTTCGCCTTCGGGGGAAAAAGACTTTATGTTTTTAGAGGCGAGGGCGCGGGCTATTGCTGATGAGCTTGAGCCCTCTTCGCAGGCGATGGCGCATGTTTGGGGTGCTTTGCTTCCGAATTTTGCGGCGTCTTCCGCCACGTTTTGCGCCTGAATCAGGCGCGTTTGGGGCACGGAAACATCGTCGTTTGAAATATCGAAAATCTTGTCTTTCCAGTAATTGGTTTCTGGGATTCCGAAGGCGTCGAAATGTTTTGAAAGAGCTTCATTTGCAATGATTAGCGAAAATATTTCAGCTCCTTTTTCTTCGAATTTTTTTAAGGAGGCAAATAAAATTTTCGGGGCGTCGGCAATTCCGACAAGAAAAATCTTTTTTGGGTTTTCCATCGGATTTTCCAATGCTTCCAAGAGGGCGTCGGCGGGGTCTTTTTTTGAAATTTTTGAAAGCGACAAGGCGTAGATGCCGTCAAATTTTTCGATTTCTTCCCATCTGTCGGATTCTATGTTCGCGCTTTCCGAAATCTTTTTCGCCGCGTCTTTTACTGAAAGCCCCGCATGAGCGCACTGCGTCTTTATTTCCATAAATTTCTTGAAGAAGTTTTTGGGGGAAGATGGTATGCCGCTTGGAAAAAGCGCGGGCAAATCGCCGTCCGAAAATTTTGAAATTGTGAAATTCAGCGCAAAACGCCTTTCTGTTTCGCTTGCGGACGGTATGTGCCGCGAAAGCCTGCAAAAAAACGCTTCGAGAGTAAGAATTTCAAGCCCCGCGATTCCGCCGCCGAATTTCTGCATGGATAAATTTGCAAGCTCGCGCGACAGCGCATTCGCGCAGCTTTTGGTGGGAGCCAAAACCATCGCGCCCGAAAATATGAAATTGCCGCGCGACGGATTCAGTATCTCAAAAATCTCTTTTGCGGCAGTTTTTGCGCTGTTTAAATTCGGTTCAATGAAAATTCTAATAGGCATGTATTTTTATATACTTCGGATTTCAAAAAATATCACGCCAATTTTAAAAAAAAATGAAAGAGCGTTTGTTTTTGCCATTTTCTTGTTGCCATCGAGTCGGGTTTTAAATTTGTTTGTCGGCAAATGGATATAAAGGTTTTATTTTCGGATTGGGACGGGTACGAGCTTTTGGACAGCGGCGACAGGCTTAAGCTTGAGCGTTTTGGAGAAGTCGTTGTGATTAGAAGCGAGCCGAAAGCTTGGTGGCGCAAGTCCAGCCCTGAAATCTGGAAAAATGCCGACGCTCGCTACTTGGACGACGACAAAAAGAACTCGAAATGGCAGTTTTTTAAGAAGGTAAAGCCTCCCGTAATGGATTTTAAAGGCGTAAAATTCGCAACAAAATTTATGGACGGCTCCAAGCACTTGGGGGTGTTCCCCGAGCAGTCTCCGCATTGGGACTTTATCGCAAAATCTGCATCTCAAAGGAAAAATCCAAGGCTTTTGAACTTGTTTGGCTATACGGGAGCCGCCACTTTGGTCGCGGCGAAAAGCGGATGGCTTGCGACCCACGTTGACGCCTCAAAGCCATCTGTCGAATGGGCGCGCAAAAACCAGGAGATAAGCGGGCTTTCCGAAAAGCCCGTAAGGTGGATTATAGACGACGCCCTGAAATTCGCCCAAAGAGAGGCAAGAAGGGGTGCAAAGTACGACGCGATTGTACTCGACCCTCCCGCTTTCGGAAGAGGCCCGAAAAACGAGCTTTGGAAGCTTGAAAAAATGCTTCCGCAACTTCTTGAAGCCTGCCAAAAAATCCTTTCCGAAAATCCCATGTTCGTTATGATGACGCTATATTCCATTGAGGCTTCATCTGTCATGGCGCAAAATATGCTTAAAAGCTATTTTCCGAAACTGAGTGTCAGTTGCGGCGAGCTTGCCCTTGAGGGTTCGGGAATGCCCTTGCCATTGTCGATTTGGGCGGTAGCTTCCGCAATGTAGCGTTTTTGATTTACAGTTGGATTTTTTTGCTCAATCGAGTGAGATTTATTCGTTTTTTTGGCTTAATATCCAAAAAAAGCAGAAATATTTTCAAAAATGTTTGCATATTTTAACGAATATGCGACAATTTTAATGCTTTTTATTTTAGTCAAAAAACTATGAATAACAACACACAATCAAAAAAATACGATTTCTCGGCTTACGAACCAAAGCGCGAAAATCTTGTGGCGGCTCTGCAAGACGTTCAGGACAAGGACGGCTACATTTCGGAGGACGCCGTCAGGGAACTCTCAGAATATTTTGGAATAACCAGAAGCGACATCTATTCCGTTGTAAGTTTCTACGCTCAGTTTAAATTTAAAAAGCCCGGCAAACACACAATAAAGGTTTGCAAAGGGACTGCCTGCCACGTTCGCGGATCGGGGTCTCTTTTGGCGGCGCTTGAGGAGCGTTTGGGCATAAAGGAAGGCGAAACCACTGCAGACGGGCTGGTAAGCTTGGAGCGCGTGGCATGCCTTGGCGCGTGCGCTCTCGCTCCCGCCATAGTTGTTGACGAAAAGGTTTATGGCAGGGTTACTCTTGCCCAGTTGCAAAAAATTTTGGAAGGGTTGAAATAGCATGTCCAAACTCGAAGAATTGAGGGCTTCCGCCGAGAAGGAATGGGCGGAATTTACGTCTAACAAAAAGCCCCGTGTAATGGTTGGCGCCGCGACTTGCGGGCTGGCGTCCGGTGCGGGAGCCGTAATAGAAGAATTTAAAAAACAGCTCGATAAAGCCGGATTGGGCGGAAAGGTCGATTTGGTTGAAACAGGTTGCATAGGTCTTTGCTATGCAGAACCTTTGGTTGAAATAAGAAGCGCGAATACCCCGTCTGTTTTGTATTCAAAGGTAAGCCCGAAAGACGTTGAAAAGCTGGTAAACTCCCACTTGATTGGCGGCGAACCTGTCAAGGAAAAGGCTGTGGGCGTCATGGACGACAAGCCGTTTAAGGGCATTGCTCCGTTTAAGGAACACCCGATGGTCGCCCTTCAAAAGAGGATTGTTTTGCGCAACTGCGGAGTGATAGACCCGACGAGTTTTTCACACTACTTGGCAAGGGGCGGATACAAGGGCTTGGAACGCGCGCTTTCAATGACGCAGGACGAAGTCATTGATGAAATGAAGCTTAGCGGGCTTCGCGGCAGGGGCGGCGCGGGCTTTCCGACTGGCGTCAAGTGGAGCTTTGCGAAGGCTTCGCAAAACGACGTAAAGTATGTTATATGCAACGCCGACGAAGGCGACCCCGGCGCGTTTATGGATAGAGCCGTTCTTGAAGGCGACCCCCATTCCGTCATAGAAGGCTTGATGATTGCAGGATACGCAATCGGTGCCAAATACGGCTACATTTATGCTCGCGCCGAATATCCTCTTGCAATAAAACGCTTGAAAAACGCAATTTCACAGGCTGAAGAAGCCGGAATTTTGAAAAACAAAGACGGCTTTTATTTTGAGATAAAAATCAAAAAAGGCGCGGGCGCATTCGTATGCGGAGAAGAAACTTCGCTCATGGCGTCGATTGAGGGCGTCAGGGCAATGCCGCGCCCCAAGCCGCCGTTCCCCGCAAACAGCGGTCTTTTCAAGAAGCCCACAAACATCAACAACGTGGAATCTCTCGCGGCGGCTTCGAGCATTATGCGCGAGGGCGGAGCGGAATACGCGAAGCTTGGCACTGAAAAGAGCAAGGGTACAAAAACTTTTTCATTGGCAGGCAAGATTGAGCGAACGGGGCTTATCGAAGTTGAAATCGGCACTCCCTTGCGCGACATCATAGAAAAAATCGGCGGCGGTTGCACTGACGGCAAGAAATTCAAGGCTGTTCAAGCCGGCGGCCCTTCGGGCGGCTGTTTGACTGCGGAGCATCTCGATGTTCCCGTTGACTACGAAACTTTGTCGGCATTGGGCGCGATTATCGGTTCGGGCGGCATGGTCGTGATGAATGAAGATTCCTGCATGGTGGAAGTCGCAAAATTCTTCTTAGGCTTCACGGGCAACGAATCCTGCGGCAAGTGCATTCCTTGCAGAATGGGCACTCAGCACGCCTTGAAAATATTGGAAAGAATAACTTCGGGCGAAGGCGAAGTTGAGGACATTGAACGCCTCAAAAAGATTTGCATGACGATGAAGCAGTCGTCGCTATGCGGATTGGGGCAGACCGCGCCAAACCCGATTCTTTCAACTTTGCGCTATTTTGAAGACGAATACATGGCGCATATCAAGGATAAGAAATGCCCCGCGCATGTTTGTCCGAAATTGGTACACTTTAAAATCGACCCCGAAAAATGCGTGGGTTGCACAATGTGCGCAAGGTCATGCCCGACAGGCGCGGCGCATGGCGAGTTAAAGCAAAAGCATTCAATCGACCCCGAAAAGTGCATATCATGTTCCGCATGCTATCAGGCTTGCAAATTCGGCGCGGTTGTGCGCGATTAAAAAAACATACAATAATATTATGGAAAAGATACATTTAACGATAGACGGAGTTCAAATAGAAGCCAATAAGGGCGATACGGTCTTGCAGGCCGCCCGCAATGCGGGGATTTTTATCCCGTCATTGTGTGCCCACAAAGAATTAAGCCCTTACGGCGCATGCCGCTTGTGCGTTGTTGAAATCGACAATGTACGCGGCACTCCAACATCTTGCACGACTCCCGCCGCTGACGGAATGGTTGTCCGCACGAACACCGAACAGCTCAATACACAACGCCGCCGCACATTGGAACTTGTGATGAGCGGGCACACCTCGGCATGTTTTAGTTGCGATTCGCGCGAAGAGTGCGAGGCTGTTAAGCCGACTCCCGCAAAGGCGGGCGTTTCAACGCGTTGCGGAACTTGCTCAAATCGTCCTGATTGCACCTTGCGCCAAGTGTCGCTTGGCAATTTCACACGCGATATGGGGCTTCCCTCGATTTACGACCCCGCAAAGGTCGAGCGCAACGATCCGTTTATCGACCGCGACCATAATTTGTGTATCTTGTGCGGCATTTGTGTGCGCACTTGCGAAAAAGTACATGGCGGCAAGGGCGCGATTGCCATTGCAAACCGCGGGGCAAAGGCGAAAATTTCCTCCGCATTCGGCAAAGAATGGAATATGGAAGAATGCTTGTTCTGCGGGGCCTGCATAGACGAATGCCCGACGGGTTGCCTTACCGACAGATGGTCGCGCTGGTTTGGGCATGAAGACGGCGTGCAGGAAAGCGTTTGCCGCATGTGCCCTGAAAATTGCAAAATCAATTTGCGCCTTAAAAACGGCAGGTTAATAGGTGTTGAAAAAACATCTTTAAATCCCGAAGACCAGCTTTGCGCTCTCGGCAGATTCGGCTATGTCCAAATTTTGAACGCGCAGGGCAGGCTTTCCCGCCACTATGTGAGAATTGACGGGGAAATGATACCTTCTTCATTTGAGGAAGCCGTGGAAAAGACCGCCGAAATTTTCGGTCGCAACACGGGCAAAATCCTGATTGCCATTCCCGAAACTTCTGCGGACGAAGCGAAGAAATCGGCATTGGCTCTCTCAAAGAAATTCGGCGCGGACTTGGAATTTGTAAAGTTTGATGCGACTGAGCTTTCCGAAAAATCAAGAAAGAACATTGAGGGCAAAAAATATTCGGCAATGTTTGTCGCGGGCGACTATGTCGGCGAAGAGCTTGCAAGAAACGTTGAAAGCTTTGTAAATTTTGACTTCTTGCGAAACAAAGCCCAAAATTCCGCGGAAGTCGTTTTTGCGGGCGCATTTGAGGACGAAAAAAATATCGTTAAGAAGCTCGAAGGGCAGGAAGCGTTGACATCCGTTTTGAAGGCCTTGTCTTGCAAGTTCAATCTCGCAGAAGGCGAAGAATTGCCGAGGGTTTCGGAATTTACTTCGCCCAAAACTTCAAAAAGCGCGGTTGCAAAGGCCTACATGGGGCATTTGGTCGCCGATTTGGCTCCTGATTTCGCCGCATTCGGCTTGCCCGTTTCAAAGAAAACAGGCGAAGAAAAGGCGGCAGGCGGATATGAAATTTTGGAAAGCAAGGTTCTTGCGCCGAATTTCCACTCCATAAAAATCAAGGCTCCCGATATGGCAAAGTACGCCAAGGCGGGGCAGTTCGCGATTTTGATGGCGAACGAAAAGAGCGAACGCTCTCCGTTTACAATCATAGATTGGAGTGCGGAAGAGGGCTGGGTTCAGTTCGTCTTTGAAGAAGTCGGGCGTTCGAGCGCGGAGCTTGGCAGGCTTTCAAAGGGAGACTTCCTCGCTTCGGCAAGCGGACCTCTCGGCACTCCGTTTGACTTCTCGAATTTCAAGGAAGGTCAGAAGGTTTTGCTAATGGGCGGATGCTACGGCATAGCGGCGATTTATCCCGTCGCCCGCGAGCTCAAAAAAATGGGTGTAAAAACCGCCATTGCGATAGAGGCTTCGACTTCGTTTATGCTTTTCTTTGAAGACAAGCTGAAAACTGTCGCGGACGAATTCATCGTTCTTACAAGGGACGGCACAAAGGGCATAAAGGGCGGATGCAGCAACGTTTACGAAAAACGCGGCGGAGAATTTGACGCGGCGATAGCTGTCGGTTGCGTCTTTATGATGAAGCAGTGCTCCAAGTTCGCCTCAAAAACGCCTCTTTCACTCTGCTCTCTCAACCCGATTATGGTTGACGGAACGGGCATGTGCGGTGCGTGCCGCGTAAGCCTTGACGGCGAAACCAAGTTCGCGTGCGTTGACGGCCCGTTCTTCGATTTGGGCAAGGTTGACTTTAACGAGCTTGCAAAGCGCAGAACTGCTTATTCTCTGCTTGAAATCGACGCAATGCCGCGCCATTTGCATTCGGGCGGGGGGTGCCACAAATAATTTAGAATAGGTTTTTTTAGTATGTCAGAAAATACTGTAAAAAAGTTGAAGGCTTCGGGCTTGCCGCGCCACGCGATGCCCGAGCAAAATCCTAAAAAACGCGCCGCAAATTTCGAGGAAGTGCCTTACGGCTTTTCTTTGGAAATGGCGATGGACGAGGCGACAAGATGTTTGCGCTGTCCAAAACCAAGATGCGTTGCGGCTTGTCCCGTCAATATACGCATACCCGATTTTATTGATTCGATAGCAAACGGCAACATTCAGGAAGCCGCAATAAAGCTTAAAAAGCAGAGTGCGCTTTCGGCTGTATGCGGAAGAGTTTGCCCGCAGGAATTGCAGTGCGAAGGCTCGTGTGTTCTGGGCATAAAGGGAAAACCTGTTGCCATCGGCTCTTTGGAGCGTTTCGCGGCGGACTATGTGCGCCAGAACAATCTCGAAAAAATCCCCGAAAAAGCCGCGCCCACGGGCAAGAGGGTTGCAATCATCGGTTGCGGTCCCGCAGGCATAACAGCCGCGCTTGACACTGCGCTTGCGGGTCATGAGGTCGAAATATTCGAGGGCTTGCATTTCCCGGGGGGCGTGCTTATGTACGGCATTCCGCAATTCCGCCTGCCCAAGGAAATCGTGCTCCATGAAGTGAATACCTTGAAAAGCCTTGGTGTAAAGATACACTTAAACCATCTCATCGGAAAGATGCAGACGGTTGACGAGCTTTTGGCGAGCGGTTTTGACGCGGTATTCATTGGTTCGGGCGCGGGCTTGCCGAACTTTATGGGCATTCCCGGCGAAAACAGCGTCGGTGTATTTTCCGCAAACGAATTTTTGACGCGCTTTAATCTCATGAAAGCCTACGCGTTCCCGACATACGGAACGACCCCGATTAAGGCAAAGCACATCGTCACAATCGGCGGCGGCAATGTCGCAATGGACTCCGCGAGAACCGCGCTTAGAGCAGGTGCGAAATCGACCCTCGTATATCGCAGAGCGCGCGAACAGATGCCTGCGCGCGCCGAAGAAGTCCACCATGCCGAGCAGGAAGGCGTCAACTTCCAGCTTTTGACTGCGCCAAAGCGCGTGGTGGCGGACGAAAACGGCAGGGTTATCGGTCTTGAATGCTCTAAGATGGAGCTTGGCGAACCCGACGCTTCGGGGCGCAGGGGCGTCGTGGAAATTCCGAACAGCGAATTTGTGATTGATTGCGACGCGATAGTTGTTTCTATCGGCAACCGCCCGAATCCGCTAATCCCGATGACTTGCAAAAACTTGAAGACGACCAAAAAGGGAACTTTGGAAATAAATCCAAATACTTTGGAAACTTCAATGAAGGGCGTGTTTGCGGGCGGCGACGTTGTAAGCGGCGCGGCGACCGTAATCAGCGCGATGGGGCAGGCGAAAAAGGCGGCTCTAAGCATCAATAAATATTTGCGCGGAGAGCCTCTGGAACCCGTGCAGGAATAAATGAAAAAAATCCTGATTTCAAACGACGACGGAATTTTATCCCCTTTCTTGAACCGTTTTATTGAGGCGTTTGAGGAGGTTTCGGACGAAATTTTGGTCGTCGTTCCCGCATCTGAGCAAAGCTGGATTGGCAGGGCTTACAGCAGGCATAAAACTTTGACGCTTGCCGAAAGAAAGTCCGATTTCAAAAAAACAAAGATATACACGGTTGACGGAACTCCGAGCGACTGCGTGAACATTGCTTTGGGGTGTTTGTGCAAAGATGATTTGCCTGACGTTGTGGTTTCGGGAATTAACATCGGGCAGAATTTGGGGCTTCCGCTTTTGTGGAGTTCGGGGACTTTTTCAGCTGCGGCGGAGGCTGCGGGTGCTGGCGTGATGGCGGTTGCCGCGTCATTACAGCTTGCAAACGAATTTTACGAGGCGTGCAGGATAAACCACGAAACTCCCCCGAAAAAACTCGACGATATTTTGCGTTCGGCTTGCGCCCACTGCGCGAATTTTGTGCGCGAAAAGTTTGAATCCAAAGACGCCCGTTTGGGGAGCGTTTTCAACATAAACTATCCATCCGAATACTCCTCTTCAACCCCGTTTGTGGAATGCGAGCCTGCTTCTGTAAAAATTCTTCCTTTTTACAAGCAAGATGAAAACGGCAAGTTTTCGTTTAAATACGCGATAGACGGGGGCAGGTCTGTCGGCGGAAAGAAAACCGACATAGAGTGTTTAAAAAGCGGCGTTGCGTGCTATTCGTCAATTTGCGTAAGACCTTAAATGAAAATCTTTGAACGCCTTTTGGATTTGATTTTTCCGAGACACTGCATTGTTTGCGGAAAGGAAAATCCAAGCGGAGAATTCAGATATTTGTGCGAAGATTGCGCAAACAAGCCGTTTATAACTCAGGTTGAAAGATGCAAGCGTTGTGCTGAAATTGTAAGCATACCTTGCAGCATATGCGCAAAATGCGCTTCTGATGAGCTTTATTTTGAAAAGTCGCTTGTGGTGTGCGAGTATGCCGATGCGGGGCGCAGTCTGGTTTTGGAATTAAAGTACCACGGCGGAATTTATGTGGCGGAAGACATGGCGCGTTTATTAAACAGAGTGGCGAATTTCAGGGAATATTTTGATGGCGCAATTTTGGTTCCTGCGCCGCTTCATTCAAAGAGAATGCGAAAGCGCGCGTACAATCAAAGCGAAGTTTTTTGCAGGGCGATTGTAAATCTTTATCCCGAGCTTAATTTGAAAGTGGAAAACCTGCTTTTGCGCAAAAAGTTCACTCCGACCCAGACGGCTCTTTCCAAGAAGGACAGAATTGAAAACGTGCGCGGAGCATTTGCTGTTAACGGCGGCTTAAATATTTCAAAAAGCGCGAAAATCATAGTGGCGGACGATGTCATGACAAGCGGAGCCACTTTGAACGAATGTGCGAGAACCTTAAAGCGGGCGGGATTTGAAAACATTTCGGCTTTTGCGTTTGCAAGAAGGTCTTAAAATTGATTTGCCCTGTTTAAAAAAATGGATTTTCATAAAATCATGAAGTTTTTTAAAGAAACAGCTTTTATTCTTTTACCCTTTGTCTTTTTCGGCTGCGCGTCAGAGAAAAATTTGAATTTGGAAAAAAATCAGACTTCCTGCAAGATAGGCGACACCATCGTTATTTCCTTGCCGCCGTACCAGTCTGCGGGTGCGGATTGGAGCATCGTAAATTACAGCGATAATTTTTTGAAAGTTAAATCGCGCGGCGTTAAGAAGTCATGCCCGATTTTCGGAGGCGGGGAAAATACGGAAATTTCGTTTGAGGCGATAAGGGAGGGGCGCGCAGAAATAAAACTCGGATACTTTAAAAGCGGCGCAAATGTCTATACCGAAACGCAGGATTTTCTGGTTGACATCGAATACGCGCACCCGTCCAAGCTAAAATCTTTTTGATTTGTTTTTGGCGATTTTGCGCTTGTCGTAAAAGTACATTTGAAGGGCGTTATACATATTGTGCCAAAGAACGTAAAAAGTCGGGCCGAGCGAAACCAAGGCGGCGTTTTCGCCCCCGAATACAAGAGCTAAAAATATAGTGAGCGTCGTGTTTTTTTGTCCGAGAATTTGGCTTGATTCCCTTGCGTGGCGTCTTTGCGATATTTTTCTGCCGAGCCAAAAATTCATCGCGCAAATCAAAAGCGATATGAGCGCGATTTCTATCGAAGACGTCCACGATATTTCGGGCTTGCTTTCAAAAAATTCAGTGGCGTTTGAGGCGATTACAAACAATGTCGAGCACCACAGCCCGAAGTTAAACATTCTGAACCGAAGGGCAATGTTGCGCGCGTTTCGGCAGGTTTTGCGCACAATAGCCGCAAGCAAAATGGGAATACCTACCAGCATTAAAAGCTGGAGCAGTACTTTAAGAGCAAAATCGAAGCTTCCGTTGCCGCTTATAAAAGGCAGAAGGACTATTAATATGAGGTCTATAAAAATGTTTGTTATGGCAAACCCCGTAAGCACAAATTCGACATTGCCGCCGAGAAATCCCATCACAACGGGGGCGGCGTTTGCAGTCGGCGTTATTCCGACAAAAAAAGCGGCGAGCGCAAGCGTTTCATAGCCGGATTCTTTTAAGATGAAATAGGGTACAATTCCCATCAGAATGTTTAAAAGAAGAACTTTGAAGTGTTCTTTGCGCGGTTTCAACTTCGACAAATTTATTTGCACGCAAATTTGGAAGAACATAATCATCAGCGCAATTCGTATAAACCATACTGAAATTTCGACGCCGTTTACGTTCCATGAAAACCTGAAAACACTTTGAAGCAATATCCCGAGAACAAAGGGGATAAATATCATTGCCGGTCTGATTAAGACTTTCCACATATGCGGGCATAAAAAAAGAGCTCGAAAGCCCCGAAACACAATTTGAAATGGCGCGCCTGACAGGAGTCGAACCTGTAACCTTCTGATCCGTAGTCAGATGCTCTATCCAATTGAGCTACAGGCGCGTATTTCAATTAAGAAAGTACCAAATAATGCTGAAATTTCTTTTTAATGCAAGCATTTTTTTTAGAATTTTTACTCATAAAATTTAAGATTTTGAATATCGTGCACTTATGTTTAAAAAAAATTGCTTTTTCGGAAAACTTTGCATGGTGCTGTGATATTTTTTTTTGTTTTGCGCCTATATTACTGTAAATTAAAAAAGTGCTTTAAAAAATTTTTTCGAATAAATATTCTTTCATTTTTAAAGATATATGCAAATTTTTTAGGGAAAGGAAACTCATGTTTTGTAAAAATTTGAAATTTTTAACGCTTGCATTGGCTTTTTCTGCGCTGCAACCCATGTTTGCGCTGTCTCTCGAAGAAGAGGCAAAGGCGACTTACCAGTGGGACGATATGTCGGTTTTCCGCATAAATAAAGAACCTGCAAGGGCTTCGTTTGTTTTGTGCGATTCTTTGGATTCGGCAAAGAAGCCGATTTCAATTTCAGATGTCGGCAAAATATATCATTCAAAGCCTTACAGGCTGTTAAACGGCGGTTGGCGTTTTGCTTTTTTTGACAGCCCGTCCGAATTGAAAGCCGAGTATTTTGAAAAAGATTTTAGCGACGAAAAATGGGACGCCGTAAACCTGCCTGACACATGGCAGACCCGCGGATACGACCGCATTTCCTACACCAATATCTTTCCCGAATTCATATTTGACTTGCAGGGGAAAAATCTGCCCGAATTTGCCGACATCAGCTCCGATAATCCGTCGGAGGCAATGTTAAAACCGCGCATTCCCGACATGCACCGCCAAAGCGCGATATACCGAAATGTGTTTTCTCTTGATGATTTTTCTCAGAACAAGGCGTATTTTTTGAGGCTTTGCGGGGTAAAATCAGGCGTGAAGGTTTTTGTAAACGGGAAATTCGCGGGCTACTCCGAAGATTCTTTCACTCCCGCCGAGTTCGACATTTCAAAATTTTTGAAAAAGGGGAAGAATACGCTTGCTCTCCACGTCTTCAAATTCACGACGGGTTCTTATACGGAAGTGCAGGATATGCCGCACGTTATGGGCGTGATACGCGACGTGGTTTTGGTGGAAAGACCGAAAACCCATATTGCGGACATCGTTGCCGACGCCGTTATTGACGGCGGAAAATTCAAGTTTTTCTCAAAGGCTTTCGCAAAGAACGCGGAGAAAAAGCTTTCCGAAAACTTGAGTTTTGATTTGGTTTTCACCGATTCAAGCGGAAAGGTTTTGCGCGCGGCTTCGTCTGCGTTAAATTCGGATTCTTCAAGCTTTGATTTGGCTTTCAATGGCGGGGAAGTTTCGCCGTGGTCGCCCGACAAGCCCAATTTGTATCAGGCGATTTTTAGTTTGAAGCAGAACGGGGAAGTTTTGGAAACCGCCAAAATCGACGTAGGGTTCAGGACGTTTTTCATAGACGGGAGTTTGCGGCTTGTTTGGAACGGTTCTGTCGTGAAAATCAAGGGCGTAAACCGCCACAATTACGCGCCCGAAAAGGGAAACGCGGTTTCGTTTGAAGTCCTTTTGAAAGACGTTTTGATGATAAAAGCCGCAAACATAAACGCTATCAGGACTTCACACTATCCCAATCCCGACGAGTTTTACATGCTGTGCAACAGACTTGGCATTTTTGTTTTGGACGAAAACAATTTGGAGTCTCACGCTCTCTGGAACCATGTTCCCGGAGACAGCGGAACTTACGACGCTTCTTCTTGCGACAGAATGCAAAACATGGTTAAGCGCGACCGCAACCATCCATGTGTTTTCGGATGGTCTTTGGGTAATGAAAACGGGAACCACTATACGAACGCGCACAAGAAAATGGAAGTTGTTGCAAAGAAATTTGCGCCCGCTCCCGCGCTTGTCCATTGCGAGCCTGCGACTTATTCAAAAGAAAACACAAGCTCTTTCCATTCCCCGATGTACGGCGGGCTAAACGCCATAAATTCCTATCTTTCCGCTCCGCGCAAAAAGCCGTTTATGTTTTGCGAGTACTCTTTTGCGATAGGAAATTCAATCGGCAACTTGGAGGACATATGGCTTAAAATGCGTTCCGAGCCGGCTCTTTTGGGCGGATTTATTTGGGATTGGATGGACAGGACGTTGTGGCTTCCCGCAAAAGGCGAAGGCGAACGCTTCTTGGGCGACGGAAGAGATTTCGGGACGTGCCGCAATGCGGGCACATGGTGCGCTTCGGGCGTTGTCGGAGCTGAGAGAAAATGGACTTCGGAGCTTAGCGAAGTGCGCAGGGTCTATCAGGACATTCAGATGTATCCGATTTCCGACGACAACCTGACTTTACGTATTTCAAACGAATATTTGGACACCAATTTAAGCGAGCTTCACGGGGAAATCAAAGTCAAGCGAAATGGGGACGTCATTGCGTCCGCTCCCCTTAAAATAGATTTGCCCGCAGGCAAAACCATTGAATACAAAGTTGCTCTTCCCGAATTTAAGTCGGATTTGCCGGGAGAATATTTTTATGAAATCAGCTTTAAGGGCGGTTCTTCCAATTTGGACTTGAAATCAATTTCAGATTCAAGCTCTACTCCCGAATCTGTTGCAGATTTCGCTTTTGGAAAGTTTTCCAAAAAAAGCTTTTTGATTAAGAAAACAGATTCCAAGAAAAGGGTATTGCCGAAGGGCAGGGTTGATGTTAAAAATTCAAACGGCAAGATTGAGCTTTCGTCTTCGTCTCTTAAACTGGTCTTTGACCAAAAGACGGCTTCGCTTGAATCTCTTTCCGACAAGTTTGGCGAAAAAATTTCAACGCCGTTTAGCCTCGATGTTTCATCGGCTTGGATTGAAAACCACGGCAGGGCACGCAGGGAGTTTGAAGAGTACAAGCTTAACGAACTTGTCCCGTCGATGCAAAAAATCGAAGTAAAAAAATTGTCGCCGTCGCTTGCGAGGGTTTTGACGAGCGCAAACCTTGTAAATGACGAGGGCATGGGCTTTGCTTTCGAGCAGGCTTATTCGCTTACGGGCGACGGCGTCTTGGAAGTTTCGACAAAAATAACGAAGTTAAACGACACGCCGAAAGACCTGTATTTGCCGAGAGTCGGAATGCGCGCTTTTATGCCCAAAAAAGAAGCACATTCGGTGCGCTACTTGGGTTTTGGCGGTCATATGAATTATATCGACAGAATGCAGTCGGCGGATTTCGGAAAGTGGTCTTATCTTGTTTCAAACGAAATTTTCCCTTACGCCAAGCCACAGGATTGCGGAAACCGCGGCGGAGTCAAGTTGTTTGAAGTAAAAAACGGCAGGGGAAATTCGCTTTTGTTTGCAGTGGATGGCGACGGGCTTAATTTCTCATTGCTGCCAAACAGCCAGGAGGAAATTCTGCGCGCCAAGCATTTCAAGGATTTGCCGAAGTCCGACGTTTGCGAGCTTAGGATTGCCCCGTATGTTTCGGGCGTTGGAAACGGCGCATTAGGTCCTGCAACATTGGACAAGTACAGAAACTATTTTGAAGGCTCTGTGGAATTCAAATTTTTGGTTTTTGGCGCGGGCTCTTCCATATTGGAATCGGACGGCAAGTTTGATTCTTTCTACGGAATGCGTCTTTTGGACAAGTTTTCGCATACGTTTGCCAAAGAAGAAAAAAACAGGCAGGACAAGTCTGTCATGAAGAGCATCGAGGGAGAGTGGATTTCAAAGGACGCTAAAATCGAATATTCTTCCCTTTCTAATGAATATCATCCAAAAGGCGGAAATCCGCTTCTTTGCGAGGGCAAAAATTTCGCTTTCCACACCGAGCGGAAAGACGATGTTCAATATGCCGTTATAGATTTGGGAAAAATTCGCGACATATCCGCAATACTTCTTTATAACCGCAAAGACAATGAGGGCAGCCGCACAAACAATATGCATGTTTATATTTCAAAAAACGGCAGTAATTGGGAAGATGTCTGGCAGACTAAAAACGCCCGAAAAACATGGAAAATCGTTTTTGACGAAAAGAAGAAAGCGCGTTTTGTCAAAATCGAGCTCCGCAAAAAAGAATATTTCCATTTGAGCGGAATAAAGATTTTTGGCAAGTAAGATTTTTTAGAGAAATTCGGCAAGTTTTTTGCCGAATTTTTTTCTTTCAATTTTTCGGAAAAACAAATAAATTTTATATCATGAAAAAATTAATCGCATTGTTTGCGGCTTTTGCCGCATTTTCAACTCTGCTTTTTGCAGACTGGGCAAACTACGGCAGATACGCCAAGTCAAACGAAGAAGTGAAAGCTTCAAAAAACACGCCTGTTGCGGTGTTTATGGGGGATTCCATCACTGACGGCTGGTTAGGCTCGCGCGGTCGGTTCTTTACGGAAAACAACTATGTCGGGCGCGGAATAAGCGGGCAGGTTACAACGCAGATGCTTGCGCGCTTTCAGCGCGATGTTGTTGATTTAAAGCCGAAGGTCGTTCTAATTTTGGCAGGCACGAACGACATTGCAAGAAATCAGGGTCCCATTTCGCTTGAAAACATTGCAGGCAACATTCAGTCTATGTGCGAAATTGCAAAGGCAAACAAAATAAAGCCGGTGATTTGCTCCATACTTCCCGCCGCCGAGTACGGATGGCGCAAGGAAATCGAAAATGTCGGCGACAAAATTATTGAAGTCAATAAAATGCTTCAAGATTACGCAAAAAAGAACAAAATCGCATATCTCGATTACCACTCGAAAATGGTTGACGAAAGAAAAGGGCTTCCTTTGAAATATTCAAAAGACGGCGTGCATCCGACCGCCGAAGGTTACGCAGTAATGGAAGAAATGGCAAAGCCGTTCATTGAAAAAGTGGCAAAATCGCGCAACTAAAATCAAAATTTAAAGCAAAGAAAAGGGGCGGTTTAAAAAATCGCCTTTTTTTTGATTTTTTTGAAAAAATTACTTGCATTGCGGGCTAAGCCTCTCTTTAATATAACGCTTTAAAAATAGGTACAAGTTCATATTGTAAAAATATTTTAATTAAAAGCATAACATGTCAGAAGAACAAAAAAAGTCAGCTTTGGATTTGTCGTTTTCCGATACGGAAAGCTTAAATCGCTATACAACTGAAACCGGTAAAATTTTGCCGCGCAAATTTACGGGTTTGTCCGCAAAGGAACAGCGCCACGTAAAGAAGGTTATCAAGCAGGGGCGCAATATGCTCCTCATGAAGTAAAATCTGTTTTTTGATTTATTCTTTTGGGCGGCTTCGGTCGCCTTTTTGTTTTAATGGTTTTGGACTCGTCAGACGCCTCTTTGAAAAGAGCCGCCGAAATTATTTTGGCGGGCGGCATTGTCGCGCTTCCGACGGAGACAGTTTACGGGCTTGCGGCAAACGCGCTAAACGCCGATGCCGTGCGCAAGATTTTCGAGGCAAAGGGGCGCCCGTTTATAGACCCTTTGATTGCCCACGTTTTGGATTTTGAGGCTCTTGAAAAAATAGCTGTTCCCAATCTTTCAGCCCGCAGGCTTTACGATGCGTTTTGTCCCGGACCCATAACTTTCGTATTGAAAAAGAGAGACTGCGTGCCCGGAATCGTTAGCGCGGGCAAGCCCACTGTTGCCGTGCGAATGCCGTCCCATCCTGTAATGCGCAGGTTTATGGCGGAGGTAAAAGTTCCGCTTTCAGCTCCGAGCGCAAACCCTTTCGGTTATGTAAGCCCCACGAAAGCGCGGCATGTGGAAGCCCAGCTTGGCGGCAAAATCGACGCTATTATTGATGGCGGGAGTTGCGAGTGCGGGGTGGAATCGACAATAGTAATGCTTGTCGATGAAGACCGACCTATGCTTTTGCGCCCGGGGCCTGTTCCAAGAAGTGAAATAGAGCGCGTTTTGGGGCGCAAACTTATCGACCCGAAAGACAAAAATCCCGCGCATCCCACAGCCCCCGGAATGCTTAAAACCCATTACAGCCCCAAGGCGAAGGTAGTGCTTTTTGAAAGCGAATGCGAGTTTGAAAGCGGTTCGGCAAGGGTGTTTTTCAAGCGTCCGCAAAATCCCCGAAAGGGCGAATTTTGGCTAAGCGAAAGCGGAGACGAGCGGGAGGCTGCGCGAAATTTGTTCGACTTGCTAAGAAATCTCGACGGCTCTTTTAGCACAATCTACTGCCAAAAACTGCCTGATAGCGGCATTGGCGAAGCTGTAAACGACAGGTTGGGCAGAGCCGCCGCCAAGTGATTATTCCATTTCTTGAAGCCTCAAAAGCGCAATGCGGCGCATCATTTTCCAGACAATGACAAAGCTTAGCATCGCAAATACAAAGCTTCCGATGTTCGTTAAAAGTCCGCCCGCCGCTGATAAAATTATTGCGGGAGTGGAGGCAACAAGCGCGATTTTCACAGCTCCCGAAATTTTTATGTCGGGCATTGTATTGATGGAAAGAATATAGGTTGGAATTGTCACAGAAAGCAGCATTAGCGCGCTTGACATAATTGCAAATGCAAAGTTGAAAACGGGAAATGCAAAGAGCGCGGCAGCTTTCAAGTACTCAATGAATCCGAGCGTGGAATCGGGATTTATCGCAATTTCCGTCTTTTCGGGATAGACGCTTTTATAGTATTGCAAAACTTCCGAGTAGGGGACCCTCTTTTCAAAATCTCCGTTTAAGTTGAAGCTTATCCAGCTCTTTTCAAAGGCAAGCAGAAGGTTTTCAAGCTTTTCAGGCGGAATAAAACCCGATGTAAAGCCAATGAAATCCTTGCCGCTTGAAAGCTTTACATAAACGGGATTTTCGCTTTGAAGGTCGATTCCGCTTTCCGTTATTTTGCAATTTGGAATTTGTGAAGATATTGTATCAGCCTCTTCGCTTAAAAATTTATACAAGTAGGGGATTGAACTCAAATCCGCAAAAAAAGACGCTATTAGCGATATGAAAAAGAAATAAATTACGGTTTTGAACTTCCATGTTTTCAAAACCAAATTGTACGCATTTGCGTCGTAAAAGCATTTCCATAGAAGAGATATCATATTTTGCCCATTTTTTTTATGAGAATTTCTCCGTTAAATTCAATTATGTCTTTGAAGGATTGAGGCAGCTTGTCTTCCGCGCAGAAATTTATCTTTTTGCCGTTAAATTCAAATTCGACTTCTGTTTTTGCGCAGTGTAAATACATGCGTTTTGCCCCCGCAAGGCGGCGAAACCTGCGGTTTGCCTCAAAATCTCCGTAAGTTTCGTCTCCCAAAATCGGAAGCTTGTGCGAAGCGCATTGAATTCTAAGCTGGTGTGTTCTTCCCGTTTTCGGTTCAAGCCGCATTAAAGATAGCATAAGCTTGTTTTCGTCGATTCTTTCAAAGGCAAAGCGCGTTATTGCGCGCGTTCCTCCGCCTGTTTTGCCGCGCACGAAATTGCCGAATCTTTTTATGTCTAAAAAATCGTTCCATTCGCCCTCTTTGCCGAAAGGTCTTCCGACGCAGATTGCATAGTAGGTTTTTTTTGCGCTTTTTTCCTTGAACGCCTTTTTCAGCTCCGCGGCAAGCTCTTTGTTTGCCGAAGCCAGCATTATGCCCGAAGTGGGGGAGTCGAGCCTGTTTATGAGGTAAAGGTGCAGATTTTCTTCGCAGCCTTCCGCTTTCCAAGAAAAGTATTCTTCTTTAAAGTTGTACTTTGCTCGCAGAATGGACGGCGCCATATTGTCTTTCGGGTTTGGATTTGGATGCGACATTATTCCGCTTCCCTTTGAAATCGCGATTAGCCCGCAGGGGTCGAACGCTACTGCCTGCGCCTTTCTTGCAAAAGGAATTTTATCTATGAAATCTCTAATATCCATTATCGATAATAAAATGTAAACTTTACGGATTGGTCTTGCGAGCCTAAAACTGCAATCATTTCAGGCGTCCATTTCCCGTAGGGCGCGGTTGAAAGTATTGCTTGTTCGCACAGAGTTTTCCCGGTGGTTGTGGAGGAGTTGAAAAGAATTTTTATTGACGTGATTTCTCCGCTTGTGTTTAAGAAAAATTCAACCACGACCTGCGTGTCCGCTTCGCTTGAAAGGTTTTGCATTGATGCAAGCAAATACCACTGCCTTGCTACTGCTTCCGTCATTCTCTGTTCGTAAGCCCCAAATTCGCTGAAACGCGAATCGACTGCCGTAAGCCCCACCGCGTTTGCGTTTAGATTGTTCTTTCTTAGCGGGCCTGCGGCGGTTTGAAGGGAAAGGTGGGGGCGCGGCTTTGGCATCGGCAGGGGCTCTTCTTCCTGCAAAGGGGCGTTTTGCGGCGTTTCTTGGGGAGTTGTTTCTTCTGCTATGTTCGGCGCAGGCAATGCGTCTTTATCGTCGAAAATTTCAGGCGGCGTGTTTTCATTTTGCGCCGCAGGGGGCGTTTGTTCCGAAAAATCCTTTGGGTTTGTTTGGGATTGTTGGCTTGGGTTTACGAGCGGGCGTTCGAGCGTCTCAAAAACCGATTCGGGGCTTTGGCTTAAAACTTCGTTTTGCAGGTTGCCCGAAACAATTTTGTTTGAGTCGTCGTTTTCGCCGTCTGTTTTAGGCAGGTTTGATTTGTCGGCTTCTTCCGCTTTTTCCTGCGCCGCTGTTTGGTTTTTGAAAGATTCAAACGGGGTGTCTTTCGGGGCGTCGTCGTTTGCGGCGGGGTTGGCTTCGATAAACTGCGGGATAACGCTTTCTATTTCAGGAGGTTCAAATTCTATGTCGAAATCGTCGCCGGCGTCTGTTTCGTTTGCCATTAGCGAAAAGCTGCGCGGTGCAAATTCCAAAATCAAAACATGGATAAGAATTGCCATAAACATTGAAACAAAGGCGGTTCTAAAATCCGTCTTTGAAGAGCCGAAGGGCTTTTTTTCAAATGTTTTTTGCATGTTATTTCAAAAATATTTTGAACGAGCCGAAAATCCTGCCGAGTTCATTTTTTAACAAAGAACAGGGAAGTCCCATGACGTTTTCAAAGTCTCCGTCGATGTTTTCTATTATAAGCTCCCCGAATTCTTGGGCGGCGTAAGCTCCCGCCTTGTCCAAAACATTTACTTTTTGCAGGTAGTTTTCAATGTCTTGCATATCCATTTTTTTGAAGCTTACGCGGCTTTCGTCTGCGGCGGTTTCCAAGATGTTTTCGCTTTTCAATATGATTGCGATAGCAGTAAACACGCTGTGCGTGCGCCCCTGCAAAGCGTTAAGCATTTCTTTGGCATCTTTCAAGTCTTTCGGCTTGCCGAAGAGCTTTCCGTCCAAGACAACGATTGTGTCCGCGCCCAAAACAACGTTTTTAGGATATTTTTCGGCGATTTCCATTGCCTTTAATTTCGCGTTTGAAAGAGCCGTTTTAAGGCAGTCTTCCGAAGAATTGCCTTCCTGCGCGCCCGAAGGCTCTGCAATAAAGTCGAAGCCGTGCTTTTGCATGAGCTCTTTCCGCCTCGGCGATGCCGACGCCAGTATAATTTGCTTGTAAACGCCTTTCATTTTTTGAAAATTCTATCCTTTTTGGAAAAACGATGAAAAAGATTTTGGATATACAAAATTTGTCATTTATAAAAGACAAGGAAATTTTAAAATCAATAAGCTGGCAAGTTGAAAAAGGCGAACGCTGGGCACTTTTGGGCGCAAACGGCGCTGGCAAGACAAGCCTTCTTTCCGTTATCTGCGGATATGAAGTTCCAAGTTCGGGCATAATGACAGTTGACGGAAAAACGTATTCTGAATGCGAATGGCAGAGGGTGCGCGAAAAAATCGCAATAGTTTCGGCAAACATAAACAGAAAAATCCAGATCTCCGAAACCGCGCTTGAAATTGTGGTAAGCGGCGAATTTGCAATGATAAATTTTTGGGGTACTGCCGACGAAAAAGTTTGCCAAAAGGCGGTTCGCAAAATGAAAGAGCTGGGAGTGTTCCATCTTGCGGCTTCCCGTTGGAGCCAGCTTTCTCAGGGCGAAAGGCAGAAGGTGCAGATTGCCCGCTCTCTGATGGTAAATCCCACCGTAATGTTTTTGGACGAGCCTTGCACGGGGCTTGACCCGGTGGCGCGCGACAACTTCGTGGGCTTTATGGAAAAAATATCGGAGTCGAAAAAAATCCCCGCAATCGTTTTGGCGACGCACTATGTAGAGGAAATCCCGCCTTCGTTTACAAACGCGATGGTGATAAGAGACGGCGAAGTCCTTGCAAGCGGCAAAATCGGGGACGTAGTGACAAGCTCCGTTTTAAGCGAAGCGTACGGGGCTGACTGCAAGGTAAGTCGCAGAAACGGCAGGTTTTCCCTTAAAATCTCTTAACCTATCAAGGCGCACGAAAAAAGCACGGCGAAGAAGTGGAACACTGTTCCCATCAGCACGAAGCCGTGCCAAATCGCGTGCGAGAACGCCTTTTTCTTCTGAACATAAAAGGCGACTCCAACCGTGTAGGAAAGCCCGCCGAGCGCGAGAAACACTATGCCTGAAAGAGGCATAACCATTATAAGCTTCCAAATTACGCCGATAATAAGCCAGCCCATTCCCATGTAAAGAGCTATCGACCAAGCCTTGGTTCCGTTTGTGTCGGTGCAAAGCTTCATTGTGGTTCCTATTATCGCAAGCCCCCAGATAATGCCGAAAATCGTCCAGCCGAGCGCGCCCTTTATGTTTACGAACAAAAACGGAGTGTAAGAGCCTGCTATCAGGTAGTATATTGAAATATGGTCGAATTTCTTTAATGCGCGCTTTCTGTTGGCATTGCTTGCCGCATGGTATAGCGTTGAAGCAGTGTATAATAGTATTATTGACGCCCCGAAAATCGAAGTTCCGACAATCGCCCAGGCGTCTTGGTAAATGGCTGAAAAAGTCGCTAAAATGGCGACTGACGCCACTCCGAACGCAATTCCGATTCCGTGTATCGACGCCGACCAAATTTCTTCGGTTCGCGAATATGCCGCGGCTGTCTTTTGCATGATGTTTTCCATTTTAAAATACCCGATTTGTTTTTGACGCTTTTTTAGTAGAGCAATCTCTGTTTCAATGCAATCAAATATATTGACTTTAAGGAAAATTTTTAAATATATTAAAAAAAACAGTTTATTTGGCATGGATATTTCAGATAACTCTTCAAAGTCTTTAATTTCGGAAAAACTGCAAGGCAAGCTCTCTTCTTTCATTGTGCCCTGCTTTAACGAAGAGGATGCGCTGCCGCTTTTTTACCGCGAGTTCCTGCGTGTTATGGACGAGATGGGGCGTCCGAACTTCGAGCTTATTTTAATCGACGACGGCTCCCAAGATTCGACTTTTGAAGTTATCTGCGAACTTGCCAAAGAAGATTCGCGCATACGCTATATATCGTTTTCGCGCAATTTCGGCAAAGAGGCGGCGATTTATGCCGGGCTTGAAAACGCAAAGGGCGATTTTGTCGCGATAATGGACGCCGACTTGCAAGACCCTCCGTCTCTTTTGCCGCAGATGTACGAGGCAATTTTGCTTGAAGGTTACGACTGCGCGGCAACGAGCAGGTCCGACAGGCGCGGAGAGGGCAAATTCCGCTCTTTTGTTTCCGACATGTTTTACAAGGTCATAAACAGGCTTTCCGAGGTGAAGCTCGTTGCGGGCGCGCGCGATTTCAGGCTCATGAAGCGCAATGTTGTCGATGCAGTTTTGTCTTTGCCCGAAAACAACCGCTTTACAAAGGGAATTTACGAGTGGGTTGGCTTTAAGACAAAGCGCATTGCTTTTGAAAACGTGCACCGCTGCGCGGGCAACACAAAGTGGTCGCTTGCAAGGCTTTTCTTTTATGCGCTCGACGGCATTTTGGCTTTTTCGACGCTTCCGCTTGCCTTGGCAAGCCTGATTGGGCTTGCATTTTGCATGCTTTCATCGGTTGCAATCGTTTTTGTAGTTATCAGGCAGCTTATTTTTCACAACTCAATCGAGGGCTGGCCGTCTTTGGTATGCATAATTTTGTTTTTGAGCGGATTGCAGCTTCTGTGCCTTGGCGTGATAGGGCAGTACATCGCAAAATTGTACTTGGAGACAAAAAGAAGACCAATATACATCGTAAAAAAACAAAACTTCTAATATCAATTTATAATAAAGCGGCATCGAAAATTTTTCGGTGCCGCTTTTTTGCGCTTTATTATGATTTTTCTAAGCTGTTTTGTGTAGCAAAAATTTCCGCGTTAATTCGCGAACCGCAAATGCAGTGTCTTCCGGCTTTAAAACGTCGGAGACAGCGACAATTCTTTCAGCTCCCGACTTCGCAACGCTTTCCACCGTGTTTAAATTCACGCCTCCGATGCAAAACCACGGAAGCTTTGGGCGCATTGCCTTGACTTCGCTTGCAAGCCCTAAGCCTACGGGAATTCTGCCTGGCTTGGTTTGGGTTGCAAACAGAGGGCCCACCGCAAAGTAGTCGAGAATGTCGGAGAGGGTGTCGGCATTTTTAGCTTGTTCAATCGAGTGCGTCGAAAGCCCCAAAACTTTGTTTTTTCCAAGAAACTCCCGCGCCATTTCAGGGGGCATGTCGTCTTGACCAATGTGAAGCCCCGCAATGTCAATTTGCATTGCAAGCTCGATGTCGTCGTTAATGATGAATATGGGGGCGTTTTCAGAGCGGAAAAGCGGCAGAATTTCCTCAGCAATTTTTTCGCGCTCCAAATGGGTTTCTTTTTTTGCGCGAAGCTGAATCAACCCGCACCCGCCATCAATTAACTGCTTGCATTTTTCAAACATCATATCTTTTGCGACATACCCCGTATCCAAAATGCCGTAAAAAACCGACTCTCTTAACTTTTGCTTCAAATCCATTTTACCCTTTTAAAAATAATAATTTCAAAGATACCATTGTCGTATTTACCCATGGTTACTTTCAAGCATAAAATCCTCCAAAAAACTCTTTGGCGTCGGCTTTTGAGATGTTTTGCATGTTGACGTATCGGGAGCGGA
>URGP01000001.1 GCA_900547395.1 uncultured Opitutales bacterium | reverse complement strand
CGAGGAGCGCCAGAGGCTTAAAAAGTTTTTTGAGGACAATCCGGCGATAAAACTTGCCTACGAGTTTAAGGAGAGATTATGCGGGTTGTTGAACAGGAAGAGCCAGACGGCAAAACAATGTAAAGTTAACATAAGGGAGCTGAAAGAAATGATGAAACAGATGAAATACAACGCGACAATAGAGTTTGAGCGATTGGCGGAGACGATAAGCGAATGGTTCTCGCCGATAATCAGGATGTGGAGGTATACGAAGAACAACGGAATAACGGAGGGGTTCCATAGAAAGATGAAGCTAATCCAACGCCGAGCCTACGGATACAGAAACTTTGAAAATTACAGACTAAGAGTACTCGTCGAATGCGGAGTTAAACTATGAAAAACCTATTACCAAAAAAACGCTATTCCACAACCTTTGGTGTTGACCCAAACAAATCATCTAAAAATCCCTATTCCACAATCTTTGGGGTTGACCCAAAATTCATGACGGGATACACCGCGCAAAAATCGCGAAAACAAAACGCGGAGAGAGGGGGATTCGAACCCTCGGTACGGTTTCCCGCACACCTGATTTCGAGTCAGGCACAATCGACCACTCTGTCATCTCTCCTGAAATCTTTTAAATAAAAGAAGTTTTATACGCTACTTTCTATCTTAAAAAGGTCAATATTTTTTTGTTTGTTTTTATGTTTTTACTGCCTTTGTTTTCTATTTACCGGAGTTTTATGCGCATTTTTTTCGTCTATATGCAAAATTTTGTCTTTTTATGTTTGGTTTGCGGATATTTTCAAAAACTTTTACGCATTGCAAAAAAGCCGCTTTTAAGGAAGTTTCAGGCGGCTTTCTTTATTTTATTTTGAGCGTTTCAGGAATGCCAATGCGATTGATAAAACTCCCAAAATAAGGGCGCAGGTTGACGGCTCCGGAATTGCATTGTTTGCGGCGCTATAAAGGTACATTGCCGTTTCAATGTCTTCTTGGCTTGCGGATAGCACCTTTAAGAGTAGTTCGTTTTCGGAAAACTCAATATCCCAATCGCCTGAAAAGGCATCTCCGTTCGACAAGAAGAGCGATACTTGGCTTTCGGAGAAATTTTCGCTGTTTATTGCGCCTCCGTTTATGGCGTTTATCAATGAATATTCGCCAATAAACGACGTCTCAGTTGCGTCGAAGAATATTTCGATATATGCATCGGAAATGTTTATTTCAGCGCCGTCTGAAACTATTTCGGCATGTTTTGCGCTTAGGGAAATGTCTTTAAAAAGAAGCATTCCACCTCCGATATCGCTGTCATTTGAAATGTGCACGGAATATACGGAGTGGGGGCGTATTGTCAGAAAGTCGCCGCTATTCATTTGTATGGATCCTCCGCTGACTTCCCCGTTTTTTAGTATGGTGTTTCTAAGTGTTGAAGAGTCGAGATTTATGTCCCAAGTTCCGCGCATATCCGCAAAACTGAAATCCGCGTTTTCGATGTATGATGATGAAAACGATACATTGCGAAGGAGCGCGTTTTTAAAGCTTGTGTTTTTTATGGTTGAGTAGTTGAAGGAGGCGTTTTTAAGTTCCGCGTTTTCAAACGAAGTCCCGCTGATGTCTGCCGAAGCGAATTTTGCGTTTGAAAGCGATGCATTTGCAAAGTTCGCGTTCGATATCGTTCCGCTCGAAAAGCTTGAGCCATACAGATTTTTATTGGCGAAGCTCCATCTGTCCATTGAATTTCCGTCCAAATTTAGATTGTATAATTCGCCCGACTTCCAGCTTTCGGTAGATTCCATTTGCGTTTTTGAAAATCCCTTTTCGGTTGTGGAGGCAAAATTTGCGCCTTTTATTTTTGCGTTTTCAAAGTTTGCGTCGGCAAGGCTTGAGCCTTTAAATTGGGTGTTTTCAAGGTTCGCGTTGGAGAAGTCCCAAGAGTTCATGTTGTTGCCTGAAAGGTTTGTCTTAGACAAATTTTTTGACTTCCAGCTTTCAGTGGACTCCAGCTGCCCGCGGGTAAATCCTTTTGCTGTCACTGAATCGAGGTTTGCGCCGCGAATATCGGAATTTGTGAAATTCGCGCCTGTAAGGTTTGCGGAGGTGAAGAAAGCCCCTTTAAGGGTTTTCCCCGAAAAATCCCATCCTGAAAGGTTGTTCGAGCTGAAAGATATGCCGCTCAAATCTCCAGTTTTCCAAGTTTGGGTAGAGTATAGTTGCTCTTTTGAAAATGTCGGGGTTTTAAAAAACGAGGCTCCGTTTATTATTGAATTTTCAAATATTGCTCCTCCGAGATTTGCGTCTGAAAAATACGCATCAGTTAGATTTGCTCCCGTAAAATCCGCGCCAGAAAGGTTGGCGGACATAAATGACGATCCGCTGAAATCCCGCTTTGCGTTTTCCGAGGAAAACACAATGTTTTTTGCGGAGGCAAATGAAAATGTTGACATCGTAAAATCTGTCGAATCCCAAACGGAATCTGCAAAATTTACCGAATTTATAGTCGAAAAATAATAGTCCACTTTTGCAGGCGCGCTTTGGGCGAGCGCGAGGGCAAAAAGAAAAGCAGTGGCAAGTTTTTTCATAAAGACGCTCCTTTTCTGTTTTTTAGAACGCATATTGAAATGGCGAAGATTCCCAGCATAGCCGCGCAAGACGAAGGTTCCGGAATGGAGGCGGAAGCGTAAATTTTGCCGTCGGAAGAAAGGACGTATTTTGTACCGCTTGAAATTCCGTTTGAGATGACGGATATTTTTACGTTTTCGCAGCCTTCAAGTTCTATGTCTGAAAACAGCGCATAATCTTCCAAAACGGCGTCGTTTTCTCCGAAGTCCAATACGATGTTTGAATTTTCCCCGAAAGTTATCGATGTTCCTTCTTTTCCGAATATTTCTCCGAATCCCAAACTGTCGTCTTGCGAGGAGGATTCCGAAAGCCTGAAAACAAAACTTGCGCCGTTTGATACAAAATAGCCTTGGTTCCCCATAGATATGTTTATGTTTACGGAAGTTGTGTCGTAAACCACAAACATGTCGTCTGCCGAATCCATTTCAAAATTTGCAACGGAGCCGTCCGTTAAGATGGTATTTTTCAAAATTGCGCCGTCTTGCGCCCAGTTTGACGCTCCTCTAAGGTCGGCGGAAGTAAAATCAGCTCCAGAAACGGACGACCTGTAGCCGAAATTCGCCCCCTGCAAATTGGCTCTTTGGAATGTTGAGCCGCTCCAGTCGGTGTTTGATTTAAAGGTCGTATAAATCGCGGTTGCGTCGTTTAGCGTTGCCTGCGAGAAATCGTACGAATACCATTGGTAGTTTTCTCTCGATATGTTTTGCCCCGACCAGTTTACTCCTGCAAGAAGCGTGCCCGACGACATTGCGGCAAGCGCGGTTAACGATATTGTTCTTTTTATGTGTTTCATTTTTATTCCTTTCGGTTTTATTGCGCAGAATAAAAATGCCGTAAGGAATAACGAATTTGCGCCAATCGCATTTGACAGGCGCATTTATTTCTCGCGTGCATTTTTTATTCCATTTTGAGGATTTTGCGAGAAAGTATGCAATGCGTCCGCACGAAGACAGCGAAACAAAGCGCGATTTCGCAAAACAATATGGTTTTTCAAGACGTCTTCTGGCTTGTATCCATACTTTACCTGCCTTCCCGACAATGCATCAGTGGCGTTTTACGGCAAAGCGTCGAATCTTACAGCGGCGCGTCCGCGTTCGAATTTAACGAACTTCCGTTTCTTGAAAAATGCTGTTTGATATTGAAAATTTACATTTTACTTTGTCAACATATATTTTGCCGAAATGATGTTGTATTATTATAAAACATGCTGAGGAATGTATGGAAAATTACCCAAATTCAATCTTTTTGCAATTTAGAATAGTACGTATATTGTGAATATTGTTTTCGCTCAATGTATTCCGTTAACCTTGAAATTTTTGAAACCGTATTTTTTATTGCATATACAAAAAAGCCGCCTAAACGCAGTGTTTAAGCGGCTTTAAAATTACAGGATGGACGGGATTGGGCAACCCATATTGGTTTTTACTTTGTAAAAATCCGCGATGTTGCAACTCTTCGGGCAACTTCGCAAAGTTCGTTGTCCTCGTCCCGAGCAGATGCTTTACATCGCTCTCGGCGTCGAACCTTTGGTTCTCGTCCCGCTCACTCACAAAAAAACCGCAAAACTTACGTCTTGCGGTTTTAAACGGGATGGACGGGACTCGAACCCGCGAGCTCCGGCGTGACAGGCCAGCATTCTAACCAACTGAACTACCACCCCTAAAAATTCTGTTTAATTGGGTGCAGGGGCTGGATTTGAACCAACGACCTCCAGGTTATGAGCCTGACGAGCTACCAAGCTGCTCTACCCTGCGTCAATTAAAAGCCCCTATGAAAGACTTTTTATTTTTTATTGCAAGCTTTTTTTTAAGAAATTTTTTTCTTCGGGCGATTTTCTTTATAAGTTTTTGATATTGCGGGCTTAATTTTTTTTGAGGTTTGGGCTTTTATTTTTTAATGTCTTGCCTGAAAAATTTTTTTATTGCAGGAAAAGGTGGTCGATTAGGATTTTCGTGCCTATCCCGATAAGGATTATGCCGCCGATCATCTCGGCTTTTCCTCCGACAAACGTGCTTATTTTCTTTCCCAAAACCGCCCCCGCAAGCGTAATTAAAAACGTCACGCACCCGATTATGACGGCCGGAAGCGCGATGCCGCATTTCAGGCATCCGAGAGAAATCCCGACGGCAAGGGCATCTATGCTTGTCGCGATTGACAACATGAAAAGAACGTAAACGTTTGTCGGGTCTCCGTATGATTTTTTTTCAATTTCGCAAGCTTTGCATTTAAACCCTTCCGAGAACATTTTTCCGCCGATGTAGTATAGCAGAACTGCCGCAATCCAGTGGTCTGTTTTTTCGATATATGAGCTTGCGAAAATGCTTGCCTGCCATCCGATGTACGGCATCAATGCCTGAAATCCGCCGAAAAAACCTGCAATGACGAGCATATTTTTAAGGCGGAGCGCGGAATTTGACGCCGCCATGCAAATCGACACGGCGAATGCGTCCATTGAAAGCCCTATGCCTATTAGAATTATTTGCGATATCGGCATTTTTTCAATATTGCACATCCGTCTGTTTTTTCAACGAAAATTTTATGGCTTGCGTTTTCAGCAAAACGTTTGACTTTTCATGCCTTAAAATGGTTTAATAAAAAATTATTCAATTAGAGTTTTGACTTTAAATAATCCATGAAATACGTCCAGCCCGTTGCAATGCTCGTCTTATCAAACATCATTATGACGTTTGCGTGGTACTGGCATTTGAAGATAAAGCAGATGCCGACTTTTCTCATAATATTGATAAGCTGGGGCATTGCGTTTTTCGAATATTGCCTTGTCATTCCCGCCAACCGAATCGGCTATGAAACTTTTAACGCGGCGGAGCTTAAAACCATTCAGGAAGCCGTTACGTTTTGCGTATTTATGGCGTTTTCGGTTTTGTATTTGAAAGAGGAGCTCAGGTGGAACTATTTTGTGGGTTTCGCATTTATAGTTCTTGGGGTGTTTTTTGTTTTTTTAAAGAAATAATTTGTAAAATTTATGGACGCAAACCACATCATTTTGGCGGCGAAAGCCGTAAACATACCTGTAAAGCAGGTTGAGGAAACTGCAAAGCTTTTGGAAGGCGGCGCGACGGTGCCTTTCATTGCCAGATACCGAAAAGAGGCGACAGGGTCTCTTGACGAAGTTCAAATCACGGCAATAAGGGACGAGCTTGAACGCTTGTCTTTGCTCGATGCGCGCAAGAAGTCGATAAAAGATTCCTTGAAGGAGCGCAATTTGCTTTCTTCGGACCTTGAAAAATCCATAGACGAAGCCGAAACCATGGCGCGGCTTGAGGATATTTACCAGCCGTTCAAGCCAAAGCGCAGAACTCGTGCGATGATTGCCAAAGAGCGCGGCTTGGAGCCTTTGGCGCAATTCATTTTGGAAAACCAGAATTCTTCCGTCTCTGAAAAGGCGGGTGGGTTTGTAAATTCGGAAAAGGAAGTAGCAGACGTTGACGCCGCCATTGCGGGAGCCTGCGACATCATTGCCGAAATCGTTTCGGACGATGCCGACGCGCGCTCTTTGATGCGCGATTATTTTGAAAAAAACGCCCTCATGACTTCAAAAGTCATGTTCGGAAAGGAAGAGGAGGGCGCGAAGTACCGCGATTATTTCGAGCTTTCAGAGCCCGCAAGCACCGCGCCGTCCCACAGAATTTTGGCGGTGAGAAGGGGGGAAACAGAGGGCTTTTTGATTATGAGGGTATTGCCCGACGAGATTGGAGCGGTTTCGATTTTAAAAAGACGCTTTGTAAACGGAAGCGGCGAATGCGCAAAAATCGTGGAGCGCGCCGTTGAAGATTCCTACAAGCGTCTGCTTTCTCCCACAACCGAAACTTACATGCGCTTGGAGCTTAAAAAGCGGGCGGACGAAGACGCCGTAAAAATATTTGCAAACAATTTGCGCGAGCTTTTGATGGCGTCTCCGCTGGGGCAGAAAAACGTTTTGGCAATCGACCCCGGTTTCAGGACGGGCTGCAAGGTCGTTGTTTTAAACAGGCAGGGCGCACTTTTGCATAACGGCGTGATTTATCCCGAACAGGGCGCGTTGAAGCGTCAGGAAGCGGGAATGGAAGTTTTGAAGCTTTGCAAGCGGTTTGAGATAGAGGCTGTCGCAATCGGCAACGGAACCGCAAGCCGAGAAACGGAATCTTTCATAAACTCTCTCGGACTTTCAAAGGCTGTTCCCGTTGTGATGGTAAATGAAAGCGGTGCTTCAATTTACTCCGCAAGCGAAGTCGCCCGCGAGGAGTTCCCAAATTATGACATCACTGTCCGCGGCGCGGTGTCGATAGGCAGGCGTTTGATGGACCCCCTTGCGGAGCTTGTGAAAATAGACCCGCAGTCAATAGGGGTGGGGCAGTATCAGCACGATGTAAACCAGCCGCTTTTAAAGCGCACTCTCGACGACGTTGTGATAAGTTGCGTAAACAGCGTGGGCGTTGAAGTCAATACTGCGAGCAGGCAGCTTTTGTCGTATGTGTCGGGCTTGAATGCGTCGGTTGCCGCGAACATCGTGGCGCATAGAGATGCCAACGGGGCTTTTAAGTCCCGCAAAGACTTGCTTTCGGTAAAGGGGCTGGGGGCTAAGACTTTTGAGCAGGCGGCGGGATTTTTGAGAATACGCGGCGGAGAAAATCCGCTTGACGAAAGCGCGGTCCACCCTGAACGCTACGCGCTCGTCTCGCAAATCGCTTCAGACTTGAATGCCGACGTGGCGTCCCTTTTAAAGTCGGCGGAGCTTCGCGCAAAAATTGATTTAAAAAAATATGTTTCAGAAAGCGTAGGGCTGCCCACTTTAAAAGATATTTTGAGCGAACTCGGAAAGCCCGGCAGAGACCCGCGCGAAAAGTTTGAAGCTTTTTCGTTCGCCGACGGAATTTGCGAGATTGAAGACTTGCGCGAGGGAATGCGCTTGCCCGGCATTGTCACTAACGTCACGGCTTTCGGCGCGTTTGTGGACATAGGCGTACACCAGGACGGGCTTGTGCACATAAGCGAGCTTTCCGATACTTTCGTGCGCGACCCGAACGAGGTCGTGAAGCCCCAGCAAAAAGTGAATGTTTATGTTTTGGAAGTTGACAAGGCGCGCCGCAGGATTTCTCTTTCAATGAAGTCCAATCCGCAAAAGAAAGTTATGGGCGCGGGCGACATCGCAAGAAGCGGGCAGAAAAAGCCTTTCAACCCGACAAAAAGCGCGCCGCGCCAAGACAGAAACCAAAACATAAACAGCGCATGGACTTCCGCTTTTGACAAGCTGAAATTTTAGCAAAAACTTCAACAGTATCAAAAAGTTAAATTCCATAAAATTTATCCAAAGTAAATTTGAGGGTTGATTTTTCATTGATATACTTGTTTTCCGCAAACTTAGAACCAAAGGAAAACTTATGTCAAACTCCAGAAAAATCAAAATTTTTGCCGATGCCGCGAATTTGGGCTCGGCAAAAAATCCCGAAACCAACGACTTGATAAATTTCAGGCGCGGCGACAGCCTTGAAATAGGCGTCGCGTTTCTGCAAGACGCGAAAGCGTTCGATATTTCAAGCGCGGTTTCGGCAACTCTCGAAATCTTGGACATTGGCGGATTTAATGCCGTAAATCCGAGGGAAGTGTCGCTTTTGATGCGCAAGGAATGCGCCGAATTTACGCAGATTGAAAGCGGGCTGTCTCTTGGCGAAATTGCCGAAAACGGACTTTTTCACGCCGTATTTTCTTTCGGGCAGCCTGAAACTTCTGTTCCCGCAGGCGAAAAGTGGATGCGGATTTTTGTGGATTTTGCGGACGGCTCGCGCGTTACGTTTTCAAGCGGATGGATTTGTGTTCTGGAAAATTATTCGGCGGAGCCAAACTTGCTGCCGTTAAATAATCCGCGCTACTACACAAAGGCTGAGGCAGACGAGGTTTTTCTTTCGGCGCAAAAAAATTTGGGCGATTTATCAGACTCAAAAATTGCCAGAGACAATCTGGGGGTCTTTTCAAAAAGCGAAACCCAAGGAATTGTAAACCAAGCTGTTGCTGGGAGCCATTCGCATGCGCAGTATCTTGAAAAATCTTTAAATTTGTCGGACTTGCCCGATGCAAATACCGCGCTTAATAATTTGGGCGGCGTGAATCAGGGCGACTTCTTTGAACTTCAAAGCGCGGTAAATGAGAATAAAAAAGGATTGCAAACACTGGCATTTGCAAAGGAAAATTTTGCCGTTGCGCGGTTTTGCGGCGGATATTTGAAAACGAAGCCGATAAATTGGAAGCCTATGGCGTACTCTTTTTGCTTCAATTTGAAGCTTGATAAAATTCCATCGTCTTGCGCTCCGATTTTAAGCGTTTCGGATGTTTTGAAAATTGCGGCAGACGAAAGCGGAATCGGCGTTTCGGTTAAAGCGGGGGAATCAGAATTTACTTCTATTTTTTCGTATGAAGCTTCCGAATTTGAAATCGGAAAATCAAATGCCCTTGTTTTCATAGTGGATTTTAAAAGCCGTTTCATAAAGCTTTTTGCAAACGGAAAGCCTGTTGTGGCGGCGTCTTCGGGCGCGTGGGGAGAAATTAAGAATTTTTCCGCGCAGTGCTTAATCGGTTCCGACGGGAATATTGCGGCGGAAGGCATTGAAGTTTCGCGCGCAAAAATTTTTAACGCGGATATGTCCGCTGAAAATCCCGTGTATTCGGTTGATGATTTTTCGGGCGGCATGGGGGAATCGCGTTTTTTGCTTTTGGGCGTAAATCAGAATTCAGACGAGAATTTGGGGGCTTCGTCGAATGGCGGATGGGCGAACGCGTCCGCGAAAAGGGGCGATTGGTCTGCCTCAATCGGGGGTTATAATTCGAGATATATAGCAAATGCGGATTTGTCGGACGATGCAGAAGCCGCGGCATTGGGCATAGACTATGCCGTTGACTATTCATCACAGCCGGGGTCGATAAATCCCGCAGGCTATCCCGCAACTGCTTATTTGTACAATAACGCAATAAACTTGAAAGAGTTTGCCGGCAGGACAATCCAAGCGCATATTTCTTTTTACGCAAAAAAACTGAATGCAAACGGCGGCATATTTGTGCGGTTGAGCAAATCTGCGGGCAACAGCGCGAAGTTGGAAACTTTTTCCCCATCGCTTTTCAGTTCGGATTCTTGGACTTTTATAGACAAAATCGTGGAGTTTCCCGTTCCCGATGTTTCAATTCCCATAAGAATTTCGATTTGTGCGCCTGAATCCGATTCAAGCAGTTTGGGGGCATACAGGCTGGCAAAATTCAATTTCGAAGTTTTGGGCGCGCTGGCGAGCTTTGACATGCAGGCGGATTCAAACCAAATAAAAGACTCTTCTTTAAATCAAAACCATGCCGAGTCTTTCGGATTGGTTGATTTTTCTCTGAAGAAAAATCCCGCGCATTGTTTTGAACGCCTTGCATGGGCGGGAACGCAGGCGTCGCAGGAAAGCAGCGTGGCAATTCCGAAAAATTCGATAGTCGAGATATTCGCAAAAAGCGCGTCGGAAGTTTCAATTTCCGCATGTGTAAATTCAAAGACGCTTTCAGCCGATTTGGGAGCGAACGTTCTTGCAAGGGTAGGCGAGTGGATTTCCGGAGAAGATTGCGCCGCGACAGTTTCTCCTTCGGGAATTTTTACGGGCGAGATTGAATTTTTTTACAAAATAGAAAGGCTGTAAAATGAAGATAAAATTACATGACGGCGTTTACGCCGAAATCAAGAGCATAAAAATCGTTTTCGACTTGGTTGACGACAGTGGCGCGGCAATAGAAAACGAAGATGTGAAGCAGTCGCCAAACTCCGTGGCGGAAATAAGCGGCGATAACTTGGATTGCGTGGAAATTCCAAGGTCTCTATTAGTTTCGTCGGTGTTTGCGGGCGAATAACAGGGAATTAAAAAAATTCGTCTATTTCATTGAGGCGGCATCGGCATTGTTTCAATGCCGCCTTTTTTATTTTCAGATTGTAAACAAACAGGAGACTGCATCTTTTGCAATCTCCTTGGTTTTAAATATTTGCCTCTGTTAAGCGCAGGTTATATGCTGCGGCAGTCGTTTTCGTCTTTTACCGTATAGCCTGAATCTTGGCGGCTGTGGTTTATTGCGTTTTTCTTTACGTAGGCGTCGTGAAAATCCTTTGCCTCCATGCCCAAAACCTGCGCGATGGAAATCAAAAAGTGGAGCATATCGACAACTTCGACTTTTGCGTTTTGCGCGTCGAATTTCTGGTATTTCGCCCACCATTTCCAAGGCACTGAATCAGTAAGCTCCGCCGATTCCTGCTGGAGGGCGCGTATGTAGTTCAATACCCATTTTATGCGCTCTTCTTCTGTCAAGTTTTTGGAGTCAATGCCAATGCGCTTGTTAAGCTCATATTGCATTTGAAAAATTTCGTCTAATTTATCCATAATGATTTTTATTTTGCCGAAAAATTCGGTTTCGTCAAATTTTAAGTTCGTTTAGCGCGGTTTTTAACTGCAATTCAAGATTTACCGAATTGAACCGCAGAACAGGGGCGGGCGGAAGGGCCGCCATGAAATTCCTGCCGTAAGGTTTGCTTACAAGGCGGGAATCCAAGAGAGAAATTATGCCCTTGTCGGTTTTGCTGCGTATGAGCCTTCCGACGCCCTGCCTGAATTTAATTATCGCTTCGGGGATTGAAAGCTGTATGAAAGGCTTTCCGCCCTCGCTTAAAATTTTGTTGTTTCGCGCTTCTACGAGCGGGTGCGATGGGTTTGCGAACGGAAGTCGGGTTATAATCACTTGCGACAAAGCTTTCCCTGGGACATCGATTCCCGTCCAAAAAGAGTCTGTTCCGAGCAAAACCGCATTGCCGTGCTCTTTAAATCTTGCAATCAGCTCCGCGCGCGGCATCTGCTTTTGGACGAGTATGCGCCTGTCTTTCAAAATATTGCTTTCGTAGAGAAAATCGGCAGTCTTATTCATCTCGTAATAGCCGGTGAATAGGACGAGGGTGCCGCCTTCGACGCCCGCGCAGAGCCTTTCGATTATTTTTGCGATGTTTTCGCAGTCGAGTTTTTTCGAGTCTTTGTCGGGTTCGGGCGCGTCGTTGCAAAGCATTACGCGCATGTTTTTTTTGTAGTCGAAAGGAGAATTTGCAACGAATTTTTCCGCCGCTTCCGCCCCCGTCTTTTCGATGAAGCTATCCAAATTGCCCTTTGATGTTGCAAGCGTTGCGGACGTAAGTATTACCGATGTTTCGCGCTCGAAGAGAACTTCCCTTAAAATGGGAGCGACGTCTATCGGCGCGCTTTGAATGGAGACGTTTTCGGAAGAACCGCTTTTTTCAACCCAGTAAACATGGTCGCGCGAGCTTAAAAAAACGGCGTCTTGCAATGCGTTTCTGGCGGCGATTATTCTGCGCTGATAGTCCTTTATCTCAGATGCCGCCTGTTCGGATTGGGCGCGGGAGGCGAGGGAGGCGAGTGTTTGCGCGAGAATTTCCAAAGGTTTATCGAGAGTGTTTTCAATCCATTCCGGAGAGGAGAGCGACACGGTGTCGCGCTTTGTCAAATATTTTTGCCTGACAGAGGCAAAGAATTCTTCACTTTCTCTAATGGCGTCTGCAACAACGTCTTTTTCGATTTCTCTTGCAAGACCTCCGCGCATTATAAGCCCCCTTTTTTTGCGCGGATCGTAAATTCGTTTAAGTTCCCTGTTTAGAGCTCTGCTTGAAATTGAAAGCCCGAAATTTTCCGCCGCGACGTCATGTATTAAATGGGCTTCGTCCAAGACGCACATGTCGTTTGAAAACAAAACGCCCTTTGAGCCTATTTCACTCGCAGCTCCGCTTGCAATCAACGAAAAAAGCAGGCTGTGGTTTACGATTACGACATCAGCTCCCGCGATTTTCTTTTTTGCTTTCTGGTAGAAGCAAAGCCCGTCGGAGCAGTTTTTTAGCGTACAGGACGAGGAGTCGGCGTTTACCCATCCCCAGACTTCGGGCATGGGCGGCGGATTCAGCTCTTCGTAGAGCCCCGTTTCGGTGGTTAACGCCCATTCGCGTATTCTTTCAAGCTCCGCGGCTTCCTTGGTTTCAAAAAGTTCGGTTTTTTCGGCGATTGCTCTTCTTAGGCGGGTTGTGCATAAGTAATTCGCCCTGCCGACCAAAAAAGCGGTTTTGAAGTCCGCAAATTCGCGCAGGGTTTCGTCGCGCGTAAAAAGCAGCTTAACGAGGGGCAAATCCTTGTTTAAAATCTGCTGTTGAAGGGCTATCGTGTTTGTCGAAACTATGAGCGGGCGTCTTGTTCTTTTTGCCGCGATAATTCCGGGTATCAAATATGCGAGGCTTTTGCCGACCCCAGTACCTGCTTCAAAAACCAAAGGGGTGTCGGATTCAAACGCCTGCGCGCAAAATCTCGACATCTCCTCCTGTTCGGGACGGTGCTCAAAGCCGAGATATTCCTGCATTGCGCCGCCCGCCTTGAAAATGGCATCGCTTGTTTCCGAAAGGAAAAGCGGCTGTTTTACGTCGGGGGAGTACATTTGCGGCGCAATGGCGGATTTTTGTGTTAAAAGGCTATGCGCGCTTTTTGAAATTGCGCATGTGCTTTGCCGCGCGCATCATGCCGCCGAACGAGCCGAAAATGTCGCAGACCGCGCTTGGCTCATAGCCGCTGTGGAGCATGCAGTCTTTGCATTCGGGGCGCGTGCCGTTGTGCCCGAGCTTGTATTGGTCGATGCATTCCAGCAGTTCTTTGTAAGTTTTGACGTATCCGTCGTTAATCAGATAGCAGGGTTTCTGCCATCCGAAAATGCTGTAGCAGGGGTTGCCCCACGGGGTGCATTCGTATTCCTGTTCGCCTTTCAAGAATGCGAGAAAACTCGGCGAGTGGTTGAAAACCCATTTCGGATCGGGGTTCGACAAGATTTTGCGGAACAGTTCGACCGTCTTTTTGCGTTCGAGGAATATGTCTTGGCTTGCCGCCTTTTCATAGGGAAAACCGGGGGAAATCATCATTCCTTCGACGCCGAGAGCCATTGTTTCGTCAAAGTGCTTGCGGACAAGTTCCGGGTCGGCATTGTTGAAAATCGTGGTGTTTGTCGTTACTCTGAAGCCTCTTTTTACGGCTTCTTTGATTGCCTCGACTGCGATTTTATGCGCTCCAAGCTTATTTACCGACTTGTCGTGGACTTCTTCAACGCCGTCTAAATGTATGCCGAAAGAGAAGAACTTGTTCGGCTTGTAAAGGTCGATTTTTTTCAATAAAATCTGCGCGTTTGTGCACATGTAAATGTACTTCTTGCGGTCGATGAATCCCTGTATCATTTCAGGCATTTCCGGGTGGATTAGCGGCTCGCCGCCCGCAATGCTCACCATTGGCGCGCCGCATTCTTCGATTGCCGCCCATGCGTCTTCTTTTGGCATTCTCTTTTCGAGGATTTCTCTCGGATATTGTATTTTTCCGCATCCCACGCAGTTTAAGTTGCATTGGAACAGCGGCTCCAGCATCATTACGAGAGGGTAGCGTTTTACGCCCTTTATTGAATTTCCGATGGCGTATTTCGCCACTGTCATTGCTTGTGAAATCGGTACTGCCATAATTTTTTCTACTCTGGATATTTTTTTTAATCTTTCAACCTTTTTTTAATGCTTGCAAATTTCCGTCTGTTGATTTTTATAACGCAGTTTATGAAAAATATAACATTGAATATTTTTTTGGCGTTGGCTGCGCTTTCCTCATTGCCGCTGAACGCCGATGTTTTTGTGCTTAAAAACGGCGATAGAATTACAGGCGAAGTCGCCGCCAAAACGGACGACAAAACTTCGGTTCAAACTCCGTATGCCTTAATTGACATACCAAATTCGGAGATTGTTTCGGTTTCTGCGGTTCCTACTGACAAAAAACAGGAAGAAATTGCCAAAGAGGCAGTTGCGGAAAAGCCTGCGGAAGAGTCCGCCGCGCAGAATGCCATAGCCGCTTCGGATAAACCCGCGGAAAATGTTGCAGAAGAAAAATCCTTCATAGACGAATACAAGGATTTTGTTCACGGCATAGTCCCCGAAGGCTGGGAATTCAAGCTTACGGGCGCGGTGGAGTACAGAAAGACGGATTCGCAGACAACTTCCTACACTTTCGGCTTTGAGGGCTTCAAAAAGTGGGGCGAATTGGACGAATTCAAGTTTAACGCCTATTACGACTACGCCTACGAAAAGGGCACTCTCGACAACGGCATGTCTTACCGCAACAAGACTACCGACAAGTACGGTATCGGCACAAACTACAAGCATTTCTTCGACCAGGCGTCGAACTGGTATTTCACGAACACCCTTGCGTATTCGGTTGACATGATTAAGGGCATTAAAGATCAGGTTGATGAAATCGTGGGTCTTGGACGCTCTTTCAAGTTTCTTGACGAAAAACTCGTAATCAATGTTTCCGTAGGCCCTTCCATTCGCTATGTAAATGCCGACGGATACGACGAGCACTGGGTGCCGATGGCGACTTTCATGGAAGATTTGACATACAAATTCCACAAGTATTCGCGCTTCGAGCAGAATTTCTTTGCGGGCATTTCTTTGACGAATGTGCACAAGTATAATTATATGTTCTCCGCAGGCATCGTATTTGAGGTTACGGAAGTCGTAAATTTGGCGGCGAGATATTTTTACAGCTACGACGCCGTCAACTCGGGTTCTGCCCAGAAGAAGGAAGAACGCCTTACTCTCGGCTTTGAAATTCCCCTTAAATAAGGATTGCGAATTTGTTTTTTTAGCGCGGAAGCTCTTTTCCGCGCTTTTTTTTGCTCAAAAACATCAAAAGCGTCAATTCCAACAAATTTTTCAACGCCATCTTTGACGGGGTTTGCCAAATCCTTTAAAATGGCGCAATGAACATTGAATCCGCACAGTATGTGGGCGCGGGGCTTATGGTTTTAAGCTCTCTCTTGGGGGCGTATTATCTTGCCCTCAAAGTAAGGCAGTTCCATTTGCAGTCCCGCGACCCGAATTTGTCTTTTGTAACGCATTCGCACCTCGAAAAGCTTAGGGGCGAATTTATACGCATAATGTCGGAGGCGACACACGACTTGCGCACGCTTCGCGCGGAAATCCGCGAGGACACGCGCCTTATGCAGCGGCAATACGGGGCGTCTCTTTCGGAAATGCGCGAGTTGATTTCAAAAAACGCGCAAAACATAAGCTCTTTGGCGGCTCAGGCAGCCTTGGCAAACCAGAGAATTTCGGAACTTACAGTCAAAACTGACAAGCTTTCGATAAAATTTAAGGATTAGCATGGACGCACAAAAAAAGAATTTGTCGCGCAGGGCGATATTGCTTCAACTACAAGCCGCCTATCCCGCCGCAATGTCGGACGAAATTCTGATGCAGGGACTGAGGCTTTCAGGTGTTGAATTAGACGAAAAGCAGTTTTTTGCCGACATTGAATATCTTGCGGGGCTCGGGCTTTTGGAGCGTGTTTCATCTTTTATAAGCGCAGGATTTAAGCGCAGCAGGCTGACTTCAAGAGGCGTTTCGTTTTTGGAGTCGGAGGGGTTTTAGTATGGAAGTTGAAAATAAAACCGGCGGGGTAAAATCCTCAAAATCCAAGACTGCGGCGGATTTTTCCGCGCATTTGAAGCGCATAAAGGCGGCAAAAAAACTTGCCGATAAGGCGTCTTGCGGAAAGTCCACTATAGCCGAAGCCACCATTGAGGCGGCTTGGGAGCTTTTGTTCGATTTCTTTTGCAGGACTCCGTCTGAAAATTTCGAGCTTTCCGACTTGAATACTCTTTCGGGCGTGATTCACAAGCTCGTCTCTTCTGAAAACGGCGCGAAGGCGAAGAGCTCGGCGGCGTCCGAAATCAAGCCTGCGGGGGAAATCACAGAAGACGTTTTGCGCAAAATCGAAAAAAAATTAAAGCTTTTGTAAAAAATGCGCGAAGACTTCTTTTTGCCATACCAGAAAAAATGGATTTTGGACAATTCCAAAATCAAAATCATGGAAAAATCCAGACAAATCGGAATGAGCTGGACTGCCGCCTATTCGCTTGTCAGAGAGCATTCGAAAACCTCCTCAAAGCTCGATTCATGGGTTAGCTCTCGCGACGAATTGCAGGCGCGGCTCTTTATTGCCGACTGCAAAAAGTTTGCGGAAATTTTGGATATTGCGGCTTTTGAAATCGGCGCGGCGCGCTCTTTTTGCGGAGACGATGCCGGAGCCAAAACGCTGCTGTTCAAAAACGGCACTTCCATAAACTCGCTTTCTTCCAACCCCGACGCTCAGGCGGGCAAGCGGGGGACGAGGATTTTGGACGAGTTTGCCTTGCATCCCGACCCGCGCAGGCTTTATTCGATAGCCTATCCCGGCATAACATGGGGCGGAAGGCTTGAAATCATTTCAACGCACAGGGGGAAGGAAAACTTTTTCAACAAGCTTTTGGAAGAGGCTCGGTTTGGCGCAAATCCCAAAAAAATTTCAGTCCACAGGGTCACCTTGCAGGACGCCCTCGAGCAGGGATTTCTGGAAAAATTAAAGGCGGCGTCAAGCCCCGAAAGCGAAATCGCGCAAATGGACGAGGCTGAATATTTTGACTATGTGAAAAACTCGTGCGCCGACCATGAAAGCTTCATGCAGGAGTATATGTGCGAACCTTTCGACGACAATTCGTCGTTTTTAAAATACGATTTCCTCTTGAAATGCGCTTACGATGAAGGCGAAGACTGGCGCAGGGTTTCAAGCGGAGTTTTGTTTTTGGGCGTTGATGTGGGCAGGTGCAAAGACTTGACCGTTTTTTGGCTTCTGGAAAAACTGGGCGACACTTTGTACACGCGGGACGTCAAGTCCATGCAAGACGCGTCGTTTGCCGAACAGGAGTCGGTTTTGTATTCTTACATGCAAAATCCCGCTTTGCGCAGGGTATGTATCGACAAAACGGGAATCGGCAGGCAGTTTGCCGAGAGGGCGGAGGAGCGTTTCGGCTCTTCGAGGGTGGAGGGAATATCGTTTACGGCGGCAGTCAAGGAGGAGCTTGCCTATCCCCTTCGCACGGCTTTTGAAAGTTCGAAAATACGCATTCCAAATTCTGCGGAAATTTTTGCCGATTTGAGGGGAGTGAAGCGCAAAACTTCGCTTTTGGGCGGGGTGAGATTTGTGGCGGAATCTTCCGCCGACGGGCATTCCGACAGGTTTTGGGCTTTGGCTCTCGCGAATTTCGGCTCGAAAGAGGCGGACGCAAAAGTCGAGCTTATCGCGAAAAAAACAAATGAATTCGTCTGGTAAATTCCGATAAATTTTTATAAATGTAATTGACAAAAATAAGTATTAAATCTTAAATTCAAGGCATATTGGCAATTTATTGAAACCACTGTTTCAACTCGTAAAAAATATGGACAAGCAAACGGAAATTATAAACATTACCAAGAAATCTGCCGCCTGCGGGCTTTTGCTCGAATCTGCATGCAAGAATATTTGCGAATGGGTCGAAAGCGGCATTCTTCAAGATTGGGCTTTATCGAGCGTCTTGGAGCTTTTTGAAGGGAAATTTTACGAGGAGTTAAACGACAGGTTTTTCAAAACCATAGAGTTCGGGACGGGCGGAATGCGCGGCAGAACCATCGCAAAAAACAAGGCGTCTTTCGAGCTTGGCAGCGTCTCTTCGCAGGGGACTCCCGAACACGCGGCAGTCGGCTCGAACTGCATGAACGACATCAATGTGGCAAGGGCGACAATGGGGCTTTTTGCCTACTGCAAAAAGTGGTGCGATGAAAATTCTCTCGGCGCGCCCAAATTGGTCATAGCCCACGACGTCCGCCATTTTTCCCGCCATTTCTGCGAGCTTGCGGCTTCTGTATGGTCAAAGCTCGGAGGCGTTGTAAAAATTTTCGACGGACCGCGCTCCACTCCCCAGCTTTCCTATACCGTCATAAGAAGCGGCGCAACTGCGGGCATAGTCATTACAGCTTCCCACAATCCGTCGAGCGACAACGGATATAAAGTGTACTTTTCAGACGGCGCGCAAGCCGCATTTGAACATGCCGACGGCATTGTCTCCTGCGTGAAGTCGGTCGATTTAAAGAGCGTGAAAGATTTTTTGGAAATAGATTTAAAAAATGTCGAAACCGTAGAAAAAAGCTTGGAAGATTCGTACATAAAGAGCTTGGAAGACTGCGTCATCGATAAAGACATAATGCGCAAAAATCCTCCGAAAATCGTCTTTACTCCCGTCCACGGCACGGGAGCCGTGCTTTGCCCCGAGGTTATGCGGCACTTCGGTTTGGAGCCGATTTTGCAGGAAGAACAGATGGTGATGGATCCGCGTTTCCCCACGGTAAAGCAGCCCAATCCCGAATATGCCGAAACTCTTTCGATGGCAATTTCTCTTGCCAACGACACGGGCGCAGAATGCGTTGTCGCGACCGACCCCGACGCCGACAGAATGGGCGTGGCTTTCAGGGCGCGAAACGGAGAAATGAGGCTTTTGACGGGCAATATGATAGGCTCGCTTTTGTGCGACTACCGCATTTCAAAAATGATTGAGCGCGGCATTATAAAAATCCCCGAAAATTCCGCGATAATAAAAACTTTTGTAACAAGCCCATTGCAGGACGCCATCGCGTCCTCTTACGGGGTCAAGTGCATAAACACCTTGACGGGCTTTAAATGGATTGGCGCGAAGCTTCGCGACTATCAGGAAGAGCTTGAAAGCAAGGTTGCCAATTTGGACTATCTTAATCTTTCGTATTTGGAAAAGGCAAGGCTCTTGCAGAAAAATTCTACTTTCTTTGTCTTTGGCGGAGAGGAAAGCTACGGCTTTTTGGGAACGGACAGCGTTAGGGATAAAGACGCGAATATGGCTGTGATTATGTTTAGCGAGCTTCTCGCTTATTTAAAGAGCGCGGGCAAGACGGTTGACGAGTATTTGGACGAAATTTATCTTAGAAACGGCTATTTCCTCGAAGACTTGAAGAGCGTTTACAAAGAGGGCGCAAGCGGCTCTGCTTACATAAGGGATTTTTTGAACATGCTTGAAAATTCTCCGCTTGAAAGCGTAGGCGGCGTGAAAGTTGCAAGCGTTTTGAATTTTTCAAAAGACGATGTTTTCGACGCGGACGGAAAGAAAATCGCAAAGGAAAAATTCTTCTTCTACAAGCTTGAAAACGGGTATTCGTTTGCGATAAGGGCGTCGGGCACAGAGCCTAAAATCAAATTTTACGCATTTGCGCGCGAGAATGTAAATTCAGCGGCAGAGCTTTGCGGCGCAAAAGCGGACGCGCGCAAAAATTTGACTGCGCTTTTGAATGCCATTGAAGAAATATTTAATTCCTATAAGGCATAATTTCGGAAAAATAAAACAATTAAAAACGCGCCTTTTACGGAAAGGGCGCGTTTTTTTTTACAAATTGATTCCATAAAAAATCGCGAAGTTTTACGCTTCGCGATTTTATTTGTTTAATTTATTTTTTTAAGAGCTTAAAGACGTCTTTTACCTGTTTTGTGATTTCATCGGCTTCGTCTTTTGTTATGTCTCCCGCCGCGCTTCCAATATCCAAAGCCAAATTCTTTATGGAAGACAAGGTTTGGATTGAGAAGTTTGAAATGATGTCAACAATCGCTCCGGAAACGGTCGTTCCGCCTTCCTGCGAGCCTATGCCCTCTATCGTAAACGACGGCAGTTTTACGGAAGATACGTTTTTGCCGCTTGAATAAGAAAGCATGCCGTCTTCAAACACGACTTTGTTTATGCGTATTTTCATAGGTTTTGAGTCCGCTTTTCCTTCGGAAACCGCTTCGGGTTTTGCCTGCTCTTCGGAGGCGTCGGATTTGTTTTGCGGAACCATTGAAAGAAATCTGTTTTCGATTTCCTTTATGTTGTTTTTAGACATTATGCTAAGAAGCGTTGAATTCTTTTCCTTTTCGAGCTGTACGCGCGGAGCGGAAATTCTAATCTCGTCAATTTCAAGAGGCGCTTCTTTTTTTAGAGCTGCAAGCGTGATTTTTGCGCGCATGAAAACTTCCCCGAACGATATTGCAGTCGCCTTTGTGTAATCGGGCTGGGGGTTTGCAATGTAAAAGTTGCTTATTTTTATTTCCTGGTCAGTCAGGTTTATGCTTACGTCTCCGCCCATGTCAACATTCGCCATTTTCCCAACGCCCTTTATTGCCTGGCTTACTATAAGCCCGCCGAAAAAGTAATAAACAACCCCCATCAACACGACAAGCAGGGCAATCCACTTTATTATGGTAAACAGGCATCCGCCTTTTCTTGTATTTTGATTTTTCATAATGCCTGAATTATTGTTTTTGATAAAAAATTTTTCAAGAAGTTTTTGCTTATGCGCGTTTTAATAATGTTATTTGCCTGAACATTTCGTAGGCGGCTATACCCGCCGAGGTTGACAGGTTTAGAGAGCGCATCGCTGTGTTTGGTTGTGGAATGGTGATTCTGAAATCCGCCAGTTCTTCATGCAGGAAATCGGGCGCGCCTCTGTCTTCCGAGCCGAAAACGAGGGCGTCTCCCGCTTGAAATTCCGCTTCAAAAATCGTTTTTGACGCCTTTGTCGTCAACAGCCACATCCGTTTTGAGGCGTTCGGGCTTGACTTGTATTCCTGCCAGTTTTGGTAGTGGTGGACGTCGAGGCTCTTCCAGTAGTCCATGCCGCTTCGCTTTAGCTTCGCGTCGGTAATCTCAAAGCCGAGGGGGTGGATAAGGTGGAGTCTTGCATTCAAGACGGCGCACATTCTGCCGATGTTTCCCGTGTTTTGCGGAATTTGCGGATTGTGAAGCACTATGTTTATGTAGGGGAAATCCATTTTTAGCGGTAGTTGCGCAGGCTCATTGCGCGTTTTGCCTCGCGCATGGCTTCGGCTTTTTTTATGCTTTCGCGCTTGTCGTACAGCTTTTTACCTTTGCAGACAGCAATTTCGACTTTTGCGAAGCCCCTTTTAAAGTATATTCTGATTGGTATTATCGCCGCGGAATTTTTTTCGACTTCCGATTTCAGCTTTAAAATCTGGTTTTTGTGGAGCAATAGTTTGCGCTCGCGGGTTGCGGCGTGGTTATATATGTTGCCGAAATCGTATTCTGAAATATGGCAGTTGTACAAAATCGCCTCGCCGCGGTCTATTCTCACGAAGGCGTCTTGAATTTGGGCTTTGCCCGCGCGCAAACTCTTTGCTTCCGTTCCCGAAAGCACAATGCCCGCCTCAAAAGTTTCGCCGATAAAATAGTCGTGCGAAGCCTTGCGGTTGCGGATTTCGGTTATCCGCGCGGATATGTCTTGTTTTTTTGCCATTTTATGTGAATACGACAAAACCGCCCACAACTTAATGTTCCAAGCGGCAAATCGTCAAAGAAACTGTGCGCAAACTATGCGTTCTTTTTGATGTCGTAGAGTTCGTAGGAGAGTTTGTCCTTTATGATTTCAAGAAGGGCAACATCTTCAAGCGAAAGCTTTTCGAGCGATTCAACGCAAGGTTTTGAACCCGCTTTAAGCTGCTTTACGCGGCGCGAAACCACGTTAATCAATATGTTCGGGTCCTGAATTTTTTGTTGAGCCTGTTTAAGATAATCGTTTCTCAAAATAAATCCTTACTCTTAAAATTAAGTATTTAAACAAATATAAAGCGGCGGTTTTTTGCAACACATTTTTTTTATTTTGCGCAATAATCTTAAAAAACTTGCAAAAGGCGATATTTTTTTTGAATATTCTTTATATGGGATTTGCCGTTTTAAAGACGATTTTTAAGCTGCTTGCATTCGTCGTTGCAGGCTTCGTTTCTCTGTGTGGATTTTGCGCTGAGAAAACGGCGGCGGGCGCGGCTTGGGTTGAAGCGGATATTTCGGGCGAAATTTCAAAGCCTCAGGTTTATATTTTAAAGAGGGCTTTCAAGCTTGCCGAATCTTCAAATGCCGACGCCTTGATTATAAATATGGATACTCCCGGCGGCAGGCTCGACGCCATGCTTGAAATAATGGAGATGATTTCCTCTTCAAAACTGCGCACAATCTGTTATGTAAATCCGAACGCCGTTAGCGCGGGGGCGTACATTGCCTTTGCGTGCGATGAAATTTGGTTTTCCCCGACGGGGGTTATGGGCGCGGCGGAGTCGGTGTTGTCGGACGGCGGAGATGTTCCTAATTCGATGAAGCGCAAGATAGAATCTTTTTTGTCGGCAAAGACCAAGGCTGTTTCGGGCGGAAACGAAAACAGGTCGCTTGTGCAGCGCGCCATGTCGGAGCCTGATTTCGAGCTTAAAATAGACGGGAATGTATTGAAGGAAAAGGGCGCTCTTTTGTCGCTTACGGCAAATGAAGCCGTGAAAGTTTACGGCAATGCGCCTCTTCTTGCAAACGGCATCGCAAATTCGCCGAAAGAGATTGCCCGAAAGATTTACGGAGATAAAACGCCCGTAAAAATCGAGAAGATAAGCCTTACGGCATTTGAAAAAATTTCAAAATACATTGTGTCTTTTTCCGCTGTCCTCATGGGGATTGGAATGTTCTTTTTGTTTTTGGAGCTTAAAACTTCGGGCTTCGGCATTTTGGGGATAGCAGGTGTTCTCTTTATGCTTCTTGTGTTTCTCGGCTCCCACATGGCGGGGCTTGCGGGATACGAGGCGGCGGTTTTGTTCGGGCTGGGAATGGTTTTGATTTTGCTTGAAATCTTCTTGTTTACAGGGACTTTTGTCTGCGCGTTTTTCGGCATAGCCTTGATTTTGGCTTCTTTGGTCGCGGCGGGGATAAGCTTGCCCGAAGGCTCTTGGATTCCCGATTCTTCCGCACTTGTTTCGAGCATTTGGAAGTGCATTTTTTCAATCGCGCTTGCGTTTGCGCTTTTGGCGGTTTTCGGCAAATTTTTCAAAACGACGAGCCTTTGGAAAAAATTTGTGCTTGAAGGCGGTTTGGGAATGGGGCGGAATTCCGATAATCTGAAAGAAGCAGAGGATAATTTGACAGGTTCTATCGGAGTAGCCTTTACCGATATGGTTCCGAACGGAAAAGTCGAAATAAACGGAAAAATTTACGACGCCGCAAATTCGGACGGTTCATTTCTCAAAAAGGGGGCTGAAATCGTGGTTGTCGGCAGCAGTTCATTTGAATTAAAGGTAAAATCTAAAAATTAAAGGATATGGAAAATATGTTCATTGCATCGATAAGTATTGGCGCAATTTTTGCAGTGGTTGCCGTAATCGCGGCAATCGTTGTATTGTTTGTGATATTCAGCTTCTTTAACACATGGTTAAAGGCAATGCTTGCGGGTGCTCCCGTCAGCATGGTTACTCTTCTTGCAATGCGCCTAAGGGGTGTGCCTTACGGGCAGATAGTTGAAGCGCGCATCACTGCCGTCAAGGCGGGCTTGGATTTGACGATTGAAGATTTGGAAAAGCATTATTTGGCAGAAGGCGCGCTGTTGCAGACAATTCAGGCTCTAATCGCCGCAAACAAGGCGCGCATGAACATGACTTGGGAAGACGCCACAAGAATCGACCTTGCGACGAAAGGCACGGGCAAGACCGTCCTCGAAGCGGTGAGAACTTCAATCAACCCCAAGGTCATCGACTGCCCTGCGGCAACTTCGGGCAAGACTTCCATCGACGCTGTCGCAAAAGACGGCATTCAAGTAAAGGTAAAAGCGCGCGTAACAGTCCGCACAAACCTCGACAAATTCGTGGGCGGCGCGCAGGAAGAAACCATAATTGCAAGAGTAGGCGAAGGCATCGTAACGACAATCGGCTCTTCCGAAACATACAAGTATGTTTTGGAAAATCCCGACAGAATTTCAAAGGTCGTCCTCGACAGGGGCTTGGATTCGGGAACTGCGTATGAAATCCTTTCAATCGACATTGCCGACGTTGACGTAGGCGAAAACATAGGCGCGAAATTGCAGGAGGCGCAGGCTATCGCAAACAAGAACATGGCGCAGGCCCAGGCGGAAATCCGCAGGGCGGCGGCAGTCGCGTTGGAGCAGGAAATGAAGGCTAAAATTCAGGAGATGAAGGCGAAAGTCGTGGAAGCGGAAGCGCAGGTTCCTCTCGCTCTTGCCGATTCCCTCAAAAACGGCAACATGGGTTTTATGGACTATTATAAAATGCAAAACATCCAGTCCGACACCCGTATGCGCGATTCAATTTCAGGCGCAAAGCCCAACCAGAACAAATAAATTCGCTTAAATGGAAGACTTTCTTTCAATAATATTTTTTATAATTTTCTTTTTCGGCGGCTTTATCATAAAGCTCTTCAAGGGCTATATGGAAGAAATCGAAAGGGAAAAGGCGCATAAAAGTATTGGAGGAAAAAAGTTTGGCGAAAGCCCCAAAACTTTTCCCGCATCGCGCAAAATCGGCGGGGCGGAGATTTTTAAGAGGGCACCTGTTTCGGGATTAGGGCAGTCCGCTCCGAAAGTTCCCGAAGCTTTCGCCGATTTTGGCGGTGTTGAAAAATCCCGTTTTTCTGAATACGAGGAGAAGCTGCGCGCGCTTGAAGCCGAAAATTTGAAAAAGCCGATTTTAAGCGGGGATATTTGCGGAGACTGCTATTCATACCACGAAAGTTCAAACAAAACAGCCGAACTTTTTAAAGACAGGGAAAATCTTGCAAACGCCGTCATAATGTCTGAAATTCTTTCCAAACCGCTGTCTCTTAGAAATTCCCGCGATTTATTTTGATAAAAACTTATTTTCCCCCAACTGAAAAAATGCCAAAAGAATACATAAATGAAATCCTGCATGCGCGATCCAATTCGCCGCACGATTTTTTGGGAATGCACGAAACCCCCGAAGGCGTTGTCGTAAGAGCCTTTGTGATAAACGCCGCAACTTGCGAGGTCGTTGATGTCGCCGACGATATGAGGCTTCGCTACAAGATGAAAAAACTGGACGACGCGGGGCTTTACGAAGTTGAAATTCCAAAGCGCGGAATGTTCTTTTACAGGCTTCGCACCACGACTTACGCAGGCGAGGTGCGCCAGTTTTACGATCCTTATTCTTTTCTGCCGTCTCTAAGCTCCGACGACCTCTATTTGATAGGCAAGGGCGACGAGCATAAAATTTACGACAAGCTCGGCTCGCACGTCAAAGATTACGGCGGCATAAAAGGCACGGCGTTTTCGGTTTGGGCGCCCACTGCGCGGCGTGTCAGCGTTGTCGGGAACTTCAACGAGTGGGACGGGCGGTATCACCAGATGCGTATGCTCGGTTCTTCGGGAATATGGGAAATCTTCATTCCGGGGCTTTTGACGGGCGCGAAATACAAGTACGAAATTCTGCCCGAACATTCCGACACGCCGTTTTTGAAGACAGACCCGTACGCCGTTTCTTTCGAGCCGTCCCCTTATAACGCCGCGATAATCACAGACGTTTCGTCTTACAAGTGGAGCGACTCCGACTGGATTAAAAGCCGCGAAAAAACCGATTGGAAGAAAAAGCCGCTTTCGATATACGAAGTCCATTTGGGTTCTTGGAAGCGCAAGGTCGAGGACGGTTTCAGACCGTTAAGATATGCCGAAATTGCCGACGAGCTTATAAAATACTGCCTTGAAACGGGCTTTACGCATGTTGAATTTCTGCCGCTTTCCGAATATCCGTTCGACGGCTCTTGGGGCTATCAGGTTACGGGTTTTTACGCGCCGACGCACCGCTACGGAACTCCGTTTGAGTTTATGCAGATGGTCGATAAATTCCATCAGGCAGGAATTGGTGTTATAATGGACTGGGTTCCTGCGCACTTTCCGCGCGACTTTTTCGCCCTTGCGCGTTTTGACGGCTCATGCCTTTACGAACATTCCGACCCGAGGCAGGGCGAACAGCGCGACTGGGGAACTCTCTGTTTTAACTACGGCAGGCACGAAGTCCGCAACTTCCTTATAGGCAGCGCGCTCGCGTGGTTTGACAGGTTTCATATAGACGGCTTGCGCGTTGACGCGGTGGCTTCGATGCTTTACTTGGACTATTCGCGGCGGGACGGAGAGTGGATTCCGAACAAATTCGGCGGAAATGAAAATTTGGAGGCGATAGACTTTCTGCAAAAAACAAATTCTCTCGTGAAAAAATATTTTGCGGGCTCAATCATGATTGCGGAGGAAAGCACCGCTTTTGCGGGAGTTACCAAGCCCGTTTCAGAGGGTGGATTGGGCTTTGACTTCAAGTGGAACATGGGCTGGATGCACGACACTCTTTCATACATGAAAGAAGACCCGATTAACCGCAAATACCACCATAACAGGCTTACATTTCCCGCGATTTACCAGTTTACGGAAAACTTCGTGTCGGTATATTCGCACGACGAGGTTGTGCACGGCAAGGGGTCGATGGTTAACAAAATGGGCGGAGCGTATTGGGGCGATAAAATCGCAAATCTTCGCGCCCTTTACGCCTACATGTGGTTTTGGCCTGGCAAAAAAACTCTCTTTATGGGAGACGAATTCGGGCAGTCGCGCGAATGGAAGTACGACGAGTCTTTGGACTGGCATTTTCTGGAATATCCCGAACACGCCGGAATCAGGCGCGTTGTGGCGGATGCTGCAAAAATTTACAAAGAAGACGCGGAGCTTGCAAAGAACGATTTAAATTCCGAAGCTTTTTCTTGGATAAACTGCAACGACGGCGACAACTCCGTGATTTCTTTTCTTCGCAAAGCGGGGAAGTCAACCTATGCGGTTGTGTGCAATTTCACGCCTGTCTTGCGGCGCGGATACCGAGTTGGCTTGCCCGAAAAGGGGCAGTGGAACGAAATATTGAATACGGATTCCGAAATTTACGCGGGCGGCGGAGAAGGCAATCAAGGCAAGATTGTTGCGGAGGACGTTCCGTTTGATAATTTCAAATATTCCTCTTCAATAACACTTCCGCCAATGTCAACTCTTGTGTTTAAGTTTTGAATTCAAAAAAAGAGACAGTTTTTACCGTCTCTTTTTTTTAATTTCAAAGCGACGAACGTTTTTTTTTCGCGCGCCGATTTTCCAAGCCGTTGTCAGCCGATTGTGCGCTTTATGAGGGCGTCGGGGTTCAGGGGGCGTTTCATAAAGTTTTCAAAAGCCTTTTCGGGCGGAACTGACGAGCCTACTTTTAAAATGCAGTCCGCAAAGTCTTTGCCCGTTTGACGGTTGAAAAGCCCCTCTTTTTCAAAGCGCGTAAAGGCGTCGGCATCGAGGGCTTCCGCCCATTTGTACGAATAGTAGCCTGCCGCGTATCCGACGGGGTCTCCGAAGATATGGGTGAAATGCGTTAAAATCGTGCGCGGCGTTTGGGTGTATTTTTGAGTGTATCCTTTCAGGGATTTACGCGCATTTTCTTCGATATCGCCGTTTAGGAAATCGTCGGGGCGCATATGCAAGTCGAGGTCGATTTTTGCAAACGACAGCTGCCTCATGCAGGCTGTTGCCGCCCTGAATTTTCTCGCCCTGTCAAATTTTTCAAAAAGCTCTTCGGGCAGAAGTTCGCCTGTTTTGTAGTGCCGCGCGAAAGTGTCGAGAGCCTCTTTTTTGTTGCACCAGTTTTCCATTATTTGCGATGGCAGCTCCACAAAATCCCATGCGACGTCGCGGAGCCCGCGCTCTTTGCAGTCCATTAAAATAAAATGCAGCAAATGCCCGAATTCGTGGAATAGGGTTGAAAGTTCGTCATGGTTTAGAAGCGACGGCTTGTCTGAGGAAGCTTCGTTGAAGTTTGCCGCGATAAGCCCGAGTTTGGGGGCGTTTTCAGTGTCTTGCTTAAACAAGTTCATCCACGCTCCCGAACGCTTGCCCTTGCGCGGGAAGAGGTCGGCATAAAAAGAGGCTATGTGTTTTTTGTTCTCGTCGAACACGTCAAAAAACATTACTGAGCTGTGCCACGACGGTGCTTCGGACTTTTTGATGTCCAGAAGATATAGCGATTTTGCAAGGGAGAACGCGCCCTGCAAGGCGGAGTCGAGGGGTATGTAGGGGCGGAAAGACTCGGAGTCGAAATCGTATTTTTCCTTGCGCATGTTTTCCGCGTAAAATGCTCCGTTCCAAGGTTCGATGGGGCTTTTTTTTGCAAAGTTTTCAATTTCTAAAATGTCTTTTTTGAAGGCGTATTCGATTTTGCCGCGCAGGTCTTCGACAAAATTTAACGCCGTTTTTCCGTTTTTAGCCATTCTCGAATTTAGCACATAGTCCGCGAAATTTTTGTTGCCGAGAAGCTCTGCCTTTTTGCTGCGTATTTCTATTATTTCCCGCATTATCAGCGTGTTGTCGAACTCTCCGCTTGCGCAAAGTTCGGAGTACGCGCTCCAGAGTTTTTTGCGAAGATTTTCATTTTTGCAGTGGCTCATTACGGGAGCAAAAATCGGGGCGTCGAGCGTGATTAAATAGCCATCGAGCTTCTTGGCTTCGGCTTTCTTTCGCGCGAGTGAAAGCGCGCTTTCGGGCATTCCGTCAAGCTCTGATTTGTCGAGAACATTAAGTTCGAATGCGTTTAGGGCGTCGAGTGCGTTTTCGGAAAATTTGCGCGTAAGAGACGAGAGTTTTGCGTCGAGTTCGCGCAGTTTTTCTTTCCCTTCGGGGGGCAAATTTGCGCCGTTTTCGACAAAATCCCTCACTGTTTCGTCCAATAGGATTTTTTCTTCCCCCTCGAATTTGACGCCCGAATCCCTGACAATTTTTATTTTTTCCCAAAGTTTTGCGTTTATGCAGATTGAGGAGGAGAAGTCCGAAACTTCCGCGTCGCGCCTGTTCAAAACTTCGCGCATTTCGGGGGTGGACGAAACCGATTCAATATGGTTTGCGATATTCCATACTTCGTCAAGCAGGGTTGAAGAATTGTCGAGGGCGCGGATTACGTTTTCGAAGTTTGTTTCGCTTTGCGGAAGTTCTTCGATTTTTGAAATGTTTTGGCGCGCTTTATCCAGCGCAAAAGTTATGGCTTCGTCTGCCGCTTCGGGCGTCATTGAATTGAAGTCGGGCGGGAAAATATTTGATAAAAACGGATTATTTTCTTTATTCATTGTTTTAAATTTAGTAGGTTTCCCGCCGATAAATCAAGAGATTTTTATGAAAACAATAAGGGCAGTTCACAGGGCGTACGGTGTTCCGTGCGAAGTTTTAAACGCGGAAGAGGTTGAGATAGGAAGCCCCTCATCAGGGCAGGTCTTGGTAAAGCTTCTCAGGGCTTCGGTAAATCCGTCCGACATGGGAATGATTGGCGGCTCTTACGGCAGGCTTAGGGAGCTTCCCGCAATCGCAGGGCGCGAGGCGGTCGGCGAGGTTGCGGAAGTTGCCGATGGGGTTCAAAATGTGAAAGTTGGCGACATCGTGCGCATTCCCGAAGAGCCGGGGGCTTGGTCGCAATACACAATATGCGATGCCAAAGACTTGATGGTTCTTCCGAAGGGGCTTGATTTGGACATGCTTGCGATGTCGTTTGTAAATCCCCCGACCGCTCTTTTGATTTTGGAGGAATTTTGCGAATTAAAGGCGGGGGACTGGGTAATTCAAAACGGAGCGGGTTCGGCGCTCGGGTATTTTATGATTCAAATATGCCGTCTGCGCGGAATAAAAACCATAAATCTGCTGCGGAACGCAAAGTCGAAAGAGGCAGACTTGAAGGCAATCGGGGCAGACATCGTAATTGACGAATCTGAATTTGACGCAAAGAAATTAAAAGATTTGACGGGCGGCGGGCTTCCGATTTTGGGGCTTAACCAGATAGGGGGAACAAGCGTTTCAAATATGATTAAGGCGATGGGTTTCGGCGGCACAATCGCGACTGTCGGCGCAATGACTTCAGAACCTGTGCGCTTCCCGACAAGGTTTTTGATTTTTAACGACTTGCGTCTCAGGGGCTTTTGGTGGGACAAGTGGCAGCGCACCCATTCAAAAGAGCAAAAAGACGCGGTTTTCGCCAAAATTTTCAAGATGATTGAAGACGGTTCGCTCCGCGCTCCGGTCGATAAAATATATCCGCTTTCACAAATAAAAGACGCCATGAAGAGGGCGGCGGAAGGCGGAAGAAAGGGCAAGGTTTTGTTGTCGTTTTAAAAATTTTTGCAAAATCGGCGTTCTTTTAATGGAGCGCCGTTTTTTTTGCGCGCAGCAAGCCAAATAAAAAGCTTGTTTTAGGGGGAATTTTCTTTAAATTTCAACATGTGAATTTTTATAATGTAAAAAAAGTGTCGATAGCGGCGTTTGCGCTGTCTTTTGCGAATGCGTGCGGGCTGTTTGCAAAAGACGCTGAAAACAGTTCGGATGCGCAGCTAAAAAACGCCGACGCTGGAGTTTCAGAAGTAAGGGAGCTTGAAAAAAAATTTCAGGAGACGGAAGAGGAGCGCATTGAAGCCCAAAAACAGAAGAGGCGCGAATTTTTTTTGGAAAGCGAAAAGCGCAGGCAGGCGGAGCTTGAAAAGCGTCTGGAGGAAGAGCGCAAGTTAAAGAGCCGCAAATACAAGCATTCCATATTGTCGGGCTTGAAAGGTTCCGCGCCCGAACTTGTCGCCGACAGCCCCATCGACTATGATGTCGAAAGCGGGAAAGTTGTGGCGAAAAACAACGCAAAGCTTTCGGACGGAAATTTTGAAATAGTTGCCGATAAAATCGAATTCAATTCCAAGACGGGAAAGGCGGGGGCTTTCGGCAATGTCGCAATTTCACAGGAAAATGTAAGGCTTCTTTCCGACGAAATTTCAATCAACACCAAAACCAACGATTTTTCCGCCAAGTACACGCGCTTCGGCTTTGCCCCATTGTTTGCCGAAATACAGTCGGCTTCGACGGAGTCAAAGTCAAAAGACGACAAGAAAATCAAGGCAAACGACGCGGTTTTCTATGTCGGCGAGCCGTCGTTTTTGTCCTTAAACGTCAAGGGCGGGGAATTCAGCTATGATTCAGAGCGCGATTATGTCGAGCTTAAAGACGCCTATTTGCGCTTGGGCGACATTCCGTTTATGTATGTTCCCTATTACGGGCAGTACGGCTTGGACTTGCCGCCGATAATCCTGCAAACGAGGGTAGGCTACAACGACGATTTCGGATTTAAGTGGCAAAACACCGTCTTGTATTCCGGGCTTGGGCATATTGCCCCGGGAATGCTCCTTGACTTGTATTCAAAGCGCGGAGTGCTTGTGGGACCCGCCGCAAGCATAAACTACAAAAGCTCCCTGATAACTTCGAAGGGCGAGATAATTTCAGGCTACATAAAAGACCAGGCAAGTTCGGGCATTTTAAATTCAGGTCTGCCCGCCGGCGAAACATTGTCGCGCGACAGGTATTTCATCGACTTAAAAAACATCACGCGCTTTGACGAAAAACTTTCGCTTACCACCGTTTTGAACTATTGGAGCGACAGGTATGTCATGCGCGATTTCCGCGAGTCGATTTTTGACGAGGATCAGGAGCCCGATAATTTTGCGGAATTTGTTTATGCGGGCGAAACTTACAACGCTTCCGTTTTCACGCGATTTTTGCCGAATTCCTGGGAGCATACAGTGCAGAGGCTTCCCGAGGCGAGAATTGATTTTGCCCCGCGGCGCTATGAGCCTCTTGGCGTTTACTACAATTTTTACGCTTCCATGGGCTATTACAAGGAAAAGTTTGAAGACTCTGTTTTTGAAACGCGCGACGACACCCGTTTTGATTCGTATTTCGGCGTTTCAAGACCAGTAAACCTTTCGTCATGGGCGTCTTTTACGCCTCTTGCGGGAGTACGCCTCACCCATTACAATAATACCGTCGGCGCGGGTGACTCTTACTGGCGCGCGGTGGGGCAGGTCGGCTTTGACGCGCAAATGCAGGCGTGGGGGCTTTGGCAAATACGCAGCAAAACTCTCGGTCTGGACGGGCTTCGCCACAGCCTGCGCCCGATTATGCAGTACCGCTACATTCCCAATGCCGAAGACGGCAAAAAGCGCATTGAAACCATCGATAGTCTTTACTACGACACTCATCCGTCTGTTCTCGACTTGGGGCTTATGCGCAATGTTGACGACCTTTACAACACCAACACTCTGAGAGTCGGCATCGAAAACGTGTTTGAGACAAGAAGCGGCAAATACGGCTCCCGCGAAGTCGCGCGCCTCAATTTCTATCAGGATTTCAACTTCGACAGGCAGCCCTACATAACCGACCATTTGAGGAAGTACTCTTACTCCGATTTCTACATTCAAGCTTCCGTTTCTCCGTCAGAGTGGCTCAACATTGCAAACTATACCCGCGTAAACGCAAATAACGGCGACATTGCCGAAACTAATTCGTACATTGAACTCCACGATTCCGACGCCTGGAGAATTGCGTTTGGCAACATATATCTTCAAAACGACATCAACCAGTATTATTTGCACGCGGAATTGCGCCTGACTGAAAATTACAAGCTCTTGGGCAGATGGCATTACGACTATAAGCACAGCCGATTTACCGACCAAGTTTACTCTTTGTGGACGCGCGTTGGCAATTCCTGGGCTGTCGAGTACCGAGTTTCTGTAAAGGAAGGCTCCAAGCGCGAAAACTCGCTAAGCCTTGGCGCAAATGTCAGATTTTTATCGTACTGATTATGGAGGAATTTGTACCTGAAGACGGAATTTTGGGTTCGGCGGGTGAAATGCTTGTAAAGTTGCCCGTCTTTGAAGGACCTTTGGACCTGCTTCTGTTTCTAATCCGCAAAAACGAAATCGACATTTACGATATTCCCATTGAGCAGATTACAAGGCAGTATTTGGCGGTTTTAAGAGCCATGAAAAACCTCTCGCTTGATATCGCGGGCGAATTTTTCGTGATGGCGGCGACTTTAATGTACATAAAAAGCCGAATGCTTTTGCCGACCGATGAGCGTGCCAAACAGACGCAGGATGAGGACGACGGCGACATAGACCCGCGCTGGGAGCTTGTAGAACAGCTTTTGGAATACAAAAAGGTAAAGCAGGGCGCGATGCTCTTGGAAGACATGATAGACATTCGTCAAAACTGTTTGCCGCGAATTTGCAAACAAAAAGACGCGTCTGAGCTTTCAAGACCCTTGAAAAATTCCGATAGAATAGAGATTTGGAACACGTTTAACAATGTCTTGCGCCGCCTTGCAGAAAAGCTTGTCGAAGGCGAGATTGTCGGCGAACAGGTGTCGGTTGCGGACAGAATGGAATTTATATTGAATTTGGAAGGCGAAGAATTTTGCTTTTCAAAGCTGTTTGAAAAGGGCAAGACAACGATATCGCTTTTGGTTGCGACTTTTCTTGCGGTTTTGGAGCTTACGCGCTTGCGCAGGTTAGACATATCGCAGGGAGATGTTTTCGGGGAAATCTATTTTAAAAAGCTTCCCGAACACGCCGCATTGGAGCAAAACACGGTGCGGGAAAATTCTCCCGAACTCAATTTGGATGACTGGGAAGGCGATGCCGCAGAAGGCGAACCTGAAATTTCAGAGGAGGACGAATAGTTTTATGGCAAACAAAAAACGCGCCCATCTAATTGGCTTGGGGCTTGATTCTGACGGGGAAAAGCGCATAACCCAAGCGGAAAAGTTTTCGATTGTCGGAGGCACGGAAGAAACGCACGACAAAATGACGGAAACTGTGATGAAAACTTTTGAGGACTTGAAGCGCAAGGGCAGGGAACTTGAAGAGACCAGCCCGAAAGAACTCGGCGACTTGCTCTATAAAAACATGCCGAGGTGATTTTTTTCGGCGCAAAATTTTGCCGTTTTGCAAAAAAAGGCGAAACATTGCAGTTTCGCCCTAAAATTATTTTATATGTTTTATTTGCGCCGCCTGTAAAAGGCGAATGCCGCCGCAAGCGCGCCAAACATAGCGGCAAATGTTTTGGGTTCGGGAACGTATGCAAATGAAAGCGCGAGGGTGTTTTCAGTAAACAGGATTTTGAAGTCTCCAAAGTATGAATTTTCGTTGTTTATGACATCAAAACTCACGTTGTCGAAATTTATTTCATCGTCCCAATGGTTTGCGTATATTAAGGAAATAAGGTAAGTTTCTCCCTTTTCAAGCGATGAGGCGTCAACTTCTTTCATGTCGAAGACAAATTCTCCGTTTAGATAAAGAACGCGCCCCTGTGGACCGTAGTCTGAATTGTTGTTGCCGTTTGCAAGTCTTATAAATGCGTTTTCTTGCAAATTTGCTTGTGGGGAAAGCAAATTTGACTCGTCCGCCAGTATTTTTATTACTGCACCTTCATTTATTTTAAGCGTTGACCAGTCGCTTATCATTTCAAGCGAGCCGCCTTGCGCCGCGTGGAATGTTCCGTTCCCATTGTATGCCCCGAATTGCAAGACAGCTTTTCCGCTTCCGCCGTTTCCGCCAATCGTCAGATGGCAGGTTTCAAGCAGAGAGTTTCCCGCTATCAGCAGGGAGTTGCTTGCAGATGTGTTGTTTTCTATGCTTATATTTACGCTTGAAGCGTTGTCGAGAGCCTTTCTTTGGGAATTTATCATTGAAAGGGAAGCGGAGCCGCTGCCGGTTGCTTGAATAGAAATCAGGCTTTTTGCGGCGTTATACTGCGTGGAAGTGCTCAAATCGTATGAATTCCAAACGGAATTTACGAGGTTTACTTTTATGTTGGTGTTTTCTCCGCCAATTAAAAAGCCGGCGGAAGCTCCCCAACCAAGCCCTTCGGAGAGGGTGGAGTTTGTTACGTTAAAGCTTGCCGAATTAGAACCGCCGAGCAGGGCAAAAACTTGATTTTGCGCATTATTGTTTGCGTAAACAAATTGCGCTCCGTCTGTTATGTTGATTTGCGCGTTGCCTGAAAAATTGTAATTTGAATTTATCCACGAGGTCAGGCGCGACTCTTCCATTGAAACGTTTAAAATGGAATTGTCGCCCCAATTTCCGAAGCCGTTGATTGTCGCGCCCGATGTCAAGTTTACCTCGATGTTGCTTTCTATTACTACAACGGGGTTTGAGGCGCTTGACGGTGTTGATCCGTTTTCCCAGGTGCTTTCGCTTTCCCAGTCTCCGTCTGCCACAGCGCGGACGGTATCCGCATATGCGCATGTGCCAATAATGCTTGCAAGCGCAAGATACGATAATTCTTTCATAAGTTTATTTCCTTTCTTCTTGTTGTGTGTTATGCGCAGTAAATTAGTAAGTGTTAAAACTTTGTATATTGAAGAAAGGAAATGTCAATAATTTTTATTCTCGTGGGTTTTATTTCTCAAAAACAAGTTTCCCGCCGTTTAAAACATCTTTTACTTTTATAAATGGCGAATTTAGTTTTTTCCCGTTTAAATATACATTTTTTTGGCTCTCTCCGGTTTCGATTAAGGAAATTTCCAGAGTTTTTTTCGCTGACAGCTTTATTTTTGCGCTTTTGAATTTTGGGACTCCGAGGGCGTAAATTCCGGAGGCGGGAGTTACGGGGTAGAATCCGAGGCAGCTGAACAAATACCACGCGGACATTTGCCCGCAGTCGTCGTTTCCGGAAAGCCCGTCGGGCTTGTTTTTATAGTGGGCGTCTCTTATTTGGGAGACCCTTAGGCGCGTTTTGTCATATCTTCCGGCGTAGTTATACAAATAGGCGTAGTGGTGGGAAGGTTCGTTGTCGTGCGCGTAATGCCCGCCGTCGAAAACATCGTCGAGGGCTTTTACGAAATTTTCCCTGCCGCCCATCAATTCAACAAGCCCTTCCACGTCCTGCATTGCGCAAAACCTGTAATTCCAGTTTGATGTTTCGGTAAAGCCTTCGCCCCAGTTTTCGTGGAACGAGCCGTCGCTTTTTTTGGCGTGGAAGAACTTTGTTTCGGGATTAAAAATGTTCTTGTAGTTTTTGGACTGTTTTATGAAGCGTTCATAGTCGGACTTTTTTCCGAGAAGCTTTGCCATTTGCGCTACGCAATAGTCATCGAGAGAAAATTCGAGAGTGCGCGAGGCGGATTCGTTTGTGAAATCGCACGAGACATAGCCTTTTTCGATGTAGTGGGTCAGCCCGCCTCTTCCTTCAAATCCTCCCCATTTCCAATGGTCTCTGTCTCCCCATCTGTGCTTCAAGTCGTCGTTCGGAGGGGTTGTCGCGTCTTTTCGCACCGCTTCGTAGGCGGTTTTTACGTCGAAATCCCTGAACCCGTTTACAAATGCGTCGGCGATTACAGCGTCGGCGTGCGTTCCTATCATAATGTTTGTATAGCTTGGATTGGGCCATTTGGGGAGCCATCCTCCCTCCTTGTACATTTGCACCAGTGCCTGCATCATTTCAGACACTCTTTCTGGGGCGGCAATTTGAAGCCACGGGTGTTCGGCGCGGAATGTGTCCCATAGCGAATAGGCGTTGTAGGAATTGCCGTCATGGATTTTGTCGTCGAACGGGCTGTAATATTTCCCGTATTCGGAAAATTCGCGCGGATATTGGAGGGTGCGCATAAAAGATGTATAGAACACGGTTTTTTCGTCTTCGCTGCCGCCTTCGATTTCTATTTTGTTTAGGTATTTTTCCCAGCTCTTTTTGGTTTTTTTGGCTATTTCTTCGAAGGAAAGTCGGGGGGGCATTTCTTTTTCAAGGTTTGATTTTGCCTGCTCTTCGCTTATGAAAGACGACGCAATCCTTATTTCAAGGGGATTGCCAAGCGGCTCAAATTCGGCAAACGCAAACAGCTTTCCGCTTGACGCGCATTTTCTTGCATCCTTTTTTTCTCCGTTTTCTATTATTCCGAAATTTGAAATTTTCGCGCTGAATTTGAGCAGGTAAAATCCCTTTAAATTTTTCAGCTCAGGCCCCAAGTCCCTGTCGTGCCGCTCCGAATTGAAAAGTTTTATTTCATTTTTTTCGGGCAGAAATTCTATTTGCGAACTTGCCGAGCCTCTCGACACCTCGAAAAGCAATATGGCTTTTTCGCTTTTGGGATACGAAATTCTGAAAAACCCGCATCTTGAAGTTGCGGTCATTTCCGTCGTAATTGTTTTTTGCGGAGAATTTCCGTATGAAAGCTTGTAGTAATACGGCGTCGCAGTCTCGTCTTCTCTGGAGAATTTCTCGCCTCTATTGTCGATTTTTAACGTTCCGCACTGGGGCATGAGAGTGAAAAAACAAAAGTCGCCCATCCATATCGCGGGCTGGTGGGTCGCGATGAAGCCTATGCACGCTTGGTCTTTGTAATGGTATGAAGTTTTTGATACGCCGTTTTCCCGCGTCGCCGCGCACCACTGCGTCATGGCAAAAGGCGTTCCAACTGCAGGCGTCGTTCCGCCGTATTCTGTCTTGTGGGCCCCCGTGGAGCCGATGAGCATGTCGATGTATTCTATGTTTGGTTTGCGGCTTTCCGCAAAGGCGAAACACGTCATGAATATGGCGGCGTTTAAAAACAAAAATTTTTTCATGGTTTATTTTCAGCTTAGTTTTATAAAAAGAAGTGAAATTATGTTTATATGAAAAATTTTTTTTGGTAAAGCCTTAAATATGTTTTGCCGCCATTAAACGCGTTTTGCTTGGAACCCTTAGCGGCGCGGAATTTTTATCTAAATAAAGATTATGTCTTGGCAATTTAACTCTTTGCGAAGGGGGGCTCGGCAATGTTTGCGCGTTCAAAATGCTACTTTTCAATTATTTCGCCCCAAGATTTTGCTATTTTTTTTGTCGGAAGCGAAACCATGTACTTTCTGTTCGGGATTTTCCTTTCCGCCAGTTCGAACGGATAAACTATTTGGTTTTGGTAGTCGCCGATGTAGGCGGGATGCCGCATCAAATAATACTTGTCAACGGGCGGCTCTTTCCATTTAGGATTTGTATAATCGGGAATGAAGGTTATGAGGTATTCAAAAAATCCGACGCACAGTTCTTTTACATCGTCTGTCACAAAATGCCCTGTATTTTCAAACGGCTTGAACACGACGCAACATCCAAAATCGAGAAGCCTCTTGTAAAAACGCTCGGCAGACGAATATCCGTATTCATACTCGCCTGTTGAGACGCACCACAGCAATTTGGAAGCTTCTCTTGTCGGCGCATCGTAGCTCGAGTTTACATGCATGAATATTCCCGAAAAATATTGCGGCTTTCTCATGGCTATTCTATGGGCGGATTGGGCTCCCGCGCTCACTCCGTAAAGCATTGCGTCCTTTTTTGGAAGATTGAAAGCCGATAAAAAACGGCGGTAGCCTTTTTCCCATTCGTTTGCGATTGTGTCGAAGCGTTTTGAGCTTTTGGCAAATTCGTTTTTTTCAATTTCATCATAGTTTTTTTCATTGTCGTATCCCCCGATGTAAGACCATGAAACGACAGCCAGATTGTGCTTGTCGGCAAGGTCTATCAGATATTGATAACCCGCTTTTTTCGTCATTTCACCAATCATTTCTTCTTTTGTGTTGTGCGATGAAAACGCAATAATGCCCCTTGCAGACGGCTTTCCAGACGAGCGGGCTTCCTTGTCGGCTTTCGGATTCCAGCTTTTCGGCATTCTGGCCACAAATATGATGTTGCTGCCCATTGTTCTTTTTTCCTCTTTGCCGCGAATTTTTTTCACATTGATTTCGCGCAGATCTATCGGTTGTTCAAAAACAAAAATCCTTTCGGAATCGGGCAGGGCGTTTTGCTCTCCCAAAAGGGCGCAGCTGAAAAAAATCAAAATCGTGCAAATTGAAAAAAGAAGCTTCATAAAGTTGCGCTGTTGTTTGATTATTTTACAAGGGCATGGATAAAATATTTTTTTAGCGTTCCGTCCGACGCTCTTGCTTTGAAAGAAACAAGCCTTCGCAGAGGCTTGTTTGTGGATTGCGGAGCCACGCTTATTTCAAATTTGAACTCGTTATTTGAATCTTGGACTATGTTTGCGCTAATTCCGTCCCCGTCAAGCTCTATGCCCGATATTGTATTCGCAAAATCAGGGTTTAAAACCACAAATGCGGACTTTGGCGCGGCGGCTTCTCCAACAGACCAGAAGAGCAGGCTCGGCTTGATGGTTGCAATGGGCGGAATGTAAAGGTTTATCTCAAGCTTTATATCCGGAGATTTTAGAGAGTTTGTTTCGATAAGCACTGATTGCCTTAAATTTCCGCTTTTCCCCGATATGTCCATCTTTCCGAAAAGAATGCCTTTCTCTCCCGGAAGATAAATTTTCTTTTTCATTTCATACAAAACGCATGAGCATGATGGCGAAATTTTTTTGATTTCAACGGGAATTTTTGAATTGTTTTCAAAGGGGAAAAGAAAACAAAATTCGCTTTCAAGCGGCGATGCATTTTCTTTAAGCGAAGTATATTCAAAAGAAAGATTTGCGTATGCCGAGGCAAATGTTGCCGCCGTTAATATCAAAGCCAAACTGCATTTTCGCATAATGTTTAATTTCATGATTCTGAAAGAAAGCGTCATTATGCGATTAATCCATTTCCCAAAAACTCGTTAGGGTGTGCAAGACGGTGGATTTCCTCATTGTATCTTTGCACGTCATCGGGGTTTTGGAATAGCTCATCGAGGAATTTTTTATCTGGAATTTTATTAAATACAACATACTTGCGTAAAATGCCTCCTCTTTCGTCCCAAGCACTTTTGTACCCAATATTTCCCTCTTCGAATTCAGGATTTAATTTTACGGAATCGCTTTCTGAAATAGTTATGTCATTTCTCGCAAATATGCTGTTTCCGATATTGAACGAAGTTCTTGTGATTTTTATTTTGGAATCTTTGGTAGAAATATCGTAAGTTTCTATTTTGTCTCCATTTTCATGTCTTGTTTCATAAAAAGAGGGGAATAGGGTTGTTGAGTCCAATGTCAGCAGATGGCGTTTTGATTCTTCACTCCAAGATAGTATATATGAATCTTTTGACTTATTTATTTCGAGAGACTCGTTTGAAAGCGCATTTTTTGCTTTGTTAAAAAGCTCAATATAAGTGTGAAGTTCGTCCATAAAAAAATCTCTATCAAATATGTTTATCGTATTAGGAGATAGTGAATCAGTTCGATATATTGTTCCGTTTTTAAGAAATAAATCCATTATATTATCTCTACCATCTTCATGTTTAATAACTCCCCTTTGATGGATATTCCCATTTTTATAGGAAAATAGAGAATCGAATTTTAGAGGGTTTGGCAGCTCTTGTTCCGGGTGGTCTTTTCTTATAGATGTTGCAACTTCTTCCGAAAATATTCGGCTATTTGAAAGCAGAAAAGTTTTTCCTTCCAATGGATTTTGAAATGATTTTACAAGGTCTGCGAAATTATTTTCCTCTGCCAAGACAAAACATGGCAGAGAAAGCATTGCGATAATTAAATAATTTTTTAAGTTTTTCATGTTTTGCCTTTGGTGCAGGTTTTTTGTCAATTTCCCAAAAACTCGTTAGGGTGTGCAAGACGGTGGATTTCCTCATTGTATCTTTGCACGTCATCGGGGTTTTTGAAGAGTTCGTCGATAAATTTCCAATCGGGTAACTTATTGAAAGCGGCGTATAAATAATTTTTCCCGTTTCGGCTGTCGTGTATAGAACGGAAGCCGAAATTTTTTGGCATTGGATTTTTATCAAAAACAGTGTCTTCTGTTATTTTTATTGATACTGTTGATTTTACAGACCACACATCAGGGAGTTCATCTTTTTCTTTGTGCGCGTATGTTATTGCATTTATGATAAATGCGTCTTTATCGTATTGGAATGACATTTCTTTTAACAGATTCCCGTTTTGATATCTCGATTCAAGCTTCAATGGCATCAATGTTTTTTCATCGATTAAAAGCAGATTTTTAATATCGTTTTCAGCGTATGATATAATGTATCGACCATTGCTTTTTGAGATGTCGCATGGAGTTTTTGCATTTAGAATTTCCTTGAATTTTGAAAAATACGAGAAAAACATATTTTTTAAGCGCATTGCAGAATATTTGTCAGACGAATCCGCATCGCATACAATCATTGAATTATTTGAAACTGAATCTATGCAATATATGGTGTTTTCGCTTAAATAAACGTCTCGCGTATTTTTCATATCAATGTTCCTTGATTTTACAGGGAACTCTTCTTGATAGTGCGCATTTTCTCCGTCAAAATATGCCTTGTAAGTGCGTGTTGGCGTTTTTGCGTTTGGATCAAAAAGCTTTTCATTAAAGACGTTTGTTTCTTTAATTTCCAAAACCTTTCGCTCGAGCGGATTTATTATGTTTATGGCATCGGGTAATTTTAAATTATCCGCATTTGACGAAACAGCGCATAAAACAAAAAAGAATGATAATATTAGTTTTTTCATAATTAAGATTGGGGTTTTGTATCTGGTTCTTTTGTGCAAGGAGAATTTGTTTTTTGTGCAGCATTTTCATATGCTTCAGGTGTTCCATTTACATAATATTCTCCTGTACATCCTGATTTCGAATATACTCTTGTCTCTTTAATTACAGGATTGAAGCTAAAGATACAATGATAATCCTCATTAGGATAACTTGTACAATTTGCAGGTGTATATTTATAATTTGTTATTTTTACATATAGCTTTTGATTTCCTATATTTCTTATATTACAAGTGCTATCAGACTTTACTTCATGTACTCCTATTGCATGGGGATGTTGCTTACATCCATTTTTTGCCATAATAGGCAAAAAGAGTAAAGTTGTTATTGTAATTAATATTAGTTTTTTCATTTTCTTATGGTTTCCTTTCCGTTTTGGTCGTAAAAATATCTGAGAACCTTGGAAGGTTTGCTTTCTCCCTTTTTGAAGATTTCTATTCGGCGTGTAAGCCCCGACAAGGAGTGGTTGCCGCCTATTATAAAACGCTTCAATACGAAATCATTGTAGCCGCTGCAATAAATTCCCCTGTCGGAAAAGTCTTCAAAAGAAAGCGTTGCCCATGGTGTTGTTCGCTCGACGCGAATATGCCATTCGTTTTCCCTTTTGATTGAATATTCTCCAAGCCAATCTTTGCGTATGAAGCCGTTTTGGGAATCCCATTCAAATGTTTTTTTGCTGTCTTGCGACGAGAACGCCATTTTTGAACGGTTTTTGTCGCTTTCATAATCGAAAATAAACTCTTTGTCGCATCTTTCAAATTTAAAGACCGTTTCGATTTCATCCGCCGAGTTTCCCGAATAGATTTTTGCATCGCGCGTATGCCACACGAAAAGATTTTCTCCGCTTTTTAGCGTGATTTCACTTTTAAATCCGTCTTGCGAAGATGGGCGTTTTTCAATTTGAAAAACGGTTTTCATGCGGAGATCTCTTATTATGAGCGAATCTTTTGTTCGGTATATATTGTATGCGTATGCTTTGCCCTTTATTTTGAAAGATATTTTTTTTAGAAGCCCGTTTGGAGCGTATATGAGCTGTTCGGACGTGTCCGAATTTTTCCACTCTATGGAATAATCGCCATTTTTAAGAAGCCTCAGTTTTTTATAGCCGCCGTAAGTTTCCCAGACATCCTTGTCTTTTGACGGGCGGAATTTTACAATATTTAAATCGAGTGTCTGCCAGCAGATTAAATTTTTGTCGGCTTTTGCGATGTACGAATCGAACATCGGGAAGCTCCAATATGCGTCCAACAGCATGCTTTTGCGATACAGGGGAGATGTATAGAACGCAATGCGTATGGGAATGTATTCGTTCCCTTCTGAATCGGGATTTGTAAGGTGCAAATCAAACAGCTTGTCGGTATAAAGCAGATATCCGTGTTTATCGGCATATCCAAGCGAATGGGGCGGAAGCCCGTTGCTTAACAATTCGGCAGATGCAATAGATTGTAAAATGACGCTTAGGGACAAAAACGCCAAAAATATTTTGCTTGCGAATTTAATCTTGATGAACGCCATAGGATTAAAATCTTATTGCAAAACATATTTTTTGAACTTTCATGCAATAAGTCAAGATTAAATTTCATATTTTAAGTTTTTTGAAGTTATAAATGCAATCGAGCTCATTGTTGTTATTCTTTTATATTGGTTTAAATTATGGAAAAATTATCTGCTATCAATATTTCAAAAATATTCATATTTTTTTGAAACAGATTGGGATTTTTGCGCTTTTTAAGGCAGAAATGCAAAAAAATTTATCGAATATGAGCCTGCATGTGAATTTTTTGAGGGGAAATTGCCGAATTGTTTTTTAGCGCGCCTGCGTTTTTCTTGACAATTTGCCGCGGCTTTTAAGATACTTTAAAACGCATATGAAATATTTTGGAACAGACGGAATTCGCGGCGAGTACGGCGGCGGGCATGTAAACGAGGCTTTCTTTGAAGGTTTGGGTGCGGCGGTTTCGGCGCATTTGCAGGGAAAAATCAAGGGCAGGCTTCCTAAAATTGCGATAGCGGGGGACACGCGATTTTCTTCGGAGCCGTTGAAAGCCGCATTTTGCAAAGGATTGCGCGGGGTGGAGGTTTCCGATTTCGGCGTCGTCCCCACTCCCGCCTTGGCGTTCGGCGTATTGAAGGAAAAGGCGGACTTCGGCGTCATGATTACCGCAAGCCATAATCCTTACACCGACAACGGCATAAAGTTTTTTGACGAAAACGCCCGAAAGGCAAGCGACGAGGCGCAGGAGCAAATCGAGAAATTCTTTGACGAAAAAATTTCGGGGAGCGGCGCGGAAGCTTCCGTGAAAAAAGTTGACATGAAATCGCATTACATTGCGAAAATGGGTTCGATTTTGCCTAAGGGGTGTTTGAAGGGGCTTAAAATCGCCCTCGACTGCGCAAACGGAGCGACTGCGGGAATTTCGGGCGAGGTTTTGCGCGGATACGGTGCGGAAGTTGTTGAAATAGGTATTTCTCCCGATGGGAAAAACATAAATTGCAATATCGGAAGCGAGCACCCCGAAGCCCTTGCAAATCTTGTCAGAGAGTCGGGGGCTTTCATAGGGCTTGCGCACGACGGCGACGGCGACAGGCTCGTTGTCTGCGACGAAAATGCCAACAAAATTGCGGGAGAGTGCGTAATGGGTTTGATTGCCATTGAAGCGTCGCGCCAAAACACATTGAAGGGCGGCGCGATTGTCACGACTGTCCAGAGCAATGTCGGTATGGACGAATCTTTGAAAAAACGCGGCGTGGAAGTTTTCAGAAGCGGCGTCGGCGACAGGCTTGTGATGAGGCTTATGCTTGAAAAGGGCTGCGAAATCGGCGGCGAAAATTCAGGACATTACATTTTTATGGATATTTCCCCGTGCGGAGACGGACTTGCCGCCGCTGTCAAGCTGCTATCGACGCTCCTTTGCCTGAAAATAAAGGTTTCTGAAATGAACGGAGTTGTAAGCCTTTATCCGTCAATTCAAAAGGCGTTGAAAGTCGCTCGCAAAACCCCGATTTCGGAAACTCCGACGCTCTCGAAAACCGTTGAAAAAATCGAAAGGGAAATGTCGGGCAATGGCAGGGTTTTGATAAGATATTCGGGTACGGAAAACAAAATCCGCCTTCTCGTCGAGGGCAAAGATTCGGCTTTTAATGAAAAATCCATGGCGGAATTGGTAAAATCTGTCGAAAATGACTTGCAGTAGCCGAAGAAATGGTCTATCCTGAAATTTCAATTTATATTTAAAATATATCTATTTTATTATGTCCGAAGAAAAAAAAGAACTAAACGGTGGCGTGGAAACGCTTTTAAAAGACATTGACCCCCGCTTTATCAAACAGTTGAACACTGCCCAATCTTCCATTGAAAAAGGCAGCCCCGATTACGCTTTAAATGTTTGCCAAAGCATTCTTGCAAAATATCCCGCATGCTCGGAAGTGCGCAAGATTTTGCGTTTGGCGCAGAGGAAAGCCGCGGGCAAGCCAAATCCCATAAAGAATTTAACGGGCGTTTTTTCGGGCGCGGCTTTTGCGGTTAAGGCGTCGTCGCTTTCAAAGAAGGGCGACATTGCGGGCGTTTTGGCTGAAGGCGAAAAACTTTTGATGGCGAACCCCTATAACGTATCCGTTTTGAACGCAATGGCGGGCGCGGCAGAAAAGGCGCAGTATTGGTCAACTGCGGCTGTATGCTACCAGCACATAGCCGACGTCTCCCCGAAAAACACTAAGAATTTAATGGCTTGGGGCAGGGCTCTTGTAAAGAGCCTTAATCCTGACGACGCAATGAGGGTCGGCGAAACCATTTTGCGCTCCGAACCCTCAAACGGCGATGCCCAAAACTTGATGCGCGAAGCTTCCGTCGTAAAGACCATGCTTAAGGAAAAGTGGGAGGAAGAAGGCGACTTCCGCACGAAAATCAAGGATGCAGACGAAACCGTGAACCGCGAAGCCGAAAACCGCATCGCAAACGACGAGGAAACCTTGCAAAACATGGTCGAGCGCGAAAAGAAGCAGCTTGAAAGCGATCCCGAAAACATCAATTTGTACCGCGACGTTGCCCAGCATTTGCGCGCCTTGAAGCGTTTTGGCGAAGCTTTGGAATTTATCAAAAAAGCGCGCACCTTGCCCATGGGTCAGGCAGACACGACTTTGGAAAAGCTTGAGCAGGACTTGGTTTTGAGCGATATGGACATGCGCATATCTTCCGTAAAGGAAAAGCTTGACGCCAATCCGGACGACGCGGATGCGAAAAAGGAATACGAAGCCTTGAAAAAGGAAGAGCATGCCTTCCGCTTGGAAAACGCAAAGCGCATGGTTGAACGCTACCCGAACGACTTCAATTTCCGCTTCAACTTGGGTCAGCTGCTCCTTGAAGACGGCGATTTGGACGGAGCAATCGCGCAGTTCCAGCTTTCCCAGCGCAACCCGAAAGTGCGCGCGCTTTCTCTGCTCGGTTTGGGCAGGGCGTTTATCGGCGGCAAAAAGTACGACCTCGCGGTGGACCAGCTCATTACCGCAAAGAAGGAAAGCCTTACCATGAACGACGCCAAAAAGGAAATCATCTACGAGCTTGCGAGCGCGTACGAATTGATGAACAATCCCGAAAAGGCGTTTATCGAATACAAGGAAATTTATTCGAGCGACATCGGCTACAAGGACGTTGCGGCAAAAATCAACGCCTACTACGAGTCCCGCAACAAGTAAAATTTTCAATTTCCCCAACCCCTGTTTTTGCAGGGGTTTTTTTGTGCAAATTATAAGCTTGAAGAACGGCTTTCGATGTTAGAAAGTAATTTTATCCATGAAAATAGGGATAGCACAAATAAACACTACAACGGGAGATTTTGAAGGCAACTCCCGTAAAATTTTGGATGCGGCAAAGTTGCTCAAAGAAAGAGGGGCGGATTTTGCGATTTTTCCCGAGCTTGCGCTATCGGGGGCGTTTCCCAAAGACAAAACCAAGTCTTCACAATTTATCAAAAAAAACGCCGAATATTTGGAGCTTCTTGCAGGCAAACTCGAAATTCCCTCTTTTGTGGGCTTTGTGCGCAAGTCTGAAAAGGCGGTCGGGGCGTACAACTGCCTCGCGTTTATTTCAGGCGGCAGGGTTGTTAGCTTATACGACAAGTGCCTCTTGCCAAACTACGGGATTTTTGAAGAGCCGCGCAATTTCGACGCGGGCGAAAAAGTCGGGGTTGTGGAACTAAACGGCAAGAAAATCGGGCTTACTATTTGCGAGGATATTTGGAGTCTTGACGCGGAGACTGCGCCGCGGTATGCCGATAGAAATCGCCCCGTTGACATGCTCAAAGCGGAAAATTGCGACTTGGTTATAAATGTCGCGGCTTCGTTATGGTCGCCGAAAAACGAGGCGGCGAGGCTTAAACTTTTGGAAAATCTCGCCAAAGAATTGAACGCTCCCGTTGCTTTTTGCAATTTGGTGGGATGCAACGACGAAATGGTATGCGCGGGTTTTAGCGCGGTTTTGTCGGCGCAGGGAAAGTACTGCGGCGTGTTAAAAAAATTCGGTGAGGATTTTGCGGTTTTCGACACTGAGAATTTAAGGGAAACGGAGATTTCGCAATTTGACGAGACTGCGGAGCTTTACTCCGCGCTAAAAATGTCGCTTGGCGATTTCGTGAGAAAAAGCGGCTTCAAGAAAGTCGCCTTGGGGCTTAGCGGCGGCATTGACTCCGCGCTGGTTGCCGCGATTGCCGCAGACGCGCTCGGCGGGGAAAATGTAATAGGCATTTCTCTTCCGTCCAAATTTTCAAGCGGGCACAGCGTGCGCGACGCCGAGGACTTGGCGAAAAATCTGAATTTGCGCTACGACAAAATCTCCATAGCGGGAGTTGTCGCGGAAGCCGAAAAGTCGCTTGAAAAAATATTCGCGGGCTTGGAAAGGGACGTGACTGAGGAAAATTTGCAGTCCCGCGCAAGGGGGCTTTTGATGATGGCAATTTCAAACAAGCTTGGCGCGATGGTTCTTGCGACGGGCAACAAGAGCGAATGCGCCGTCGGCTACTGCACTCTTTACGGCGACACTTGCGGGGGCTTTGCCCCGATAGCCGACGTCTATAAGACAGATGTGTTTAAGCTCGCAAGGTATGTCAATAAAGACGGCGAAAAAATTCCAGAAAACACGATTTTAAAGCCGCCGTCGGCAGAGCTTCGCCCAAATCAAAAAGACAGCGACTCTCTCCCGGAATACGATGTTTTGGACTCCATTTTGAGGCTTTACATCGAGGGAAATTTGTCGGTTTCGGAAATCGAAAAAATGGGCTTTGCAAGGGAAGTCGTAGAGGACGTGGTGCGAAAATTCGAGCGTTCGGAGTACAAGCGCAGGCAGTTGCCGCCCGCTCCGCGCCTTACAATCTCGTCTTTTGGAAACGGCAGAAGAGTTGCATTGACAGACAGGAAAAGCTATGAATTCTGAAAATCTTTTTGGAGAATGCAAAAAAATCATTCCCGGCGGCGTAAATTCCCCCGTCAGGGCTTTTGGCGGAGTTGGCGGAACGCCGTTTTTTACGCGCAGGGCGGACGGCTGCCTAATAAAGACCGAGGACGGAAAAACCCTGATTGATTTTGTGTGTTCATGGGGCCCCGCGATTTTCGGGCATAACAACGCCCGCATAAAAAACGCCATAATGGACGCATTGGAAAACGGGACGAGCTTCGGGACTCCGTGCGCGAGGGAGCTTGAGATGGCGCGCCTCATAACTTCGATGGTTCCATGCGCTGAGATGGTGCGCATGACAAATTCGGGAACGGAATCGACGATGAGCGCGGTGCGTCTTGCGAGGGGATTTACCAAGAGGGATAAAATCGTCAAGTTTTCGGGCTGCTACCACGGGCATGTTGACAGCCTTCTCGTGATGGCGGGCAGCGGTGCAATCACTTTCGGCACTCCCAATTCCGCAGGGATACCAAACGACTTTGCCCGCCTTACAATCGTATTGCCTTTCAATGATTTGCAATCCCTTGAAAATTGCTTCAAAGCACAGGGTAGCGAGATTGCGGCTGTCATTTTAGAGCCGTTTCCCGCAAATGTAGGTCTTATTTTGCCAAAGAAAGACTATCTCGAAAAACTGCGAATGCTGTGCTCGGAATACGGGGTTGTTTTGATTTTTGACGAAGTGATAACGGGGTTCAGGCTCTCTTCGGGCGGTGCTCAAAAGCTTTTGGGCATAACTCCCGACTTGTGCGCTCTCGGCAAAATAATAGGCGGCGGGCTTCCCGTGGGGGCTTTTGCGGGCAAGCGCGAAATTATGGAGCATCTTTCGCCAAGCGGAGAGGTATATCAGGCGGGAACTCTGAGCGGAAATCCGCTTGCGATGGCGGCAGGCGCGGAAGCTCTTAAAATGTTGAAGGAGCTTAATCCGTACGCGGAATTGAAGTCGAAGGCGGATTTCATTGTTTCGGCGTTGAAAGGCGCGGCAAAAGAAAAGGGAATTGCCCTGCAAGTCCCGCAGGCGGAATCTCTTTATTCGGTGTTTTTCAACGAGGAGGAAGTATCAAATTACGACATTGCAATGCGCTCTTCCACAAAGCTTTACGCAAAATTTTTCAACAAGTGTCTCGAAGGCGGAGTTTACATCGCCCCTTCCGCTTTTGAAGTAAGCTTTATGAGCCTTGCGCATTCGAAGGAATATTTGGAGCGCGCGGCGGAAGTCATGGTCGGAGCATTGAAGTCCCTTTAAAAATGCCTAAAATATTTACGCTCACTTGCAATCTTCTCGCCCAGCACACTCTCGATTTCAAAGAGGTCAGGTTTGGAGAGGTAAACCGCACGCAAGCTTCGGAATTTTGCGTGGGGGGCAAGGGCGTGAATGTGGCGGCGGCTCTTTTGAAGTTCGGATTAGACGCGACTGCCGTTATTTTTTCGGGCGGAAGGACGGGCGAGCGGTGCGGGGATTTTTTGTCTGAAAAAGGCATAAAATTTTTGCCGGTAAAGACTGCTTTTGAAACTCGCTCGGGATTTGTGTGCAGAGACGAAAATTCGGAGACTTCGTTTTTTACAAAAGACGCGCTCTTGACAGACGCGGATTTTGGAATTGCGATGTCGGAAATCTCAAAGTACGCGGAAAGCGGAGACATACTGGCTCTTTGCGGAAGCGTTCCGAATTGGACAAATGCCAAGTTTTCCGCGCTGAAAGCCCTGGTTGAAAAAGCTAAAATGCGCTTTGTTTGCGACACTTATGGAGAGCCGTTAAAAGATTTGTTTTTTGAAAAATCTGAAATTTTAAAAGTCAACGCCGATGAAATTCGCGCTTTTTCCGCTTCTTCGTTTTGCGAGTTGAATGCCAAGACAAAGGCGGCGTTTTTCGGCGTTACAAACGGGGCGGAAACTGCCTATGCGGGCATTGGCGCAAAAACGGAGGCGTTTATCCCTCGAAAAATCCGTGGCAGGGTTTTTGCGACAGGCTGTGGAGACTTGGTTTTGGCTTGCCTTATAAAAACTCTCGCTGAAAAAGGGGAGTGCGGTTTTTCGGACTTCCGAAGCGCAATGGATTTTGCTTCGGAATGCGCGTCTCAAAAAGGAATTTTCGGTTTTTAGGCGGAACTTAAAACCGCGCAGACGCCCGCAAGAATTGCAAATGTCGAAAAAACGTATATTGCTGACAGTGCAAATTCTTTTTCTTTTATCATTTTGCAGACTTGGAAGGCGAAGCTTGAAAATGTGGAAAAAGCCCCGCAAAATCCCGCCGCAAGAAGCACGGATAATTCGGAATTTAAATTGGCGTTTGCAATCAAAACGGCAAGCAATGCGGAAGATAAAATGTTTGAAAGCAGGGTTCCGCACGGGAATTTCTTGTCAAGCTTAGCCGAAAGTGCGTACCTTAGCGCGCTTCCTGCCGCGCCTCCGATTGCGCATATCAAAGTCAAGACTGCCGTTTGCATAAGATACCTTTCTTTTTTGCGAGAAATTCTCCGCAGAAAACCGCAATAACGCAGAGCGTCAAATTTAAAAAAGCAAACACTGCGGCTTCAAAAAACGAAGTTTCCGATATTTTGCAAAAGAATGCCGCAAAGCCTGAAAATGTTGTAAGCCCGCCGCAAAATCCCGATGTAATTGCGGTTTTTATGTTTTTGTCCTTTATGAATGCGCTTGCAAATCCGAAAATAAGCGAGCCTGAAACGTTTATCGGCAATATTAGAAACCCCGATGCGGCTTCGAGGCACAGAAAGCGGATTGAGGCCCCCAATGCCCCGCCAAGCGATGCAAACAAAACAGGGGGCAAGCGCATTTTAAATGATTTCCGAATTTCCCCAGGCGATTATGGAACCTGACAAAATCCAAAAGCTGATTATTACTGACGGGCTTAAAAACGGCGTCGAAACAAAGGAAAGCGCGGCAAGCACTGCAACTGGCACAAGCATTATCGCCTGCGACTTGCTTATGCCGAATTTTGCAAAAATGTAAATAAAAAGGAGAATCGGCATTGCGGCAATCATTGCAATTCCCAAAAATCCGTATTCCAAAAACGCTTTAATGATGTCGGAAGAAGCCTTGTTGTGGGCGATGTTTTCTATGTCGTCTCCCTGTCTTATCGCCATTACGTTTTGGAAGCTTCCTCCTCCCCAGCCGAAGAGCTGTTTTTCCAATGCGGCGTCCATCGCATCGGCATCCAACTTTTTAAGCTCCGCTCTTTCGGGCGCATTTTGGAAATCCATTGCGGGCTTTGCGGAGAAAGCGCAAAGCGCAAGCGAACACGCCGCCATTATGATATAAATCGCGGCAGGGGTTGACGCTTTAAGCATTGTGCCGAACGAATGGTCAATGAGGCGTTTGTTGTGCCGCCTTAAATTTGATTTTGTCGGGAAAACGTCAAAAGTGTAAACTACAAAAATAAAAGCCGCTGTCGCATATATGAAAGGCTTGAAAAACTCGCTTGAAGTGTAAACCGACACCGCAAAAAGAAAAATTGAGCCAAGCATAATTAAAAACCTCAGGCTTCCGAAAAGATTTTGAAAGCTGAACCTCTGGAATGTGTAAATGCCCGACGCAAGCAGCGCGCTTGCCCAAATGTAGGCGTAAAACGAAAACTCCGTCTTGTCTGCGAAAGTGAAGAATGCAAAGTCAGTGTAAATCCTTTTCACTGCAGGAACGTCGAGGGCGTACAGTGCGTCCAATATAAGCCCGATTGCGGAAAACAAAACAACGCCCGTCGCACAGCACATAAGCATTGTCTTTATTACGAAGCGCGATTTTGTTATTATGAAAATCGAGAACGCGGCAAGGCATGATGAAAGTACTACGATGTTGTCTGACACTGCATCGAAAAACGACGTCGCCGCGCTTGTAAAGAGATTTTGCGAATTTTCCAAAACCATGCGCAATGCTTCTATTTGCTCAAAGTTTGTGTAGGCAATAGACGGCGTGAAAAATCTGTATATTGCGATTACCGAGGCAATAATGACGGGAAGAACGCATAGCGCGTATTTTGTCCGCGAAAAGTCGGGGGCGTCAATCCAGTTTATCGGATAGGTAAACACGTTTATCGGGGCGATTATCCCAAGCGAAAATATGAGGCTTAACGCGGTTGCGCCACTGCCGCCGAAAAACATTGCGGGCAAAAGCGACATTGCAACTATGTTGAAAATAAGAATGCGCTCATTTATGTAGCGCGTTGATTTTAAAATTACGTCTTCGTCGAGCATGGCTTAAAAACAAATTGATTTTGCGATGTCTTTTGCGATTTCTTCTGACAGCAGCGTTTTTACGATTTCAAGCGAAAATTGTATTGCTGTTCCCGCTCCCCTTGAAGTTATGGCGTTTTTGCTTGAAACAACATCTTCGCCTTTTTCGAGATGCTCCGAAAGTTCCGCTTCTTTTGAAGTGTGGCAGGCGCAGGTTTTCCCAACGAGCGCGCCCGCGTTTTTCAGCACGGTCGGCGCGGCGCAGATGGCGGCCACTATGCGGTTTGCAAGGTCGTGTTTTTTTATGAAATCGAGCAAATCCTTATTTGAGGAGATGTTCGCAGTGCCGGGACCTCCCGATATTATTACGGCGTCGAAGGTGTCGTTTTTTATTTCGGAAAAGAGCTTGTCTGCAACGAGTTTTATGCCGCTTCTTCCCGCAGTTTCGAGTTCGCCGTTCATTGTGGCAACGCACACGCTTATTCCTGCGCGCCTTAAAATGTCGATTGGCGCGGTCGCCTCGATTTCCTCAAAATTTTCAAAAATAATTACAGCTGCGCTTTTCATAAGGCAAATTATTGTTTTGATTTAATACTTGCATTTATAGCGTTTTCGACGTTCGGGTCGAGAGTATTTGCAAAGTTTTTTATGCCGCCAAAAAAGGCTTTGGGCGCGGAATAGGGAATATCGTAGTGCCCCGCGCCTTTTATTGAAATCAGATATTTAGGGCAAGACGCCTTTTCATAAAGAATTTCAGCGTTATGGTATCTTACAATACAATCTTTTGTGCCGTGGAAAATCAAGATTGGGCAGGGCAGATTGGCGATTTTTTTTGCATTATTTAACATGTCCCACGGGAAGATTTTTATCGGCAGCTGGGTTTGGAACGCGGAGGCAAATCCGCCCATCAAAATCAAGGCTCGCGGCTTGTGTTTTGAGGCGATGTATGAACTTGGCGCAGAGCCCATCGAGTATCCGAAAACAATGATTTTGCTCTCGGGTACGTTTTCAGTTTTTACGAGATGCTGCCATGCGGTTTCTGCGCAGATTTCAATGTTTTTTGCAGATGATTTCAAGGTGCTTTGCCCGTAGCCGAAGTAGTCGTAGGCAAAAACCGAAAAGCCGAGGTTATACAGGTTTTCAAGCTTTTTTTCGATTTCGCCCAAGTCTTCCCCGTTGCCGTGCGAAAACAAAATTGTGTATTTTGCGTTTGGGTTTTTCAAAAACACCGTGCAGATTTTACCTCCGTTCGGAGCGTCGATTAGCCTGTATTTTTCGGACAATTCGTAAGATGGTTTCGGGGCGGGGAATGCTATTTTGTCCGCAAGAAAATACGCAGCAATCATCAGTATAAAATAAAATGACGCCGCAAAAGCCAAAATTTTTATGATAATATGCAGCATTACTTATCGAGTTTACGCCATAGCTCCGGCGCGATGGTTTCGGGGCGGTCGGAGGGCTTTATTTCGGGCATGTTTTCAAGCCACTTTAATGCGCGTTCGTCTTTCAAGTCTTTGAGTATGGAAAAAATCTGCTTGCGCCTGCGCGAGAATATCTTGCGTATAAGTTCCTTTGTTTCGCTTTTAAAAACGAAAGGCGTTTCCAGAATTTCAAGCGCAAGCAAAACGGAATCGACATTCGGGCGCGGATGGAAGCAGGAAGCGGAAACTTTATGGGCGCATTTTACCTTGTATGCCGAATTTAGGAATATGGAAATCGGCGAATATTCGCTTGATGAATTTTTTGCGGTAAAGCGCATTGCAGCCTCTTTTTGCAGCATCAGCGTCATTTTTTGCGGAAGATTTCCCGAAAGCACTTTTTCAAGCCAAATCGTACTGATTGCGTAGGGGAGGTTTGCCACTATTTTATAGTTTTTTGCCTCTTTCGGAAGGGCGGCAAGCGGGTGTTCGACGGCGTCGCCCCAAATAAGGTTTAAGTTTGGGCAGTCTTTGAAAGTTTCGGCGATGTGCGCATGCAGGCGTTTATCAAGCTCTACTGCATAGACATTTGCGCCCTCGTTTAAGAGCGCGCCCGTCAATGTCCCAAGCCCGGGGCCCACTTCAACGACTAAATCTCCTTTTTTTATCTCAGCAAGCTCTAAGGATTTTCTTACGATGTTTGCGTCTATTAGAAAATTCTGCCCAAGCTTCTTTACGGGGGAATGCCCGATTTCCCGCAGAATGGAAGTTGTTTTCGATGGCGAAAGCTGTCCGTTAAAATCCATTTTACGCTATGTATCCCAATCGTTCGGAGATTTTTGCCGCGCTTGCGAGGACTTTTTTGCCAAGAGCGTCAAATTCGCTTTCCAAAATCCTGTGCGCGGGTCCCGTAATCCAAATTACTGCCACAGGGTAAGAGTGTGCGTCGAAAATGGGCGAAGCCACGCAATTTACGCCGTCAACGGCTTCTGAAGCATCGTAGGCGTAGTTTAGTTTTGAAAATTTTTCAATTTGCTCCTTTAAAGATTGCACGTTTTCAACCGTGTTTTTTGCGCACTTTTCAAAATTTATTTTTGGAAGCAGCTTTTCCAAATCGGGCTTGGGTAGTGCGGAAAGCAATGCCTTGCCCGGTGCGGAGGCGTGCAGGGGGCTTTTCATGCCGAGTTTGCCGATGAAATTAAACGATGAAAGCCCGTATTCCTGCTCGACCATTACGCATTCGTTGTCCAAGAGAACGCCGAGCATTGTTGTTTCGCCGATTTCGTCGCGCAGATTGCGGACAACGTCAAGGCTTTCTTCTATTATGTTTGCGTCGCAGAGGGCGGGGTATGCAAGGGAGAGAATTTTGCGGGACACCGAAAAGGCGTCGGTTTCGGCGTTCTTTCGCAGATAGCCCATGTTTTCAAGCGTCATCAAAATTCTGAAAAGCGACGTTTTGTTGCATTCTATTTTTTCGAGCATTTCGGGGAAAGTAATGCCCCCGCGTTCTTCGGACAGTATTTCCAAAATTTCGAACGCCTTTCTCAAATTTGGGATTTCGTAGCGTTTTCTGTTTGCTTTTGTGACTTGCGACGTCTTGTTTTTTGTCATAATATAAAATAAGTTTATTTTTATCATTGGCATATTTGAGAAAAAATTACAATATCATTTTATGTTCTTTGCTTTTTTGAAACATTGGGCTTGACAAAGCTTTTCAATATATTAAAACTAAGTTTCAAAATTTGCAAACAGTATTGCGGGTTTTGAAAAAAGGAGGGATTTTATGGAAAATTTTATCGGGAAAACGGTTTTGGCGGCGTGCGCATTTGCTTTCTGCTTAGGGTTGTCGGCGGAAGAAAAGCCTTATGTGCGCAAAGGCTCTCCGCGGTTTGGAGATTCTTACATGAATTTGCGCCTTCTTGTCAAAAATTCAGAGCAGGAGAAATTCGACAACCGCGAACCGGACGCGGCGGGGCTTTGGCGGTACAATGTCCATCCGAAGTTTCCGACGACATTCGGGGTTGCCGGCAAGGACGGCTCACAGCTTTTTTTGAAGGTAAAAGTCGGCGACAATTTGAAGGAGTCGATAATTTACATGCCTAACGGCAAGGCGTTTTTTACATTGCCAAGCTCAGAGCAGATTTCAAGCGACGTTAGAAATGAAATCCCTAAAGGATTGACCGACATCAGAATGTCTCCGCCGACATACAAGGAGCTTTCGGAGTACCGCAACTTGGCGTTAAATCCTTACGACTTTCAAGATAAAGTTGCTGAAAACGACATTTTTTATCCGCACATAACCGCCTCCACAGAGTGCAGAAACGAATTGATTTTCAGGGCAAGAAACGCCGTTGACGGAGTTTTTGACAACAACAAGGGGCATGGCGGTTGGAAGCACCGTTCGTGGGGCCCCGAAAAGGAGGAAGCCCCTTGGATCAGGATAAACTTCGGCAGGCCTGTCGAGCTTGACAAGGTTGTTCTTACAATACGCGCTGATTTTCCGCACGACGATTTTTGGGAAAAGGGCGAGCTTGCGTTTTCAGGCACCAAGAAAACCATTCCTGTGAAGTTAAAAAAGGTTGTTGAACCTCAGGAGTTCAAGTTCCCGAAAATTACGACGACTTATGTAGAGCTTCGCAATTTGAAGTCTAAAAAGCCAATCGGCTGGTGCGCTCTTTCTGAATTTGAAGCCTGGGGGCGCGACAAGATGCCTTTTTACAAAAAAGGAAAAAACGGCAAGTCCGCAAAATTTGCCGATGTCATTTCAGAACTTGAAACGGAGGGCGCAAACAAGACAAAAAATCTGTGGCTTTGGCGCATGATGGGCGAACATTTTCCCATCGAAGCCGACCACTTTATGCGGGACTTCGGTTTTGAGCTTTCAAAATTGCCAAACGACGCCAAAAAGAGGGCGGAAATCTTAAAAAGCCTCGCGCAAAAAGCCTTGGGCGAAATAGAAAATCCAAAGGATTTTTTGAAAGAAAAAATCGCGAATGCCGAAACACTGAAAGATTGTGCGGAAGCTTATTTGGAGGCTGCAAAGGCAAGAAGAATTGATTTCTTGTCGAAGCTTGACGGTAAGCCTCGCAAATTCGTGTATGTTGAAAGGTATCCGATTGCGCCGAGTTTTTATGGCTATACCGAAGCGGCTTCCGATGCCCGCGCCGAAATGCGTTTTGCGCCCGATTCCGCCCTTTGCATGCTTGAAGTCAAGCCCGACGGCTCTGTTTCGCGCGAAGTTTTACTTTCCGACAAAAACGGGACAATCCGCGACCCCGATGTTTCTTACGACGGCTCTAAAATCCTGTTTTCCTGGAAAAAGTCCGCCCTTGAAGACGACTACCACATTTACGAAATGGACATCAAAACCCGTAAAATACGCCAAATCACAAGCGGGGCTTGCGCGGACATAGAGCCAAAGTATCTGCCTACGGGCGAAATTGTCTTCAATTCGACGCGGTGCGAGCAGGCTACCGATTGTTGGCTGACCGAAGTCAGCAACCTTTATATGATGAAGCCCGACGGTTCCTTTTTGCGCCGCGTAGGCTTTGACCAGGTTTGCACGACGTACCCGACCATAACCGAGCAGGGCAACGTAATTTACACAAGGTGGGACTATAACGACAGAGGGCAGACTTTTACCCAGGCTCTGTTTTCGATGAAGCCCGACGGCTCTTTCCAGACGGAAGTTTACGGCAACAAGTCGTGGTATCCCACCACCATAAACCACGCGCGCCAAATTCCCAACACAAAAAAATACATTGCTACTTTGCACGGTCACCATACAGCCCAGCGCGGCAAGCTTGCCGAAATCGACACTTCAAAGGGCAGGCAGGAGGATTCGGGCGTCGAGCTTCTTGCGCCGCGCCGAAAGGAAAAGGCGGTTAGAATTGACGCCTACGGGCAAAGGGGAGAGCAGTTCCAGTATCCGTTTCCGCTTGAAGAAAACTTGTTTTTGGTTACATACCAGCAGATGGACGCGGACAACCGTTCCTATCCGCTCCCTTACGGGCTTTATCTGATGAATAACGACGGCAGGCGCGAGCTATTGGCAAGGCATGATTATTTGGATTCAAAACAGGCGGTTGCCGTCGCGCCGCGCAAAATTCCCGAACTTGAAAAATCGAGGGTGGATTATACCAAGGACAAGGGCTATCTTTTCATCCGCAACATTTATTACGGAGACGGGGTTGAGGGAGTCGAAAAGGGGAGCATCAAAAAAGTGAGGGTAGTTAAAATAGACTACCGCAGGGCACCCGTCGGCGGAATGAGCGGAAGAAACAACGAGGGCGGCGTCGGGGTCGCAAACCATGTATGCACGCCCATCGGTTTGGGGCAGGCATCTTGGGACACAAAGGAAATTTTGGGAGAAGTTGATGTCGCGGAAGACGGCAGCGTGTATTTTGAAATCCCCGCCCGCACGCCCGTTTATTTTCAGCCCATAGATAAAAATGGAAACGCAGTCACCACTATGCGTTCATGGACTGCGATGCAGCCGAACGAATTTTATTCCTGCCTTGGCTGCCATGGCGACAGGGACACCCCGAACCCGATAAAGCTCAGAATTGCAAAAGGAAGAAAACCTGAGAAGCTGAAGCCTTTTTACGACATAAAGGGCGGTTTCAGCTTTCAAAAGCATGTTCAGCCGATTTTGGACAAACACTGCGTTTCGTGCCATAACGACAGGAGCGTTGCCCGCATTTTGACCGAAGACGGCAAGGAAAAGAAAAGCGTTGAATTTTTCGCGAAGACGGAGGGCAAAAAGTGGCTTGATCTTGAAGCCGAAAACCAAAAAAAGAGCGTGAGGGCGTTCAGTCTCCTGAATTATCCCATTGAAAACAAAAGGGCAAAGAGGATTTTTAACGACGCCTATTACAACTTGTTGCAGCCGCAAATGGAGCGCGGAGAGCCTACTTTTGCCGACTTTAAAAATCCGCTTGTAAACTGGCCCGGAATGCAGTCCATTCCGACTCTTCTTCCGCCGTATTACAGGGGGGCGGCAAAAAGCGAGCTCCTTGCGATGTTAAAGCGCGGACACGGAAAAACCAAAATCACGAGGGAGGAACTCGACAAGCTCGCCGCATGGATTGACCTTTACGTCCCATATTGCGGGGATTATTACGAGGCGAACACTTGGAACGAAAACGACATGAAATACTACAAGTATTACGAAAACAAGGGCAAGTCAAACGAAGAGGCGGAAGCCGAGGCAATCGAGAAATATTTGAAAGGGGCGAAGGAAAAATCTGCGCGAAGGGAATCTTCAAAAAAAGCGCGGTTTGCCTCCGCCAAAAATTGAATTTTCCCGCCAATGGAAAAAGATAGATGGTTATAATGGCAGGGCGGAGTTTCGGATGTTTTTTTTCGAAGCTCCGCTCTTTTTTTTTAATATGTTATTTTTCATTTTTGCAATCAATATTGTTGACAAGAGGGCAAAAAATATCTTTTATTCCATTTCAATTTGAATGTGCAGTATAGTTTAGCACAGTTGGCAGAATTTTTTAATAATAACAATCAACAAACAAAGGAATACAAATGGCAAAAGAATATTTTCCGTCAGTTGGAAAAATAAAGTTTGAAGGCAAGGATTCCAAAAATCCAATGGCTTTCCGCTATTATGACGCCGAAAAGGTGGTATTGGGCAAGAAGATGAAAGACTGGCTCAAATTCTCCATGGCATGGTGGCACACTCTCTGTGCTGAAGGCGCGGACCAGTTCGGTGGCGGCACAAAATCTTTCCCGTGGAACGGCGCGGCTTGCCCCGTTCAGGCTGCTAAGGACAAAATGGACGCAGGCTTTGAATTCATGCAGAAAATGGGCATCGAATACTACTGCTTCCACGACATTGACTTGGTAAGCGAAGGCTCTTCAATCGAAGAATACGAAGCTAATTTGAAGGCTCTTGTTGAATACGCAAAGCAAAAGCAGGCTGAAACGGGCATCAAGCTCTTGTGGGGCACTGCAAACGTATTCAGCCACAAGCGCTACATGAACGGTGCCGCCACAAATCCCGACTTCAATGTAGTTGCGCGCGCGGCGGTTCAAATCAAGAACGCCATTGACGCGACAATCGCTTTGGGCGGCACAAACTACGTTTTCTGGGGCGGTCGCGAAGGCTACATGAGCATCCTCAACACTGACCAGAAGCGCGAAAAGGAACACTTGGCAAGAATGCTTACAGCCGCCCGCGACTATGCGCGCGCAAACGGCTTCAAGGGCACTTTCTTAATCGAGCCGAAGCCGATGGAACCCTCAAAGCACCAGTACGACGTCGATACAGAAACCGTAATCGGCTTCTTGAAGGCTCACGGTCTTGAAAAGGACTTCAAGGTAAATATCGAAGTAAACCACGCTACATTGGCAGGTCATACTTTTGAACATGAATTGCAGGTTGCAGTTGACAACGGAATGCTCGGTTCTATCGACGCAAACCGCGGCGACTACCAGAACGGCTGGGATACCGACCAGTTCCCAATCGACCAGTACGAGCTTGTCCAGGCTATGCTCCAAATCGTTCGCAACGGTGGCTTGGGCAACGGCGGCACAAACTTCGACGCCAAGACGCGCCGCAACTCGACAGACTTGGAAGACATCTTCATTGCCCACATCGCGGGCATGGACGCAATGGCGCGCGCTCTTGAAAGTGCTGCGGCAATCGTTGAAGACGGCAGGCTCTGCAATATGGTTAAGGAACGCTACTCTTCTTTCGACGCGGGCAAGGGTAAGGATTTTGAAGACGGCAAAATGTCTTTGGAAGACTTGGTAAAATACGCAAAAGAAAATGGCGAACCAAGCCAGACAAGCGGCAAGCAGGAGCTTTACGAAGCAATTCTTGCAATGTACTGCTAATTAAAGAAAAGTTTTATTTTGAAAGAGACCCGAAAAAGGGTCTCTTTTTTTTGCATAAATATAACAGGCTTGACTTTTTTATACATTAACTTTTATTTTTATTTTAATTCAATCTGCTAACTTAAATTGGAAGGAAACTTATTATGAAAATATGGGGGGTATTCGCGCTTTTTTGTTTTATGTTTGCGTCCGCGCATGGAAAGGCTTTTCCGCTTTCCTCGCCGGACGGAAAGTTGGGCGCCGAAGTGGAAGTCTCGAAAACTTTGGTTTTTTCGATAAAATTCGACGGCAAGTCCATTGTGGAAAACTGCCAAATTGCCATGGATACGAGCTTGGGAAACTTCGGAGCAAATCCGAAGCTTGTTTCAAAATCGTTCTCGTCCGTAAAAAAGGAAATAAATCCTGTTTGGGCGAACAAAAACAAAATTTCGGATTCTTACAACCGCCTGCTTTTGAAGTTTGACGGTTTTTCCGTTGAATTCAGAGTTTACGATGACGCTTTCGCGTACCGCTTTATTTGCGACAAGAAAGGCGAAATAATAGTAAATAGCGAGACCGCGAAATATCCGTTTGACGGCGCGATGGATGCCTATCCGCAAAAAGTAGACTCTTTCCACTGCTGGTTTGAAGACGTTTACAGAAGAATGAAGCTTTGCGAAATATCAAAGCATATGCCAATGGTTGCGCTTCCGTTTGTATTTGACGCGGGAAATGTGAAAGTGGCGATTTTGGATTCCGATGTTTCCGAATATCCCAAGATGAATTTGAAGTTTTCCGAAAACGGGGAAATTCAGGGCGCGTTTGCCCCTTATCCCAAGGAGTTTGAAAACAAGGGCAGGCTTTTTATGCCAAAATCCACAGAGGACTTTATAGCAAAAAGTTCCGCAGCGAGGACTTTCCCGTGGAGAGCGATGCTCTTTGCCCGCACCGATGCCGAGCTTGTCGAAAACTCCATTCAATACAAGCTTGCAAGCCCCTCAAAGATAAAGGACGCCTCTTGGATTGAAACGGGGACTTGCGCATGGGACTGGTGGAACGACTGGGGGCTTTTCGGCGTCGATTTTGTTGCGGGGCAGAATATGCCGACCTATAAATACTATGTCGATTTCGCCTCAAAATTCGGCATGAAATATTTTCTTTTGGACGAAGGCTGGATTGGCAACAACGATTTGGTTGCCACAATGCAGCCGAAAATCGACATAAAAGAGCTTGTGAAGTACGCGGAGGAAAGGAACGTAAAAATTCTTCTTTGGACGCTTGTACGCCCGTTTGAAAAAGACGCCGTAAAAATTTTGGACAGGGCAAAAGAGTGGGGCGTTGCGGGGCTTAAAATCGACTTTATGGAGCGCGACGACCAGCAGGCTGTCGATTTGTTTGAGAAAATCGCGTCTCTTGCCGCAGAGCGCAAGTTGGTTGTGGATTTTCACGGCTGCGCTCCGTCTTCGGGGCTTCACAGAAAATATCCCAATGTCATAAACTTTGAAGGTGTGCGCGGCGGCGAAAACAACAAAGGCGGCGTTCTTTCGCCATCGCACAATGTAGATCTTGTTTTTACGCGCTCTTTGGCAGGTCCGATGGACTATACCCCCGGCGCCATGCGCAACCTTACAAAGGGGAATGTAAATTCAATGCCGAGTATGCCTAACGCAAGGGGGACAAGGGCGCATCAAATGGCAATGTATGTGTGCTATTTTGAACCCCTTAAAATGCTTTGCGACTCCCCTTCCGCGTATATGAAAGAGCCTGTTTGCGCGGCGTTTATGGCGCAATGCCCGACCGTTTGGGACGACACACGGGTGGTGGATGGAAAAATCGGCGAGTACGTTTTGATGCTTAGAAGAAGCGGCAAAAATTGGTATGTCGGGGCGATGTCCGCTGTCGATAAGGAAATAGAGCTTGATTTGGATTTTTTGCCCAAAGGCGAATTTACAATGGAAAGCTTTGCCGACGGGGTTAATTTTGAGCGTGTCGGCTTCGATTACAAGCGCGAAGTAAGGGACGTAAACTCGTCGTCAAAAATAAAAATCAAAATGACGAGATTGGGCGGCGGCTTTGTCGCCAAGATAACGCCAAAATCGGCAAAAAAGTAAAAGGCGCTTAACCGCTTTCAGAAACTCTCCAAGAAAGCGGTTAAATGCTTGTTTTTAAACACATAAAAATCGGCATAATTTGTTTTAATTTTGAAGCGGTCTTGAAATTAAAGACCGCTTTTTTTGCGGAAAAATTTATTATATGTCTTGATGTTGGAATAAATTTATATTAACTAATAATCTTAGCTTTGTTAAAAAACTCTTTTTTAACTGAAACATCTCGGTCGGGGCATTTTTATGCCTTAAAAATCTAATTCTCAAAATGAATTTATATTGCCAAATAGTTATTTTCTTTTTTATTGCATTTTCTTTCGGCAATCTTTACGGCGGAGATTTGCTGATTGAAAAAGACGGCAACTATATTTATTCAGACAGGATTTCCGTTGAAAAAAACAAGGCTTACAGAATATCCGGGGTTTTTTTATTGGAAAATGCCCCTGAAAATTCGCAGTCTTGCCTTCAAGTCGGACTGGTTCCCTATGGCTCGGACGGCAAATCTCTTTGCGATGCGGAAGATTTTCCGCTGTCTTTTGAAAGGGAGGATGCAGGATTTATTCTCTTGGATGTTTTTGTCTTTGAAGAAAATTCATCTTGCGAATTTAACCGTACAATAAAATTAAGCGGGGCTGCTTTAAAGGAATTTTCGCTTGTCGTCGGCGCGTATTTGGCGGAAGGCGCAAAATTCCGCATTTCTCAAATTAAGATAGAGCCTTTGGGCGATTTTGTTTTTGAAGTTTCGCCGCAAGGAGGGGTTCAAGACATTTCGTCTTCAAATGGGGATTTTTCTTCTGATAAAGGCCGTTCGGAAAGCGTCGAACCAAGTCCTGCTAATCATTCTTCGCAAAGTTCCAATGAAAACAAAGCCGAAAAATCTTTCCAATCTTTGCCCGGAGGGCATAGAATAATTTATGTAAATTCAGATATAGGAAGCGACAAATTTGAAGGGTTAAAGCGCAAAAGGGGGCAGGCGGACGGCCCCAAAAAAACGATAAATTCCGCCCTTAAAAACGCGTTCGGCGGAGATGCCATTGTCCTTCAAGAGTCAAATGCAGGCTATAAAGCAGGCTTGCTGAAAGCAAAATCAAATAAGACGCTTGTTATCAGGGCGGAGGGCAGTGTTGTAATAAAATCCAATTAAAACCGCCATGAAGAAATTTACCTTTATATTTTTGTTTTTTGCCCTTAGCCGAATTTTTGTTTGGGCGGATGCCAAAACTTCAGGTGGAGAAAAAAATGCTTCCTTGTTTTCCGCAAAAAGTTCAAACACTCCGAAGTGGACGTTGCAGATAATTGAAAACACCCCGAATGTCGGGCAGAATAGCGATGCGGAAAACGTTGTGCCGCCGCCAAAAAAGCCGAGCGAAATCAACATAGCCGAAGAGGAGGATTTGCAAGGTCCTTTTATCATAAACGACGAGGAGCTTGACGTCATTCTTTCGATGCTCGAACAGCTCTTCAAAAAGACGATAATAAAAGCGCAGGGCTTGCCCGAAAAAAACAAGTTTAATTTCCGTTCGAAGCGCAAGATGTCAAGGGACGACGCCATCATGGCTTTCCGCTCTTTGCTAATGCTAAACGGAGTTGCGATTGTTCCGATAGACGACAAATTTCTAAAAGCGGTGCCAAGTGCAAATGTAAGCACTCAGATTCCCGAATTTCTCACATGTTCGGCGAGGGATTTGCCGCCGAGCCAAGATTTTTACACAAAATTTTTCGAGCTAAATCATATTTTAGTGGAGGACTTAAACGGCAAATTAAAGACTTCGCAAAGCGGGAACAATGCGGGCGTTATTGAGATTTTTCCGAAGTCGAACGCGTTTTTAATTACAGACACTCTCTTAAACATACAGCGCATTGAAGAGCTTGTGGAGCGTTTGGACGTTTCAAACGAGGAGATGTTTTTTATTGGCGTAAAAAATACTTCGGCAGACGACATAAAATCGAAAATCGCATCGCTTAAATCGGACATCTTTAAAAACGTTAAAATAGACACCGACGCAAGGACAAACAAGTTGATTGTGTTTTCGCCGAAGTCGGCAATTCCGCAAATAGAAAGGCTTGTAAAGGAATTAGATGTTGAGAGCGATCCGATTTTAAAAAGCGAAGTCGTCTATATCAGGCATGGAGAATCGTCCAAAATTGCGGAAATCGTAAAGCAGATTGTAAGCGGGCAAAAATCGTCAAAGTCCGGGAAGTCGGAAGCTCCAATCGGGCAGAAAAATTCCGAAAAAGCGGCGCATTCGGGCGACGAAACAGGCGTTGAGTTTTCTCAATACCTGCAAATTGTCGCAGACGAAAGAAGCAACGCGGTTGTAATTTATGGAACTGCGCTTGATATAAAGCAGGCAAAGGGGATTATTGAAAAGCTCGATATTGTGCTGTTGCAAGTAAAAATCGACGTAATCATAACGGAAGTCGCGCTTTCCGACGGGCAGGTTTCGGGGCTAAGCTCCTTCGGAATTTCCTACGGAGTTGACGCGGACGGCTTTGCCGGAAATACAAAAACGTATTCGTTAAGCGACGCAAGCAATCCCGCCTTTTCGGTTTCGGCAACTGAAAAGAGCTTTTCCGCAATATTCGACGTAGCCCGCCAAAATCAAAACGTGAAAGTGCTTTCGTCTCCGACAATCGTCACAACCCACAACAAGGACGGCGAAGTCAACATATCGCAGTCCGTCCCCATAATCACAAGCACCGCAAGCGACCTTTCGAGCATAACGACAACCCGAAGCTCCGTAAGCTACCAAGACATAGGCATACGCCTTTTGGTGAAGCCGCTTGTCGGCAAAGACGGCACCATACAGCTTGACATCGACCAGAGCGTGGATTCGATTTCGGGGTACACAACTATAGACAACAATCAGCAGCCGCTGATTTCAAAGCGCAAGGCAAAGAGCTTTGTGAGCGTAAATTCAAACGAAGTCGTTGTGATGGCGGGGCTTCAGCAAGTTGATACTACCGAAGTTGATGCAGGGGTATGGCTGCTAAGCGATATTCCGCTTTTAGGAGAACTCTTCAAACCTTCTAAAAACGAAACAAAAAGAAGAGAGCTTATTATATTTATAAGACCTACACTGATTGAAAGTACAAGCCCCGAAAATGCGTTAAAATCGAATAATCTGCAAAATCCCGAAGCGAAGACTGAAATCGAAAACTTTTTTGAAAAGGGGAAGTTCTATCCGAACAAGGAACTCGAAAAAAAGGCGGAAGAATTTGAAAAAAATCGCCCGCACAATAAAATCTTAAATCTCCCAAAAAATTTAATTAAAAAAGAAGATGAAAAGTAAAAAATTTACGCTGACCTTACTTTTGGTTTTTGCCATGAGTGTCGTTTTATCGCAAACGCAGTTGCAGTTGCAAGGCGATATTCAAATAGTTGACGATCCTCAAACGGAAGCCTTGGAAGGGTCTTTATACATACAAAGAAATCTTTCAATCGGCTCTTCTTTTAATATTCCGAGGCTTTCGTTTTACCCGATGTCAAATGCCGCAATTTTAATCGGGGACGACAGCGATGTTTTGTCAGGTAAATGGGGAATTGCCCTTGGAGCGGAATCTTACGTTTCGGGAAACGGGGCGATGGCAATAGGATACAAGGCAAAGACGGAGGGGAATTCATCTCTTGCAGTAGGCTCGAACGCAAATGCAAAAGCGGGGTCTTCGTTGGCAGTCGGCGGCGGAGCGTTGTCGCAAGGCTCTTCAAGCTTGGCGGCAGGGGCAAATGCGAAAGCTTTGGGGGATTGCAGTGTGGCTCTTGGTTCTTCGGTAAAGACCGAAGGCTCATATGCAATGGCTATGGGAATGGGCTCTGTTGCAACAGGGGAGGCGAGTTTTGCAGGCGGCATAAATTCAAAATCTACTTCAAAAACAAGTTTTGCATATGGAAAAAACGTTTCCGCTGAAAGCTTTTTGCAAACCACATTTGGGCAGATGAACGAGAAGTTCGACAATGCCTCCGCAAATGCCTGGGTTGAAACAGACCCGCTGTTTGTCATCGCAAACGGCAATAACGGTGTGCGTTCAAACGCGCTGGTTATAAATAAAAACGGCAATGCCACGATAAACGGCACTTTAACCGTGCTTAAAGCGTCTTCCGCTCTTCCAATGGGGAAATTCGGGCGTCCTGAAAGCGAAGAGTAAAATTTTATGCACAGGCTCCGCAACATCATTGTTTTCATCTTTTGCGTATTTTTTGTATTTGCTCATGCGGAACTTCCTCAGTGGTGGGTTGAGCGCGGAGTTGCAACAAGCGCGGATGCCGAAAAAACCGAAGAAGCCATAAACTCAAACTACGACGCCGCAAACGTCGGGCAGTTAATGTTTATTGCAAGCAGGGCCGCCGAAGAGTTGAACGCAAAGGTTGAAGGCGGAGCGGGGGAAGTGATAGAAAGCTTGGTTAATTCTTTCCCGAAATACGATGTGGACAATCCCGACGCCAATTACCATTCGGTAAATATCGGGCAAGTAAAGTACGTTGCAAAACCTTTCTACGACAGGCTTTGGGATATTGAAAAATCAAACGCAGGCAGCGTGAATTTCCCGACAGGAATGGTATTTTTAAGCGGCGGGACAGATGCAAGTACTCATAAATACCCTTGGAGCGCAATGCCGCCAACTCCAACCGACTCTGACTATGCTCCAAATTATGAAATCGCAAATATCGGACAAATTAAGAATTTGTTTTCATGGAGCTTGAACGAGGAATTTTTGATTATGCCCGATCGTAACGGGGACGGCATACCCGACATATTTGACACTCAATGGTCGGAAAATATCGAGAGCTTGCGCTATCTTTCGATTCTGCCGATTGGCGGTAGCATAAAAATTGCCCATGACGGGGATGTAGTTTTTTTCACGGTAAAGGTTGTGGACGAAACAGGACGGAAAATTTCAAACGCCCCTTTAAAAATTTTGGCTGGGAGTGTCGAAACTGCGGGCGGATATAGTACGGATGCAAATGGCGTTTTCACATTTTCGCATACGGCGTCTTTTGTTGATGTTTCCGAAAATTTGGTGTGTGTCGCGCTAAATAGTGAAAAGCCGCATTCGAGAGCTACTTTTTTAATCAAAAAAGCGGTGGATTCGGAAATTTCGGAGCAATCGAACATTCTTTCCCAATGGGCTACCGACAGCGACCCAATAAGAATATCAGGAGAAAGGCATTATTCAATGCCACCGTTTAGCTCTCTTGCAAATGTTTATACTTCAGGGGGATTTAATTATTTTTATAAAGACGGTTCTCTTGAATATCATAATCCCATTGATGGCAATTTGCATAAAGACGGTTTAGCTATGCCTTCTTATTCAAAATATACAGGAGATTTCGATGGGGAGCATGTTGAAATAAATGAAAGCATATTAAAAGACATACAATTAAATAAAATTCCTCTTCCAATAGATACAGGGAAAGTACGACCCGAAACAATATTAAGCACAGGCGATATTGCAAGCAGGCTTTCTTTCATACAAAATGCAACCGTTGTGTATACAGGAACAGACGGAAAGATGCTTGATGATTATTCTTATGTACATGTATTTTATCCAAATAATTTTGAAAACGTGGAAGGTTTATCCGCTGAAACAAATGAGAAAATACGTGATATTATAGCGCGGAGCTTTGATGATTCCGGAGCTTATTTGGGGTGTGCGGCTAATAAATTCTCTGAGCAAGTAATACTTAATTATATCAAACTTCCATGGGCATATGGATATCCATTGGAAAATTATAACGGCTTAGGTGCAAATTACATAGCAAACATAAACAGTAGGTCTTTATATTTTGATGGGTTCGTTTATCCTTTTTCAGAAGATGATTGTGATGCCTATGGAAAAGTTTCTTATAAAATGTCAGTTTCAAATAAAAGTGGAAATAAAATTATTTTAAAAAGGTATTTTTATGACGGGGGGATAGATATGGTCAATGGGAGTGAAGAATATAAAACTGTTTATAAACATGCAGACTATCGTCACTCATTCCCTTTCAAACTTGAATTTATTCCCGAAAATGATTTGGAAATAGCGCAAGCGGAAGTTGCAATTACGTATAAATATCACTTCCCTAAAAATTTTGGTCAATTCCATAATCAGAATGGTTTGGATGTAACAATAGGTGTGGATAAATTTTTGGTAACGCTTTCTCCGAGCGGGGATTCTGAAAATTATTCAATGCCGATGTCGGAGAGCGCGGGGCCGAAGTATAGGAAAATCTCTCTGGGCGGCAGACCTATATCAGACGACAAGCCGCAGATGGAGGAAGAGGAGGACAAAGAGCCTTTTGAAACGTACATTGACGCGCTTTCGCTTGGGCTTCGCCACGATGTTGCGGACATATCGCTGAAAGTTCCCGCAAGCGATTTAACCCTTGACGTCCGCCGCAGCTACCAGCCGCTTTCTTGGAATTTCAAGGGCGGTTTGCGCCCCCATGAGCGTCCCGAATTTGCCTTCGGCGGGAATTGGTCAACGAATTTGGTTTCTTACATTTGCATTCAAAGGCAAAATGTAAAGGAAAGAACTTCTCCCGACACTGCTTTGGTTGTTGATGAAAACGGCGCGTCTTTCTCTTATTGCATTAAAAACGGAAACGAATTTTATCCCGAGCCTTCTGGGTATAACAATCAACAGGCTTATCAGTGCGAACTTTCGGATTTTGATTTTGAATTGGATTTTGATGATGGGGATTATCTTACATTCACAAAAAAATACGGCACGACGTTGAGTTTTGAAGCTGTTGGTTTTTTGGGGACAGTTGCTGACAGAATACATGGCGGCGACGATACGATTGCATATAAATACTACCGCCTTTCCTCTGTCAGCGATAGATACGGCAATACGATTATTTACGAATATCCTGATTCTTTTGACGAAGAAGGAAATTCTCTTCCGACGTTGATTCCGAGCAGGGTTTATGTTGAGGGGCGCGATGACATTGCAATTTACATCACGCAGGAAAACGGCAAAATAACTTCTGTAAGAGATCCGAGCGGCAGGGTTGTTTCTTATGAATATAATGCAAGCTCTTCTGTGCAAAATGTGTCGAATTCGGCCATTCCGCTGCTTCCTCCGAGTGTAAATTCGCAAGTGTCGGCAGATAGGCTTGTATCGGTAAAGATAAACGGCGAGCCGTTTTTAGATTACGGTTACGCGCCAATCAGGGCTGAGCTTGACGACTTTCACAACAAAAAGGGAACCGATAAGTTTTACAATTTTACTCTTGATTTGTCTTCGATAACCGACGCTACGGGCAGAACATACCAATTTGAATACGGCGGCGGATTGGGACTTTATTCGTATAGTTCGGATGCAGGATATTACGTTTCGTCCCCGATATGGGCTGTTTCAAAAGTAATTCTTCCTTCCGAAAACGGGGAGGAATCCAAATTTGCATTGTTTGGTTGCGATACCGACATAAAACTTTCGTTGGGCGCGGATGTTTTAAAGGGGCAGGGGCGTTCGATTTTGAGAAACGGCGTCGGGAAAAGAAGTACAAGCGTAGTCGATGCCGACGGCAATTTGGTTCGCTATACCTGGCTTGACACTTCCGCTTCTGAAACTGCGGACTGCATAGAAAGCATGGTTATAGTGGATTATGACGCTTCGGGGCTTTCAAATGATTTTGCCGACCCTATTGCCGTATTTTATCCCCGCCTTCAAATCGACCATTTTTCAGGCAGTGGCGAAAGTGCGGAGCTTATCGGAAGCGAGGTTTTTGAGTTTGACTCTCAGGCGGGCATGGCTCTTTCAAAAATAAAAGATTTTTGCGGCAACACTGCCGAATATTCGCATTCGGACGAGCTCGAAAATACGGGAAGATACTCGTTTAAGCACTCCGACCCGAATTCGGAAATCCGCAAAGATTCAAACGGCAATATTGTGCAAAAGAAAGAATTTACCTATTCTCAGCACTACCGCATAATGGATTCATTGAAAGAGTATGGCGCAGGCGAAAATCTTTTGAGAAAGACGGTTTGGGAAGTTGATGAATTTGGCAGGCGCACCTCTGAAAAGCTCTACGCTTCTGAAGACGCAAATCCCGTAAAAGAGACGCAGTTTGCCTACGACGAAGCGTTTAAAAACTTCTTTGCGGAAACGCTGGTAAAAGACGGGGCGGGAGCGGGTAAAGACATTATAACACGCAATATTCCCGACGCAAACGGGCGTGTGTCGCAATCAATAACAGATCCCGAAGGGCTTGCACTTGCCACAAGCTTTGAATACAACCAAAACGGCAGGAAGATACTTGAAACCGACCCAAATGGCAACTCAACCGCCTTTGAATACGACAGTTTTAACCGCCTTGTAAAAGTCATAAATCCCGACACGACAGAAAGAACAATCGAATACGACGCCGCAGGGCGCAAAATCAAGACGGTAAACGAAAACGGGGTGGAAACATCATACACCTACAACGCAAATGGTCTTCAAAACTCGCAAAGAATAAAGATGTCTGAAAATCCGTCAGACGACATCATAACGCAAACTTCATATTCTCCATGCGGCAAAATTCTTTCCACAACCGACGCAAACGGCAACATAACCGCCTTTGAGTACGACGGAATGGGCAGAGTTCTCAAAATGACAAAATATGAGGGAGACGCCACCGCCGAGAAAAAATATATCACAAACTACGCCTACACGGGCAACTGCGGTAGCGGCGTATTTTCCACCGACAACTTTAAGCCAAGCGCGATAACCGACCCCAGAGGCAACGTCTCAACCTTTACCCACGACGCCCTTTACCGCGAAACATCAATTACGCTTCCTTTTGGTTCGACAGGCTCGACAACTGCTTACGAATACGATACATTCGGCAACAAGATAAAAGAAACCGATGCGCTTGGCAATATTACCACTTTTGAGTACGACGCCCAAAACAAGCTCATAAAAACGACTTTCGCAGACGGAACAGTAAAATCCGCAACTTATTCCGCCGCGGGATTAGTTCTTTCCGAAACCGACGAGCTTGGCAATATAACTTCCCACGAATACGACCTTGCGGGACGTCGCATAAAAACAATTTATCCAAGCGTTTTTGACGGGATATCGAACACAACTCAAACACCCATAGAGGAATTCTTCTACGACAATAACGGCAACCTTGCGGGAAGAAAAGACCCGACAGGTTGCTTGTGGAACACTGTTTACGATTCCCGCAACCGCAAGATTGCGGAAGTTGCGCCCGCAGTAAAACGTTCGGACAATACATACGCGCGCCCGATGTCGAAAATCGTTTACGACAACTTAGGCAACCCAATATCGACAATAGACCCGAACGGCAACCAAACCGACACTGAATTTGACTCTGCAAACCGCGCGATAAAGATAACATTCCCCGCAGTGCAAGTCGGACAAGGCTCGACGCTCCAACGCCCTGTTGAGACAAAATCATACGATAAAAACGGCAATGTAATATCTTCAGTAAATCCAAGAGGGATAATAACAAATACAGAATATAACTCGTTCAATAAGCCCGTAAAAATAACAAAGAACGCAGGAGATACAGAAGCAAATCAAATCATAGAAGAACTTTCCTACGATGGTAATGGGAACTTGGAAGTTATAACCGACGGCAACGGAAACAAGACAAAATACATATACGATGCCATGAACCGCAGAACATCGGCAATCTACGGATACGAATCCGAAACAACCAGAAGCGATACCTGGGTTTACGATGCCCTGAATATGACAAACCGAAAAGGCGTTGCCATTACCTACGATTCCCGCAACCGAATTTTAACTGAAAACAGCCGCACTTATGCCTACGACCCCGCAGGAAGAATATTGTCAGTATCGGGTTATCCCAATGCAAATGTAAGTTATGCATACGACGCACTTGGTAGAATTTTATCCGAAACAAACGGAGGAAGAACGCATAACTACGCCTACGACCTTTCAAGTCGCAGAGTAAAAAGCGATTACGGGCTAAGCTCAACGCAATCAACGCCGACCCATAGCCTGAGATACAAATACGACACCAACGGAAGACTTGTATCAATAACCGACCAACAAAACCGCACAACTTCCTACTCCTACGACCTAAACGGAAACGTATTAAAAAAGACAAATCCCAATGGTTATGTTTTAACAAATACCTACGATGCCCTAAACAGAGTTCGCACAAAAGATACCATGGATTTAAAATATACCTATTATTACGATATAGGCGGTAATATAATACGATTCTACGAATGGAATAAACAAGGAATAAACGGTATGTATTCATGGGATGCGTTGCTTTCCTACGATGCCTTTGACCGTTTGATTTCGGAAACGTTGTACGACACTAATACAATCTATACAACAACCTACACATACGATAAAAACAATAATCGACTTGCCAAGCATTTGCAAAAGGGCTTAGATAGCGATGCAAACAAGTTTGAAGAAACATATTCTTATACAGTGAATGCCTTAAATCAAGTTATAGGGATAGAAAAGCGTCATTGGTTAATGTCGTCTCCGAACGATGTTGAAGTTTCCAATACAGTGATTAATTACGATTCAAGAGGCAATGCAATAGAAATAATTGAAGGAGCAAGTCGTACAGAATTAAACTATGATGATTTTGATATGCCTGCGATTTTAAGTAGAAGTACAAATAAACTTCAAGAATCGTATGCAATAAATTTTTACGATTACAGAGGACGCAGGATTCAACGTAACTATACAGATTTTAAAAATCAAACAGATTACAATAAGTACTATACCTACACAGATGGGACCAGTGTTTTGGAGACAAAATTAGATGTAAATAATACTACAGAAAAGAGAACATTGTTTTATCGAGGAAGCGATCAAGGCGGTGGCGTTGGCGGCATTAACTACAGTGAATTTGCCAATGGAGAAGACTTGAATTACAAGTTCTATAATTTGCGAGGCGATGTTGTAATGACGATAGATTCAAATAATGTTCGCAAGAACAAGTATTTATATTTTGGCTTTGGGAAGAACGAACTTGAACAAGGTAGCGAAATTGAAACAGATAAGCACCGAGCAAATACTAAAGTTGAAGATGAAAACAACTTCTTAAACGAAGGCAAACGCTTCCGTCACTTGGAACTCGATGTATTTTTAACCCCCGACCCATTGGAATACGTTGACGGCTTCAATCCATATATCTATTGTAACCAAAACCCCTGGGGCAGGTGGGATCCGCTTGGGTTGGCTGAATATTTTAGGCAAGAATGTAAGAAGTCCTGTGTCCCTGCAAGTTTACGAAATTTAAAAATAGCAGTTTATGATAAAGATATGGGTGAGGAGTATTTTCGCATGAAAGTAAATGAAAAATATAAAGAGGGGTTTAAGGAGTTGGGAGTAAATGTAAAAGATATTAATTATGAACACGATGGTGCGTCAATGATAGATGCTTATGGTGTAATGAAAGAAGATTTTTCTAATAAAAAAGTAGAGAGATTAGAAGCAAAGTCGGTCGCCGAAGCGTTAAATATAATATCATCAACTGGAAATCCTGGAATGTTATCTGGAAACACTGAAAATGGAAATCATGCCATGGTTGTAGTCCCAGGAGAAGATGGGAAACCATATGTTGTAGATTCTGGAAAGGGTTATGTAGAAAATCCTAATAATCCAGAAGAGACAAAGCCTGAATTAGATGCAGAGGCATATTTAAATAAAAAATTTAAAGAAGAGAAAAATATTTCAGTTATAACTTTAAAAGATAAAGATAATAAAGAAACAAAATCTGGCGATGTAAAAGAATCACAAAAAAATGATTCGAAGGAAAAACAAAAAACTCCCAAAGCAAAAAAAGATGATAAAAAATGAAAAAAATATTTATAATTATATTAATGTTTTTAATGTTTGTAAGTGCTTTTTCGTTTGAGAAAGTATATTTAGATGAAAATGAATATAAAATTTACAAAAAATCAGTTTCTGAAATGCCTAAAACTGCATATAATGCAATTGTAGATTTTATGAAGCACGATGCTATTTTTGAAAAATATTATAATAATTTAAATTCTAATTTTATAATAAAACATACTTTCTTATTTGATCCTAAAAATATCAGTAAAAAGGAATTTGATAAGGATTATATTTTATATACGACTTGTTTAACGGGTATGGATATTTTTACTCTATTTAATAAAAAAGAAAATAAAGCTTTTATATTAAATAAAAACTCAAATAATGAGCAGTTATCTTATTTGGTGAATTTTACATTTGATGGGGGGCTGTTGAGTATTTTAAAATCGGAAAACTTAGAGTATTTTTATAAAGCAATTTTTGATTTAACATACGGTATAAGAGGTGCGACAGGTATGTTCTTAGAAGCGATAATAAAAGATATAGATGATATTAGTGGAAATGGGCGTTTAATTAGGTTGATTTCTATTAAAAAAAGCGATTTATCGAAAATTGTTTTACCTTCAACATTTACGATTATAGGGAATATGAATAGTTGGGAAGGAAGATTTTGCGTAGCACTAAAAGATGGAGAAGTTCTGGAATGTACGGTAAAAGGAACTTTTTTCGATGGGGATAGGTTAAAAATTGATTCAATTAGTAATCGAGTAATTTTAGAAAAAGGGATGTTTAAATTGCTTTATATTCCATAGGGTAACAATAATTTAGCCAATAAAAACTTGAAAATTTCGCTAAAATTTATCACCATAATAAAACAAATTTGATCTTTGAAAAGTACTAGTACCAGATCAAGGCGGAGGTGTAGGCGGAATCAACTATAGTGAATTTGCCAATGGAGATGATTTGAATTACAAGTTCTATAATTTGCGCGGTGACGTGATAATGAGCTTGTATTCAAGCCGCAATAAGTCTTCAACCTACTATTTTGAATTTGGGCAGAACGAGCAGTTGTCAGGAGACATAACAACCGATAGGCACCGAGCCAATACGAAAGTAGAAGACGAAACTAATCTTCTAAATGATGGCAAACGCTTCCGCCACTTAGAGCTTGATATCTTCCTTACCCCCGACCCCTTGGAATACGTCGACGGTTTCAACCCATATATCTATTGCAACCAAAACCCCTGGGGAAAATGGGGCGGGGCATTTTTTTGAGGGATACATTGTGTGTATTGGATGGCTTTTATAAATGTTTTAGATTTGTGTATTTTTAGGTAATATTTTATTGTTTGGGGGATTTTTTATGCTATTTTTAATGTCATGAAAAAAATTCAGATTGCCTTGGGAATGGCGTTTTTAGTTTTTCTTTCCTTCATTGTTTTATTTTTGTTCGTATCGAAAAATGAAGAGTATGGCGGGTGGCTGTTGTGGCTTGATAAAGATGCCGATTGGAAGAATGAATCTCCTGAAACATCGTTAGAAAGTTTGGAAAAAATAAAGCCATCGTGCGGCTGGGGCAATTTATTTAAAAATTATAGTTTCGATGTGTCTGAAGTTTTCAAAAATCCAAAACTGAGTTTATGCGTATCGTTGCCGTCCACTGTTGAAGAGCATTTTTGGGACGAAGTCTCGGGGGATAAAAAAGGCGCGGAGACTTCGGGAGATTACAAGGGGGTAAGCTGGTGGGGAAAAGAATTTTTCATTCCCAAAGACGCGGAAAACAAGATTATAAAGCTTAAATTTCTTGGCGGAGTGCGGCAGCGCGCCGAGATTTTCGTCAACGAAAAATTTGTAAAGTGTCAGCTTGCTCATCAGATTCCATTTGATGTGGATATATCTGAACATGTAAATTTTGGAGAAAAAAACAAAGTGGCAATCCGCATAACCGACCCCAATGGAAATTTCAGCTGGGGCGATTTTATGCATGAGCATTGGGGGAAATATCTCTGGACTGCGTCGCATGGCTTTGGCGGCATATTGGGAGAGGTAAACGTTGAAATTTTGCCTAAGCTTCATGTGGGCGATATTTTCATAAAAAACAAACCTTCGCTTTTCGGCGTCGATGCTGATATTGAGGTTGAAAACAAAGGAGAGGATTTTGCGGTTTTGAATGTCTCTTTTGAAATTTCCGAAAATTTTTTAAATTCAAAAAAAGTAGAGCATCCGCGGACGGTTTTCCGAAAAGATTTGGGGAATTTCGATTTTTCGCCAATGTCGCCGTTGAAAATTCACGCTTCGGCATTTTTGCCTGACGCCGCGCTTTGGGACATTGGAAAGGGCAATTTGTACGACTTCAGCGTTGTTTTGCGGGACGCTAAAAACAATGTGGTTCATCAAAAAAAGCAGCGTTTCGGATTTCGGTTCTTGAATGTCGAAAACGACGAAATTTGCGGAAAGCACATAACTTTAAACGGCAGGCGCATATTTTTAATTTCCGCGATAAGTTGGGGTTTTTATCCTCAAAACGGGATTTATCCCTCGGATGAAATCGCGCTTTTGCATGTAAAAAGGGCGCGCGAGCTTGGTCTTAATATGCTAAACTTCCACCGCAATGTCGGAAACGAAAAAGTTTTTAACGCCGCCGATGAAATCGGTCTTTTGCTTTGCGAGGAGTCCGGGGATATTTGAGTACGCGCCCGCGCATGCGCCAGTTTTTCAGCCAGCCTTATGTTTATTCTCTGCCGCGGGAAAGGTTTTTGGAAAGCGTAAGGCTGCACCGCAATCATCCGTCTCTTGCTTTTTACAATATGGCAAACGAACCTTTCATCAATCCCGACTCCCATATTGTCGAGGATTTGAACGACGCGCGAAAGCTCGATCCCACCCGCCTCATAACTTATGGCTCGGGTTTTATGGAAATCGGCGTGAGGTCTCAGAAAAAACTGCATGCGCTTCCGTATGGAGAAGTTTCGGACATCGGATATTGCAGCAGACACAACTCTTCAAGTTCGGCGGGAGTTTATGTTGACGGAATATGGAATTCTCCGAACAGTTTTTTACGCGGAGAAAAGACTGATGAAGAGCTTTTGTTTTGGGGAGAGGAAGGCGCGATAGCTTCTCCGCCGCAGTTGGAGCTTATTTGCGCCCAAATCGGCGATAATCCTAATGGATGGGACGGCGCGGATTACAAGCGCAGGCTTGCGGCTTATAAAAAGTACATAAAAGACAAGGGGCTTTCAAAAAATTTTCCGTCCATAACAAATCTGATAACTTCGATGGGCAATGTAATGTATTACGAGCATGGAAGAATTCTTGAAAATGCGCGCATTGCCGATAGTGCCGACGCTTATATTTTCAACGGTTGGGAGGATATGAAGCGGGACAATTTTTCGGGAGCAGTTGACGCATACAGAAATTTAAAGGGTGATTTACGTTTGATTTCAAAGTTCGCCGAGCCTCTTTTTGTGGCCGTTAAAGTTCGCGACAAGGTTGCGGAGGTTGGTGATGCTGTCGCCGCCGATTTTTTTGTGATAAACGAAAATGTATTAGAGCGGGGCGAATATGTTGTGAAGGTAAATCTTGTTTTTCCCGACGGCAAAAAAAGTTTGCTCTTTGAGGATTTTGTAAAAATTTCGGGAGGCAAAATTTTTTGCGACAAAGTTCGCGAGAATGTGATTGCAGAATTAAATGGAGGGGAAGGATATTACTATTTGGAGGCGGAATTATTCGGCAAAAATGGCGTCGCGCTTGCCGCCGGGAGGGATGAGATTTTTGCCGTCGATTTAAAAAATCCAAAAATTTCAGACAAAATTGCGGTAGCGGGAGATTGCGGCGTTTTTGAATTTTTTGCAAAAAAGCATTTGGGTAAAATCTTTCCCAAATTGGAAAATTTTTCTCCAAAAACAGATGTGATAATTCTTGGGAAAGCTCCGCGTAGCGGGGAGTTCGAGGTCATTCCCGCGTTGGATTTTTCGCGCAAGGACGGCAAGGCGGGCCTTGAAATGGAAATGTTTAAGGGTAAAAATTTTGAAGAAGGTTTGGGCGGGAAACAAATTCTTACTTCAATAGATTTTAATTTAAGGACATCGTTTCCGCCCGATTCGGATAAAACAGGTCGCGAAAATTTTTCGATGAGGGTGGAGGGTTTTATTTCTTCAGATGAAGATTTCAATGCGGAATTTCAAATTACGCACGATGACGGCGTCCGCGTTTGGATGGACGGAAATCTCGTCGCAAATTCGTGGAGGGAAGGCGCGGGCAGGCACGAAAGATTTTCATCCGTTATGCGCAAAGGAGAGCGCCGCAAAATAAAAATCGAGGCGTTTCAGGCGAGGGGCGGATGGCAGCTTTCAATGTCTTGGAAGAAGCCGAATTCTTCAAGAAATGTAGATTTGGATGAAATTTTAAGGCGCGTTAAAGAAGACGGAACGACCTTGCTGGTTCTTGAAGACGCTCGTTTGTGGATAGAAAAATTGCGCTCGAAAAAAGCCTTTCCTGACGGCAAAATTTTTACCGCAAACCAAAATTGGATAGGGCATAATTTGTTCGTCAAAGAGCATGATTTTTTTGAGGGGCTTCCCGCAAATTGCGCAATGAATTGGGAGTACCAGTGCTTGGCGACCTACGGAAGGGGAAAGCATTGGGGGCTTTATGAAATGGAGGGGGAAGAGCCGATAGTTTCTTTGGTCGGCTATCCTTTGGACGGAATTGCGACAAGCATGGGGGCGGTAAAATACGGAAAGGGGAAAATAGTGTTTTCCTCGCTTGATATCCCCCAAAATCTCATACGAGGCGACGGGCAGTCGAGCGTGGCGAAAAAGATTTTTTTGAATATGCTGAAAGCAAATTGAGTTTTCGGCAAATTAAAACTCTTGGCGCGCTTTCGTTGTCGCAAGGCTCTTCAAGTTTTACGGCGGAGGTTAGAGCTCGTTGGGCGTAAGCCATTCAAACGACACTATTTTAAATCGTCTGCCGAATGGCGACGACGGGCTTACGATGTCGTCTGACGGATTTACGCAGTCGCTTGCGCGTTGGACGACGGCTTCGCAATACGCTTGGGTTGTGCCGGAAGTCATTGGATTTTTGCTTTCTCCGTAAGCCCTTACCGTAAAGGTGTCGCCACGCACAGTGATTAGGGGGGCAATCATTGTGAGCAGGTCGGCCTGGCTCAGGAGCCCTCGGCTTCCCGCAATTCTCCAGTTCCAAATATTGTTTTCGATTGGCGCGCTGAATGCGTTTTCGATAAATTCTTTTGAATTTTCCCTCACATTTTCTCCCAAATCCTTTGACTTCCCGCCTTTACCGCCGTTATTTAAGGCGGTCAATGCCGTCCCAGTCTGGGTGAAAGATTCGGTTGTTCCCGTGTGGTTGATGTCGGTAATGTCTCCGTTTGACGACATGTTTTGGTTTATGTCGAGGCTTTTGTCGTTAAAGAAGTTCGGAGGGCGGCTTTCGTCTTGCGTTGCTCTGTGGATTGCGGCTGCGAGCGTTCCCATCAGGCTTTGGTAAGACAAGTCGATGTCTGCGTTTATTTCGGAGATTTTGTAGAGCCTTCGGTTGACGAAATCCGACAAGCTGAAAAACGGGGCTCTGCGTTTTACTTCGGCGACGATTTCGCGCGCGAGCTGGTCTATTTCAGCCTCTGTAATCAGCCTGCCTACCATCATGTCTTTGTAGCACAGGTATTTTCCTGATGTCTCGCCGTATTTTGCGGGGGTGCATATCGGTTTAATCGAGCCGGGATTGGGCATTGAAAGGTTTTTGCCGTCGGAAGAGCTTTGGCTTTCGGCGTTTATTGTTTCGTTTGTGAGGGTTGTTTTTTGAGTGCCGAGCATTCCGCCGAGAAAGGCCCGCCAAGCTTCGTATGACGTTGAATTTACGTTGAACGCGCCGTCAATTCCGACATATGCCGCCGATTTTTTAAACGCATTGTCGATTCCCGCGATGTCTGAATGGTCTTTGGGGACGTTTTTTATGAAGTGGCGCGTGTTTGCAAGGCGGTCGCCTGCTTTAAGTTCCTTTATGCGCGAGCCGGGAAGCGAGGAAAGGTAAAATCTGTCCCAGATTGAGGCATTTAGAATGTAGGATATGTCTATGTTTTCATTGGCGTACAGAAATCCGTCATCTACAATTTCTTCACGTTTTAAATAGGGAGGGGCGTACGATTCCGCAAAGGCGTATGTTGGTTGCCCGTGAAAAAAAGACAGGTTCGCGTGGCTGAAAACCCCGAGGGAAAGCAGGTCGTATTCGCTTCGCGGATAGTCGAAGAGGGTGCATGCGTGGTAGTCGTACGAGTATGTTCCTTCGCCGCCCAAAAAGAATTGATGCCCGTATCTGTTGCCGTCGTTGAAATCCGAATATTTTTTTATCAGGGCGTCGCCCGCGTCGATTAGGGAATCTTTTATTTTTGAGCCGTTATACCAAGTGAAAGCCCCCCTGCGGCTAATCCAGCCCACTGTGCAGCCCATGAAAACGTGGGGAATATCGCACGCCGCGCTGAATTTTGCGCCGACAGAGTAATTTCTCGGGTTTGATTTAGTGCTTTCAGCGCGCTTTAAAATTCGGGTGCTTGAAGCCACGGAGCCTGCGCGCAAATTTCCGCCCCTGAAAATCGGGTTTGACATATTGCCAACTTCCATGATTCTAAAACCGAAAATCGGCGTTGTTGTTCCCCAGCCCCAGAAGAGCGCGTTTCGTATTGGCCATATCGATTTGTCTTCGGCGTTTTTTTTGTGGTTTGCGCCGAGAAAGAGATATTTGATTTTGTTTTGGCGCAGAAAAGACTCATTGTCTCTTATCGGGTTTTTGTCCAAAATTTCCAGTTCCGTCACAAGCATTGATTCGTATTGGTTTTCTTTTGCGACATATTCGGTGTTGCTTGAAACTCTGCCGTAGTCGCTGTAAATTCTGTCGCGCTCGATGCCGTTTGTCCCGAAGTATTCGTAGCGGTAGCCGTTTTTATTAGATGTTTTTGATATTGAGCTTAGGGAAGACCATTCGGTTTGGTCGTTTACAAATATGCGCTCGTTTCGAGCGTTTAATATTTCGTATCCCATTTTTGAGCCGACGCCGCTTTTTGCGGTGCTGTTCCACGCGCCTGAATTTACATAGAAGTTTGCGTGGAAATAGGGGGAGCTTTGAAGGTTCAATCCGTCGAAATTTTCTTCGCGCAAAGCGGAAACAGGCACGAAATAGCATTTTTTCTTTGTTTCTTCGTCGGCATATTCAAGGCGGTTTTCGGATTTATTATAAGTTGCTTTTAAAAGTTCGCCGATGTTTTTGCCTTGCGAAATGTCGGGTGACATCAGAAGGTCGGTGTTCCCGCCGGCAAGCCTTATTTTAAAGCCTTTGTGCTGCAATAGGTACGACTCTGTATATTCTCCGTCTGAAAACACGCTTTTGCCTGCTTCCAACAAGTTGTCGTTTCCGCCAAGGCTTTTGATGTCGCAATCCTTGTATAGGGCTACGCCGTTTCCGTCTTCGTTGGCGTCTTCCGCGCGGGTAAGCTCGACGCATTCGCCGGGCAGAAGTTTCAAATTTTTTACCCTGAAATTTAGGACGGGCGATCCGTTTTCGGCAGTTGATGAATTTAGAAAATTTCCAAAATATCCCGTTGTCGTTTTTGAAATGTAAGGGATTTTTTCGCGCCATGCTTCATCGAGAACGGGGTTGCCGTCTTCGTCGATGTTGTATTTGCGCCATCTTGTGTAGGCGGTGTAGGCAATGTTTTTTTTAGGGCTTTCGCTGTTTTTGTCGAAGAGCTTAAACTGCAACGGCGCGTAGAGGCTTATTTTGTAGTCGCTTGCTTCTATTGCGACATTATGCGGATTCCAAATCCAAATTCTCGGGTACACCATAAGCGATATTTTTACGCTTCCGCCAAAATCCCACAGCCCGTTTTTTGAAACGGTTTCGTAGGCGGGAAGGAAGAAGAACTGGACTCTGCTTAGGACGGGAGAAATTCCGTGCCTTGGGTTTGACGCCTCCAAATTCGGAGCTTGCGCGGACGCAATGCCGCTTTCAAAATTATCTTTGTCTTTTGCGATGTTCGCCCAGTCTTTGAGATGCCCGAAGCGGGGCAGGTATTCTTCGTAGTTTTTTATTCCGAAATTCACGCCAGTGTATTCGGCGTCGCTTTTTTTCCCGTTGCCCCTTATGACGACTTCCGAGTCGTCAAGCCCGAATCCCCCGTTCATATAGGCTGAAAGGTCGCTTTTCAGCCTTCCCTGCGTAACGTCGGCGGAATTCCGACCGAGCTTGCGGTAAAGTCGTTTTTATTTTCCTTAGCCCATTGGGAGAGCGAAGAATTTATTATTGCAAGGTCGTCGAGAGAATTTATTTTTTCGATTTTTTTCGCCTTTTCTTCGTCGTAGTCATTTAAAAAGGCGTTTAGGGTAAAGCCTTGGAAATCTTCGATGAACGACAGGTTCACGCTTTGCGGGATGCGTGTGTCGGACGGGGCTTGAAACTTGTTTGCAAGCCCCGCATTGACAGATTCGCCTTTTGAATTTATGTACTTTTCAGGGCGGGAAATGTTTATTTTTGCTTTTAAGCTTTCGTCGCTGACATAGTAGGCATATGCGCCTTGCGCGCCTTTTGCGGAGCTGTTTCCTATTCGGATTTTTCCCGCCTTTACTTGCACTTTTTCTGATTTTTCCCTGCCTGAAACAGTCGCGCCGAAAGTTTGCGGATAGTTTTTTAGCGCGCTATATTCGGCGAGAACAACGGTGTTTTTGTTTAGGTCTTCAATGCGCTCGCTTATCGGATTTTTAACGGGGCGTTCTGATGACACCAGCCATTCTATTTCTTGGAGAGGTTCTCCGTGCTTTAATTTGTTTACAATCTCTCTTTGTTCGTCTTGCAGCTCTTTGGGGGAGAGGCTTGAATTGTTTTTTTCAACAGAAAGTGCGCCCACCAAAAATGGAATTTCGACGCCTTCGATTGACGGGGTTTGCGGATCTTGGTCGAATGCAGAAGACGGGAATGATATTGCGTTGTCTTTGCCCAAGGTTGCCTGCAGTTTTGAAATTGCCACGCTCATTCCCAAAACCGCATTTTGCCGTGCTTTTCGCGCTTCTTTTTGTGCGCTTAAAAGCCTGAGCTTGCTCGACATTATGGCGGATAGCGCAAGGGTAAGCATAACCATGAACGCCATTGATATTATGACCAAAACCAATGCGAAGCCCTTTTTCTTCTTTAACATAATCATGACATGTATTTTTTTCGATTTGGATTTTATATGGCTTTTAAATCGCTTTTCCATACATATTTTATTTTACTGTAATGTTAACGGGTACTTTGATTTTACGAAAAAATGTGCTATGTTTTTGGCTATAAAAATCCAATGCTTTTACTGATTTTGCCATGAAACTAATAAGACAAATAATCATCTGCGCTTCTTTATTTGCTTTCGCATCATTTGCCGATGCGGGGATAGTGGCAAAAGACGCCCCGATGGATTTTAAGTGGGATGCTCCAAAAGACGGGGAAATATCTTTCAGGCTGATTTCTCTCGATGCCAAAACCAGAAATTTCTACGTCAAAAGAGGCGATTTTTTTCTGCCGATAGTTTCTTTGCCGAGGGATTTCGGCTCTCTTTATTCATGCGAAAAAGCGGATAAAATCACACTTTTCGAGCGCAGTGGGGCAGTGGCGGGAAAGAAGGGCTTTTCAGAGTATGTTCCCGCAGTTGAAATTTCCGCAAATTCTTCAAGCGACGTCATTATTGCCATGTTTGGAGAAAACGAGGCGAGGGTGGTGGACGTTTCAACTGACGCTATGCCGCTTGCGTCTTTTAGCGTTGTCAATTTTTCCCCGCATCGCCTCGGGCTTAAAATCGCAAAAAAGGCTGTTGTTTTAAAGCCTTTTGAAGTTCGCACAGTCAAATCGCAATCGGACCGAAAACTATGTTCGAGCAGGGTCGCGTTTTTCAACTTGAAGGATATTTCAAATCCCAAGCCGATTGAAGAAAAAAGCTATTCTTTTTATTCAACGGAGAGGGTGATTATGTTTATGTTCAAGCAGGGCGAAAGTTCCGATGCCCCGATTTTCGCCCCTTACAATCCCCGACAGAAACGCGGCAATACGGCGGTGGGGGCAAGCGAGATGATAGTAATTACAAACACGGGTCCGAGATAGCGCGCGGGGCTCAAAAAAAACTTGCGGAGATTTTCCGCAAGTTCTTTTGTTTTACCGTTTTTTATTTGTTTTTAAATCTTATCACTGTCAGCGAATATGGCATAATGCTTTGTTTTGAAGTTCCCGAAAGTTTTGTTTTTGTTTCTTCGGGTACTGCGTTTTCGGAGTCGTATTTGCCGGAAAATACGGTTTTTACCACGTTTCGTTCGCCTTTTATGAAAGGAATATCAAGTTCAGCCTCGATTTTTACAGGGCTTAAATTCACGATTTTTAATATGGCGTCATTCGTATCCTTATCCAAAACCACTGAGGCGCAAATACGCTCTTTCAAGCCTTTCACTACGCAATCGAGGGAGATTTTGCTCGGGATATACGTTTGCCCCGAATTTTGCCCGAATATTTTTTGAATGTGGTAGTCGGCAGAAAGGTTTACTTTTTCGTTGTCGAAATAAATCATGTCGGGAGTCCACTGCGTATGCCCTTTTTTGGAAAGAAGCGGAGCGTATGACGCCATTTGGACGACGTCGCCGTTGCGCTCCAAATTAACGAGATAAATGGCGCACGAAAGGGCGGTTTCGACCGTATTTTTTCTGCTTTTGATATGCGAGGCGTACTCTCCGAGATAAACTTTGGGTCCGTTCCTGTCGAAATTATCGTAGTAGTTTTGGTTATGTATGAACCAACCCGGACCCACATAATAGTGGTCGTCAACCAAATCCACTTTCAGCTTTTTTGCAAGCTCCCAGCCTTCGCGGTTATCCGTGCCTTCCGCAAAGGGGCCCGAAGTGCCTACGATTTTTATTTCGGGATATTTCTTTTTGACGGCGTTGAAAATCATTTCAAAACGCTCTTCAAACTGGTCGGATATAAGGTCTTCGTTGCCTATTCCCACATATTTTAGATTAAACGGCTTGGGATGCCCGCTTTCCGCCCTTATTTTTCCCCATTTTGTGGAGGCGTCTCCGTTAGCGTATTCGATTATGTCGAGAATGTCTTGAATGTAAGAGGGCATTTCCTCCATCGGGATTGCCCTTTGTCCGGGGTTTTGGCATCCGACGCCCGCCGCTATCACTGGCAGCGGCTCCGCGCCCAAATCTTCGCAGAACAAAAAGTACTCGTAATATCCCAATCCGCGGGTTTGGTGGTAGCCCCAGTTGTTGGGAATGGGCTTTCTCGATTCAAGGCTTCCGATGGAATCTTTCCAGTTGTAGAAGTTCATTTCGCCGCCAACCAGAGCGTGGACAAGGCATCCGCCGGGGAAGCGCACGAACTGTGGCTTTAAGTCTGCAATAGCTTCCGCCAAGTCTTTGCGAAGCCCGTTTTTTCTGCCTTTGAACGTGTCTTGCGGAAATAGCGAAACCATGTCGAGGCATATTTCGCCTTTTTCCTGTGGTATGATTTCAAGGCGGGCATTCGAGCAGTCGGCATTGGCTTTCAATGTCGCGTTTTCCTTTTTCCAATCTTTTGAGGCTGAATTTATTTTGCCTTGCGCCAACGTCTTGCCGTTTGAATCGGAGAGCCTTATGAGCGTTTCATTGATGCCGCCCTTTACGAAAGCCGAAAAGTCGTACAGCGCACCTTTTTTTAAGACAATGCCTGACAAATAGGCATTATTTTGAATTTCTCCGTATCCGTGGTTTACGAGGCTTGCGCCCTTTTCAAGCACTGTCAAAGCAATGTGGTTTTTGTTGTTTTGGTGTATGGGAAAATCGGTTTTGATTTCGCTTTTTGCGTTTCCTTTCACTTCCCAAAAGCTCATCGGGTTCCAATTCCAAACATCTTTTTGCGAATACTCAAAGTCGCGGTTTTGTATAAGTTCCGCGTAAAGCCCGCCGTCTGCGGCATAATTCAAATCCTCGAAGAACACGCCCATAAGCATGTCGGTAATATTTTTCTTTTTGGAGATGTCGGCTGATATTTTTAGTTTTGCGCTTTCAATGCCCGCAAAACGGATGGCGTCGTCTTTTGCGCTTTCTGTTATCTTTCCCCATGGGGCGACTTTGTGCCATTTGCCGTCCTGCTTTACTGTTTCAAGCTCCGCGCTTGAAAGCGGGTTTACGGTCCCCTTGAACAATTCGCCTTCGATTGACGCGTCTTTTAAGAGTTTGTCGCTGTTTTTTTGATATTCTTTTTTAGTGATTTTTTTTGCCTGGGAGAACTTTTTAAAGTCTTTTGTGGAGGTTCTGTAAAAGTTACCGTCGTCTGTTTTAAATTCTATGATGCTGTCGCCGTTCTTTGCAAGATAGGCTATCGGGTTTGTGATTTGAGCGTTGACTTCAATTTGCGCGTAGCTTTTGCGGAGCCAGTTTACGGGATTGTCTTTGCCCGCGCTTTTTGAATGCCCGAAGTGGTTTTTGATATTTGGAGTTGTCCAAAGAGCCCTCCAATTTCCCTTTTTGTCTTTGTGGAGAAAAACGTCAAGAAGCTTCATATCTCCCTTGTACGCGTAAGCTCCGTTCAAAAAAGTGCGCCCCTTCCAAGAGGCGAATTTCCAGTTTTCTCCGTCCTCGCTTATGGCATATCCCATTCCGCCACGCCCTTCCGCATTTTTGTCGGTATAAGAAAAAAGATAGGCGGCGGGATTATTTTCCGCCGCGAAAGAAGCGGCTGAAAATAGGATGGCATTTACAAATATGGCGTATTTTTTCATATGCTGTTTTTATAATGGTTAAATAAATGTATTGTCGGGAAACGATTTTTATTTTTTTACCCCAAAAGTGTAAAGTGTCGATTTTTCGATTTTTGTTTTACAGTAATGCTGAAAACGGGCTGTTTATGCGGAAGACGTTTTTACGCGGAAATTTTTACTTCGCTTTTTCTTTGGTAGATGATTTTTGTGTGTAAAAAATCCGCAAACATAAAAAAATTGCAGGGGCAAAGCTTCCCTGCAATTTCCATAAATGCGCGCTGAAACAATATTTAAAAACGGCTTTAAAGTTTTGCCATTTTAATTAAGATGACATAGAGTTCATTTTTTATTCTTCACGCATTAAACTAAGATTGCTACTTCGAGGCCTTTATTCTGAATATCGTGTATGAGAACGGCGGAAATTCATAGTTGAAGCTTTTGCCGAAATTATTGTATTTGCTTTCAATAGGCGATATTTTAAGCGGCTCTTCAAACGAATTTTCATCGTTTCCGCTTTTTGCAGAAAGCGATATGATTTTGCCCGAAGGCGCAATCTTTTTTGCCCCGTCTATTTTTATGTCTGTCTTGTACGGCTTTTCATCCGCGTTAACGATTTTTACGATTATTTCGCCGCTTTTTTCGTCGTATCCTGCCGAAATAAACTGCATCGGATGGCTTGACGGCGTATGTGTGAGCGTCAGTTTACCGTCAATGAAAAGCTCGATTTTGCTTGGGGACGCAACGATTTTTATGTCGTACCATTTGCCTTTTTCAATGCTTTGCGAAACACTGTCGCCGACCATTCCCGCGTTGCGCCCGCCTTTTACGATTTCAGCCGCGGTTCTTGAATTAAGCCACCCGCCAATGTTAAACAGGTATCCCGTTTGGGCGTTGTCGGACAAGCCGTAATAAATCATAAAGCCTTCCTTGCCGCCCGTTTTTCTCGCTTTTAATTGAAGGGTGTAGTCGTTTAAAGAAATGCCTTTCAGCGTGTATTTTGTCGCGCTGTCGTCGGATTTTTGAGCGAGGATTCCGTCTTCAATAGACCATTGTCCGCGCGTGTCTGAAGATTCTTTTAAGTTTGCGGGAATTTCTTTTCCGTTTGATATGATTTTTATGTCTTTATACTCCACTTGCGTTTCCCATGAGCCGAAACCTATCGTCCCTTTTTCAAGGGATATTTCTTTGGGAGCTGTATGGGTGATGTTTGTTTTTAAGTTGTAGGTCGGTCGATTTTCCGCCGCCATTTTTTGGACGTAGTATGAAGAGCGGCCCACAACCTGGTCGGTGTCAAGCCAAATTAAATTCGTAACCCACGCCCTGTCGTTTTTGTTTTCAAGAAGCGGAGCGTATGACGCCATTTTGACAAAGTCCCCGTTTCTTTCCATTCCGCTTATGAATGCGGCTTCAGAGAGCGCGGCAGTCATGTTTCCTCCGCCGACGTTTGCGTTGCAGGCGTATTCGCCGACGTAAACAGTGTATTCCCCGCGTTTTTGATTGTCGAAAATAGTTGTGTTTGAAAAGAAGAACGTGGGATCGACGTAAAAGTGCGGGTCTATCATGTCGGTTTTTTCGCTTTTTCCTATGCCGCCGATTCCGTGATTTGATATGAGGATTAGCGAGGGATACTTTTCCTTTATCGCTTTGTAGAAAATGTCAAACCGCTTGTCGTATTCAGGACCCCGGTTCTCATTGCCGATTTCGACATATTTCAACGGGAAGGGGGCGGGGTGCCCTTCTTTTGCGCGGATTTTTCCCCACTTCGATGTTTTGGCGTCGCCGAGCGCGTATTCTATCGCATCCAAGCATTCTTGAAGGTAAAATTCGATTTCTTCATCTTTTGAGATGTCTCCCATTCTGAATTGGCAGCCCATGCCTACATTGCAGACAAACATTGCGTCCGCGTTTATGTCTTCGCAAAATTGCAGCATTTCATGGTAGCCGAAGCCGTAGGAGCATCTGTATCCCCATGTGCTGTATTCCCCGGGTCGCGCCGCCGGATCGCCGAGCGTTTTTTTCCATTCAAACCTGTTTTCAAGCGAAATGCCTTCAACGACGCAGCCGCCGGGCCAGCGCACGAATGCGGGCTTCAACCCTTGCAAGGCTTCCGCGACATCTTTTCGCAATCCGTTCGGGCGGTTTTTGAAAGTCTTTTGCGGGAACAACGACACATAGTCAAGCCACACCTTGCCGACAGAATCGAATTCTATCGCGAGTTTGGCTTCCGAATCGGAGCCGTCTGGGGAAAGCGTGAATTTTACGTCATTCCATTGAAAGGGATTTTTAAGATTTACGGGCTTTTTTGCCAAAACTTTTCCGTCATCGGACAAAAGCTTTAAGACAATGCTTCCCTTGTAATCTTCTGAAGTTTTTACGATTGCCCTAAACAAGTAGTTTTCGCCGCGCTCGATATTCATTCCCCAGTATCCCGAATTTACGAGCCTTACCGGGGCGGAGGCGTCTGAAATGGAAACTTCAAGATTGTTTGGCGCAGTTTGAAATTTTGGATTTTTCTTTGTAAGCTTCATCGAGGCGCATCCGCTTTCGGCTTTAAGCGTCCATGCGGGAACGGGATCTTTTGTCCATCTGAACGTCTGCTTTGCGATATTGCCTGTTATGTGGTTTTTTACGGGATTTGGATGTAGCCTGTCGCCGTCGCAATGGTAGCCCTTTGGCATTTCAAGCTCCTCAAAGCTTCTGTTTTGGACTAATTCCGCATAAAGCCCGCCGTCTCCCGCATGGTTTATTTCTTCGAAAAATATGCCGTACATGCTTTCTGAAACAGGATTTTGGGGCATATCCAAATTTATTGACACGCTTTCTGACGCATGCGCTGAAAGTAGCGAAATAGTGGCAAGTTTTGCCGCCAAAATAATTTTTTTCATAATGTTTTGCCTTTGAAAAATGAAACTTTTAAACAGAATGAGACTTATAAACTATTCAAAAATTTTAGTACATCTGTTTTTACATTACAGTAAAACATCAAAGGCTGAACATTGCGGATTTTGCGAAAATTAAGTTTTAATTCGATTTTTTGAATATTCTGTAAAAATTGCTTGGGCAAATTTGGAACATGTCAACCAATTCAAGAGACTTTACCATGTGCAGGGTCGATTCTTTGTATTTTTTGAAATGTGGAGATTCTATGTGCTTTTTGTAAGCTTCCCGGGTTCTGTATATTTCCAAAATTTTTATTTTTGCGTTATTTTTTATTACGGACATCGGGTATATGGAAACCACGTCCTTTTCATTTTTCACCGATTCTTCGGCGACTTCTTTTGCAAACTCCAAATATTCCGCTAAATATTCGGGATATACCTCGATTTCGGATATTCTGACAATCATTCCTCCATTTGGGGCTTGCATTGGCTCTTTTGCAGAAGCAATCGCATTGATGGCAGTTGAAATTACCAGTATAAGAAAAATTCGCATTATGTTGTTCATAAAAATCCTGCAAAATCATTGTCAATTCCGCGGAACAAATGACAAGCATATATTGTTTTTTATGCTTTTTTTGAACTCGCATACTGTATCGCTGTTTGCAGAAAATCAGGCGTTTGTTGCGTTAATCCTAAGCTCGTTGAATATTTTTGCTGGGCAAATTGATTTTTATCAGAATAAAAATTCCGCCGCAAAAGCTTCGCCTACCTCGCATTCTTATTATTCAACTTTTACGATTGGAGTTGCGAATTTTTCGCCCGAGCTTAGGTTGCCGCTTCAAATGTTTTACGATTCAGCTTTGAAGGACGAAGGGCTACGATGCCGCAGGGCGACTGATTCAGGAAGGCGATAAAACCTACGCTTACGGTTGGCTTGACAAGGTTATGAGTGTTTCCGGAAACGGGAGAACTCTTGCAAGCTTTGAATACCACAATAACGGACAAATCGCCAAAGCAATCCGCGAAAACGGTATAGAAAACTTTGAGTGGGACGGCTTAGCGTTGATTGAGCGTAGCGGTACAAAATACATAAACGAGCCCCACGCAGGCGGCGGCAATCCCGTTTTGGCAATAGGTGAAAGTTCCGAAGAGGCAATGTTTAACGATATTTTGGGGACAAGCTTGGGCGTCGTAAAAGATGAGGGATATTTCGCTATTGACAAAACAAGCTTTGGAGCGGATAGTACAGATAAAACATCGTTCTTTACAGGCAAACCTTATGTTGAAGACTTGGGCTACGCATTCTTAATGCGTAATTACCGCGCAGATTTAGGAAAGTGGCAAATGCGAGATTTAATCGGCTATCCCGATGGCTGGAATAATTTTGCATATTGCAATAATGCTTCTACTATTGCGTTTGATTGGTATGGAGCATTAAAAGTTATATTTAAAAATAATGGGCGGGAAATAACAAATGCAAACCAAGCTTCTCCAATAAATACAAATAAGAATGAAGCTGGACCTGGAAACATAGCTATATCGCAATCTTCTACCCATGAAATAATTGTTTCAATAGATATGGTATTAAGTGTTAATTCTTCTATTCCTAGGAATAGTTCCTATGCACTTGGTAGTGAAATTACATATTTTCCTCATAGTAATTCTATGACGGATTCTTATATGTCTCCAGGTATATACGAAGCGGCATTAGCGCATGAACGTGGACATTTACAACAATTTATAAATTACAAATCTAGCTTAAAAGTTGCACTACAAAATCAGTTAAACTCTATGGGTATAAGAGAAGATGCGTTATTATCATCTGAAATATTAAAAAATTTGACAGAAATTTTTTCCATAAGTGTTCCTAATTTTTATTATAGTGAAAATTCTTCCAGAATATTGTCTATTATTCGAGCTGCCAATGCTCCTACCTTTTCAAAACTTAAGGAATTGGGTTGGACAAATGTAGGTGGTAATAAATGGAAAAAGGAATAATATGAAAATAATAAATTATATCTTATTTATATTGTTTTTAAGTCTAAGTTTTTATAAAAGTTTTGGAGTAGGTGGCATGACAACATCTGGAGTAAAAATAGAAGCGAATACCGATATGACGATTTTTTTTCAGCTTGTAGATATAAATATGCAACAAAAACGTCGTACTTATTTTGGTGTTAATGACTTCTCAATGGAGGAAAAAGTAGCTGATATTTGGTCTTTGCAAATTAAAGAATTTATAAAATCGAATTGTATTACAGATATAAAATTTATGTCTATTGAGATAGGGGAGGGAAGTGCTTATTCTTTTATAGTATCAGACAAATCTATTTATAAATTGTCTTTTAAGTTAAATACAGATGATGGAATTTTCAATTTGGAATCCCAGAAAAATGTATCTTTGTCAAATAATAAAGTTATTCAGGAAATTAATAATCTACAAAAAAACTATTTTACAATAGATTCTGAACTCTGGTCAAATAGATTGAATTTGACAAAAGTATTTTCTATGTTTGCAGATATGTCATTAGGCAACACGCAGATGAAGGAATTTTCATTAAAGGATTTTTATAAATTTGGAAAAAACCATAAGTATTTAGGTGCTTATACGATAAGGTATCCGAATAAAGAGTTAGATGTTTTTCTAAGGAATTTGGAAGAATGTTTTAAATAATTTAAAATAAAATAAAAAAATATGAATAAATTTAAAAATATCTGTTTTGTATTCGTTTGCTTTTCTATAAGCATATTTTGTTTTGGAAAAGAAGATAATTTGTTTGTAAACAAGTTGGATTACAACGATGTTTTGGGTTTAAACCCAAATATAATAAGAGCTGTAAATAATAAAATAGATTGGAAAATCGTTACCGAAACTTGGAGGCAAAAACTGTTGGATTTTGACAAAGCAAAACGCCTTAACGGATACTATGGTGTTTTTTTTAAAGATGGCAAAGTTGTTTTTTTTACAAAACTATCCAAAGAAGATGGCTCGTATAAGAGTAATTTTATTTCTAATGGCATTTCAGCAGATATAACTCTTGTATCCAAAGACAAAGATTATTTTGATATAAATGTGGAAATTCGCTGCAATTATAAAGATGTGTCAAAAAATATTCTTTTCGGTTTTGAGGGTCCTTTTGTTTTTTATAATGACATATTGGTATTGCCATCCATGAATAATAATATTTGCTTTGCTGTATATAGAATAGAACTATAAAGCATTATAAATAAAATATCCAAATTTTAATGTTTTATAGGTGAAGTATAAATTTTAGATGATACTAAATTTCGTTAATTTTAAGCTAAAAAATTACTTTGATTTATATTTTTTTTTAAATTTTTTTATTTTCTTGGGAGAGGCAAGTTTATCTATTTTTAAATGGAGTTCTTTAATTTGATTTTTCAACATGCAAATCTCTTCGAAAATTAATTTTTCTCCGATTGGTAGAAAATCACTTAATGATACGAACAAATCTTTTTCTAATAACTCATCGCTTAAAATATACGGATTTTCAGAGATAACTTTAAAATAATCTTCTGTTATTGGGTATCTCTTTTTTATGAGTTCACTGCAAAACCTGCTAATATATTTTAAAGCTGATACTCTCTTGTTATGGGTGAATGTATCCAATTTATTTTTTTGCATTCCTACTTTTTTTTGTACTTCTTCGCTTAAATGGCTTAATGTAATATCAAGCAAACAAGTTCTAATATTTATGATTTTATCAAATAGATCGGTATCATCAAAATATTCTGTTACGCGGTCCCACCATTCTACAATAAATCCATGCATTGTTATGATCTCTGATATTAAATTATTGAAGGGAGTATCAATGTAGTCATTTTCGCATGTAATAATGGGAGGTGCTTTTTCTGGTATTTTAACGCCAAGCTCTTGTAAGGATTTTAGAAGAGAAGAAGCATAAATTGCTGTAGTGTCATCATCACTAAAACAATTAATTTCATACTCGGAATAAATTTTTTCATAAGATGAGAAATATTTGCACCAAGCTTTGGCATTTTCTTTTGTCTTTGTGATAACCGCCCATTCTGTGTCATTTCCAAACAAACCAGCCAACTTGTTAAGTTCTTCTTGCTTGGAATAAGATATATACTCGCCTGATTTCCATTTTGAGACTTGCGCTTTGCTTACATTGAGTCTATCAGCAATATCTTTTTGTTTTAACCCTTTGTTTCTTGTAATGTAATCTATTATATTCATTTCTGTATTTTTTTGTGGTTAAGTTAATTATTGTATATGGTTTAGTAAACTTTTGCTTTTGTTAATGGAATAAAATATATAATATTCTATTGTATTTATTTTGTTTACTACGAATATAATCCGCTATTTGTGGGAGAAAATTACGGTATGGACGACAACGACAGCTTGGATAGACGGGACTTTATATGGTGGCGTTTCGTAGAATTTTGCATAGCAAGAAATTCCTGGCAAAATAAAGAAATCTTGCCGCTTGAAAGTGCCGAAACTTATATACTTTTTGGACATTGCGCGGATTTTATAAGCAAAGAAACAAAGTCGAACATTCTCATAAACCCGCCAAGGCATTTTAAAAGCGATAGCGCAAATCTATCCAAAATCTATATCCCGAAATGGGAAACAAAATACGGCAGGCTTCGGGAAAAATTTCCTCAGGAAAAAATCGTAAACTTTTAGCTTAAAGTAAATTATTTGTTGCAAGGCAGATATGTATGCTTTCGGAGCTGTTATGCGTTTTGAGCTTTTTGGTTTATAAATTCCGCAACTTCGCATTATGGTCTTACAATCGATTTCAGGCGTCAACTTTTATTGCCTATTAAAATGTCGGAAGAAGTGGAATATGGTTTGGGTCTAAAACAATCTTGACTTTTGGAGGAGAGAGGAAAAAATTCCATGTTTTTTATAATAGTTTTATTGATAAAATTTATTTTAAATGATTCTTTCTGTCTCCGAACTGTTGATATACTTGTTGGTATTTTTGCTCTCGTTTTTTTGAGGCATATAAGGGAATTACATAGGAATAAGGCAATCATAACAAGTTGAAAATGAATAAGGGCAAGTTTTTTAAGAAAGCCATTTTGGCTGTTTTTGTTATTTGCGCGGCTTCTCCGCTTGCGTTTTCCGCATCGGAAGTCGGCTCCGACCGCATAAAGTGGGTCGAATTCAAGGAAATCTTCAAGCGCATAAACAAAACTACGGACAAGGCCGAAAAGGTCATAGAAGGCTATATAAAGTATCTCAATGCAGAACACCAGCTTGTCTATGAGAACGACGAATACGTTGACAGGTTCATAATAGACGACATGACTTACGCGACCGTAAACTGCGATGTAAAAATGACGGACGAGTCAGTGCTTGTCGTAACCAACAGTTCCGCCATATACGGCTACGACTGGTTTGGAGATTACGACAACAACCTTCTTGAAATTCAGGACCAGGCAATAGTGCATAATTTCGGCGGGCTTGGCGGCGTCAAGCTTGTTGATAACGACAAGGGATACTTCGAAAAAATAGTCGTCGATCCGTCCGAAAACGTCAAATACAAGAAAATCAACATAACTTCCCAAAACGGCGTAGGCAACGGGCTTTTCAACTACAATGCCGTAAATGTAAATTCGATAGAAATGAAAGGTTCGGAAACCACGCTTTCGGGGCTTTCAGGCGGCGGCATAAACACTTCGGACATCAAAACCATAACCTATGACAGCATTGCAGGAAGCATTGAAAACGGCGCATTTCTCGTCAATATGAACGACGACTTGGTGGACAAAATAGGCGAATGGTATGTCGGAGGCAATTTGATGGACCCTGTCCTTAACGGGTATATCATGGGTACGGTAAACCTAAACGGCGGAGCGGTTCTTATGAATGTTGCAAACGTCTATATTGCCGACCCTTCAAAAAGCACATCAGGGCTTGACAAGCCATACATTGAAAAAGTTGTGGCGGGTTCGGGGGTGAATTTAATATACAATAGCGGCGAAATCGGCGAAGTTTATCTTGAAAACGGCGTAATTTTGAATGACTCTGCGGAGATTTCCAATGCCACGGATTCAACAAAGCACTTGGTTTCGGGGCATATCGGATATGTCAAGCTTGGCTCTTCTTCGGCGGTGCTTGTAAACAACGAGAACGCTGTCATAGACGAAGTCGTAGGCAACATCATACACAACAAGGGAACCATAAAGAAATGGGACTATCTTAACTACGACGACGCCAAAATAAGCGGATACGGCATTGGCAGGTTGGAAGTTGAATCGGAAATCACAAACCGCACATATATTGAAGATTCCATAATCAACGTGAAAAACGGCGGGGTACTTCATAACGATCGAAAAATTTTAAACAACGCAATCGTAATTGACGCGGGGGGTGCATTTTACGACGCCTTTGAAATAAACGATGCAAACAACAACACTACAGGCCATATTATCGAGCGTGGCAGCATAACCAATAGCGGCATTTTCCATACAAAGAACTTTATTGATGTTGATTCCGTGGAAAATCTTGAAGGCGGGACGTTTACAGTGACACAGGAAAATCTCGTATTAAACGTTAATGCCGAAAAAATATCAAATTCTGGGACGATGCTCTTCCAAAATTCGAGCAAAATTTCAGGCGGTTTGTTGCTTTATATCGGAACTTTTGAAAACAAAGGCGGCACCGCGACTTTTGAAAACGGCTTTAAATCTGAAATTGATCGCTTGAACGTTTCGGGAGGGGAGCTTATAAATGAAGGTCAGATATACATTGGAAAAAATCTCTCTGTCGGGACCGGCGGTGTTCTCAATGTAAATAATACGGTTTCATATTACAACAGCAATGAGTCTTCTATGGAAAACTGGACGTCTTCCGGCGTTATAAATATTAACGACGGCGGATATATGAAGACCACAAATCTTGAAAACTCCGGCATTATAAACATCTATTCAGGCCCTAACTACGGCGGCAAATATGTTCCTTACGGCTTGGAAGGCGATGTACGCAATCTTGAAAGCGGAAAGATTATAATCCATGACGGAGCAGGCATAAATTCTCTTTCCATTGAAAATTATGGCAGGATCGAAATTGAAAACGGCGCAACACTTGGCGGCAAGATTTCAAATTACGGCGAAGTCGAAAATAATAGTATTCTGGTGAGTTCGAGGCACTACAATTACGGAGTTTACATAAATAACGGAGAGTTCTTAACCGGAAATGGTGCGGGATACGGTTATAATTTGGAAAATGGCACTTTTATAAATAACGGAGCGGCAACCGTTTCGGGATATTCTGACTTTATAAAAGATGAGAACGGTTCATACAAGATTATAGACAGCAATGTCAATTACGGGCGTTGGGAGCAGGGTGAAAATGCCGTGATAAACGTCTATGAAACGGACAAGCTGACAAACAAAGGTACTTTTGTAAACAAGTCGCTTGCGGGAGACGACAGCGCGTTCAAGTTCGATGTCTTGTATAACGACGGAATATTCGAAAATGTCGGCAGTTATAAAAAGCAGTTTGTGAACAACAAGAATGGCACGCTCGTAAACAAGGGAGATTTTGCTCCGACTGTTTTTACGAATTACGGAACGGTTGAAAACGAATCAGTCATCGTAATTTCCGGCAATAACATGGCAAATAGCGGGCTTATCAAAAACAGCGGCACGATAGAGTTGCTTGCGTCCGAAATCAAGCTCGGCTCCGTTGAAATGGGCGGCGCAAACGCTTCAGTTGTTTTGTCCGACGGGAAAACAACGACGCTTGCAAATACGCTTATTACCGGCGGCGGCAGCCTGCGAGTCGGGGATTCTGCCGTGTTGAATTTGGGAAGCGATGTGAAAATCGGGCGCGACGTGGTTTTGAATTTCTCAAAAAGCAGCGTTCTAAACGTCGGAATCGACGCCCAAGTTCTGGCATCTAAAAACAGTTCACTGTTGGGAGACATCAATATTTCAGCAAATGGGGAACTTAGGGTTTTTGCAGGCTCTCTTGGCAATGGCGGCGACATATTAAACGGCGGCAGTTTGCATATTTTGGGCGGAACATTGGACAGGCGGATAGTTTCTTCGGGTAAAAACAGCGCAATATATCTGGCAGGGGATATAATCTCAAATGTCGATATTTCTGCAAATATCTTGTACTTTGGCATGGCGGAAGACGGCGGCATAAGCACTCTTTCGTTTGGGGACGGCGCAGGGCTGAATGTGGACTCCATGGAATTTGATATGGATAATATTGTGGCTTCCGTCGGGGACGAACTTATATTTATGAACGGGCTTTCTGAAAAGATAAGTTTAAGCGACGTTAATTTTGGAGCGTTTGCAGAAAAATACGCCGAAGGCAAAGACTATTTTATAATCAACGATGCAGGCAGGTTTGGCATACATTTTAATTCGGCAATACCCGAACCGTCAACCTATGCCGCAATTCTTGGAGCATTGGCTCTTGCGATTGCAACTTGCCGCAGAAGAAAGTAAGATAGATTTAAATTCAACCGCAAGCGGTCTTGGTTTCTCAAGTCCGCTTTTTTTTGCTTGGGGATAACGTTTGCAAGTATGCACAAGCATTCGGCTGTGCAAAATGTGTATTCGCTTCCCCAATAAAAATCTTCCATTGGAGATGGTAGAATAAACGCGTTATCTCTGACACAAATAATTTACAAAAAACCTCTCAAACGCTTTGTCCGAGAGGGTTTCTTTATTACGGGATGGACGGGACTCTGATTTTTTTTCATCTATTTGTATTTTGTGTATTATGAATAATGGTCTGGTTTTCGTTTTGAATAAAAATTTTACTTATTTGGTGTTTTATATATTTTCGTCGAAGATTAAGGTTTTTTACCTCTCAAAAAATATACTTGACTAAAATGTAAAAATGCTTTTAACCTTTACTATAACATTAGATGTTATTAATAAGAAATAGAATTTAATGTGAAAAAAATTGTAATTTTATTTTTGTTTATATTATCATTTTCTTTTGCATGGGGGAAATATATTGCAAAAGAAGGCTGGTATAATACATCTGCATTGGCAAATGGAATTATTCAGGAATTTCCAAATAGGCAAATAAAAATAGGAACACCTATAGATACGGTAAATCTTCCTGCGCAAGTAAATTCATATAAGCAGGAACGAGCGATGGCGTCGGTAGTAGATGATATAATTCCCGTTGATATTGTGAATTTAGCGAAATCATTGGATAATGATGAAAATAAAATTTTAGATTATGTCATAAATAATGTAAAAGATGAATTTTATTATGGTGTAAAAAAGGGTCCATTGCTTACGCTGTTGGAAAAGAGTGGTAATGATTATGATAAAATTGCCTTGGTAATGTCGCTTTTGAAAGCCGCAAATAAAGATGACCGTTTTTATATTGTAAAAACTTTAGATTTATTGCCATTTGCTGACAATGTCTTACCCGAAGGTGTGCTTACATTGCAAGATATGATGGGATTAAGTGCGGCTTCGTTAGATTATAATTCCGTAGCAAACAAGTTGTCGGAAACAAGAATTCCATTTGTGGGAATGACTGTTTCAAGCGAAGGTGTCAATATTCCATCGGTAATAATGATTCGCCATAAAATAGGTATTATTGAGAATGGAAAAGGCAGGTTTATAGATTTAAACGCAAAAGCTAAATCATTGCTCCCAATAATTAATGTAGCAGAAAGTTCGGGTATAGTCGCATCCGATATTTTAACTGCGGTCGGTGGCACTTTAAATATCGCAAATGGAACTGTTACAACATTAAAACCAGAAAATTTAGAAACTATATTAAAGAAGTATGCTTCAAATTTAGCTGCGTCAGTTAGGGAAGATTTAGGACAGCCTTCATCTTCTCTTGTGGGAGGGGTACAGTTTACGAAAGGGAAAAATGCGTTTATTTTGAAAGATATAGACTTTGGATTTGAAGATTTTTATGGAAAGACAACTGAAGAAATACAAAATCATTTTGGCTCAATATCAATTTCTCAAAGCGATGGGGAAAAAATAAGTACCTATGCGATATTTTATAAAACCATTCCTGCTTCTGATTACTCAAAATTGCACATATATGACGGCAATTCAGAAACACCTTTTGCAACAAAAAAGGTTTCGGATTTAAACGGTGAGCGTTTATGGGTTTATTTTGATGGGGATAATGGTTATCTGAAATTAGGAGATGCTCAACTTCTCGCTAAAGCGGGAGTTCAAGGCGTAATGTCTGTTAGATTCAAGATAGAACATGCTTATGACAATTTCTACAACAATTCAAATTATTTAAATGATTGTGCAAAATTGGAGTCTTTAAGCAATTTGGAAGAAACATTTAGAAAAGGCGATGCTTTTGTTTATAACATTGTTTATGGGTTTTCGGATGCCAATGGACTTTTATCAAAACGTTATAGAATTTATTCAGAAAAATTAGCTGCGGCGAAATCTGTATCGGGCAACTTTAATAAAGATGGGAGTTTTGTTATAACTGGCAATAAATTAAACCTGACCCAAAAAGATTTATTGGCTGAGGGTTTATATATAATGGGGTTGACTTGGCTGGCAGAAACATACAGGTCGGATAAAATAGTATCAAATTCTTATGGTTGTTATTCGCAATTTGTTCATAGGCTGGGAAAAGTTGCGCAAGAAGAAAGTTTCTATATAGATGTAAAACTGCAATTAGAATCTCTATTGTCTGCCACGCTCAATGAAGCTGATGAAATGAATGCATTCAGGCTTTCTAATTTCTTTTTAAGTGCGATGGAGCATGGAGTTATTAAACAACTTCAAAATGTGAAAGATTCTGTTTCAACTATAAATGTTTTTTATGAGGCAAATAAATTAAAAAATCCCTTGGTTTTATTAACAGAATCTTCTCAAGTGGATACTTTGAAAAATTATTCAGATGCTGAAAAGCAGGTTTTAAAAGATACCTTTATTCCAAAAGAATCAACTTCCATTCTGATTCCTCAAAATAGAACTTGCGTTCCGTCCGCTTGGGATTGGAAAGGTTTTGGGTATGTAGTAATTTCGGAGAATAAAGTAAATATGATGATTTCAGGAGGGCTAAATGGCGGATTTGCTGCGTATAATTCAACATATAATGCAATTTCTTCATATAGTTGCTTTTCGTCTGTTCCCAATTTTAGTGCGCTAAATAAAGACTTTATAGACACATCGGTAGATTCCTGTATTCCGTCTTTTTCTTATCCTAAAACGTATGGGGCTGATCCTGTTGATATGTATAGTGGTGCTTATACATATGAAGTGCAAGATGTATCTGCTGGCGAGACATTAAGCTTTAAAAGAATATATAATTCAAATTTAAATTCGGAAAATTTGTCTGGATTGGGGAATGGTTGGGTTCATAATTACGATATTGTGGCAACGCCCCGAAGTGCTTGGGAGGAAGTTCTTGGAAATGGTAATGCGGAGCAATGTTCAAGTTTTGTAGCTGCTGTTTACGCTGCAAAAGAAGTATTTGCTTTGCCTTCATCAAATGATGCAGAAAAAGCCAAAAATTGGGCAACAACTGCACTTATTACAAAGTGGGGAGTTGATAATATATTTCAAAATGCAGTAAGTATTCGAATAGGTAAAGAAACAATGCAATTTGTAAAGCAGTATAAAAATACAGGAACTGCAACAAGCCCTAAATACACAAATTATTATGTTCCTCCTTCTGGTACAAATTATTCTCTAACAACAAATTCTTCTAACAATTATGTTTTAACAGCTCCTTATGGAGATACAATGACTTTTAATTCTTATAAAAAAATTGCAAACATAAAAAATATTTTTGGAAGAGGGATTTCTTTTTCGTATAATACGACGACTAAAAATCTTACGTCAGTAAAAGATTATTTGGATAGAGCAGTTTCTTTGACTTGGACAAATGGGAAAATTTCAAAGGTAACATGCGCGTCTAAGACTGCATCGTATACATATACCGGCGACAATTTGACATCAGCAATAGATCCTGTATCGAAAGTATGGTCTTATGAATATGATGATAAAAGCCGCATGACGGTTTTAAAAAATCCTGTTGATGGCGGAAGCGTTGTTGTACGGAATGTTTATTCTGTAAATGGTTCGGTTAAAGAGCAATATAGTTGCGGAGATGACAACAAGAAGTGGACATTTACATACTTGGGGTCGCGAACAGAAGAAAAAGACCCATTGGGAAATATAAGAAAGTTTTATTATGACGATAGGGGGTTTTGTATAAAAACCTCCGACCAAAAGGGAAATTCAAATTATTATGAATATGACGCGCATGGTCGCGAGACTATGCGTGAATCTCCATCCATTTCATTATCTCAGTCAATATCTGAAGCGGGTATTATTACTCAAAATCGTATAGCTACACGCATTGAAAATAAATATGATAATTGGCATAATAAGATTTCTGAAACTGTTTATGAAGTTCCATATACAATAGTTCTTACTCCTACATCTGTCGAAAATGTATATAAATATACAGAAAACAAGGGAGAGAAAGTCAAGAAAGCAGAAACAATTTATGATTATGAAGAACCAAATGGAATAGAAGTCCCAAGGTTATTAAAAATAACGCAAAAAGCCATAAAGGAAGGCGAAGTTGACAGGGTAAAGAAGATAGTTACATATCATGCAAAGAGTTCAACTAAAACTTTATGTCCTTCTGAAGTATTGGATGAGAAAGGGATTACAAGTAAATATGTCTATGACGGATATGGAAGAATGACATCGCAAGTTGTTGGAGGCCGAACAACAAAATATTCAACTTTTTCAAAAGACAATCCTACCTTAATAACCTATCCTGACTCTACTACTCTAAAGCTAACCTATAATACTTTAGGGGATGTATTAACGGAAACAAATTCGGCAGGGTTAAAAACCACTTATACTTACGACAATAAACGCCGCAGGCTAACCGAGAAAAAAACAGCAACAGGCATAACTGCTTCTTCAACATCTATAACTTATGATGATGCAGGAAACATTTCAACATATACCGATGAAGACGGTATGGTAACAACTACTGTATGGAACGCCCAGCAAAAGAAATTGAGCGAAACTGTCGGTAGCGGTGAAAATGCTCAAACGACGACATATGGCTATGACCTTGCCGACAGGCTTATATCAACAAAATTACCTGATGGTAAGGAAATAACTTATACTCTTGACGCCGCAGGCAATAGAATAAGCGAAACATTTGCAAATCAAACAACTTCGTACACATATAATGAAGTAAATAAAATAAAGACAACAAAAAGCCATTTAGGAAATAAGATTTCCTATGCATACGATTCTCTTGGCAATAAAGTATCTATGACCGATGCCATGGGGCAGACCGTATCTTATGCGTATAATTCATTCGGAGAGCAAACTTCGCTCACAAATCGCCGAGGCGGAATATTCCAAATGTCAAATGATTTGCAAGAGCGCAAAACAACCATTGCAACCCCAATGGGCAAGGTGTCTGCAACAAACTATGCAGATGGAACGTGGGATATTGAAAGTACGGTTTCCCCTTCAGGGAATACAACAACAATGGCTTACAACGCGACAACGGGCAGATTGTTGTCGTCAACAGATTCTCTTGGAACAAAAAGCTATTCTTACGACAAGGCAGGGCGCATAAATGCCATAACGCAGGGTGAAGAAACAAATTCTTATGTCTTTAACCCATTGGGGCAAATGACAAGTTCAACGTCAAGCGATGCAACTGTTGCTTATACATATACGCCTACTGGTAAAATCGCCACAATAACTTATCCTGCGGTAAATGAAATTCCTGCAAAGACCGTTTCCTATGCATACGACTCTTTGGGCAGGCTTTTCACTGTTATTGACTGGGCAGGGCGCATTACAACTTATACATACGATAAAGGCAACAGGCTCGTTAGAATTGACCGCCCAAACGGCACATACCGCGAATTAACTTATGATTCTGAAACAGGTAATCTAACCTCAATATCCGAAAAGGCTTCGGCAACCGAAACCATCTTTAATTATGCTTATACTTACGATGGCGATAATAGAATAACGTCAATTTCTCGCACGCCGAAAAACAGGGTATTCCCGCGCAATAGCTACGATGCGACTTATGATTTAGATAACAAGCTTCAAACATTCAGGGGTTTGACAATATCATACGATGATGACGGCAATATGATTTCAGACCCTATAACCGAATCTGCCGCAAATGCAAATTTAACATATAATGCACGTGGAGAGCTTACTTCAACGGGTAACGTAGTTTATTCTTACGATGCCGAAGGGAACCGCAAGATAGTTATGTTCTACGACAAGAGCATACTGACGCAATATAAGTACATTTATAATAAAAGCGGAGAAGTTAATGAAGTTCTAATGCGGTTGCGCTTAACAAGCAAGGAGTTGGAATCTACTTACTATGTTTATGGTGCGGGTCTTGAATACGAAGTAAAAATTGCGCCTGACGGAACGGAAGAAATAAGATACTATCACTTTGACCAAGTAGGAAGTACGATCGCTCTTACAGATCAAGATAAGTCAATAACCGATAGATTTAGCTATGACCCTTGGGGGTATTGCATACATTCAATAGGAGATAGTGATACTCCATTCAAATATGTTGGAGCCTTTGGTATACAAACAGACCCCAATGGGCTAATAAATATGCGGGCGAGATATTATAATCCTGCCACAAAAAGCTTTATAAGTGCAGACCCAAGTGGTTTCGAAGGTGGCTTGAATTGGTATCTATATGCAAGCGGAGATCCTTTCTCTCGAGTGGATATAAACGGCATGTGGGATGGAAGTATAATGAGTGCCGGAGCCGAGCAAATGTCAACTTGGGGCATGTCAGTTGCTCAAACTATGATGGTAAATCAATCATTGGCCCAAGAATATTGGAGCACTCCAACTGCCCAAGTAGCGCGAGCAACAATTCCTTTTGTAGATACATATGCAAATTATAGCATGGGAAATTCCGTATCACCGGTATCGCTTGCAATGGATATTGCTTCTGTTATTCCTATTGGCAGAATTGCTGGCGTTGCATCAAAAAGTATCGGTTCAGCCTCTGCTTTCGCTAAAACTGCAATTCATGGAAATTCTAAATTGAGTATGAAAGCACAACACGTTTATAAAATTTATGATAAACAGCAGTTAATCGTTGCAAAAATTGGAATAAGTGGAACTCAACTAAATAAAAATGGAACATCTCCTCGAGCAATGAGACAAGTAAATAAGTGGAACAGAGAAGCTGGATATGAACGGTATTCTGCAGAAATAGTTAAATTCATTCCGGCGGGACCTAATGCAAGAAATGATGCATTAAAACTAGAAAATGATTTAGCAAATTTTTATAGAAGTCTAGGAAATTTAGATCCGAATCGCCATATTAGACCTTAATCAATGATTTTAGATAAACTACCATGAAATTTACTTCTGTACATTTATTTATGGACTTTAATTGTCGGCGAATATATCAAAATTCGTTTCAAGATATATTTAATTATAATGTTAATTTCATAACAACATATATTTCTTCTAGAATTAAGTCTCTTAAGTTTGAAACATGTGATACGTTTAGTGGAATTTTTGTCAAAATTGATAACATAAAAGTCCCCGACATATATATCAATAATGACACAAGAAAACTGACAGTATCTTTCCCTGCATTCGATAAAGTCAATTATTTAAAGCTAGATAAAAAAGGAAGATTCGAATTTTATTTATCATTTTTAGAGAAAAGTTATCATATGCTTCGTTCAAAATATAAAATTCCATTTGAAGAGTTGCTATCTATCCATCATGAATTCAGAAAAAATGATTATAAAAATACGACCCAAAAGAATAAGATTTTCAAGGACCTTAATCTTGAAATAATAACAAATCATAATACAAATTGCTTTGAATATTATGTGAAAATTTGGAATATTAAGACAAAAGAAAAATTGGTCTCAGGATTATTGTTTAGAACTCTACCTGATCCAATTTTTTTTAAGAATTTAACATCTAAAATAACATATAATGAAAATAATATTACATTCTTTGATAATCTAGGGTTGCCTACTTTTTTATTGAACATTGATGAAATAAAATCAGGGATATTTAATCCAAAAGTTTTGTATGTTAATCCTTATTGTAATATATTTTATAATTCAGATAAAAATCCTTTGAGATTAAAATATCCTAGTGAAGAAATAAAATAAAGTATGAACGTTATGGAACAAAAGTAGCTCCAGTAAATAGATATATAGGGGGGAGGAAGTGAATTTATGGCACGTGATAAATAAAGGTAAATATATTAAATATTCAACCATTAATGTAATTTATGAATGATATAGGTAAAAAATGGATTAACTTAATAATGACTTGTATAAATGATAAATATGTAAAAACGGAATTTGAAAGTGGGGAGAAATAGTTTCATTTCAAGATGAATAATCTACAAAAAATTATGATTTATATAGTACTGTTCTTTATGACAGTGCTTGTGGATTGTTTAGGAAGTACGATCGCTCTTACAGATCAAGATAAGTCAATAACCGATAGATTTAGCTATGACCCTTGGGGGTATTGCATACATTCAATAGGAGATAGCGATACTCCATTCAAATATGTCGGAGCCTTTGGAATACAAACAGACCCCAATGGTCTCGTAAATATGCGTGCAAGATATTATAATCCTGCCACAAAAACATTCTTAACATCCGACCCAAGCGGTTTCGAGGGAGGCTTGAATTGGTATCTATATGCAAATGGTAATCCTTATTCTTATATCGATCAAAATGGAGAAGTTCCAGTGTTAGTTGTTACAGCTCTTGTTGGAGCGGGAATTGGTGCTGCTATTGAAGCTTCGGCTGAAATTATAAATCAATTGAACGATAAAAGTAGAAACGGAAATTCTTTTTCTTCTTTTGATTTTACTAAGATTGCTTTGAGTGCAACCAAGGGGGCTATTGTTGGAGCTGTGTCTGCAGTAATAACTCCTGTTTCTGGAACAATTGCAATGGGAATAGGATTCAAGGCAAGTTCAACGTTTGCAAGAACAATTTCAATAGGTTCTTCAGCGGGAGTTTCTGCTATTACTCAAGTCGGGTATAATTTTGCCTCAAATGAATATCTTGGGACTCAAAATAATCTTACAGATGGAGTATTATCCAATGCTATTTTTGGTGGATTGGGACAAGGAGTATCTTCGATTATAAAGACTACAGGATACTCAACAATTTCACAGGCTACGAAATTTAATGCGGTTCCTAAAACAATTCCCAAATATTTTACCAGTAGTAACGGACGTGCTCTGTTATCTTCTTTTGGTACGTCATCATTTATAGGTGCAATCCCATCATTTAAATAAAGGTAAACCATGAAAATAAGCGATCCTGTTTTTGATTCTCTTAGCCATTTTTTAATATCGCCTTCTATCCTTTTAGGCATTTTTATTGTTATCGGGATATACTCATATGTTAGAGAGAATTTTGGCTCAGTGGCGGCAAATGTAGCATTGCCTCTTATATTTATAATTGTATTTTATTATAATTTAGCAATACTAATAACTCTAACTACGCCTGATCTGGGCTTTAAATATTCACAACTCATAGGCGCAATATACTCTACTGTACTCCTTACATTGATGATAAAAGGGGCTTCAAAACAAAAGAAAACGAGTAAGTTAGTCGGAACTATATTGGAAAAATCGAATGGGGCGGCAAGTGGTCTTGAGGTTGAAATATTCAACCTGCCATTAAGAAAATATAAAACCAATGGAAGAAAAATTTTGTACGAGAATCAGTCGTATGAATTATTGCAGTTTTTGGAAGAAAATATAACGGAAAAGGTTTTTAATGAAATCGCACAAAAAGGATGTTTCGAAATAAAAGTAGAAACAGAAAGCGTTATTCCATATATACTAAAAATAAACATAACCAATAAATATAAATATGGAGATTGCGAAGCGTTTTTAAGCGATGTTCTTGATGCCATAGCTGATCTTTATAATAGAAATAAAATAAAGGTATAGCAATTTAATAATAAGAAAGAGACGAGATAACATTAAGCGAAAATAAAAATTCGGTACCTCAAATTATATGACTTGTATAAATTATAAATATGTAAAAGTGGAACTTGAAAGCAGGGAAAAATAGTTTTATTCCAAGATGAATAATCCACAAAAAATTATAATTTATAAGGTACTGTTTTTTATGATTGTACTTATGAAATCTTGCATAAAATAACTTTTAGAGAAATGGAGAAAATGGAATGAGAATAAAAACATTAAATATAATGGCGATATGTACATTATCGTTTTGGTGTATAGAAGGACTTTTATATGGGCAAAGCGATGCTCTTTATAATGGGAAAGTTGGCAATGTAAATAGCGACAATCCGCATATGTTAGGAGGCAATGTTAAAGTAAGCGGAGTAAATGTCCCGACAGATCTTTCGTTAAACTTAGTTTTATCAAATGGTAAAACAATGACTGTAGGTACGATTCCTGTGACAAAAGATGGGACATATCCGGTTGCGCAAGTTCTTGATCCTCTTCAAATTTCGTCCGGGGAAGTTTCATTAAATATTTCTTCAAGTAACGGCTTAAGCGATAAGAATGTTTTTGTGGATTTATCAATATTTGAAATCCCCAATGGAAACGAGACATCAAATACATCGTTATCTAATAATGGATTTATTGCTAAGGTTGGTAATTTGTCGCCCGAAACAATGTCTTTATCAGGAACAACATTGAATAATGTTGCAATTTCGTCTCCATTAACACGTTTAAGTGCATCTGCTTCTTCTCGTTCTGCAACAGTTCTTTCTTTGACGCCCCAAGAGTCAGCTTCTTTGCCAACTTCATTAACTCCATCCATAGATAACATTACCTATAACGCAAACAATATGGTAGTTGGAGTAAACTCGAATACACTCGCACGAGATGCGGAAGGAAATGTATCAGCATATAGACAAACGGCAACCGTTGCAGACGCAAATAATTCTACTCTTGAAGAATTAACATCTATATTTGGTTCAAAAACCTTAAATGATTGGAATAATTTTAATTGGAATTCCTCGATAACCCAGGCTGCACTCAATTACTTATTAGCAGTACATAAGGGGCAAATTACAAGTTCTATAAGTATAACTGCCGATAATGCAAAAACAATACGACAGGGGCTTCTTGCAAGGTTGTCGTATGTAAATCGATCATTGATAAATGGTTGTCTATCTGCATACGATTTAGATTTTACGGGAATAAATCTGCAATATTGCGATTGGCGATATCGCCTTTCAGAACTAACTCCTGCTCAACTTCTATTGGCAGCACGTTCTATAAGAAATGTTCGTAATGCTTATGCAGGCTTGCAGGGTGCATGTCTTCCTGCTGTAACTTTCACGGGTACGGAAGACTTTACAAATGTATCATTAGCTTATGTATATATAGGGTATTGGAGCGGATTTACAACTTCTCAACTAATACAGGTTGCAAAAGTAAAAGGCGGAGTTGTGGGCATGTTTTTTAATGAATCACAATATAATTCATGGGTTTCAACTTTAATTACACACAGTATTACGATATGCAGTGTCGGTGGTTGGGACGGACGTGGATATTGGGAAGACCCATTTAATCAATTATGGGAAATAAATTCAGGGGACATCCCTTATGGAAATACTGTTCAAAACAATCCTAATCAGTTTATCACTTGTACATACGAATAGACTATGACTTGTAAGAAAATCTAAATGTTGAGTGGCTAAATTACTTTTAAATTTAGCTACTTTTTATTTCTTTTCAGAAGAACTAAGCGGAGCTAAAATAACATTCTTAACACGATTGTGCGGTCTGTTTTCTTCAAATTCTTTTGCATTTTCTTCCAATTCGCCATTTTTATAAAACTTTCCATCTTTAAAAAATGTTTCAATTTCATCTTTTGATGGGGATTGGAATATTTCTTTTCCCTTAATAATACTGTTTGTCGGCGTGCTTTCAATAACCGTAGGGCGAATAAATATAATAAGCTCTCTTCGAGTATATTCGTTTTTGGAAGGCTTAAATAATTCACCTAACAATGGAATATCGCTAAGAAACCAAACTCCGCCATCTAATTTTGTCGTATCTATTTGTTGCAAACCGGCTAAAGTTATAACTTCATTATTTTTTGCACTAATAAAGCTTGTAGCTTTCCTTTTGCTAATTATGGGTTGCTGATTATTATCAATAGTTGTATAACCTGAAATTGAATCTACACTTTGGTCTATTTTTAACTGAATACTACCATTTGCTCCAACAAGAGGGGTAACGAGCAATCGAATGCCTATGTCTTTATATGATACAGAACTGCGTGTTGTAGTTATACTCGTAATATCGCTCATTGAAGATGTGATTATAGGAAGTGATTGCGATATGTTAACTTCTGCTTCTTTATTGTGTGTAGTTACAATAGTTGGAGCAGAAAGAACTTTGACATTTTGATTTTGACGTGCCACTCCCAATAAAAATGAAAAACTTGTTTCGCTTGCACTTATAGAAAATGCAGGAGTACTTGAATTTGTAAGGTTGTATGTTTGTGTAGAGCCTGAAAAACCATCTATATCCGAGGCATTGTATGACAATCCAAAAGAACTCAAACCTGAAACTTGATCATTTGATAGAACTACTTCGGTAATTAGAACATCAATTTTTACTTGGGCAAGAACAATATCCAATTGATTTATGATTGATTTAATCTGCTTTAAATCATTGCTTGTTCCATACAGCACAATGGCATTACTTCTTTCTTCTGATACAATTTGTACATAATCTGAAAATTCTATGCCGAAATTGGAATTTTTTTCATCTGAGAGATTTTTTGTACCTTCTGAAATTTGTAAAATATCAGATTCTTTTTTATCTGTACTTGTAGGTTTTTGGGCAAGTGTTTTCTCTGGAGGCAAGTCTCTTGCGTTTTTATTGCTTTTGGATTGTTTTTGACCGCTTACAATTTTATTAAGAACTTCAACAATTTTTGCAGCTTCTCCGTGCTTTACATAAACAACTTCGCTTTTAAGTATTGCATCGGATTGTATGTCTAATTCTGTTACAATCTGTTTTACTTTTTCATAAATAGGTTTTGAGGCGACAACGATAAGCTTATTTGTCCTTGCATCGGAAGAAATTGTGGCATTCGCGAATTCGTCTAATTTTAGGGCGGATATTTTATCTTTTATATCGCTTGCAGATGAATTTGTTATTTGAATGAAAAACATTTCATTTTTTTGAGTATCAAGATTGTCTAAAATCGCTTCTATACGCTGAATATTAAGCAATGTGTCTGTAACCCAAAAGGAGTTGCTTTTGGGAAAAGTCTCAAAGATTCCAACATTGTTTTGTGAAAGAGAAGATTTTAATTTGCTTTCTATGTCTGCAATTTGAATGTATTTAAGCTCAAAAAATTTAGTATAGAAATCTTGGCTTGGGGTAAGATTTGAAGCTCTTCCGACAAGAAATTCCGGAATTTGCGTGCTGACTCCAGCCGAAGGAACTGCTTTATAGTATTTATCGCCGTCAACAGGAATAAGTGCAATTCCATTTAACATAAGCATTGAGCGGAAAATTTTTACTGCGTCATCATGTGGGATTTTCTTTTCCGATTTGAAAGAGAATTTTGCGGTTTGCGGTAGGGTAGAAGAATAAATAATAGGTTTGTCCAATAATTTTTCAAGTAATTCCAAAATCGAAATTAACGGGGCATCCACAAAATAAAAAGGTCCTTGCATACGATTTATCTTAATGGATATTTCATCCATTCCTTCAAATTCAGTCATTTTAATTGTTGTTGATGGCGATGCAATCGATGGCTGAATAAAAATCAGTAAAAATAAAATGATACAACAATATTTTCCCATATAAAAATTTTTATCAATATAACATAAAAGACAGACAAGTGCAATATTCGGATTAGATTATTGTATTAAAAAAAGAAATAAACGTATAACTATTTAAATCATAATTATAATAAAATTAATCTTTTATCGCAACTTTGAGTATGGCGACTATTATGCCTATTTGCCAGACGGCAATGTGTTTGAAGATTTCGTTTTTTAGCTCGACAAGTTCAGATCTCATTCAGAGATAAGCTCTCCGAGCATATTTTTCCGACGCCGTGAACAATCATCTGCGTGCAAAATCCGCAATAATGCAGCTTGACAAAATGGATGCGGATTTAAGGCGCGTGGCGGAGCATGCAGGCGACAAATACGGGGAAGATTTTTTAGGCTCGTATTTAAGCGCGCCTGAAGACCGGCGGCTGTCCATGCTTGAGGGCAGATTTGATTCGCAAGAAGATTTGGACGGTTTTTTGAGCGACGTTGAGCTTTTGGAAAATAAAGAGTTATCAATGGGCAAAATGCGCGCTGCCGCAAATAGGAAAATTGTCGAGATGATTGCGGACACGCGCCGAAAAAACGAAGAAGAGACGGCAAATCTCGAAAAGGAATTTCAAAAAATAGACGCTTTTGAGGAAAACGGCAAGCGTTCGGTGATTGAAGCGTTTCTGGATAAATACGGCGGCAGGGACGAGGTTGTTTTTGTAAGCGGCGCCGAAGAGCTTGAAGGCATTTTTTCCCCGGAAGAGGCAGAGGAAATAATGTCTGACATTAGGCGCAAAGGCGCATACGACCATAAAAACGGCAAAATATATCTTTTTGAGCCGCATTTTAAAGACGGCGTTGAGGCTTTCAGGACGCTGGCGCACGAACGCCTGCACTGGATTGCGGACAAAATAAGGCAAGACCCGTCCTTTAACGGAATGTTAAATCGCGTCTTGCAAATAATGGGCGGCGGCAATGCGCTGAGGCAGAGCCTCGAAAGCGAATATGCCAATAACAATGACTTGGATTTGGCTGAAGAGTACATCGCAAGGGTTTGCGAAAGAGTGGCGTTAAAAGAGGTTTTGGACGAAAACGGACGGAGCGTTTTCAAAACCTTTAAAAACTGGATAAAAAGAATTTTTACTACAGAAAACACCGCTATCGACATTCACGACAGGGAAATTACCGATATTGCAAAAGCCCTCTTTAACCGTGTAAACAGGGAAACTCAAAAACTTTATTCCGATGACTGGACCGCGACCACTCCCGAAGAAAACGGCCCCGAAGTCGGCGGCAAGTATGCCGTTTTGGATGCATCCGAAATAATCGCTTCCACAGACGGCGGCTACGACGATACCCTGCAGCCGAGAAACCGCGCACGCAGGGGGTCGATAGAGCAGGTGAGCAAAATTGCCGCGCATCTTAACCCTAAGCGTCTGGATTCTTCAGAGACCACGGACGAGGGCGCGCCGATAATCGACGCAAAGGGGCAGGTTCTTTCGGGCAACGGTCGAATATTGGCGATACGCGAGGCTTATGAAAACAATCCCGAAAGGGGGGCAAGCTACCGCGATTATGTTTTAAGCAGGGCAAGGCAGATGGGGCTGAATGTTCCAATCGGAATAAAAAGCCCCGTGCTTGTGCGCAGAATAGAAAATTCGGGCGGGATGAGCCTGCAGGAATTTGCGGCGCGCTCCAATAAGCAGAAAGTGGCTTCAATGAGCAATGCGGAGACGGCGGTTGCCGACGCGCGCAGGATTTTGGAGATTGGCACGGGCGGCGGCAGGATACTTGATTTGTTTTTCCCGTCAGACAAGGGAGACGTATTGTCGGAAAGCAACACGGAGTTTATCAACGCTTTTTTAGAGGCGGTTGGCGGCAGGGAGCAGTACATTGATAAAAACGGTAGAATAAAGGCCAATCTTGCGCCGAGGATACGCGCGGCGGTGCTTGCCGCGATGCTCGACCCGAACAAGCGCGACGTGATAGAAAACCTTTTGGACAATCCCGAGGGATGGAGCGGACTTATAAGGGGGCTTATAGGTTCGGCAGCGAATTTGGGCAAGCTTGCGGGGAATGCGGATTACGACTTGTCTTCCGAGATGTCGCAGGCTGTTGAATTGTATGTAAATTTAAGGCGTGAGGGGCGCACATACAAAGATTACACTTCCCAGCTTGAAATGTTTGAGCCGGCGCCGAGCGCGGAAGTGTCGTTTTTGATGGAGCTGTTTGAGGCGAACGTAAAGACGCCCACGGGGATAAGCGGCGTTTTAAACGAATATTACAGCCTTGTGAAGAACATAGACACCTCGAGCGTTGACATGTTCGGCGAGGGCAATCCGCCGAAGATAGCGGAACTTCAAAAGGCTTTTGAACGCTATGGCGGTACGGAGCATAAAAGCGATGTTTCTTGGAACATAAGGAAATCGGACGCGGAGCGTTTTGCAAGCGAGCTTCAAGACTACATAGACGGCAAACTTGACAACAAGCATGTTTTTAGGCTTGGTACAACACCCGAAGCAATGAGGCTTGTCGGGATAAGTGCATTGCCTATTGAACTGAAAAAAAGCCAGTTAGACAAAAAACTACAAGAACATCCTGAATTAAATATTTCAGACTTAAAGCATCTCCCAGTTGAAATAGCCGACCCGATAGCGATATTTGAATCTGATACCGTCGCAAATGCGTTTGTTGTTTTGACGGAAATTACTGCGGAAAACGGAAAACCTGTTGTAGTAGCAATCCATTGCGACAAGGAAATTGCAAGTAGGAAAGTCGTTGTTAACGACATAAGGAGTATTCATTCAAGGAATATAAGCCAGTTGGAATTTGCGATACAAAACAAACGGCTCAGATATATAAACAGAAAGAGGATACCTTCTTATCTTAGATTGCCGTTGGTTCAATTCCACGGGCGCAATCTTGACAAGAATTTACCCTCTTATGGTAATAAAATTTTCACGGAGGCGGATTTAAGTCAAGCGGAAAAAGACAATATTTTTGAATTAAGGCAAAATAATCCAAGATTTCGCTATTCTTTCCGCGACACACGCAGTGCGCCGTCTGATGCGGAAATTGCTGAAGCTGAAAGGCAGATTGAGGAAGTCAGGGCAAGGTATGTAAATACTCCGCAGTGGCTCAAAGCCCCGAACGGCAAGCCCACAAAACTTACCGAAAAGCAGTGGCTCTTAGTCCGCACTCCGAATTTCAAAAAGTGGTTTGGGGACTGGGAGAACGACCCGAAAAACGCCTCAAAAGTCGTTGACGAAAACGGAGAGCCTTTGGTGGTTTACCACGGGACGACCAACACTAACAGCGACTATTCGCGTTTTACGGTATTCGGGAAAACGGATAAAGGGCGTAGAACATCCGACGGTATGCACTTCTTTTCGTCAAGTCGCGATGTTGCAGGGAGCATGGGTAGCAATGTCTATGATGTATTTATTTTTTTCCGAAATCCGCTTGTCATAGATTCTGCGGGCAATGAGTTCGGAGCAATAAGAGACCATTCGGGCGGCATTGTAAAAATCAAAGATTTAACGCCTACGCAGAAAAAGCAACTTTGTAAGGCGTTTGATTTTACGCCGGAAGAACTCGAACAATCCTACAAGCCCGAAGATGATATAGACCTTGTTCAGGCGGGGGTAATAAAACGTCCTGAAAAAAGCTCAAACGAATGGGCGAAGTATGCCAAAGAAAACGGATACGACGGCGTAATATTTAAAAATTTAAGAGACGGCGCGGATTTAGTGGCAATGCAAACTCCATCCGATGTATTTGTTGTTTTCGATTCAACCCAAATCAAATCGGCGACGGACAACGTCGGAACTTATTCCGAAAATCCCGACATCAGGTGGAGCGTAAGAGACGACGCAAAGCGCGAGGCGGACGAGTGGGCAAGCAATCCCGAAAATGTGAAGTCTGCGGCAGAGAAATACATAAATTCGCACACAAATGAAAATGGCAGGATTGAAATCGACCCTGACAAAATAAGGGCATTTGTCCCGAATTACGACGCTTCAAATGTATCTGTTTATAAAGAAGCGGGAGACAAAATATCGGCGTATGTTTGGCAGGAATCATTAAAAATTCAAACAAAAAACAAGACAGCGATACTTCTTACAGGCAACCCTGCGGCGGGAAAATCCAGCGCGTCAAAAGCCGGGCTTATAAAGGGCATAAACGATGTCGGCATTTTGTTGGACAGCCCTTTAAACAATTTTGCAAGCGTGGAGCGCAGAGTTGAGGATGCAATAAAATCGGGCTTTGAAATTACCATTGTCCAAATCTACAATGACCCCGTACGCAGCTGGAAAAATTCGCTAAAAAGAGGAATTGAAGAGGGCAGGTTTTTACCGCTTGATTATTTTATTGGAGCCTATGAAAGTGCAAATAAAAAGGTTGAAAAGATTGAAATAAAACTGAAATCCAAATACGGCAAAAAAATAAATACGATTTATATTGACAGCTCGTCGGACATTCCAAAGACTGTAAAAACGGAAGATGCGAAAGCTTGGCAATATGTGGTAAACGAAAATCAATTTGTACGCATCTTAGAAAGCATATATGAATACATCGAAAATAAATACAAAAGCCCAAGCGTTGGAAACAATCAAAGCAATGAAATTGCCGTTATCACAAGCGGACTTCGAGATAGCAGATTCATTGATAAGAGAAATTCCAATAAAGTACGACGACTTGTCGGACGAATTTTGGGAAGAGCATACGAAAGCTCAAGACCGCGATTGGAAAGCGAAGGGTTATTCGGACTGGGATTAAATCAGGACGAAAATCCCTCAAATTTAAAATACCTGCTTCGGCAGGAGCGGAGAGAAAACCCTCTTGTTTGGGCTTCGATAGTGCTTGCAAAAGACATTCTGCTTGGCGGCAGGATAACGCAGTCAAAACTTGAAAAGCTTTTGCCGCAGTCAGAGGGGTTTGACGGCTCGAATTACGAATATGTAAAAGACAGGGCAGTTAAAGTTGCCGAGACTTGCAGGGCTAAAAAGTACAACGCAAAAAAGGACTTGGACCAAGCCGTCCAATTAGCCGAAAGCGACTACCATTGGCAAAGCGAAATGGTCGATAAAATATATTCCTCGTTCAGAAAGGACGGAGAGGAATACGGCATGGCAAAGGCAAAGGTTGCGCAGTGGCTGAAAGACCAAAAGCTTAAAAAGCTAAAAGACATAAAAGGCTACGGGGAATCCGATTTCGATGCCGACTTGACCGCTTCAATCCTGCAAGCCATGGAAAAAGAGCCTGCAAACGGTTTTGAGGGACAAAGCCTGTCGTTGGAAGAATTGGAAGAGGCGCAACCCGACGGGGATTCTGAAATGGAAGTCTCCGAAGCGTCAAGGCCCGTTCTAAACAAAAATATCCGAGATGTAATATCGACAATCAAGCGTGAAGTTTTAAGGCGTTCCCGCCTTGCGGACGAAAGCGAGGGGGTTATGCGCGAAAAGTACAGAAAAACCCTTGTAAACATATTGTCGGCATCGGCAAACGAGCTTTCCTACGGTCTTGAAAAAGAGCGCATTTTGTCTAAAATATCCGAGCTTGAAAAAGCGAATTATGCCGTAATAACAATCAAAGACGGCGAAAGAACAGGGCAGAAAATCGACAACTTCACGCTCCGCGCCGAGCATATCGCGCTTCGTATTTTCAACCGCGGAGTCAGGGACGACAAGGCGGAACTTGGGGAAAAACTCGACAAAATTTTAAAATCGGGCGGAACATTCAACAAGACAAAACGCGCAGACAAACGCTCCATATCCGCCGATTCCCACGAGATTTTAAACTACGCAAGAAAGGTCAGGGGGCTTTCAAAAGAGGCGCTTGACGCCGAATTTGACGCGGTTTCAAACGACTTGGAATTGTCGGGTAAGGGCTATTCTTCGGAGCTAAAATATAACGACGCCCTTTGGAAAATCGAAGTTCTCAAAAAGGTCGGCGACTGGCGGGAGAAAAGCCGCGCACAAATGGCGGAAGCCATTGAATGGTTCGAGAAAATCAAAGAAAAAGGAATCGGGGACGCCCAAAGCCTGCTCGAACGCCATAACCGCGAAAACGAGAAAAACAGGTCAGTTTACGAAGAGTCTTTGAATGCCGAAAAAGACAAATTTCGAGACGACGGGAAAGCTCCGTTTTCGTCTTATTTAAATTGGGCGGTGCACCTTGCCGACGATTTGGATTATCTTGCCTCTTCGAGCAATCCCGAAGCGCGCGAAAAGGCGCGGGCGTTTTCAAGAGAGCTGTCCCGCGAAATCTACGGCGCGGGAAGCCGCCGCGACAACGAAATTAAGCGCAAAATTGAAAACATAACAAAAATTTTGGAAGAGGTTTATGGCGAGGACGCGCAAAAGGCACTGAAAGAACTGTTTGCATACAACGACGCCTTTGACAAGTTTTCGACGCAAAAAGTGAAAATGAACAAAAACCGCCTATTGCAGCTTTACGCTTCCTGCAAGCAAAACTGGTACGCGGATAACGTCCTGCACTTCCGCGCAAAAAACACCAAGTGCGGCTTGGAGCTTGAAAAGGAAATTGCCTCTCTTGAAGAACGATATGCAAACCCCGAAGAGCGCGCCGCTGATTGGAAAGGATACAAAAAAACTTGGCGCGAAATAGAATACATTTTCGGGTTAAATTCTGTTCGCGTAAACGCGAAAGCCCTTGGATTGGAACTTGATGTCGGAGACAAGTTTTATTTAAAGCGTCCCCATAAAAACTACGGTTTGACTTGGTATTATTCAGCCATCTCCACCCTTGTAACGATTCAGTCAATATCTTCCGATGGTTGGATAAGCGGCGTTGCCCCTGAATTTACAAACAGCGGAGGTTCTTATCCTGCTTATGGATTTATTTGGGCGGTGGAAACAGCTCCATTCTATTTGGTTGTGCATGCAAAAAATTATCCTCAACGCTCTTTGCAGGTAAAAATCAAAAAGACTACGGAGTTTTTCAGCAAAGTTATACACAATCATGCCCCTGATATTTACGACAGGTTTTTCCCGACAACAAAATCTGGGATAGAAGCTCCTGAAATTAACAATTCCACAACTCCGACATTTTCGTTATACCAACATTGGATAAATAGTAAAAAACTGATTGAAGCAAAACCCTCCATTGTCAGGGAAATCTACCCTGGTCTTTGGATGCGCGAACGATACCAAACTGAAGCAAGATAATGTTGCAAAGTGTGAGACTTTTCATTTGGCAAGTTTATGTTCAAAGCCCGTTTGAAAAGTTCCCGAAACAAGAAAAACATACAGCCTTGATAAAAGAGCAATCCAAAAGCCGCTTAAAAGAACGATACCCTGAAAACCATAAAAAAGGTTGCAGAATAAACACCCTGCAACCTTAAAAAAACTATATTGCAATAATCCTGCAAACCCATTGCAACATTCGTTCAAATCCTCCCCCAAACCCTAAAACAGGTCAAACGTCTGGCATTCCAGGTCAAACTAATCGGCACGATACAGTAAATGTTTACGGAATGCCCACAATCGAAATTCCAATAAAAGAACTTTCTTTTTATAAATGACCTTAAAAAACACTTGTCAAAAATAAACAATAAAATCACAAAGTTGTTCAATGGCAAGGCGCAAGGGGGAATTCCTCTTGCGCCGTTTTTTTAGAGATTTAAATTTTTTATTTTATCGGGGAGAAGGGGTCGTTTATTTCTTCTTTTTTGTCGGTTGGCTCTTCCTCTTTTTGCGCGTCTTCGCGCGGGGACTTTTTAAGAACTCCTTTAAATCCCTTGATTTTTACGTCTATTCTGCCGAGTTTTTCAACGCCGAGATGTTCGCGGCAGGCGTTAGTTAGCTCGTCTTGCAGTATTGTCGAGACGTCCGCGAGTTTTTGCCCCATTTCAAGTTTGATTGCCACTTGCATGCAGAGGCGTCCGCGTTTTTCGTAGATTTTTACGCTTGGGCGGTTTGTAGTTCCGATTGAATAGCACACGCTTTGGACGAGTTCGTTTAATGCGCTTGGAGTTACGCTGACAATTCCCGCGGAGTTGTTGAAAAGCTTTATAGGCGCAAACCTTTTACGGATTTTCAAAATTATCACAAGAAGAATCAATATTGACACTATTACAAGCAAAAACTCCTTTACATGGGGCTTGTCCCACAGGTCTTTTGCGATTTGCAAGGTCTTTCCCAAATAGTCGGTCGTTTTTTGGTATGCTTCTTCCATATTTTATTATGATTGCGATTATAAATCGGTTTCTATTTCCTTTTTATAAGACCATATTTATTGCGCTTTTTCAATATATTTATTAGGCGTCGAAAGTTAGGTCTTCGGGCCATTCGCGATTATGCCCGTCTGCGGCGTTTTTTTTGCAGGCGTCGATAAATGCGGTTTTTTCGGCAAAGAAAATATCGCGTGACGGATCGACGTTGTTAAAAATCTTCCATAGCAGTTTAGAAGCGTTTGCGATTTCAATTCCCTTGTCGAAAATCGCCACTGCCGCAAATGCCTTAAACATTGGCGAGCTTGCAAATTCCTTCAAAATTGCCATTCCCGAGAAATCGGCTTTTTCGATTGCGATTGCGCAGAAATTTTTTGCCGCAAAAATGTCTTCTGCTTCCGCGCTGATTTCTTTTGCAATGCCTTGAACATTTGGCATTTGGGGGAATTTGTTTTTGCCTCGTTGTGGTTCGCCTTTGATTTCTCTTGTCAAGTCTATGCCGATTTTTGAGCCGAAGAGGGGATTGGGCGCGGAGTGGTCGAGAACATCGAGCACGCCTTGCGATATTACAAGGTCGCGGTCTTTGTCGAAACGCTCGGTAAAAATTTTCCATACTTCGTTTAAATTCGACGGATTTACGTCTTCATCAACGACCACGACGCCCTTGCAAAAGCTCATTTGCCCCTGTCCCCAAAGCCCGCTAATCAAGCGTTTTGCTTGTGCCGGGTATTCTTTTTTGATTGAAACAATCGCGATGTTGTGGAATACGCCTTCCCACGGCAGAAAATAGTCTTCGATTTCGGGGAATATCGTTTTTAAGAGGGGAAGGAAAATTCTTTCGGTAGCCTTTGCCATGTAGCAGTCTTCCATCGGCGGAGGTCCGACGAGAGTTGCGCAGTAAATCGGCTTTTCGCGCCTTGTTATCGCCTTGACGTGGAAAACGGGGTACATATCTGCCAGCGAATAGTAGCCCGTATGGTCGCCGAAAGGGCCTTCAAGGCGTAGTTCGCAAGGGTCGACATATCCTTCCAAAACAAATTCAGCCTCTGCTGGAACTTCCATGTCTATGGTTTTGCATTTTACCATTTTTACGGGCTTTTTTCGGAAAAACCCCGCGAGCATTAGCTCGTCTATTCCGCGCGGAAGCGGTGCGGTTGCGGCGTAAATCACACTCGGGTCCGCGCCGATTGCGACGGCGACTTCCATCCGCCTGCCGAGCTTTTTGTATTCGTGGAAGAAGTGCGCGCCGTCTTTATGGATGTGCCAGTGCATGCCTGTCGTGTTTTTGTCGAAAACTTGCAGGCGGTACATGCCGAGATTCCTTGTTTTGCCGTCGGGAGATTTTGTGAATACGAGCGGCAGCGTTACGAACTTCCCCGCGTCTTTTGGCCAGCATTTTAGTATAGGAATTTCGTTTAAATCGACATCGTCGCCGATTTTTACGACTTCCTGGCAAGGGGCGGTTTTCCCTCTGAATTTGGACGGCAAAATTCTAAGCATCGGCAATAGCTTTTTTGCGGCATCGAAAATTTCCCCGAATGTGCGCGGGGGGGATAGGCGGGTAAGCTCCGCTATTTCATCGCCTGAGCTTGCGAGGTTTTTTACGCCGAGAGCCATCGACATTCTCTTGTCGCTTCCAAAGAGGTTTGTGGCGGCGGGGAATTCGGAATTTTTCACGCGCTCAAAAAGAAGGGCTTTGCCGCCGCCCGGCTTTTTGGATTCTGCGTCTGTGATTTTTGAAATTTCAATTTCGCTTGAAACTTCTTCGCGCACCCTTTTTAGCTCGCCCGCGTCTTCAAGCGCGCGGATAAATTCCGCCAGATTTTTATAAGATTTTTTCATTGGTGTTTTTCGCCCCATTGGGCCGTCAAGTTTTGCTTAATTCCCATTGCGGAAAGCGTCCGCGCAACCACAAAATCAACGAGTTCCTTAACGGTGTTTTCCTTAAAATAGAATGCGGGGCAGGCGGGGAGAACCACGGCTCCCACCTCCGTTACGGAAACCATGTTGCGGAGATGGATTAGCGAAAGCGGAGTTTCCCGCGCTACAAGCACGAGTTTGCGCCTTTCTTTAAGCGCGACATCTGCCGCCCTGCAAATCAGATTGTCTCCCGTGGCAGTGGCGATGCGCGAGAGCGTTTTCATCGAGCAGGGGCATATCGCCATTGCGTCGAAGTAAAACGAGCCGCTTGCAATCGGCGCTGAGAAATCGAAGTCGTCAAAAAATTTTACGCTTGGGAATTTTTGCGAAAGCGCGTTTGCAAAATCTTGAAAATCAATGCCGAGTTCGCTTTTAAAAATCGGTTTTGCCGCCGAGCTTGCCGACGCGTAAACGGACGCGCCGCTTTCCGCAAGGACTTCCATTAGACGCCTTGCATATGGCATTCCGGAAGCACCGCAAATTCCGACCGCGATTTTTTTACCCGTCATTTGAAAAAGCCTCCGAGTGCGACTGCCGCAAGGGTTAAAAACGAGCATAGCGCGTTTATGTAGAAGAAAACCAAGTCGATTTTTTTAATGCCCGACTTAATGAAAATCAAAATCGCCAAAACGTACAGCGTCAAAATCGCGGCGCAGATTGCGTAAAAAATTTTTCCGAGCGAAAACGCCGTACCTGTCAAATATAAAAACACAATGGATAAAAGCAGCATTGCAGAGCTTGCCATTATGGATTTTTGCCTGCCGAAGAGTGCAGGTATTGAATGGAGTTTTTCGGATTTATCGAAGTCTTCGTCTTGCAGGGCGTAGAGGACATCGAATGCGGCTATTTGAAACAGCAGGGCAAGCGAAATAAAAATTATCGAAAATGAAAACTTGCCGCTTGCGGCGCACCATGCCCCCGCAGGCGCGAGCGACAGGGCTAATCCCAAAACAAAGTGACACAAGCTCGTAAATCGCTTGCAGTAGGAGTATCCGAAAAGGACGATTAGCGCGGGAAATGACAGCCAGAAGCAAAGCTCGTTTAGCATTCTTGCGGAAACTATCATTACGATTGCGGAAAATGCGACAAATATGAGCGCGGAAGCTTTTGTTATTCTGCCTGCGGGAATGGAGCGGTTTTTTGTCCGCGGATTTTCTGCGTCGAATTTAGCGTCGGCAATCCTGTTAAAGCCCATTGCCGCGCTGCGCGCCCCGAAAAACGCAAGCACAATCCAAAAAAGTTTTACCGGCGAAAAGCCGAATCCCGAAAAATAGGTGAGCAAAAATCCCGCAAGCGCATAGGGCAGGGCAAAAAGCGTATGCCCGAGCTTTATCATTTCTGCGTATTCAAAAAAGTTGCGGGTAAGTCTCATTAAATTTTTGATTTTGCAAAATCCGTGATTTTTTCGCAAAGCTTGGAAAGCCCGTTGCGCCTGTTTGGCGAGAGATACTGCTCTATGCCGATTTCGGATAAAAACGCGCAGTCAAAATCCAAAATTTCCTGCGGAGAAAGACCGCTGTACATTTCTGAAACCAGCGAGGCAATGCCCTTGGTGATTATTGAATCGGCGTCGGTTTTAAAGGCGCATTTGCCTTCTTCAAATGACGGCACAAGCCACAGGTTTGAAACGCATCCCCTTACGAGATATTTTTCGCTTTTGAACTCTTCGGCAAGCCCTTCTTTGTTTTTTGTTTTTGAAATGATGTATTCAAAGCGTTCTTCGGGGCTTTCAAAAAAGCCGAATTCTTCGCGCAATTCATCTTTTCTTTGTTCAACTATGCTCATATTCCAAAAATTTTTATGCCGTGTTTGTTTGCAAGCTCCAATGTTTTTTCAGGCTCCAAGATTATCACGCTGTCCGCTTCAACCGCCGCGTTTAAAATATTTGAGGCGGCGAGCTTTCTGATTGTGCGCTCCCCGATTACGGGAACGTCGAAGCGGTAGTCTTGGTTTGGCTTTACCGTCTTTACAAACAGGCTGTCTTTTGCCTCGAAAGAGCCCGCGCGTTCCAGCATTTTGTCAGTGCCTTCCCAGGCTTCAACCGCCAGCACGCTTCCGCGTGAAACGACGCACGACTGCCCGATGTCAAGCCTTGCGCACTCATGGGCAATCTTTAAGCCGTGCAAAAGATGTCGCTCTTCGACATTCCATTTTCTGCCGCAGATAAAGCCATGCGCTGCTATTTGTTCGTCCAAAAAAGAGCGCGCATCGAGAAGTTTGCAACCGACTTTTTCAAGCTCGTTTGCTATTGCCCCGAAAATTGTTTCGGCGTTGCGCTCTTTAAGGGTTGCCAATATTGTCAATGCTTTTAAGTCGGGGACAAGCCCCTTAAAAAGTTTTTTTGGCGTAACTTGTCCTGCCATTATGGCGTATTTTGCGCCGAATTTTTTTGTGTATTTTAGAAGTCTCCCAAGCTGACCTACATTTGCCCTTGCCCTGTCTTCTTCGGAAAATTGGTTGTATAGGTCGTCTTCGGTTTCGCCTTCGATTGCGATAAGCTTTACGTTTAAGTTGTGCCTGCGCAGTTTTCGCAAAGTTTCGCTGGGGTAAACGCCTTTGCCCGCAATCAGCTCTATGACCGCGTTTTCGTCGAAATCTTCGGGGAGGAATTTTGAAAGGCTCATATTATCTTATCGGGTCGCGCGTCCGTATGAAAAACTCTTTGAACGCTATTCTTCTTGCGCAAATTTTTCCGTCTTCGCCGCGGTAAAATTCTGTGGTTTTAAAGACGTCGGAAGCGGAGCCTGCCTCTGATTTGAGGCTTGCCTTTTGCGGTATTGAGCTTTGCTTTTTTTCGGCTTTTAACTCTCCGTTTTCAAAAAAACAAACCAAGTCGTAGCCGATGGGTATGTATTCCCTATCGTTTGAATCGGGCTTTGAATACCTTATTGCGGCGTCGTATGCGCGCACGGTGAGGGTTGAGCCGTCGGTTTTGATTTTTATGTTGTTTCCGACAGGCTCTATTGTTCCGAATTTCGTCTTGATTTTAAACGAGCTTGCGGGGCGGAATTCGCCCCTTGCAAAAACCGCCTCTCCCTCGTCGATGGCAAATACAATGTTTGAGGATTCCATTTCAGAGTAGAGCGGAAGGCTTGCCGTTTGCACTTTTTCCTGTTCGAATTTTTCAATCGAAACTTTGCCCGAAAGAACCATGCAGGACGAATAGTTTGAAAACGCTACGCTTGCAAAGCCCTCTGCGCTTGCGGAGATTTTTGCATCTTTTGCAACCGCCAATTCTCCCTGTTTTATTTTTGCGCTTTGCGCGGAAATTTCCGCATTTCCCCTGAGGGTGCGCACAAACATAAGACCGTTTTCGGCTTCTGCTGAAATAGGAAGGGCGAGGAAAACAGGCAGTATTGCAAAAAGCTTTTTCATTATTTTGCCACGATGTTTATGATTTTTGCGGGGACGTAAATTTCCTTAACAATCTGCTTGCCCTCGATGTGTCTTTTTACACCGTCAAGCGACTTTGCCATGTCCAAGGCGTCTTCTTTGTTTGCGTCCTTTGAAATTTGCATTTCAGCGCGCAATTTTCCGTTTACCTGCACCGCGATTTTTACGGTGTTGGTGTGCAGGAGAGACTCGTCGCATTCGGGGAAGGGGGCGAGCGTTATTGAGGATTTTTCGCCGAACTTTGCCCAAATTTCCTCCGCAATGTGCGGCGCAAACGGCGCGACAAGCTGTATAAATTTTTTTGCGCTTTCAGCGGAAATCTTTTCCTCTTTTTGAAGGGCGTTTAAGCAAATCATCATCTGCGAAATTGCCGTGTTGAAGCGCAAGCTTTCGATGTCGGATGAAACTTTTTTAATGGTTTCGTTTAAGACTTTAAGGAATTCTTCGGAGTCTTTTGCGCCGCATTCGATTTTCTTTGAAATCGTCCCGTCGCGTTCGACGTATTCCCTCCAAATCTTTTTAAGAAAGCGCGAAACGCCTTCAATCCCGCTTGTGTTCCACGGCTTGGAATCTTCCAAAGGCCCCAAGAACATTTCGTAAAGGCGCAGGGAATCCGCGCCGTAGCGTTCGATTATTTCGTCAGGGTTTACAACGTTGCCGCGGCTTTTTGACATCTTAAACGAGCGCGCGTCAACAGATATTTGCGGGTTTGACTTCAACACAAATCCCGCGCCCTGCTTTACGACTTGGTCTTCGGAAAGCTTTACGGCTTCTTCATTGCCCGAAAGCTTGTCGGCACTTACAAATTCTCCGTTTTTGTTTTTGTAGGCTGTGTATTCGAGCTGACCCAAAATTATGCCCTGGTGGAAAAGTTTTTTGAAAGGTTCGCTTGTTTTTACAACTCCGCAGTCGTAAAGAACCTTGTGCCAAAAACGGGCGTACAAAAGGTGCAAAACCGCATGCTCCGCTCCGCCGATATAAAAGTCGGGCGTGCCCCAGTAGTTTTCCGCTTCTTCCGAAATCAACGCTTCCGTGTTTTTCGGGTCGCAATAGCGCAGATAGTACCAGCATGAGCCCGCCCATTGCGGCATAGTGTTTGTCTCGCGGCGGGCGTTGAACCAGCCGTCGCCTTCGGGCTTTTGCGATGAGGGCACTGTTTCGCCTGTTTTTATGTTGACGCAGACATTAAGCCATTCCGAAGCGTGCGCAAGAGGACTTTCTCCCGTGCCTGACGGCGCGTATGTCTCTATTTCAGGAAGAGTGAGCGGCAGGAATTTTTCCAATATTGGAAGCGCGAAAAGTTTTTTGCCTTCGTCTGAAACGTAGCTTACTGGATTTTTGGGAAGCCCCTTGTATCCGTTTTGAGCCGCTTTTATGTATGCGTCTTCTTCGACCCACAAAATCGGGAATGGTTCACCCCAATAACGCTGGCGCGAGAAGAGCCAGTCTCTTAGCTTGTAGTTTACGGACATCTTGCCGCAGCCTTTTTCTTCGAGGAATGCGGTTATTTTCTTCTTGCCTTCCAAAGAGTCCGTGCCGTCCCATTGTTCGGAATTTACCATTTTGCCCACGTCAGTGAAGGGCAGGGGAATGTCGTTTCCGTTTTCGTCCTTTTTGTCGATTACCCTGATTACGGGCAGGTTGTATTTTACCGCGAAGTCGTAGTCGCGGTCGTCATGCGCGGGAACCGCCATGATTGCGCCCGTGCCGTAGCTCATCAAGACATAGTCTGCAATCCAAATCGGGACTTCTTTGTTTGTGAGCGGATTTATTGCGTACGAGCCTGAAAATACGCCGCTTTTGTCCTTTGCAAGGTCTGTTCTGTCCAAATCGCTCTTTGACGCCGATTTTTTGATGTATTCGGCGACCGCCGCTTTGTTTTCTTCGGTCGTGAGCTTTTGAACGAGGGGGTGTTCGGGGGCGATTACCATGTAGGTAACGCCATAGAGAGTGTCGGGGCGCGTCGTGAAAATTTTCAGCTTTTCGTCAAAGCCCTTGATTTTAAATTCGACCTCCGCGCCTTCGGAGCGTCCAATCCAGTTTGCTTGCAAGCGTTTAGTGGAGTCGGGCCAGTCGAGGTCTTTAAGCCCCGCCAAAAGCTTGTCGGCATAAGCTGTGATTTTCAAGACCCACTGGCGCAACTTGCGGCGTTCGACGGGGTGTTTGCCGACTTCGCTCTTGCCGTCGATTACCTCTTCGTTCGCCAAGACCGTGCCGAGTTTCGGACACCACCACACGGGTTTTTCATCGACGTACGCCAAGCCTTTTTCAAAGAGCTTTAAGAAAATCCACTGCGTCCATTTAAAGTAATTTTCGTCTGTCGTGTTGATTTCCCTGTCCCAGTCGATGCCGAATCCTATGGATTTTATCTGGCGGCGGAAATTGTCTATGTTCTTTTTTGTCGTGGTTGCGGGGTGCGTTCCCGTTTTGAGGGCATACTGTTCTGCCGGAAGCCCGAATGCGTCCCAGCCCATGGGGTGGAGGACGTTGAAGCCCTTTGCGCGCTTGTATCGCGCCAAGATGTCGCTTGCGGTGTAGCCTTCCGGGTGCCCGATGTGAAGTCCCGCTCCCGAGGGGTATGGAAACATGTCCAAAATATAATATTTGGGGCGCGACAAGTCGAGGTTTGCCTTGAATGTTTTGTTGGCGTCCCAATAATTCTGCCAGCGTTTTTCGATATTTAAAAAGTCGTATTCTGCGGAGCTGTTTTCCATAGTGCAATATTCCATTTTGTAAAAATTTAACTATGGCGTTTTTTGGCGTAAGGTCAAACAGTTTTAAATCATATTTTTTTGACGCCCGCCAAAAAATAGTTGCAATAAAAAAATTTTTTGAAATTCTTATAAAAGTATGAAAAAGATTTTTTTACTCAGCGCAATTTCGGCTTCGCTTTTGGTTTTTGGCTGCAAGACGCAGATTAACGTCGAATCTGCCGCAAGCAACGTGGCAGTGTACCAAATGGGCGAGCTTACTGGAAAAATCAACGGCAGCGTTGCAAAAGTCTTTGCCGCCGCAAGTGCGACTTTGGACGATCGCGGCTATATGCGCACGGGCGAAATCACCAAAAACCCCCTGAAAAACAAAATCCGCGCGCGCATGCCTGACGACAGAAGGGTTGACGTCTCAATAAAGGACATCGGCAACAACATGGTTGAAGTGTCTGTTTCTGTTAGCGATTCCGAGCTTTATGTTTGCCAGAGCATATTTAACGCGATTGCAAGCAAATGCCGCGATTCGGGCGTGTATTGAGCCGCGAGATATTTCCTTTTTGGCTTGAAGCGGGTCCGATACGGCATCCGCTTTTATTTTCAACCTCAACTGTTTTTTTTATGCCGTTTAATCCATTGGAATTTGTACAGGAGCTTTTGAAAATACCGAGCATTTCCGCCGACGCAAATTATGCGGGGGAAGTCGAGAGGTGCGCGCGGGTGTTTTCTGAAAAAATCGCATCTTTGGGTTTTGAAACAGAGCTTGTGAAAACAAGTTTGCATCCGATTATTTGGGCGGAGCGAAATTCAAAAACTCCAGCCAAAATTCGCATTCTTTGCTACGGGCACTATGACGTGCAGCCCATCGACCCGATTGAAAAATGGAACAAGCCTCCTTTCGAGCCTGCCGTCGAAAACGGAAGGCTTTGGGGCAGGGGCTCTGCCGACAACAAAGGCCCTTTTATGTGCCTTTTCGGCGGGCTTATGCGTTTTCTTGAAAAAAATCCGGAAGCCCCTGTTGACATCGCCTTGACGATTGAGGGGGAAGAGGAAATTTCAAGCCCTTCAATGCCTGAATTTATAAAAAGCCGCAAGGAAAAGCTGTCTTCTTACGACGCGATTTTGCTAAGCGACACTTCAAGCGCGTCTGATTCGCAGATAGTCATAACAACGGGATTGCGCGGCGTTCTGGCTTTCGACGTCAAGTTCAGGGGTCCGAATTCCGACATTCATTCGGGAATGTTCGGCGGGGCGGTGCTAAACCCGATTCAGGCAATGGCGGAAGTCTGCGCAAGCCTGCACAAAGACGGGCTTGTTGACATAGACGGTTTTTACGACGAAGTTTTGCCCATTTACGACTGGGAAAAACGCGACATTGCCCGCTATCCGTTTAACGAGGAAAAAATTATGGAAAGCCTCGGCGTAAATTCGCTTATAAAGCAGGGCGATTTGAAGCCGTCCGAAGCGTTGAGGCTTTTGCCCGCATTGGAGTTTACGGGAATTGGCGGAGGCTATCAGGGCGAGGGCAACAAGTCGGTAATTCCTTCCGAGGCGTTTTGCAAAATTTCAATCCGCCTTGTCCCCGACCAGAACGGGCGCAAAATTTACGAGCTTGTGAAAAAGGCGATTATCGAACGCTGTCCGAAGGGCGTTGTGGCGGAAGTCTCAGAACCCGACGGCATTGGCGACGCCTACTGCGTAATTCCGCCAAACCGCGAGGGCGCGCCCAATCCGTACCCCGAAAAACTCGGCAAAATCTTCGGGGCGGTTGAAGACTGCGTAAAGCAAAACTTCGGAAATCCCCCAATATTTTTGCGCGAGGGCGCAAGCATTCCTCTTCTTAGCCTTCTAAAAAAGGAAACGGGGCTTGACAGCGTAATGACGGGGCTTTTTTCACCGCTTGACAATTTGCACGCGCCAAACGAATCTTTTTCTTTGACGATGATGGAGCGCGCGTTAAATTATTACGAAGCTCTTTTTGAAAGGATTTCAAAATGATTACCTGCACGAAAAAATATTTCGACATTCCCTTTGCCCACCGCCAGCACTTGCATGACGGGCATTGCTCTTTTGTGCACGGGCACAACTGGGATATTTTTGTGACTTTCGCCTGTGAAAACCTCGATGAAAATGGCTTTGTGGTCGATTTTGGAAAGTTGAAATTTTTAAAGGAATGGATTGATTTGCATCTCGATCACGCCTGTGTTTTGGCAAGTTCCGACCCGCTGAAAGACAAGCTTGTTTCAGCCGCCCCCGAAGCGTGGAATGTTTACGAAGTCGATTCCTGCTCTTGCGAGGGGCTTGCGCGGCATCTTTTGGAAGTTTTCGATTCTCTTGTTCGTAAAAACTCAAACGGCAGGGTTTGGGTCTGCAAGCTTGAAGTGAGCGAAGACAAAAAAAATTCGGCAACTGCTTACGGTAAAAATTCGTAAAATGGCTGTTTATCCGATAGTCGAAACTTTTTATTCAATTCAGGGCGAGGGTCTGTATGCGGGAGCAGGCGCGTATTTTGTGCGCCTTTTCGGCTGCCCCGTAAAATGCCCGTGGTGCGACACCAAAAACTCATGGACGGGGAAGCCCAATCTTTCGCTTTCTTCCGATGAAATTGCAAACGAGGCGTCCCTTTCTTCATGCGACTTTGCGGTGATTACGGGCGGCGAGCCTACAATCCATCCCCTGCAAGAATTGATAGACGCATTTCACGAAAGGGGGATAAAAGTCCATATTGAAACTTCGGGCTATATGCCAAAAAACATTGAAGCGGACTGGATTACCCTAAGCCCCAAGCTCCACAGCCATACGCACGAGAGCTATCTTGAAGCCGCCGACGAGCTTAAATTCATAGTTTCAAGCGAAGATGAAATCTCGCTTTATCTTGAAAAATTCGGTGGTTATTTGCGGGGCAAAAAGGCGGTTTTCATAACGCCCGAATTTTCAAAGTCGCGCGACGCGGAGCTTTTAAACTCGATTTGCGAGACGGTGAAGCTTTACGGCTCTCCACTTCGCGCGGGCTGGCAACTGCACAAGTGTTTTGGCGCAATTTAACGCGCAAAGGGTGCGCAGTCCGCTTCAAACGGATTTACGACTTCGATTTTGCTTAGAAGCTTTTGCGGCAAAACTTGTATAAGCTCTTTTATGTGCTCGACAGTGTTGCATTCCCTCGAAACGTGCCCCAAGTAAATATGTTCCACAAAATCGGGGTCGAGCTCGCTTAAAATGGAAATTGCGTCCGCGTTTGAAAGGTGCCCGTGCGAGCCTGAAATGCGCTGTTTTAAATGCGCGGAGCGGTTTGAATTTTGCAGCATAACAGGGCAGTAGTTGCTTTCCAAAACAAGGACGTTTGCGGATTTGGCAAGCTCTTTTGCGCTTATCGTGGGTTTTCCCAAGTCGGTTATGAAGGCAATGCTTTTTTGGTTGAAGTCGAACTTGTATGCCACGCATTCGCTGGCGTCGTGCGGCATTGCGCAAGTGGATACTTTTATGTTTTTGAATGTAAAACTCTGCCCCGCCGAAAAAACTTTCCATCTCAACTTTTGAGTTTTTTCGTACCTGTACGCTATCGTTTCGTATGTCGTTTCGCTTGCAAAAACCGTGAGATTTTCAATGTCGGGTAGCGTTAAAAGGGCTTTGCAGTGGTCGGAATGTTCGTGGGTTATGAAAATCGCGTCGATTTCTTCCAGAGTCAGATTTATTTCATGCAGGGCATTTTTTATCCTTCTCGGGCTTATTCCCGCATCGACCAATATCTTTGTGTCTTTCGCTTTTAGGAAAGCGCAGTTGCCTTGGCTTGAGCTTGCAATGATTTTAAAAAAAGTGTCTGTCATAAAAATTTTTGCCTTTAAAAATTGTAAAATCTCAAAATAATTGCAACCGTATAAAGACAAATGGATTATTTTTTGATAGACGGATATAATATGTGCTTTCGGGCGTTTTATGCAATGCCTGAATTGACTCGTTCGGACGGCTTTCCGACAGGCGCGCTTCACGCGTTTTTTGCGGGGATAATAAAGCTTTCTTCAATGGACGTCCCGCATGCGACAGCCATATTTTTCGACCAAGGCGGCTCTGCAAGGCACCGCGAAATTTATCCCGAATACAAGGCGAACCGCGATGCAATGCCTGACGCCATGCGTATGCAAATCGAGCCGATACGCGAGCTTTGCTCTCTCTTGGGGTTTTTCGTGAAATCCCAAAACGGCATCGAAGCAGACGACTTGCTTGCGAGCGCGGCGGAGCTTCTTTTTGCGAAAGGCTCGAAAATTTCAATCGTAAGCGCGGACAAAGACTTCGCCCAGCTTATACGCCCCGGGATACGCCAGCTGCTTCCGCCTCTTAAATCGTCTCTTGGTTGGAGGGAAATCGACACTGTCGGCGTGCGCCTTAAATTCGGCGTTTCGGCATCTCAAATTCCCGATTTTTTGGCGTTGGTGGGGGACAATGCCGACAACATCAGGGGCATAGACGGTGTTGGACCCAAGACTGCCGCAAAATGGATAAAGGACTTCGGCTCGGTTGAAAATATCGTAAAACGCGCAAGCTGGCTGAAGCCCGAAAAGTTCCAAAAAATAGTTGCGGAAAGCTCCGCGCTTCTTTCGCGAAACCTAAATCTTGTGCGCCTTAAAACCGACTATGATTTGGGTGAAATTTCAACATCTCTTCCCGATTTTGACGGCGTAATAAAATTTCTGGAAAAAATGGAGATGAAAAGGTCGGTTGTATCTTTTAAAAATTTTGCAAAACAGCAGTATCAAATAAGTTTATGAAAAGCATGACAGGTTTTGGGCGCGCCACAACGGGCGCGGCGGATTGGGACGCGTCAATAGACATATCTTCGGTAAACAGAAAGGGGCTTGAAATTTCCTGCGCACTTCCTCGCGATTGGCAGGGGGCTGAATTGCAGATTTCAAGGAAAGTCAAAGAGTTTTTCACGCGCGGCAAGGTGTATGTCGGCGTCAAATTCAACATAAAAAAAACTTCACAAAGCGCGATTTTCGACGTTGAAAGCCTGAAGTCTGCCATGCAAAAAATAAAGAGCGGCTGCGAAGCTTTGGGTGTCGAATTTAAGCCGACGATAGAAACTTTGCTTGAAGTTTCCCGCGAATTGCAGGAAGAGTCCGCGCCTTCCGACTGGAAAGAGTACTGGGATAAAATAGAGCCTTCTCTAACCGAGGCTTTAAACAGTATAAACTCAATGCGCGAAACCGAAGGCGAGTCTCTAAAAGCAGACTTTGAAAGCCGATTGAATTTGCTTAAAAACTTTGTGTCGCAAATCAGGGAAAATTCAAAGAACACGGTTTTGCTTTACCGCGATGCCCTTTTGGCAAGGCTTAAAACTTTGGGTCTTGAACTCGACTTGGCGGACGAGCGCGTCTTGAAAGAGATTTCCATTTTTGCCGACAAGTGCGACATTTGCGAGGAAATTACCCGCCTTGAAAGCCACATATCGCAGTTTTTTACCTGCCTTTCGTCTTCGGAAAACAACGGAAGAAAGATGGACTTCATCTGCCAGGAAATGGGGCGCGAAATAAACACGATTGCAAGCAAGGCAAATAACCTTGCCCTCTCAAAAATTGCAATAGAATTTAAAAACGAATTGGAGAGAATAAGAGAGCAAGTTCAGAATGTTGAGTAGCTTTAAAATATTTTTTGTAAAACATTCTTTTATTCAAATAAGGCAAGCCGTTTATTGCTCTACCCGTTAAAAAAATCGGACAAGGTTTTCTTGTCCGATTTTTGTTTTTTTACGCGTTTTGCGCTTCGTTGTTTTCAGTGATGTTGCCGTCTTTGAAGCGCATTGAAATTAGTTTTGTAACGCCGCGTTCCTGCATCGTAACCCCGTAGATTGTGTCGGCGGCGGATACGGTCTTTTTGCTGTGCGAGATAACCAGAAACTGCGAGTATTTCGTAAATTCTTTCAGTATGTCGGTGTATCTGCCCGTATTCGCGTCGTCAAGAGGGGCGTCAAGCTCGTCGAGGACGCAGAACGGACTCGGCTTTACCATGTAAATCGCAAACAAAAGCGAAACCGCCGTCATCGTTCTTTGCCCGCCTGAAAGGAGCGAAAGGCTTTTTAAGACCGTTCCCGGTGGGCGGGCTACGATTTCAATGCCGCTATCGAGCACGTCTTCGCTTTCAACCAATCTTAAATCGGCAGTGCCGCCGCCAAATACTTTTTTGAATGTAAAGTCGAAGTTCTTGCGGATTTGCTCGAATGTCTGGGCGAACAACTGCTGGCTTGTCGCGTTAATTTCGTCGATTGCCGCAACCAATTCGTTTTTGGATTTCCAGAGGTCTTCGCTTTGCGTGTTTAAAAAGTCGTAGCGTTCTTTAAGTTCGGCGTACTCTTCGATTGCCACCAAGTTTACCGAACCCATAGATGAGATTTTGTCGCGCAAGTCTTTGACTTCATTTTCAAACAAGTCGAAGTTCAGGCTGTCCATTGCGTCGAAGTCTTCCTGGGTCGGCTCTCCGCGCTTTGCTTTTGGTTTTGCCTCAATTTCGCCGTCTTCAAGCTCGTCTAATTTTATTTTGACTTCAAATTCCTCGTCGGCAAGCCACAGTTCTTTTTTCCAATCGACAAACGCGATGTTTGTTTCATAGTCCGACAAAATGCGCTCCACGATGAAGCTTAGGCGCGATTTCAGCGTTGCAAGGCGGACTTCGATTTCGTTTTTTGTCCTGCCTAAGGAGTTTTGGCGGGTGCGTTCAAGGTTCATTGTTTCCTCGAATTCCGCAACGCGCATTTCGCTTTCGTTTAAAGAGGCTCGGTTTTCCTCGATTACGCGCATTGCGCTTTCCAGTTCTTCGGCGATTTTTTGAGCCTTTGTTTTTTCCGATTCCGCGTCGGAATCGATATTTTTTATCTGCTCTTCGATGGAGTTTTTCTCGGATTTGCGGCGTTCGATAAGCTCCGAAGTTTCTCGCTGCTGTTCCCTGATTGCAGAAAGCCCGCGCTCTAAGTTTTCGAGGCGCGATTTCTTTTCCGCCAAGTCGAGCTTTGCGCCCGACAGGGCGGAAAATTTTTGGTCTTTCAAAATTCTAAGCTCTGAAATTTTTTGTTCGGCGGCAGCGGCGTTTTGGCGTCCGCTTGCGATTGCCTCTTCCGCCTTTTCCATTTCGCTCTTTGCAAAATTCAGCTTGTCCTGCGCTTCAAATTTTGAGTTTTCCATTTCGGAAAGGGTGCGCTCCTGCTTTTCAATTTCAATGCGCTTTCCCGATATTGTGGCTTCCATTGCCTTGCTTTGCGCTTCAATGGAAGCTATTTCGCGGCGCAATTCTGCGGTGGAGATTTTTGCCTGCTCAACGGACGCTTCCGCGGCGTCGAGGTCGGCTTGGATTGCCATCGCCTTTTCGTGCAAGGCTGTCAACTCGGCGTTGTCGGACGCTATTTCCTCGTTTAGGCGTTTGATTTCGCGGTTTCGCAAAATGAAGCTTGATTCTGTGTCTTTTTTTGCGCTGTTGGAAATGTAAACGATGCCGCGGCTGTCCATTATGTCTCCCGCCCGCGAGACAGCCATGGCAAACTTAAAATTCGGATTTTGTTTTGCCAATGCTTCAAAGTCGCAAATGTCTTCGCAAAAATAGCAATTTGCGACCAAGTTTTTTGCAAGCGCGTCAAGCTCTTCCGTTTCCGCCCTGACAAAATCCGAAGCCTTGCGTATGTTTTGGGGCAGGGCGGGCGGTTCGCCGAATTGAGCGGCGGCTGTTATTTGCAAGCAGGCTTTCCCAAGCCCCCGTTCGCGGATTGCGGAAATTACGGGAGAAAGCAGGGAGGAGTCTTTCAGTGAAATTGCGTCGATGGCACTTCCCATCAATGTTTCAAACGCCGAAGTCCAGCCTTCCTCGACTTCGATGCTCTGGCTTATGACTTTTGCCTGCGACGGGTCGAGTATGTCGGAAATTTTCCCCTGCATTATGGCTTTTACGCCGTCCGAGAAGCCTTCCATTCTGTTTTTGAAGTCGTTTAGAAGGCTCAATCGCGCGGCTTTACCCGCCAAAGTTCTGTCTTTGTTTTGGATTTCAATTTGGCATTCGCGGTATTTCGAACGCTTGGCATCGACTTTTTGGTTCGCGCTTAAAATGTCGCTTTCGCTTGACGCAAGGCGTTCGTAGGCGTTTTCAAGTGCGAATTTCAGCTCTTCCGCCCTTTGCCCCAAAACCTGCATCTCTTCGCGCGTTTGAAAGAGGGAATCGGATATTGCGGCGTGGCGAACCTGATAGGATTTCAAATCAACTTCGAGCGTCGTGCAGTTCGAACGCAAGCGGGTTATTCCGCCTTCTGCAACCAACACGTCCTGCTTGATTCTTTCAAGTTCAAGTTCCGCCTGCTTCAAGTCGTTTTCGACTTGGTTTAACTCTGCGTTTTGAATGGCGAAAGTTTCGTCCGAACCGGAGACCAAATTTAACTGCATCTGCCTTACCTCGTCGTCTCCGCGCGCCCTTCCTTCAAGGGCTTCCGACTGTTGCGTGAGGGCTTCAAGCTCGTTTGCTATCTGCAAAATGCGTTCGCTCAGGTCTTTTTTGCGAAGTACTGAAAATTCCGCGGCGTGCTCGCTTTGCTCTTTTGCCGAGCGCAGTTCCGCCGCGTTTGCGCGGAGCTGTTCAAGGCGTGCGTTTGTCTCAGCCCTTCGCGTGCGCAACATTGCAAGCTCTTCTTCTTTTTCGCGCAGTGCGAGGGCAAATTCTTCGTATTCTTTTGAAATTTTTGCAAGCTCGCTTTCGTCTTCCAAGACCTTTTGATTTTGGCTTGCGTAGGCTTTTGCGTTTATTGCCAAGTCAAGATGGCGTAGGCGGTGGTTCAGCCTTTTGTAGCGCAGAGCTTTTGAGGCTTGGCGTTTGAGCGTTCCGATTTGCCTTCCGATTTCTTCGATTCTGTCGGTTACACGCGCCAAGTTTTGGTCAACCAAGGAAAGCTTGTTTAATGCTTCGCGCCTCTGTGTCTTATACTTTGTTATTCCCGCCGCCTCTTCAAAGATTGAACGCCTTTCGCCCGGGTTTGACGATAGAATTTGGTCGATTTGCCCCTGAACCATAAACGAATACGAGACTCTGCCAATGCCCGTATCCATAAACAGGTGCTGTATGTCTTTAAGGCGCGCGGATTTCCCGTTTATGTAGTATTCGCTTCCCCCGTCTCTCGAAACCCTGCGGGTGATTTCAACTTCGTTTAACGCTGTTCCGAGCTGTTTTTCGCAGTCGCTGAAAAGGAGGCTTACTTCGCATAGCTGGAGGGGCTTTCGCTTGTCGGTGCCTTGGAATATGACGTCCTGCATTTTTCCGCCACGCAGTGCCTTTGCACTTTGCTCGCCCAAAACCCACCTTATGGAATCCACGATGTTGCTTTTGCCGCAGCCGTTCGGACCCACAATGCACGTTATGCCTTGGGGCAAAATCATTGTGGTTTTGTCTGCAAAACTTTTAAATCCGTTTATTGTGACCTGCTTTAAAAACATCGCGAAATTTTATTTTTTGCCGTTCGCCGTAAATTGCGCGACAGCCCGATTGGGCTGTCTGCAATTTCCTAAAAAAAAGATTTAATAAATCTTATCTGCAATCCACGACTTTGCCCGCGACTGCCGCCGCCGCCGCCATTACAGGGCTCATGAGCATTGTTCTGCCCGTCGGGCTTCCCTGCCTGCCTTTGAAATTGCGGTTTGAAGTCGAAGCGCAAAGTTCGTCGCCAACGAGTTTGTCAGGATTCATCGCAAGGCACATTGAGCATCCCGCGTGCCTCCATTCAAACCCCGCGTCTTTGAATACTTTGTCCAAACCCTTTTCAATCGCAATTCTTTCGACGATTTGTGAGCCGGGGACTGCAATCGCCCTTACCCCTTTTGCAACTTTTTTGCCCTTCAAGAAAGCCGCGGCTTCCTCAAAGTCCGAAAGCCTGCCGTTTGTGCAAGAACCTATGAAAACGACGTTTATCGGAGTTCCCGCAATGGGAGTTCCCGCCTTAAACTTCATGTAAGCCAAGGCGTCTTTTGCGTCCTTTTTCTGGGTTTCGTCGGCAATGGTTTCGGGGTCGGGAATGTTTTCGCCGATAAATATTGCCTGGGATGGGTTGACGCCCCATGTAACGGTCGGCTCGATGTCTTCGCCGTTGAAGTTTTGAACATCGTCATAGACCGCGTCGGCGTCGCTTGCGATAGTCTTCCAATATTCGACAGCTTTGTCCCATTCTTCCGCTTTCGGGGCGTAGGGGCGACCTTTCAAATAGTTGAAAGTCGTTTCGTCGGGATTGATGTATCCGACGCGCGCGCCGCCTTCGATTGCCATGTTGCAGACAGTCATTCTGCCTTCCATGCTCATATTGTCAAAGACTTCGCCGCCAAATTCGTAGGCGTAGCCTAATCCGCCGTTTACTCCGAGTTTGCGAATAATGTGGAGGGCGACGTCTTTGGGATAAACTCCTCTTGGAAGTTTGCCGTTTACGTTTATGCGGCGCACTTTCAGCTTTTTGAAAGCGAGAGTCTGCGTAGCCAAAACGTTTCTGACCTGGCTTGTGCCGATGCCGAACGCGATTGCGCCGAACGCGCCGTGCGTTGCGGTGTGGCTGTCTCCGCAGGCAACCGTCATTCCGGGGTGGATAATGCCTTGTTCGGGGTGGACGATATGGATTACGCCCTGCTTGCCCGTTGGAACGTCAAAGAAAGTTATGCCGTTTTCAAGGCAGTTCTTGCGGAGTTCCGTAAGCATTTCATATCCGCGCGGATCGGCGTAAGGCTCCGATATGTCGTGGGTTGGAATGATGTGGTCAACCGTCGCGAACGTGCGATTCGGGTACTTGACTTTAAGCCCCAACGTGCGCATCATTCCGAAGGCCTGCGGGCTTGTCACTTCGTGCAAAAGGTGCGTGCCGACGAAAAGCTGGGTTGAACCGTCGGGCAATTCGCGCACGGCGTGCTTTTGCCAAACTTTTTCAAAAAGAGTTTTTCCCATAACTTTTAGCCCAAGAGAGAGTCGTCGATGTCGTAGTTTGCATAGACGTTTTGCACGTCTTCCAAGTCGTCCAGAGTTTCTTCAAGGCGGATGACTTTTTGGGCGGTTTCAGCGTCTGTGACGGGAACCAAGTTTGTGGGAATGTATGCGAGGTTTGAGTCGTCGGGTTCAATGCCCGCTTTTTCCAATGCCGCCGAAACCGCGTCGTATTCGGAAATGGGGCAGAGGACTTCAAAGTGGTCTTCGTTGTTTATGATGTCTTCGGCTCCCGCGTCCAAAACGAGTTCCATCAAGGCGTCTTCCGATGTCTTTTCGGCGTTTATGATGAACTGACCCTTGCGTGTGAAGTTGAAGCTGAGCGCGCCCGATGTTGCGAGGTTGCCGCCTAACTTTGTGAATGTGGAGCGCACTGCCGCTACGGACCTGTTCTTGTTGTCGGTTGTGACTTCAACGATAAAGCCTATGCCGCCCGGACCATAGCCTTCGTAAACGATTTCTTCATAAGAGACGCCCGGCAATTCTCCCGTGCCTTTTTTGATTGCCCTGTCAACGTTGTCGGCGGGCATATTCGCCGCTTTTGCCTTGGCGAGGAGGGTTCTTAAGCGCGCATTTGTTTCGGGGTCTCCGCCGCCCGCCTTTGCCGCGAGCGTCAAGTCCTTGCTGATTGCGCTGAATATTTTGCCGCGTTTTGCGTCAACTGCGGCTTTGTGTCTTTTTGTTGTAGCCCATTTGCTATGTCCTGACATTTGCTATCCTTTTCTTTTTTGCTATTTAAGCTTAAAATATTATTGTCTGAAATTTTGAGTTTTTTTGCTTCGTTTGCAATTATTTTCTTTTGGACGGAGTTGAACGTCCGCCGGGGTTTTTCTTGCGGGGATCGTGCATTGTGCCTTTCAGCATTTCAGCCCTCTGGGCTTCCCTGCGCTTTGCTTCTTCTTGTGCCGCCTGCGCAACCCTCTGCATGAAGGTCGGCTTGCTTGCGTCGCGCTTTGTAAGCTCGAAAGAATCCCTTTTTTTGTTTATCACAATCGCCTGCACAACGCCGATTAAGCTTTGCATCGTCCAGTACAACACCAATGCCGATTGGAAATTGTAGAAGAAGAAAAGCATTATAAACGGCAAAAGCTTTATCATGAGCGCCTGACCCTTTTCGGCTGTCGCCATCGGGGTTATTTGCATTTGCAAGTATGTGATTATTGCGTTTATTATCGGAAGAGGGTGGAGCGATAATCCGAAAACAGTTTCAAATCCCGGAATGTAGTCGGGCAGAGAAAGGTCCTGAATCCAGAGAAAATGCGCAAACCTTATGCCGCTTGAGCTTTGCAACATATAGTAAAGCCCAAGGAAAATCGGAAGCTGTATCAAAAGAGGCAGGCATCCCGCAAACGGATTTATGCCGTATTCGCTGTAAAGCTTCATTGTTTCCTGGCTCATCTTTTGCTGGTCGTTTGCGTATTTCTTGCGGATTTCCGCAAGGGGCTGCTGCAATTTCGACATCTTTAAGGAAGAGCGTATTTGCACAGCCGTAAGCGGCCAGAGGCACGCCCTGACTATGACGGTCAATATGATAATCGCCCATCCCCAGCTCCAGTTCGGCGAAATCTTTTCGACGACGGAATTTATCATCGAAAGCAAAATGGAAAGCGGCTTGCTTATGAACGACGCCCAGCCGTAGTCCATTACCAAGTCTTGGTTTTTGCCCAAGTCAACGAGGTTTGAAAGATCCTTGGGCCCTGCGTAAAAAGTTCCCGCAAGTTCGACGCTCTGTTGAGGCTCTATTTCTTTAAGGTTAAAGCCCATAAAGCCCGCCAAGCCGTTTTTCATGTACTTTGATTCCGCGTCCGGATTTATTGAAACGGGCAGGGCGATGCCGCCGTCGCCTTTGATTTCAGGCGTGAATATCGTGGTAAAGAACTGGTTTTTTATCGCCCCCCAAACGGTGTCGGAAAGCTCGATTTTTGAAATCGACTTAGCCTTAGATGCGCCTATTCCAAAAAATCCGCTTGAATCCACGAATTTAGAGGAAGAGGCAAATTCCGTGTCATCTCCGTTATAAACTCCGAATGCGAGGTTATTGCCGTAAATATCTCCCGCGTTTGGAGTTTCCATCCCAAGCGACACAAAGACTTTGCGGCTTTGCAATGTCTTATCCGAAATGTTTTTAATATGGGTGTTTGTGTTTATTACATAGGGGATAAAGCCCTTTGAGGCGGATTCTTCAAGCGTGTAAACCCTGTATATCTGCGTCTTATCGGAAGAATATTCGTAAACGATGGAATTTTTTGTCAGCTTTGAGAGCTTGAACGCCTTTTCAAAGAGAATCGGCGCGCCGTTTGGGCTTTCTGAGAACGCAAGACCCATTGCGAGTGTTTTGCTTGTGTCGTTAAAGACATAAGGCTCGTTGGAATTTTGGGATTCTTTATATTTTAGGAGCTTTATTTCCTTAATCGCGCCGCCCTTGTTTGTGAAGGAGACTTTCATGTACTCGTTTTCGAGCACGGAAATTTCTTCATTGAAATTGTCTTTTGCGTCCGCCAAAACTTCGGGCATTGCAACTTCCCGCGCGGGATTTTCGGCTTCAGATTTGGAAACTGCCTGTGTGTATTCCTGCGCGCTTTGAATTTGAGTTTGCTGATTTGCGCTCGTGTACATCACATACCCCGCCGCGGCGAGGAAAAGAAGCCCTATAAATGTGTTTTTTACGTCCATTGTCGTTTAATTAAAAAATAAGGTTTAAATATGGCGGTTTTTCGGGTTTTCGTCAACGCAGTTTTTTGGCGGAGTTTCATTTTGCTTGAAAAGGGTTTTCCACGAAAATTTTTCGGGAACATAGTCAAGCCCGCCTTTGCTTAACGGATTGCAACGCAAAATTCGGCAAAAACCCATAATGGAGCCTTTTGCCGCCCCGAATTTTTTTACCGCTTCAAGAGTGTATTGCGAGCAGGTTGGATGAAAGCGGCAGCCACTGCCAGGTAAAATATGTATTATAGGCGAAATTACAGCCTTGTAAAATTTCAAAAAGAGAATGCAGATTTTTGCAAAAATTGTCGGTTTATTTCCGTTCATTTTCGGTCTGCTTTTTTATGAATGCCAAAACGGCACGTTCAAACTTGTCTTTCAGCGCGGCAAACTCAAACTTGTAAAACCCCCTGCGCACGAAAACCAGCGCGTCAATCGGCATCGGAATTTGCGAATTTCTGAAAACTTCGCGGAACACCCGCTTTGCCCTGTGCCGAACCACCGAATTGCCGACCCTTTTGCTCGCAACAACTCCGAGCCTCGATTGCGGACGGGGCTCTTTGGGGCGCGCCATATACAAAATAAAGGCGGAACAATCCGCCTTCACTCCATTTTCTTTTATATAATCGAAGTCTTTTTGCAAACGCACTCTATTTTCAAAAGTAAAGCGCATTACATGCCTTCTTTTGCCAAACAAATATTATTTTGTGACCAAGCGTTTGCGGCCTTTTTGACGGCGCGATGCTATGACGCTTCTGCCGCCGCGTGTGCTCATGCGCGCGCGGAAACCGCAGCGACGTACTCTCTTCAATTTCGATGGGCTGTATGTAGGATTCATGATGTCTCTGTTAAAATAAATAAAGTTAAAGCAAGCAAAGAAAATAAACTTTCGCGAATGTGTCAACTTATTTTTGAAAAATTTTTTTTTAACTTTGAAAAATCTTGTTTGAAATCCGCTTTTGTGCAAATATTAAAACTCCAATGGAAACTCTGTTCATAGACATAGGCTCAAATTCCATAAAATCGCTTCTTGCCGATTTTAAGGGCGGAAAGGTTGCCGCCATCGCCGACCGCTCCGAGCATAGCAGAATATCGTCGCCCGAAGGTTTGAAGCCCGACGCCGTTAAGATAATTGAAGACGCCGTAAGCTCCCTTTGCAAACGCTCGATGAAAAACAGCGAAAAATTCGATGTTTTCTGTTTCGGGACTTCCGCGCTGAGGGAGTCGAAAAACGCTGGAGAAGTTTTGGCTGAGCTTAAAAGCAGGGGAATTGAAATAAAGGTGCTTTCTGGAAAAGAGGAGGCGGAGCTTTCTTTTGAAGGCGCCATGGGAGACTCTTACTTAAATATATCATCCGATTCCTCGGTCGTTTACGGAGACTTGGGTGGCGGAAGCATGGAGTTTGTAAGCAGGGAAAAATCCAAAATCATAGCTATGGACAGCCTCCCGATAGGCGCGGTGCGCCTCACAAATTCTTTTACGGAAAACGGGGTTTTGAACCGCGCGGGATTAAAAGAAAGATGCTCTTTGCTTTTAAAAAGAATATCCGTTCCGAAAGGCGATTTTAAGCTTGTCGTGGCAGGCGGAGCGTTGAGCGCGGCGCGTTTTATCTTGGGAAACGGGGAATTTTGCGAAAAGCGCGAGCTTTCTTTGGACGACTTCAAATTTTGCCTGAATTTGGCTGACGAGCTTGGCGCGGAAGGGCTTTCCGAAAAATTCGGCACTCCGCAAAACAGGGGCGACATTTTGCCTGCCGCGTTTTTGTGCCTTATGGAAGTTTTAAGGCATTTTAAATCTCCTTTTATGGTGCATACGCAGATTTCCTTGCGGTATGGCGTTGCAAACGCATTTTTCAAATATGGGAAATCTCTAAAAAAAATCTAATGGCGGATTGATTTTTTTCGATATAACCGGTGTCGTAAAAACTAAAAAACGCTGAAAATGAAAGTTTTTAAATATTTGTGCGCAATGTCGATTTTGTGTGCGGTTCAGTTTTTAAACGCCGTGCATAGGGAATTTTTTGTGGAAGACATTTTTATAGAGGAAATTCCGGTTTCGCACATAGGTTCTTATTATGATGACGCGCAGAGCGTCGGGGGCGGAGAGTTTGAAAATTGGTTCAACGGACCTTACGCTTTCGGAAACGCCTTCGGGATTCGTCCCAACTTGAAAAATACGGGATTGTGCCCGTTATTACGTATCTTGGCAATTTTGCGGCTAATCCTTACGGCGGCGACAGGCAGGGCGCGGCGATTTCAAGTTCCGTGAATTTGGGGTACGGCGTGGATTTGTACAAGCTTACGAATTTGGAGGCTTTGAAGGGCTGGTCGTTTGTTAACACATGGGTTTGGCGTTTTGGAGATTCGCTTACGCGGGACTATTTCAAGAACACTTTTTCATTGCAGCAAAATTACGGCAGCCAGACATTGAGAATGCAGTCGATGTATTTGACTTACAGCCGTTCTTCGGAAGACGGTGCAAGTTTTATGTTCAAATTCGGGCGGATTGCCGCGGGAGACAATTTTATGACAAAGCCGATTTACTGGCTTTACATGTCAAATTCCATCGACGGCAATCCCGTGGGAGTTTATAATCAGGTAAAATTTTCCGCTTATCCGTCGGCGGTGTGGGGTGCGATGGGACAGGTTAACTTGCCAAGCGGGCTTTATTTCAAGGCGGGCGTCTATCAGATAAATAGCGATGCCCAGGAAAGAAATTCAAGGCACGGATTGGATTTTTCTTTCACTAACGGCTTGGGAGTGAACGCCAATTTTGAAATCGGATGGGACATAAACCACGACTCATCCGGGCGTTCCCCGGGCAATGTCTCTATGGGGTTTGTCGCCGATTGGTACAGCGTCGAACACTTGTCAAACCCTTTGCGCCATTCGCACTTCAACCAGTCTTTATATTTTCAGGCGGACTACATGGTGCTTAATTTGGGTTTCCCCGACAGGTCGAAAGGCAATGTCATTAAGCGCGATTTGCATAAAGACGCCTACCGCGACTTGCGCGGCGTCGTGCTTTGGGGCGCACTGCAATACGACCCGTCTGAAGACTTGGCTTACATGCCGCTTTTCATAACGGCGGGGGCGCTCTTTAACGCTCCGTTTGAATCGCGCCCCGACGATGTTTTGTGCTTGGGCGTGTCGTACGGAAAGTTTTCGGAAAAATTGAGGACGCCAGAGCGCAACTCGTACGAGCTTGTCATTGAGTTGAATTACAAGGTGCAGGTAAACAGGTTTTTCTTTGTTCAGCCCGACATGCAGTATGTCGTGCATACTGCGGGGGGGCAATATCCGTCGGGCATGGTTTTGGGGCTTCAATTCGGGGCGTCTTTTTAAGCGTTTTTCCCGTCGGCTTTCAGCAAAGATTTTTATGTTGACTTAATTTTTGACGGCATCACTTTGGGGGGCTTATGCAAAATTCGCAGGCAATGTCTCTGGGAGAAAGGCGGCTTGCAGAGGGAGCAATGTTGCCTCTGTTTGTGAGGTTTGCCGTGCCCGGCATTATGTCGCTTTTGTTTTTCGGAATACAGATTTTGATAAACGGGGCGTTAATCGGCAATTTTGTCGGCGCAGACGCATTGGCGAGTATGAATTTGATTTTGCCGGTTTTCGGGCTTACCGTGTCGTTTTGCATAGTTTTGAACGTTGGGGCGCAGTGCATCGTGGGGTTGAGGCTTGGCGAGCGCGATTACGCAGGGGCGAACGGCGCGTTTTTTTCGGGATTTGTTCTTACCCTTGCGGCAACGCTATCGTGGGCGGTTTTTTCCTATTTCTTTTCTGTTGAAATTTCGCGGTTTATGGGCGCGGACGAAAAACTGCTTTCGGATTGCTCCGTCTATCTTAAAATTTCGGCAATATCGATGCCTATGACGTCGCTTGTGTTTTATTTAAGCGGGGCTTTCCGCGCGCAAGGCAGACCCATGTTTTCTTTCTTTATAATGGTCTTGATGGTTGTGGTGCACCTTGTTTCCGACCTGTTTTTCATCGTGTATTTGAAAATGGGGCTTGTCGGGGCGGCGTACGCTACGATTTTCGGCGGCGCGGCGGGGCTTTTGTTTTCGCTTCCTACATTCTTTAAGCGGGCTTCGACGCTTTCGCTTTTCAAGGGCGGATTTTCTTTGAAGACTTCGCTTATGATGCTCTATAACGGCTCGTCCGAGGGAATGTCGGAACTCACCGTGAACTTGATGATAATAATATTTAACTATGTTATGATGAAAAGCCTCGGAAGCGCGGGGGTTGCGGCGTTTACGGCGGTTAATTATTTGTCGTTTGTTGCGGCGGCGTTTTTTATAGGTCTTACCGACGGAATGCGCTCAATCATATCATATAATTACGGAATGAAAAATTCGGAGCGCGTGTTCGGGGCGTTGAAGCTTGCGGCGGCGGTGGTGGGATTGCTTGGCATCGCGTTTTGGGCTTTCATTTTTCTTTTCAATGATTTTGCAATAAGCTTGTTTTTCTCCGACAAGGAAGCGGAAGTCATCGCGCTTGCAAAGGGCGGGGCAAAGATTTTCAGCTTTGCGTTTTTGATGCAGGGCTTGAATATTTTGGCTTCGGCATACTTTACGGCAATCGGCAACGCGAAGATTTCGCTTGTAATCGCATTCTTGAAAGGATTTGCATTTACCGTTATAGCGGTTTTTGCATTGCAGTATTTCTTCGGAGTTGACGGAATATGGGCGGCAGTTCCTGCCGGGGAGTTTATGACGCTTTTCGTATCCTTTGCGCTTATGTTTAAGGCTCTTTCCTCCCTCAAAAAAGGCGACTTCAAACAATACGCTTGAGCGCGCGATTGATAAAAATAATTTTTGCAAAGTTTGCCCAAGCATAAATTGCGCCTTTCCTTTCCGCATTTATAAATAACTTGATTTGTTATTGCATGAATATATATAAAATAAGTATGAAAAAGATATTTTTGTTTTTGTATAATTTGTTTGTATCTCCAAAATCTCCTGTAAATAGTATAAATTCTCTAAAAAAATCAGCGGAACAGGGGGATGCAGCGGCTCAATATGATTTGGGGGTATGTTATTTTAACGGCGATGGAGTTGAGAAAGATCCCCAAGAAGCGGTAAAGTGGTTCCGTAAGGTGGCGGAGCAGGGAGATGCAATGGCTCAATGTATGTTAGGGGTTTGTTATGCCGAAGGCGATGGAGTTGAGAAAGATTCCCAAGAAGCCGTGAAATGGTACCGTAAGGCAGCTGGGCAGGGGCATGCAATGGCTCAATGTAATTTGGGAGTTTGTTATGCCGAAGGCAATGGAGTAGAGAAAGATTCCCAAGAAGCCGTGAAATGGTACCGCAAGGCGGCGGAGCAGGGGGATGCAATGGCTCAATTTAATTTGGGGGGGTGTTATAATAATGGAAATGGAGTTGAGAAAGATTACCAAGAAGCCGTAGAATGGTATCGCAAGGCTGCGGAGCAGGGGTATGCAGAGGCTCAATGTATGTTAGGGCTTTGTTATGCCGAAGGCAATGGAGTCGAGAAAGATCCCCAAGAAGCGGTAAAGTGGTTCCGTAAGGTGGCGGAGCAGGGAGATGCAATGGCTCAATGTATGTTAGGGCTTTGTTATGCCGAAGGCAATGGAGTCGAGAAAGATCCCCAAGAAGCGGTAAAGTGGTTCCGTAAGGTGGCGGAGCAGGGAGATGCAATGGCTCAATGTATGTTAGGGCTTTGTTATGCCGAAGGCAATGGAGTCGAGAAAGATTCCCAAGAAGCTGTAAAATGGTACCGCAAGGCAGCGGAGCAGGGGTATGCAGAGGCTCAATGTATGTTAGGGCTTTGTTATGCCGAAGGCAATGGAGTCGAGAAAGATTCCCAAGAAGCTGTAAAATGGTACCGCAAGGCAGCGGAGCAGGGTATTGCAGAGGCTCAATTTGATTTGGGCTTTTGTTATGAAGAGGGAATAGTGGTAATTCAAAATAAAGTAAAAGCTTATGCTTGGTATGCATTGTCTTCTAAAAACGGAAATGATGTTGGAAATAAAAACATGAAAATTTTAGAGAAAGAATTGACCCAAACTCAGCTTGAAGAGGCACTGAAATTAGCAGAAAAATACGACAAGGGCATTTTTGATTGAACTTACAATAGACAAGCGGATATTGTGCCATAAACATATTGCCAAAAATCGGTCATAAAAACGGAGCGTAGTTATTTTTGCGCTCCGTTTTTTATGCAAACTTATTTCTTCCCGATATCCTGATATTTGGGAAAATGAGAGGAAGCATGGGAGCATCGGAATTTATCCGCCAAAAGCTTGGACTTTAATTATTCATTTTTTGTTTCGGCGAAAGTGGCGTACTTGCGTATGCAAGTTGAAGCTATGATTTTACACGCTTGCGCTTAAAACTTCCGCAACCAACTTATTCAAGCTCTTGCCCTCTCTTGCCGCTCTTATTGCCAAATTGCGGTGTACACTTGGGGGAACTCTTACATTGAATGAACCTTTAAAAGGTTTTTCAGGTTCCCAGCCTTTCTCTTTGCATAGCTCAATATAATCGTCAACTGCGTCTTTAAAATCTGCTTTAATTTCAGGCAATGTTTCGCCCTCGTAAGAAATTAAAGAATTTATAAAAAGCACCTTTCCATGAAAGCAATTATCTTCTTCGGATATTTCCACGCTTCCCGTATAGCCTTTGTATGTAATTGTATCTATCATATCAATCCTTGCAATTTAAGTGTATTTATTACGTCTTTTACTTGGTAGCTTTTCAATATCCCTTTCGGGTGTGGCTTATGAAATGTCAATGCCTTTTCGCCAATTCTGGTAAATCTTCTTCTCGAACCGCCTGTCTTGCCTGTAGGCTCTTCTTCGTAGCCAAATTGTTTTAATAGAACCGTCAATTCTTCCCATCTAAAATCTTTCGGATTATTTAAAAGTTTTTGAAGTAGTTTCTCTTTCTTGCCCATTATGCAACTAAAATTTAGTTATTGGCTTGAATTTGTCAAGTGCTTTTCGATAAAGTTTCGTGAAGACGGAAGAGGGAGCTTTTCAATTTCAAAAGATAGTTCTTTTTCGTCGATTAGGGTGGCGATGATGTCGATGTGGTTGGCGAATTTCGTCTTGTTGCTAATTATATTTCTTTTCTCGATGGCGCAATCTGAATGTATGTGGTTGCGCTTTTTTGTCAGATGATTTTCAACTTTAATATCATGATATTCTTGTTGTTTGGAAAATATTGACTTTTGTTTTTTCTGCCTTTAAAAACTTTATTAAATTTGAATTTTTAATTTAAACGGAGGACATATGGAGAAATTTTTTGTGTTATTGGCATCGCTTGCTCTTACTTCTGCTTCCTTTGGCGCGGCGGATATTTTAATAGACGATTTTGAAAGCGGCTCTTATTCTCCCAAATGGAAAGTCGAGGGCGAGGCGTTTGCAGATGCTCCCGCAAGGGGCGGATTTAAATATCAACAACCTGTTAGCGGATACAGCGGAAATTTCCTTGTAAATTCTTACTTTAACAAAGACGACACTACGGGGAAGCTTTCAAGTGTTCCGTTTAAAATAGAGCGTCCGTATTTGGATGCCTTGGTTGGCGGCGGGGATAGGCGGGACGCGGCGTTTTTGCGCGTAATGGTTGACGGGGTGGAAGTTGGCAGATTGACAGGGGTAAACAACGAGCGTCTCGAGCCCAAGTCGATTGATTTAAGGAATTATCTCGGCAAAACGGCGATAATCGAAATTGTCGACAATGCAAAAGGCGGTTGGGGGCATATAAATGTCGATGACATCGTTTTGACGGAAAACCCGAAAGGCATCATAAATAAGACGGTTTTGGAGATTCCAAACGCAAAAAAATATTTGAATATCCCAATCAACAACAATTCCGTCGAACGCTTTGTAAGAGTTTCAGATGCGTCGAACAAGAAAGTCTTGCTGAATGCAAAAATGCGTGTCGATTTCAAAAATCCGCAGTGGTATTACTCTATGGAAACTCTTGAATTGCAAGGCGAAGTTTTGCGGGTTGAACTTCTGTCGGGCATATCTGAAAAAGTCGAATTTAAAACGGCGGACAAATATTGGTCGGAAACTTTTCCCGACGAGCTTTTGCGCCCTCAATATCATTTTTCGGCTCCCCAGGGCTGGCTGAACGACCCCAATGGCTTGGTATTTTGGAAAGGTGATTGGCATATGTACTATCAGCTTTCGCCTTTTGCGTATCATAGCCGCGAGAAATATTGGGGTCATGCAGTATCAAAGGACTTGATGACTTGGCGGCATTTGCCTGTGGGCATTAATGCCAGATATTACGAAAACGGCGGCAACAACGCCATTTGGTCGGGTACGGGATTTGTCGATTTGAAAAACAAAAGCGGGTTTTTCGATAAAAACGGCGGGATTATTTTGGCGTACACTCTGATTGGGAAGGGTGATTATGTTGCATACACTTCCGACAGCCAAAATATTACAACCTTGCCGAACCCAATTTCGACCGTTCACGGGCGCGATCCCTGTATTTTTTACCATGAGCCAACAAAAAGATGGGTCGTTTTGCGTTATGAAGTGGTAAAGCCTGATGAGAATGCGGTCGGCGCAAAAAAATTCGTATTTTATTTTTCAAAAGATTTGAAAACTTGGCAAAGGGGGCAGGAGCTTGACGACTTCTACGAATGCCCGTATATTATATCAATGCCCGTGAACGGAAATCCGAAAAATAAAAAATATTTGATTTTCGATGCGCGCGGCGAATGTGTTGTAGGCGATTTTGACGGCGAAAAATTTACAAGACTTGGAGATGAAAGATGCGCCAAATTCGTGGTAGGCAACGCGTATGCAGGGCAGGTCTTCAACAATGCTCCGAACGGAAGGGTTATAAATATTTCTTGGATAAACGCAAGCGCGGAGGATTTCGGGAAAACGGGCATGTGTTTTTCGCAGATAATGAGCTTGCCCATGGACTTGCGCCTCGTTGAGAAATCGGGCAAATACGCGATATATGCCTCGCTTTCACGGGAAGTCGAGAAAATCTATAAGAAAGAAAAGAGATTAAAAAACATAAAATGCGACGAACCCAACAGCTTTGGAATGTTTCCAAGCTCTGTCATGGTCGAGGCCGATTTAAACGTAAGAAATGCGGACGGCTTCAAATTCCAAATAGGGGCTGCGGTTGTTGAATTTTCAAAGCATGAGAACGCTTACAGCATAACGGCTCTGCCAAAGGAAGAACGCCCTGTGGCTACAAGAAACCTGCATTGGGAAAATCGTAAATTCCAAATGGACGAGAAAGTCGGCGACAACATGAACGTGAAAATTTTTGCGGACAGATGCTCTCTTGAAATTTTCCACGACAATAAGAGGGTTATATCTTTGCATATGCCGTTTGGCAAAGACAATGTTTTAATATGCTTGCAAGGCAATGGACTTGTCGTCAAAGACCTTGCAATTCGCGAAATGAAAAAAACCTATGCAAAATCCTCCCTTAAAGAGCTTATGTGAAAATTCTTGATAACTTTGCAGAGAGATTTTTTGCATGCATAAAAAAAACGGAGAACAAGAAAACTTGCGCTCCGTTTTTTTGTCAATACCCGGCCGGGGACTCGAACCCCGAACCAATTGATTAAGAGTCAACTGCTCTACCGATTGAGCTAGCCGGGCTTAACAAAAATATGAAAATCAACAGTACCTTTTTCTTTTATGTTTGCAAGCTTTTTTTCCAAAAAAAATTCACCATTTCTTATGTTTTTTTTGAAATTGCTTTATATTAGCAAGTTTTCGATATTTTTATTTTTTAAAAAAATGTGCTGATTTTTATTTTTTTCGGAAAAAGCAAAATATTATTGCAGATGTTCGTTGTTTGGGGCATTTTGTATTTTAATTATGTTGGAGAATTTGACTGAAAGACTTACGAAGGCATTGCGCAATTTGCGCGGAGTGGGCAAGCTGAGCGAAGAAAACATGGCGGAAGCATTGGCGGAAGTGCGCCAGGCTTTGTTGGGCGCGGACGTCCACTTCAAGGTTGTCAGGGAATTTATTGAAAGGGTGAAGGCTGAAAGCGTCGGCAAGGAAGTTTTGCAGTCGGTGACTCCGGGGCAGCAGCTTGTAAAAATCATACACGACGAGCTTGTAAATCTTTTGGGCGGCGGAGTCACGGAGCTTTCGCCAATCCGCCCGCTTAAAATTCTGATGGTCGGCTTGCACGGCAGCGGCAAGACCACGACTTCCGCAAAGCTTGCCAAGCTTCTTAAAAAGCGCGGAATGAATCCGTGTTTGGTTGCGTGCGACGTTTATCGCCCTGCCGCGATTGACCAGTTGGAGGCTCTTGGCAAACAGATTGATGTCAAGGTTTATTCAGACCGCGGTGAAAACAGCGCGGTGAAAATAGCAAAGCGTTTTGAGCGTCAGGCTTCCGAAGATGGCTATGACGCGGTTATTTTCGACACTGCGGGCAGGCTTCAAATTGACGAGGGGCTGATCAAGGAAATTATCGACATCAAAGATTTGGTAAACCCCGCGGAAGTCTTTTTGGTTGCGGACTCCGCTTTGGGGCAGGAGGCTGTAAACGTCGCAAAGCATTTTAACGAGGCGGTCAGCATCACGGGTGTTGTGCTTACCAAGCTTGACGGCGATGCGCGCGGCGGCGCGGCTCTTTCCATAAAGACGGTTTCGGGCGCGCCGATTAAGTTTGCGGGCGTTGGAGAAAAGCTTGACGACTTGGACGTTTTTCATCCCGACAGAATGGCGCAGAGAATTTTGGGCATGGGCGACGTCGTAAGCCTTGTCGAAAAGGCGCAGGAAGTCGTCGATGAAAAAGAGGCGATGCGCATGGCTGAAAAGCTCCGCAAGGCGGAGTTTGACCTCGAAGATTTTTTGTCGCAAATGCGCCAGATTAAAAAGCTCGGTTCTATGGGCTCTCTTTTAAAGATGATTCCCGGGCTTAGCGGGGTGCAAATCGGCGAGCGCGAGGAAAAGAAGATGAAGCAGACGGAAGCAATAATCCTTTCAATGACTCCGCAGGAAAGGCAAAATCCGAACATCTTAAACGCGCGCAGAAGGCTTAGGATAGCCAAGGGTTCGGGTACCGAGGTCAGGGATGTAAATACGCTCATAAAGCAGTTCGAGCAGATGCGCAAAATCATGAAGATGATGAAGGGCGACGGCGCGAGGAAGATGATGCGCAACTTCCCGAAAATGTAGCCTGCTTTTTCGCAAAATGGATTCGCGGCACATTAAAGACTATTTCTCCCAAGACGGCGTTGTTTGCGACTATGCCCGCGCGGTTTTGAATGTCGGGCTGTGGGAGTCGGAGAAGATTGTGTTTGGGCGGTTTTTTAAGACGGGCGACAGGCTTTTGGAGCTTGGCTGCGGCGCGGGGCGGATAGCCCACAACATGTATGCGCTTGGCTACAAAAACATTGTCTCGACTGATTTTTCGGAAAACATGATTTCTGTCGCGAAAGCGATTTCCGAAGATTTCGGCTATGCCGTGGATTACCGCGTTGAAGATGCCACTTCGCTTTCGTTTGAAAGTTCATCTTTTAACGGGGCGATTTTCGGGTTTAACGGGCTGATGCAAATACCGAAGCGCGGGCGCAGGCGCGTTGCGATGTCGGAAATTTTCAGGGTCTTGAAAAAAGAATCGTTTTTCGCATTTACGACACACGACAGGGAAGCTCCGCGCAACGCCAAGTACTGGGAACATGAGCGCGAAAAATGGAAGGACGGCACGCGCCATTTAAAACTCGACGAGTTTGGCGACATTTGTTACGAGAGCGAACATGGCGAGCTTTTCATACATTCGCCGACTTGTGCCGAAGTCGAAGAGGACATGTCTTCCTGCGGTTTCCAAAAAATATTTTCAAAAAAACGTTCAGAAATCGCCTGCGAGCCTCAATGTGTGAGAGAATTTTCCGATGAATGTATTTTTTGGGTTTATAAAAAAGTTTAAGTTATGAGTGCTTCAAAAAATTTTTTCTTTCTAAAAATCGGGATAGTCTTATCTCTTTGTTTTTCAAATTTTACATTGGCTGAAAGTAATATGAGCGAAGTTAAAAAAAATGGCGGCGCGCCTGAAATCAAGATGGATTCGCGCATTGTCCGCAGGGTTTTACCGAACGGGTTTGAGATTGCGGTGATGAAGAATGCCGAGCCCCCCAAGAGGGTCTCGATGCGCCTTTTGCTAAGGCGCGGCTCTTCAACGGAAAAGAGCGGGCAGGAGGGCATCGCGCACTTTACAGAGCATATGGCGTTTAACGGCACTAAGCATTTCCCGAAAGGCGACATGGTGGAATATTTCCAGCGGCTTGGAATGGCGTTCGGCGCGGACACCAACGCCCACACGTCGTTCAACGAAACTGTCTATAAAATAGACATGCCCGACAATACCCAAAAAATGATAGACGACGGCTTGAAGCTTTTGAGCGACTATGCGGGCGGAATGCTTTTTCCGGAAGATGAAATCGAGCGCGAAAGGGGAGTCATCATCGCGGAGAAAAAAGCCCGCGACAACGCGCGCTACCGCAGTTTTGTCGATTTCTTTTCGCATATTTTTAAAGGCACTCCGTTTGAAAACAGAATGCCGATAGGTTTGGACGAAGTCATAAAAAACGCAAACCGCGAAACTTTTTTGGATTTTTACAAGTCGAATTACAGACCCGAAAACATGACTCTCGTGGTTGTGGGCGACATTGACGAAAACGCAGTCATGGCGGAGGCCAAAAAGTATTTTGAAAATTTGAAAGCAGACGAAAACGCCGCTTCGAGCCTCCCGAATTTCCCCGACGCCGAAAATGCCGACGTTTACAGCGTTTTTGCTGACGCCGACTTAAACGAGTCGGGTGCGGGCGTCTATTTGGTCGCAAAGCCCTTGCATAAAGACGACTGCCTTGAAAAGCGCGTCTTAGACATTCAAATGGCGGCGATAAGCTGTGCCATGGACTTGCGCTTCAATTCAAAAAAATCGTCGAGCAATGCCAAGTTTATTTCGGCTTACGCCTATTTTTCGGACTTTGAAAACTACCGCGACATGTTTTCGATAGAGGCTTCCGCGAATGTCGGAAAATCAGGGGACGCTCTCGCGGAAGTTTTGAACATGTATGAAGGCGCAGTTAAAAACGGCTTCGGCGATTGGGAAATTCAAAAGGCAAAGTCGGACATATTAAACACTCTTGAAAGCGCGGCAAAGTCCATGGGGACGAAGAACTCTGCTTCTGTTTCAAACAAGCTTGTGTCGGCCTTTTCGGACGGTGAAATCCCGACTTCCCCCGAACTCGACTTTGAAATCGCAAAATTCGCGCTGAAAGATTTTGACGCTCAAAAGGCAGAAAAACTTTTTGAAAGCTTTCGCAAAAGAAGCGTTCTTTTCGTCCGCGCAAGCGATGCGGAAAAATCGTTTTTGCCTCGGGATTTCGACGCATTTTTGTCTTCTTTAAAAAAAGAAAACAACTTTTATTCTCCGCTTTCCGGCGCGGAGCTTGTGTTTGACAACTTCGGCAAAAAAGGCGAAATCGTTTCGGAAAAAAACGATATTTTGGGAATAAAGGAAATTGCGTTTAAAAACGGGGTCAGGGCGAATTTGAAGGTTACGGACTTCACTAAGGACGAAGTTGTCATAAACGTGGCTTTCGGTGCAGGTCGATACGACATCCCGAAAGAAAATCCCAAGCTTCTGTACGCCTTGAACGCCTTAATTTTGGGCGGGACAAAGTATCAAAGCTACGACCTTATAAATGTCGCGAAATCCGACAAGAACATAAACATTGTGTTGGTGGCGGAAGACGACTGTTTCATGCTGAAATGCCGCACGAACACAAAGCATTTGCGCGAGGCTCTCGCCCTTGTCGCGACTTACATAAATGCGCCCGCTTTTTCGGACGATGCCTTAAACGTTATAAAAAAGAAAATCGACGAAACTTATCGTATGCTTGAAACCAATCCCGACGCCGTTGAGGCGTTGAAGCTCGAAGACTGGCTTTACGCGCAAAACCATATGTTTAAGTTTCCAAGCAAGGAGGAAATGCAAAGTATTTCTATGCGCGAAATTAAAGAATGGCTGTTGCCGATTTTGAAAAATTCGTACATGGAAGTTTCAATCGCGGGAGATTTCGACGAGAAAAGCGCGGCAGGCTGGCTTTCCGACTACTTCGGCTCCATGCCTGAAAGGGCGCAGTCCCGCCCCGACTATTCGGCTTTCAGGAATTTGAAATTCACCGATGAGAACGAAAAAACTTTTGAAGTTGCAAGCGTAAAAGATGCGCGTTCAACCGCAATAAAAATTTGGAGAACCTGCGGCAGGGGCGATTTGAAGAAGATGAGGGCTGCCACGATTTTGGGGGCGGTCTTAAACGATTCAATCCGCAAAAACGTGAGGGAAAAGGAAGGCAAGGTTTACAGCCCCTTTGCTTACAATCTCTCAAAGCAGGGTTTTGACAGCGGGCTTTTGTTCGCCGAAACCGACGTGGCTCCCGAATACAACGGCGACGTTGTCTCTCTGATGGAAAAGTCCGCAAAAGACGTTTCGGAAAACATAACGGAAGACGAATTTGAAAGGGCGAAGCTTCCTGTTTTGAAGCAGATAGAAAAAACGCGCCGCACCAATTCATACTGGGCTGACAGGGCGATGCCTCTTTTCCAGTCCGACAAGCTGAGGCGCGAAACTGCCGCCACTTTTGAGAGTGGATATTCGGACGTTTCTTTGGACGATGTCAAAAAAGCGGCGTCGGAATTTTTGAAAGGCAGGACGGGCTACACTGTAAAAATCATTCCGCAAAAAAGAGATTAAAAAAAAGCTTTACAAGCATCAAAAAAAGTGGATTATTTCATAGCTTTAAAAACAACGAAAATCTATTAAACGATATGGGAAACCTTAAGAAAAAACGCAGACTGAAGATGAATAAGCACAAGCGCAGCAAGCGCTCAAAATCCAATCGCCATAAAAAGCGCACATGGGCTTGCTAACATCCACGCTTTTTTAGTGCGGATTTTGTGCCCGAATTTTTGGTTGACCCGTGTGCGGGATTTTTCTTCGCATGCGGGTTTTTTATTCTTAACTTGAAAAGCTTTTTATATGAGGGGAATTTCTTTTTATTCATTTGCGATTTTCTTTGCAACGCTTTTGTGTGCAAACGCGCAGACTTACGAGGTCAAGGTTAAAACTCTTGCCGACAAGACAACCTTTCCCGTGGCGTCTTTCATAATGGAAGCCGGCAGTCCGCAGATGAAGGGTTTTGAAGGCTCAATCCGCGCGGTAGGCTTCGGCGGAGAGGGTATTAAGCCCGTAAAAATTTTGGAGCGCGAAATCAGGGAAAAGCTCACTCTTGAAATGAAAGAGGAGCTTTCATTGAAAGACTGGGAGAAGCTTGACAACGAGCTTGAAAAGCTTGAGCGCGAACTCGAAAAGCGTGAAAGAATGATGTCAAGGGCGGGAAAGTCTTATGCTTTATCCGTGGCTCAAAACGGCAAAAAAGACAAGAACTCCGCGCAGTCAAAAACACCGCGCAAGAAACAGTCGTCCGCCGCCCAAGCCGACGCGTCTTCTGCAAGCCTTGAAAACTACAAGCATCAGGAGGCGTACCAGAAGGCAAAAGCAAAATACGACGCGTTTAAGGCTTCCTACGACAAGGCAAAGCGCACGCGCAGCGTCTTGAAAGAAATGGTTTCTGAAATCGACGAGGAAATAAAAGAAAGATACCAAAAACTGATTGAAACTCCCGTCATTGCCGATGGAACTTATCCCTATGGCACTTTCTGCGCAATCGAAATAAAAAAAGCCTCCGACAACGCTGTGACTTTCGATTTTGAATACGCAATATCGCGCATTTTGGGATGGATGGAAGGCGAAGGCACAAACAACAACAATTTGATGAACAATTCCCTCGATATAGAATATATCGAAATGCCGAAGAAAACAAATGTCACGGCGGAGCTTGGCAAGCAATACTGTTTCCAAATAGCCCGCCCCGAAAAAACTTTCGGCTCTCTCGACGAAGCCAAGAGCAAAACCTCGATTTTTTCTGATTCAGGCAAGGCGGAAGCTTCCGTTGACGAAGAGGAAGCTCGCGCAAAAGAGCTTGCAAATCCATTGAACGCTCATGACGACTATAATCAAATACGCGCTAAATTTAAGGGCAAGGAAAAGAGGGTAGTGAGAGTTCTCGTTACGATAACAAAACGAAATTAGCATTTTTCAGGCATTTTTTTTAAACCGCAAGAAATTGCGGTTTTTTTGTTTGCTTTTAACGCGGCTGTAAAGTCTTTGGTGCGTCAAAAAATTCAGACGCGATTTTGGGATTTACTTTGAGACAGTTATGGCAAAACTTAAATTGTCATAATTTGAAATTCTATGGTATCCATCCGAAACGCAACAATGAAAATTTTAAATCCACACTCTGAATACCATTGCGGAGCAGTTGTATTTATTCGGTGGGCGGAAGGTTGAATTTTATTTGCAAAAAATCAGGTGCTTTTTTTGATAAAACACAAAATGTTTTGAATTTGTTTTAAACCAATTACAAGGAAGCAATTTATGATAAAGGCAAGAATCAATGGAGAAAATATCGTTTTACCAACTGATTTAGAAGAATGGCGCAATGAAGGTATTTCTGAAATATCTGATGGCATGTTATATCTTGTAAGAAAATACGAGGAAATTGCGAATAAGAATACAGAAGAATCTGAAATAATAGGTCGGCGTTATATATTGGCGGAAAATAAAATGCAAGACACTGCCTCTGAAAGAACATTGCGCTATATTGCAGAAAAGGTTTTAAAAACGAAAGATTATACTATTGAGCGGATTGAAAGTCCCGATGTAACAGAAGAGGAAAAATTCCAAATATCAACCTTAGCATATTAAAATGAAAATATATTTTATAAATTTTTGAGCGATAATTAAATCATAGAAAAATATGGATGCTGAACCTACGTTGTTATCTACCATTATCTCCTATGTGATTTTTTTTTGTCGTATTCTTTCTTTATTGGTTGTTAAATAAATTTTTAAGCATTCCATCTTCACATCATCATAGACGTCTTCTAAGTAAATATAAAAAAGATTAGTATCTTCAATTTCTGTTCATTGCCCTTCAATTCACGGTTTAGCCGGTTGAGGGATTTCTCGTTTATAAGGGCGGCATTACCATCGAATATTGAAAGCCTATCGAATGCCGCGTTAAAAAGCTTGTCCATTATTTATTTTTTTAAGTTTCGCGTTTTTTTTCGAAGCGGACAAAAAAATCCCGAAATAAATCGGGATTTTCAATTTTATTCTTCTTCCAAAATTTCTGCCTTTATGATTTTTTGGTCTTCGGTCGGCTTATCCATAAAGCCCGTTCGGCAGTTTTCTATTTTTTCGACAGCGTCATATCCTTCGACGACTTCGCCGAAAATCGTATGGTGGTTGTTAAGCCACGGGGTTTCAACCGTGGTTATGAAAAACTGGCTTCCGTTTGTGTTGGGACCTGCGTTTGCCATGGCGAGCAAGCCTTTGCGGTCGAATTTGAGAGTTGGCGAAAATTCGTCCTTGAACGGCTTGCCCCAAATTGATTCTCCGCCGCGCCCCGTTCCGGTCGGGTCGCCGCCTTGAATCATAAATTCGCGTATTACGCGGTGGAAAATCAGCCCGTCGTAGTAGCCGTTTTTTATGTGTGTTATGAAGTTTTCGCAAGTTTTGGGCGCATCATTATTAAAGAGCTTTATTTTGATGTCGCCGTGCCTTGTTTTTAGAATTGCGTATGTTGTCATTTTTGTGCGAATGGTTTGATTGTTGATTTCGGGTCGTATGCGCGCGGGCATTTGCCGCAGGTCACGCAGTCAACTATTATGTCGTGGGCTGATTTGCCCGGCGGAATGAACGGCAAAACGTGTTCATCGTGCGGAATGACGACTTCAAGCAGATAGGGTTCCTTTGAGTCGAGCATTTCAAGCAGGGCGTCTTTTAATTCGTCTTTGTTTACTACCCTGCGGGCTTTCCAGCCGTAGCCTTCCGCAATCTTTATGTAGTTCGGGTAAATATCGTTCGGATTTGCGGGACCGGCGATATTTTGCGGATTTATGGAAAGGTTTGTGTTGGCGTGGTTGCCGCCGTAGAACATATCCTGCCACTGCATGACCATTCCGAGGAATTGGTTGTTTAGCATCATTACTTTTACGGGGATTTTTTCCATCACCGCAGTTGCCATTTCCTGAATGTTCATTTGGAAAGAGCCGTCGCCGTCGATGTCGATGACTTCCCGTTCTGGGTTGGCGACTTTTACGCCGAGCGCGGACGGCAGTCCAAAGCCCATCGTGCCAGCGCCGAGGGAGCTTATGAACTGGCGCGGCTTCGTAAATATATATTGCTGGGGAGTCCACATTTGGTGCTGTCCGACGCCCGTCGTGATAATAGGCTCTCTGTCTTTTGCGACTTCGTAGAGAGCCTTGATTGCCGCGGGCCCCGTTATGAATTTTTCGCGTTCCGGAGTTGCGAACGGGTAGGGATGCTCCGATTTCCAACGTATGATTTGGCAAATCCAGTCTTGCAAGTCCGGCTTTTTGAAAGATTTGTCCTTCGCTTTTTTGACAAGGAGTTCAAGCGCGTTTTTAGCGTCCGAATTTATGCCGAGCGCAACGTTCACATTCTTACCGTGTTCTGCGGGGTCGATGTCGATATGAACGATTTTCGCGCCTGTTGCGAATTTGGAAACGACGCCCGTGATGCGGTCGTCAAACCTCGCGCCTATCGTTATCAAAAGGTCGGAGTTGCAAACGGCGGAATTGCCCGCGTATGTTCCGTGCATACCGAACCAGTAGAGGTTTTTGTTTTCGAGCGGATTGGCGCAACCCAAGCCCATGAGCGTCGCCGCCACGGGTATGCCCGTTATTTCCGAAAATTCGTTTAAAAGCTCCGCCGCTCCCGCCGAGACAACACCTCCGCCCGCGTAGATTACGGGCTGTTTTGAATTTTCAATCATGGAAACGAGCGCGTCGATTTCATCTTCGTTGGTTTCGGGAACTTTTTTCAGCCCCGGCAAGTCTGCTTCAACGTCAAAATCGGGTTCTACTTGCGCAAGCTGGACGTCTTTTGGTATGTCAATCAATACCGGCCCAGGACGACCCGTTGATGCGACAATGAACGCTTCCTTTATTATTCTTGTCAAGTCGTTGGGGTCTAAAACCAGATAGCTGTGCTTTACAATGGGCAAAGTCATTCCGAAAACATCCGTTTCTTGAAACGCGGACTTGCCGATGAAAGTCTGAAAAACCTGCCCTGTCAAAATGACCATGGGAACGGAGTCCATATAGGCATCGGCGATTGCGGTCAGGACGTTTGTTGCACCGGGCCCCGATGTTGTCATGCACACGCCCACTTTGCCTGTTGTTCTGGCGTAGCCTTGCGCCATGAACCCGCAGCTTTGCTCGTGGCGCGGGAGAATTGTTCTTATTTTCTTTGATTTTGAAAAGGCGTCATGCAAGTCTATCGACTGACCTCCGGGGTAGGCAAACACCACTTCGACCCCTTGCTTTTCAAGAGATTTAACAATGATGTCCGATCCCCTCATTTTTGCTTTCGGGGCTTTTTCTGATTCGATTTTATTGCTCATAATTATTATTTGAAAAGTTTTAATCATAGCCAAATGCTTTCTTACTTCAATCAAAAAAGTTTCAAAATATTTAAAAAAAAGCTTGGAAAGCGTCTGTTTTTTGTGTTAATTTTATCAAAAAGTTAGAAAGCTGTTATTGCACAAATGAAGTTTTGCTTTGTTTGGGTCGTAATTGCTTTTATAAAACAATCTTTTTTGCAAAGGCATTGAAATTCTTTGTTTTTGCCACGCCCATTTTCAAAAATAAAATAAAAACAATCACGAACATGCACGCAAAGTTGAATAAATTATTGATGGTTTCCGCATTTGCCGCCATTTCAATGTCGCCTTTTGCCATTCAGGCGCAGTCCCTTTCGGAAAAGGGCGTTAGCGAGTTGCGCGACGAGGCCAACAAATTTATAGAAGACCAGCAATTTTTGATGGCCCGCCCGATTTTGGAAGAATTGGTCAGGCGTTTTTCAGAAATGGACGACAAATCATTGTTGCAAGACTTTTATTTCTTTTTGGGCTATTCTTATATCCAGGAATATCAGGGAATGACGAGCGCAACCTATCTTGAAAGCGCAATTCCTTACTTTGACAAGCTTTTGAAAGAATTTCCGGGCGGCGAGCGCGCGGCAACCGCGATAGAGCTTAAAGCGAACTGTCTGCGTGGTTTGGGAAAGTTCAGCGAAGAAGCCGAAACCTGGGGCATGAAATTGCAGTCTCCGTATGTCGAAAAGCTGAACAATTCCGAACGCTACGCCATATTGAAGCGCATTGCGCAGTCTTATTACAACATGAAAGACTGGGAAAAGGGCGAAGAATGGTTTAAGAAGATGTATTCTTCGCCATTTGCCAACAAGGAAGACAAAACTTATGCCGCGGTTGCCTTAATCAGGGGCTATTTGGCGCAGGAAAAATTTGAGGAGGCGAAAAATTATTTTTCAATGCTGACAAACAAGGTTCCCGCGAGGTACGACTTGGCTTTGTCCGTCGATTTCATGACTGCGGGCGACAAGCTCGTGGGCGAAGAAAAATACGCCTTGGCGGCATTGTGCTATACGTTTGTTCTTACCAAAGACCAGATTTTGGAATATTTTAACGATTACAAGGATAAGATTGACCGCAAAATCGCTTCCTTGAAGAACATGAACAGCAAGCATCCCGATATACCTGCCCTTGAAATCAAGCAGAAGTATGCCGAGGCAAACATAAAGGGGATTTCTTCTATTCCCGACTATCGTTCCCAGTTCTTGGCGAGAAAGGCGCGCAACTTCTTCCTCACAAAGCGCAATTACGAATCTTTTTGGGCGTACCGCCAGCTGATTGACGCCTATCCCGACGACAAAATGATTGAGGACTATTTTTTCGCCGCTTTCGTTTGCGCCCGCCAAATCGGCAAGGAAAGCCAAATCGACGCTTTGGGCAATGAATACCGCGAAAAGTGCGCAGATAGCAAATTTGATGGCAAGTATTTGAAAGACATCAACTTGCAGTATGCTCTTTTCCTTTTGGACAAGGGCAAAACCGATGTCGAAAAGCGTGAAAAATTCTTCACAATCGCAAAGGAATCCTTGAAAAACGAACCCGATGGCGATGCTTCGGGGGAATATATGTTCCTTATGGGCAGGGAATGGCTGAACAGTGGCGAACATACCGCTCTCCGCAAGTACATGTCGGAATTTATCGAAAAAAATCCCGACGCCACTCCCGTTGACGGCGCGCTTTACTGGCAGATGCTTTCGTATCTCACCAAGTTTGAATATTCCGACGCTTTCAAGCTTGCAAGCAAGCTCGTTGAAAACCATCCCGACAGCATTTACATCGAAGACGCAACGTTCCGCAGGGCAATCGCGATTTTCGGCGACGGGCAGATTTCGGATGCGGCGAAATACTTTAATGAATTTATCGAAAACTTTGAGGCTTCCGGCAGCAAGCTGATAGGCGAAGCGCGCCTGTTCTTGGGCGATATCGCCTTTATGGAGCAGGATTACGAAAAGTCTTATGAGGAATACATGAAAGTTCCCGACTGCGCCGACGTAAGCCAAAAGACAATAGACGCGGCGTTCTTCCAATGCGCGGGAATGCTTGAAGCGGCGGAAAAATTCGACAAGCAGTCGGAAGTTTTGATTCGCTACTTGAAAGAGTATCCCGAAGGCAATTTGCCCATGGCTTATTACCTGCTTGCCCAGCCTTTGTTTAAGCAGGGCAGGTCGGCAGACGCGGTGTCGGGTTATATGGATTCTTTGAAAAAGTTTGGCGGAGACTCGAAAAACGACTCCATCGACAAAATCATTTCATCCTATCCGCAATTCTATTCGGACGCGAAAATTCAGCTCGACGCGACAACAGACTTTTTGCAGAAGCTCGTTTCAGACCGCAAGTTCTTTGAAATGTTTGTAAACGACCCCGCAAAACGCTACCAGTACACTCTGAAATTCCCCGATGTAAATCCGCTCGTTTACGCAAAATTCAAAATCAAGATGGGCGAAAAGAAAGCGGAATTCGACAAGGAAGTTTTGGTTGAAAACAAGCCGATTGTGGAGCTTTTAAATCTCTACAAGTCCCAGCAGGCGAAATTCCCTAAAATCACTCCCGAAAACTTCTTCAACTCTTTGCTTAACGAAGCCAAGTCCAAGGGCGACAAGGTCTTGCAGCACAGAATGGAAATGGCGCTTGACGAAATCGGCAAGCTTAAAGAACGTCCGCAGATGTTCAGCGAAGAAGACTTTAAGGGAATGCCGTTCAAAGTCGTAATCTGGATGGGCAAGTGCAACGAAAAATACAGCTTGGATTCTGCAAGAAGCGCGTTGCAATATGTTGTCGATTCGGATTCCGACTACCGCTTGGAGGCGTTGATTGCCTTGGCGGAGCTTGAAGCGCGCAACAGCAACTACGAAGTCGCAAATTCGCTATTCAAGAAAGTTGAAGAAGAATTCCCGCTTGACGAAAAGGCTACTTACGCCGCGATAAGGCAGGGCGAAATGTTCCAAAAAATGGGCAAGATTGACGAGGCGAGAAACAAGTTTAACGACATTTTGCGCACTCCCGCTTGGCGAGGTCCCGCGCATGCCGAAGCTCTTTTAAAGCTTGGCAAGCTTGAAGAGGAGCAAAATAACCGCAAGCAGGCTTTGGCATACTACACAAATTGCGCCGCGGGTTTTGCAAGCTGTCTTGATTTGGCGGGCGAGGCTACTCTTCTTGGCGCAAAGCTTGCAATGAGCATGGGCGAAGTCGAATCTGCAAAGGAGTTCCTCGATCCTTTCCTTGAGGATCCGACAAACAAGGATTCCAAGTTCTATAAAGAAATAGAAGACTATCGAAGCTCGATAAAGTAAAATCATTTACCCCTTTAAAATTATGAATATAAAGAAATCGACAATTTTGGCGGCAACATTGCTTCTTGTGTCAGGCGCGGCTTTCGCGCAGAAGGACGACGGCGATAGAAGCAGAATTTCGGAATACGAAAAAAACAAGTTGCCCATAGTGTTCGTTGAAGACCAAAAAAACAAGAGCGCGAAAACTTCAAACATGAATTTTGAAGAGCTTGTAATGGTTGACGGCGCAATCAATTTCAAACTGTCTTTCACTGACGGCACACCGGGTTCTGTTTTTGTGCCGATGAACAAAGAAGGCGTGAAGTTCAAGTACCGCGTAACTGACGACTTGAAGCGTTTGCGTTCCGCGTATATGCGCGGCAAGTGGGAAGAAGCGGTATCTGCGGGCAGAAGCGTTGTTTATCCTGCCGTTGTAATTATGGATGTTCCCGAAAAAATAACGAATGTCCAGGAAAACCTGCCAATGTTCGTGGAATCTCTGCTCAGGGCAAACAGGTACATTGAGGCAAAGAGCCTCATGGAATCCTTGCCGCTTTCAAAATCAACATACAATGTCGGTCTTGCCGCGGTTGAATATGTAAACTTGATGATAGACGCAAAGCGTTATGAAGAGGCAAACAGCGTGCTTGAACGCTTGAATTTCGGCGGCGCAAACATTGACAATCTTGACAGCATCATGGATATTGCCCATAAATTCCGCAAAATCGGAAGAATTGGCGACGCTGTCAGATGGTACACCAAGCTTCAATCAACTCCCGGCAATAAAAACAAAAACGAGGCAACAATGTGGATGGCGTATTGCGACGTTTTGAACAACAGCGACATTACCGCCCGTTTGTTTGTTGACAACTTGAAGAATATGCCGAAAACCGAAAGGGCTTACTCTTTGAAATGCCTTGTTGACGGAATGCTCCTTGAAAAGGCGAAGAAGGCGGACGACGCGGTTGATTCCTACGCGGAAGGCATTGTTTATGGGGATATTACTTATGACTGGATGCCGATTATTCTTTATAAAATCGCGAAGTTGTACAAGGCAAATGAAAACTTTACGGCGTCGAATGAAATTTTCGAGCAGATTGCCTTACTTTATTCCGACACTGAATATGCAAAACTTGCAAAAGATGAAATTGTTGAAATAAAAACTCCCGAAGGAGAAGGTGAAGAGGAAGAAGAGGAATAAGTTTGTTTGGTTTTGAAAAATGCGCGCGTCAAAGGCGCGCATTTTTTTTAGAATGCAGTTTTTATGATTTTATGGAATTGATTTGCGCAGGCGTTGAAAGTTTCAAAGAAACTGCATTTTTTTGTCGAAGTATTAAAATCTGAAAATCTCGAAATTTAAAAATAAAATTTTTGATTTTTCAATTTGTCCAAAAGATATCGATTAAAAATACTTGATAACGGGGGAACAAAAATATAATAAGTTTATTGCGTTTTGGACATGGTTTTATGTGAAATCACGATGGGGCAATATATATGAAGATAAGGCATTTTAAACCGAAGCATCAAAAGAACTCGCTATTTTTGAAAG